>NZ_JAAMNR010000049.1:0-500 GCF_011066115.1 Paenibacillus sp. EKM212P
CGGATGGATTATCAAGTGAAAATCCGCGGCTACCGGATCGAGCTGGGCGAGATTGAAACGGCGATCCAGCGGGTGCCAGGCGTGCGTCAAGCAGTAGTCATCGACCGGACGGATGAGCGTGGACACAAGTACTTGTGCGGATACATCACGGGAGAAGCCGAGCTGCGGATCGAGGAGGTACAGGCCGAACTGGAAGCCGGGCTGCCAGCGCACATGGTGCCAGCACGTTTGATGCGACTGGAGACGATCCCCCTGACGAGCAACGGCAAAATCGACCGCAAGGCCTTGCCGGAACCGGAAGGAAGCATCCATACCGGTGCAGCCTATGTGGCACCGCGTACCACGGTGGAGCAAGTGCTGGCTGCAGTATGGGCCGGAGTACTCGGCGTGGAAGCGGTAGGCACGCAGGATAACTTCTTCGAGCTGGGTGGCGATTCGATCAAGGCCTTGCAAGTATCCTCCCGATTGCTGCAAGCAGGTTATCGACTGGAGATGAAAGA
>NZ_JAAMNR010000050.1:0-483 GCF_011066115.1 Paenibacillus sp. EKM212P
TCGTCGGCTCCTGGCGCCTAGGCATCCTCCGTGTGCTCTTTGTAGCTTAACCTAGTATTTACATGGTAAATACGATTTGCTCTGAATTTCGGTTCGACACGAATGTGTGAATGAAATTCAAGGCAGCTACCTTTATTTCACTTGTTTACACAAGATCAGCTTAAAGGAATATTCTAAAACGCAATTTCGTTTCGGTATCCAGTTTTCAAGGTGCAATATTCTCTCCGGCTTTAACCCCGGAAAAACATCATATCAAATTCCTCAACACTTGAATACAAGTATATTTTGGAAATCTGATGTGAGAGTTTGAACTCTCAAAACTGAGCAACGAGTGAGTAAGTTAAGGATATTCATTTCATTCACACGAACGTGATGAACCGAATTGAATATCCAGTTGCAGGTACGTTGTACCTGCTGATTTGAATGTTTCCATTGCAGGAAACGATTCTCCATAGAAAGGAGGTGATCCAGCCGCACCTTCCG
>NZ_JAAMNR010000051.1:0-474 GCF_011066115.1 Paenibacillus sp. EKM212P
CAATATGCCAGGCGCTTTGATCATTGAAGGTTCCTTGGATAAAACGCGACTGGAGCAAGCCTTCCGCCAGCTGATTGTCCGCCATGAAGCCTTGCGAACTAGATTCGACATGGTGGATGGCGAGGTTATTCAATGGATTGAATCCAATGCCCCATTCAACGTGGAGCATGTGCAGGCAAGCGAAGAAGAGACCCAGCAGTATGCACTGGACTTTGTACGCGCATTTGATCTCGCGCAAGCACCATTGCTGCGGGTTCAGCTGGTGGAAACCGGACCGGAGCGTCACGTCATGCTCTATGACATGCACCATATTATTTCGGATGGCGTCACGGAAGGAATTATCGTGCAGGAGTTCTCTCAATTGTATGAAGGCAAGGAACTGCCGCCCCTGCGCATCCAGTACAAGGACTATGCGGTTTGGCAGCATGCCGATATGCAAAGTGAACGTCTTCGTGAGCAGGAAAGCTACTGGCT
>NZ_JAAMNR010000052.1:0-444 GCF_011066115.1 Paenibacillus sp. EKM212P
TTCAGCCACGCCTGGCCAATCGGCACATTGCCGCTGCTTGGCAGCTTCGACAATTCTTCGTCGTAGAAGCTGGAGTCAATCGCCGCTTCCGTGACGCCGTAACTGTTCATAATGCGGATATCCGCGCCAAATCGTTCTTGCAGCACCCGGTAGTCTGTCACGCTGCAGCTATCCGAGCTGGTAATCAGCAATTCCAGACTGCTCATGTCCAGTCCGTGTTCATGCACATGCTGCATGAACGGTACGATTAAAGCCGGGGTTGATTCGAACACCGTAATCTGGTAGTCGCGAATCCAGCCATATAGACGGCTTGGATCAATCCGGTCATTTTTCGGACAAATGACCATCGTTCCACCGTTATAGAGCGCCCGTGCGATATCCCCGACGAACACGTCGAAGGAGAAGCTCGCCAGTTGCAACAACCGTACCGGGAACTGGTTCAGA
>NZ_JAAMNR010000053.1:0-435 GCF_011066115.1 Paenibacillus sp. EKM212P
ACGAACACGTCGAAGGAGAAGCTCGCCAGTTGCAACAACCGTACCGGGAACTGGTTCAGACGGTAATCCCGGCGATAAGCTGCAGCCGTATTCACCAAACTGCGATGCTCAATCATGACGCCCTTCGGACGTCCCGTTGTCCCGGAGGTGTAGATCACATACGCTAGATCCTGCGGTTCATTGATGTGATTGACGTCTGTGGTATCCCCGGTGTACAACGACTCATCGTCCACCGCCAGTACGGTATGCAGACGCAAACCCGCTGCGGATTCGGATGTAGTTTTGCTCTCATCCAGCCATACCTGTGCACGCTCCTGTAAGCCCGTTTGGGTCAACAGTACCGTCGCACCGCTGTCCTCCAGCATGAAACGAATGCGTTCGGACGGATAATCTGCATCCAGCGGCACATACGCGCCTCCAGCTTTCCACACCGCC
>NZ_JAAMNR010000054.1:0-386 GCF_011066115.1 Paenibacillus sp. EKM212P
GCTTCCGTCACATTGACGCTTTCGTTCAAAATATGCAGATGCGCAGGTGTGCCGTCCGACAGATCAATCCGGTGCGTGCGGTAGTAGGCGATCAAATGCTCTCCGCTCAGACTGACGTCACGGGACACCACGTGCAGGGTGTGGCCTAACAGCAAGCTGGCAAAGATTTGCTTCACTGAAGCGTCAAATACAAATGCCGACAGCCATGCGACATGAAGCGGCTGTTCATAACGGCTGTATACTCGTTCCAATAAAGCATCTACCAGATTGCTAACACTGCCCTGCTCGATCATGACCCCTTTCGGCTGGCCGGTGGTACCTGACGTGTAAATCATATAGGCCAGGTTATGCGGGCGGGCGACAGGGATTAGATTGCTCGCATCCTG
>NZ_JAAMNR010000055.1:0-370 GCF_011066115.1 Paenibacillus sp. EKM212P
GGCACAATCACCATCGTGCCTCCGTTGTACAGCGTCCGCGCGATATCTCCCACGAACACGTCGAACGAGAAGCTTGCGAGCTGCAGCAGCCGCACCGGGAACTCATCCAACCGGTATTCCCGCCGGTAGCCCGCCGCCGTGTTCACCAGGCTGCGGTGCTCGATCATCACACCCTTCGGCTTGCCCGTCGTTCCCGACGTGTAGATCACGTACGCCAGGTCCTCCGGACGGCATTCGTGCAAGTGATCATCCGCTTCCAGCGGCGCATTCGTCCGCTCCTCGCTGTACGAAGTTTCGTCGTCGAGGTACAGCACCGCCGCCAGCGCCAGCTCCTCTTCGCCGAGCCAGGCTTCGGCACGCTCTCGCAGCG
>NZ_JAAMNR010000056.1:0-342 GCF_011066115.1 Paenibacillus sp. EKM212P
CAGATGGCTCAAAATGTACAGTCGTTTTTGAGCCGAGGAAACCGGGTAGTACGCCTGTTGCGCCGCCGCAGGGATCATCGTATAGGTATCTGTGCCGTGCGTTGCGATGAGCTGGGCTTGCTGCTCAATCGTAAAGTGTTGGAACACCTCACGCAGCGTAATCCGGCTGTCCAGTTCCTGATGGATTTTGGCCACCAGCGTCGTTGCCCGCAGGGAGTGCCCACCCACGTCAAAGAATGAGTCGGTGACTCCTACGGTGGACAGCTTCAAGACATCCTGCCAGATTTGGGCTAGCTTGGCTTCCAGCGGCGTCCGCGGTGCAACGTACTCCTGGCCTCCTTC
>NZ_JAAMNR010000006.1:0-366580 GCF_011066115.1 Paenibacillus sp. EKM212P
CGGTCGTGGCGAAGTGGTTAACGCACCGGACTGTGACTCCGGCATTCGTGGGTTCAAGCCCCATCGGCCGCCCTTTACTTATTGGGGATTAGCCAAGCGGTAAGGCAACGGACTTTGACTCCGTCATGCATAGGTTCAAATCCTATATCCCCAGCCATCATTATGCGGACGTGGCTCAGCGGTAGAGCATCGCCTTGCCAAGGCGAGGGTCGCGGGTTCGATTCCCGTCGTCCGCTTTGTTATACTCTGGCGCCATAGCCAAGTGGTAAGGCAAAGCTCTGCAAAAGCTTTATTCCCCAGTTCAAATCTGGGTGGCGCCTCCATAATTTAATACGCCGGCGTGGCGGAATGGCAGACGCGCTCGACTCAAAATCGAGTGGGAAACCGTGGAGGTTCGAGTCCTCTCGCCGGTATTAACTAAAAGAGTTCATTAGAGATAATCTCTAGTGGGCTTTTTTTATTTGAGCTTTAGTACCCCACTCATTGCTTGAGCTGAAGACACCTTTGAGTTGTATTCCAAATGCGAATAAATATTTGCCGTTGTTGCATAATCGCTGTGGCCTAACCATTCCTGAACTTCTTTCATGCTTACCCCTAATACATCTACATAAATATACTCCAGGTATTCAAGACAATAAGAATTGTCAGAAGATAAGCGATAGGATTCCTGTTATTCCTTCATACGAATCAGAAGCTCATAGAACGTGTCCACCAGTGGCAGTATACGGCGACTGGCTTTATTCTTGATTTGGTCCTTTTCAATTTCAATATATCTACCATTCAAATTGCCCGATGTGACTGTATGTTTAATATTAATAGTCCAATTCAATAAATCAATAGCCGACCATTTTAATCCTACGACCTCGCTTCGGCTTAGCCCATAAAAGGCAGCCAGGATAACGGAAAGCTCAATTCTTTCGCCTCGGATTACTGCGAGGAGTTGATTCAGCTCCTCGGCATTGTAGAAGCTCACGACGTAATTGTTCTTTTTTGGGCTTTCAACTGAGTCAGGGAGATTCGCTACAATCGGCTTTATTTTCACGGTATACTGAAGGGCTCTGCAAATGTTCGCGTGGTAATGAATACCGGTATTGGCGCTGACACCTTGCACATTCATTTCATGGGTATACAAGGTCTGAAAATCTTCTGTAGTTAAATCATCAAGCAATACATCCCTTTCTCTCGGAAAAAGGATCTATGTGGCCTTTTACAGTGTCGGAATAGGAGATATAGGAGATAAGCCCGATACTGTTTTTCATCATCTCTAGCCATTGAAGCATAAAGTCTGCGAACAGCCTTTTGCTATTACCGGATGGAGTAGCCGCTTTTACTCTTACAGCATATCTTCGTTTTCAACCGCGAGTGCTTGTCCTTCCATATGATAATTCTTCCTGGCTTCCTGAAGCAAGATTTCGGCTCTTTTCTTGGTTCCTTTTATCTTAAGCCCCGTAGGGATCCATTTTGGTTATCGTTTACCATTCTTATCTTTACAGTTAGGCGGATGTCCCGTTGCGCTTTCTCCTCTTCCAACAACTCCAGAGGGTGAACCCGATCCTTTTTCAAATACCGGTTGGGCTTCCGAATGGATTTGCTACAAAAGTGGTAGCTGAATCCGCCGATGGATTGCTTTAGCGCCCAGAAGGTGCATTTTATTTTGAACCGGGCGGTATAAAGTTCGATGATCTAAGTCGCCTCCAGTGTCAGATCGGTGCTGGCTAGAATGGAGCATCGCCTGTTCGGATTCACCAGCAAAAACCACAGTTTTTGGTATACTCTTTGGCCCCATACCATATCCAGACACAGGTAATTGACGGATTATTCTTTGCCATACATGCTCACGATAGCGTACTCAAACGCGGCGATACGGCTTTAAAACAGCTCGGCCAAGCACCACCTTTGTCCTCTTTTTACGGTAGCGCCCCCGGTCTGTGGCAGGTGTACCATGACGTTCATAGGCAACGGTATTGGACTTGGCTTCGGTTACCAGATCCATCCGGGTGCTGCCGAATTGGTTCCATTGTTCAACCCCCGCAAAGCAGGATTGATCAGAGGTAGGCAAAACCATTTCCAGGACGTGCCCTAGTCAAAACACAGCATGAGGCCGATGACAATGACAACAAACCCATGAAAAGCGCCTCCAAAATTGCGTCACATTCAACACAATTGATATTGATTATCAATATCAATTGTGTTAATATGATTTTGTTCACTAGTGAACAAAAAATAATCTAATGGTGACACTGAACTTGATCTGCAACTACTACAAGAGAGGGGAGATTGGGAAATTGGAGTTTCAAAATCATTTTAAAGGTCATCTTTACGAGCAATATATTAAAATGCTACATCTGAATGAGCTGTATACTGAACAAGAATTTAACTCGTTTCGGCAACAGGCCAGAAAGTACGAGATTGACATGCTCTCCAACAATATTACTAGTGTACACGTTATTGATTGCATTGGTGATTATGAACCGATAAATCATACCGGGATTGTAGAGAAGATGGGGTTGTCCAAAGCTAGCATTACTAAAATTAGTGCAAAGCTGCTGGAAATGGGCTTCATTATGAGAAGTCAACTGAACAGCAATCGTAAGGAGATTTACTTTAGTTTAACGGATAAGGGAAGACACGTTTATCATTTGCATAAAGAACTGCACAAAGAAAAAGAAGAAAGGTTTTACCAATTCATTGAATCCTATTCCGAGGTTGAGCTGCAGACTATTGGAAAATTTATGAGTGATTTGGTGGCGCGTGCCGAAGAATACTCCGAAGGGAAGTTTACGATAAATGACGACATTAAAGATTGAGGAATTAAGATCCAAGATTGAAGGGAAAGAAATTTTAAAAGGGCTCACACTGGAGATTCATGGCGGAGAGATTCATGCGATTATGGGGCCTAATGGGACGGGAAAAAGTACATTGGCTTCAGCTTTAATGGGCCATCCCAAATATGAGGTTACTGGCGGTAAGGTGACATTGGACAATGAAGACCTTCTGGAGATGGAGGTGGATGAGCGTGCCCAGGCAGGCTTGTTCCTCGCTATGCAATACCCAAGTGAAATTGCTGGCGTGACCAACTCGGACTTTCTCAGAAGTGCCATCAATGCACGGCGTGAAGAAGGCGATGAGATATCCTTAATCCGTTTTATCCGTGAAATGGAGAGCAAAATGAAGGGGCTGGAGATGAACCCGGAATTTGTGCATCGTTATTTGAATGAGGGATTCTCTGGCGGTGAAAAAAAGCGGAATGAGATTTTGCAAATGATGCTACTTGAACCCAAGTTTGTGATCCTGGATGAAGTGGACTCAGGGCTTGATATTGATGCACTGCGTATTGTGGCCAATGGCGTAAATGAGATGCGCAGCCCGGATAGAGGCTTTTTAATCATCACCCATTATCAACGACTGTTGAATTATATTACCCCGGATTTTGTGCATGTCATGATGCAAGGCCGGATAGTTAAATCTGGCGGTCCGGAGCTTGCACACCGTTTGGAGGCTGAAGGGTACGATTGGGTGAAGGAGGAACTTGGGATTACGGATGAGACGGTAAGGGAAGCTTAAAAGCCGGAGAGGAGGAACAGCACGTGGATATACAAGCTAGAGTTTCAATGAATGTGGACGATTTACGCGCATGGTCAAGCGCTAAGAATGAACCTCGTTGGCTGATTGAACGCCGCGTTCACGCACTCGAACTGGCAGGGACGCTGGAGTTGCCTAAAGTGGAGAAAATCAATCTCGAAAAATGGGATATCTACGAAAGTGGAGATTACAAAGCTGAGAATGCGTGGTCTAGTTTGGAGGAAGCGCCGGAGGTTGTTCGAGGTTTGGTTGCTTCTCCGGTGAAAGGCGGACTAATCGTTCAGTTCAACTCGGATGTAGTGTATACGAAATTGTCCGAGAGCTTAGCCGCCCAGGGAGTCATTTTAACGGATCTGCATACTGCGGCAAAAGAGCATGAGGAGCTGGTTCAACGTTATCTCTTTCAGGCAGTAAAGCCAGAAGAACATCGTTTATCTGCTGCACACAGTGCCTTATGGAGTGGTGGCGTTTTTCTATATGTCCCAGACGGTGTAGAGGTTGAAGCACCTATTCAAGCGATCTTTCTTAACGATACAAGCGGTGTGTGTTTTGCTCCTCACGTCTTAATTGTGGCAGGGAGCAACAGCAAGATCACTTATGTGGATAATTGTGTATCGAGTGGTGATGATGTCAAGGTATTGCATAACGGTGTGACGGAGGTCTTCGCGGGGGCGGGCTCAAAGGTGCAAGTAGCTTCGGTTCATCAGCTTGCTGCAACTACAACAGATTTCACCCAGCGACGGGCGGTCGTTCTTGCTGATGGGGGTGTGGAATGGATTATCGGTGAGATGAACAATGGTTATACCGCCAGCGATACCAAGACTTTGATACAAGGCAACGGGGCGGTCTCCGACAATAAGGTGATTGCTATTGGCACGGGCAATCAAAAATCGAGCTATACAACTCAAGCTCAGCATTTTGGCAGAAGCTCGGTAAGCCAGATGATTACGCGTGCAGTCATGCTTGAAGAAGCTACGGCCATTATCAACGGCATTACAAAGATTGAAAAAGGTGCAACCCATTGTGATGGTCAGCAAACAGAACGCGTGCTTATGCTAAGTCCTAAAGCTCGCGGCGATGCCAATCCGATCCTGCTGATAGATGAGGATGATGTAACCGCGGGTCATGCTGCATCCGTGGGGCAAGTAAATGCAGAGCAAATCTATTATCTGATGTCGCGCGGGATATCACGGAGTGAAGCCGAACATCTTGTTATTTTCGGATTTCTCGCTCCTGTCATTTCGGAGATCCCGCTGGAAGGTGTTCGCAGTCGCCTAAAAGATTTAGTGGAAAGCAAGCTCGGCAGATCATAGCAAATCAAAATGAATCTTGAAAGGTTAAAAAGGAGTGATACTAATGGCTAAAAAAGCACCAGATATGGGCGAATATAAATATGGGTTTCGCGACAAGCACCAGTCTATTTTTCAATCTGGAAAAGGTCTGACGGAAGAGATTGTCCGGGAAATTTCCCGAATCAAGGAAGAGCCGGAGTGGATGCTCAATTTTCGGTTGAAAGCTTTGAAACAATTCTACAAAATGCCGATGCCTGAATGGGGAGCGGATTTGACCGGGCTAAATCTTGATGACATCCAGTATTACGTTCGCCCTTCTGAAAAACAGGGAAAGACCTGGGAGGAGGTTCCTTCCGAGATCAAAGCAACCTTTGACAAGCTGGGAATCCCTGAAGCGGAGCAAAAGTTCCTGGCGGGCGTATCCGCTCAATATGAGTCGGAAGTAGTTTATCACAGCATGCGGAAAGAACTGGAGGATCAGGGCGTTATTTTCCTTGATACGGATAGTGCATTAAAGCAATACCCCGAAGTGTTTAAGCAACATTTTGGGACGATCATCCCTCCCGCCGACAATAAATTTGCGGCGCTTAATAGTGCGGTTTGGTCAGGCGGTAGCTTTGTATACATTCCGAAGGGTGTTCAGTGCGAGGTTCCTATACAAGGTTATTTCCGTATTAATTCTGAAAATATGGGTCAATTCGAGCGGACATTAATTATTGCCGAAGAGGGTAGCTTTGTCCATTATGTTGAAGGATGTACAGCACCTATTTATAGTACCAGTTCTCTGCATAGTGGAGTTATTGAAATTATTTGCCGGAAAGATTCCCGTGTCCGTTACACGACCATTCAGAATTGGGCTCCTAATATCTACAACTTGGTAACCCAAAGGGCTGTGGCAGAAGAAAATGCCACAATGGAATGGGTGGACGGCAACATCGGCTCCAAGGTAACAATGAAGTATCCGGCAGTATTATTGAAAGGACGGGGAGCCAAGGGGTCCATCCTGTCTATTGCCGTAGCCGGTAAAGATCAGCATCAAGATGCTGGCGCGAAGGTAATTCACCTTGCTCCCGAGACAACATCTACGATTATATCCAAATCCATCAGCAAGCAGGGCGGAAAAGTAAACTACCGAGGGTTGTCCAGCTTCAGCCGCGATTCCGCAGGGTCCAAGTCCAATATTAAGTGCGATACGTTGATATTGGACAACATGTCAACATCAGATACGATTCCGTACAATGAAATTAAAAACGATCAGATTACTTTAGAGCACGAGGCAACAGTATCCAAAGTGTCCGAGGAACAATTGTTTTACTTAATGAGCCGCGGGCTTACAGAACAAGATGCTACACAAATGATTGTAATGGGCTTTATTGAACCGTTTACCAAAGAATTGCCAATGGAATATGCCGTTGAAATGAATCGGTTGATTCAATTTGAGATGGAAGGAAGCATCGGTTGATTCATTAATTTAATAGATCAAACCTTTATCATTCTTTAAAGAAGTGCGAGGTGCTAGTAATGAAGAAAAATAATTCGGACGATTCAGAACTAGCTCAAATTACCCGAGAGATACGAAAACTTCAGTTCTGCTTCAATATGCTGTCAGGATTGAGCGCAAGTTGTGGTGTGATGATACCTTTAGACTCTATTCATACGCTTATAAGGGAACTTTCGGATCAACAGGTCACTCTTAGGCAAAAAGCAAAGGATCACTCAGACGATCTAGGGTGAAAAAAGGTCTGAATTGACGGTTGGTAAAACAATGGGAGGAGTTGACATAATGGATGAAAATGGAGTTTTATTCGATGAAGTATCGGAAGTTCTTCTCAAACTACGTCCTTTCTTACTGCGTGACGGTGGAGATGCTGAACTGGTCGAGGTTGAGAACGGTATAGCAAAATTAAGATTTTTGGGAGCTTGCAATGGTTGCCCAAGTGCTACGATTACGTTAAAGGTTGCTATTGAGCGCGCAATTCTTGAGGAAATTGATGATATTAAAGAAGTTGTACAAGTATTCTAAATTCCTTGATACTGAGCAACTGAGTTAGTCCTGTCGCAGACCATAGCTACGGAAGTTGATCCCGCTGCTCAATACCAAAGTACATCGACAGATTACCTTGCGGGTCGAAATCGACGAGCAACACTTTTTTTCCTTCATCAAACAAGGTATTAGAAAGATTGTATTCGGTATCGAGTGGGAAACCATGGAGGTTCGAGTCCTCTCGTCGATATACACAAAAGGATAATAAAATGCTTAAAGGCATTTTATCATCCTTTTTATTATGTATTCATGATTTTGGCAACAAGGTTAACATGGATTTGACCAGGTCTTTGATCTTATAGTAAGATGGTGGTACTGAAAAAACATTTTTAGTTTATTAAGTACAAGAGAAATGAGGACGAATATGCAGGAAAGAATTTTGGAGGCTTTTGTAGATGAAGTTCATGAAAATGGATTGAAATTTACGATGGATGATCTTGCGAAAAGACTCGCTATTAGTAAGCGTACATTGTATGAAAATTTTTCGTCTAAGACGCTTATTTTAGAAACACTTATTGAGCGTACAAATGATGATATGATTCGAAAAACTGAGCAGATTATCGAAAATAATGAGTTATCTTTGTTAGACAAGATTAAGCAGTCGATTAGGGTCATGCCTCTGTATTATAAGTTTTACGATTTAAGAATATTGGACCAGATGAAAAAGTATTATCCTGAGCAATGGAAAAGGGTACATGCCGATTTAAATGACTGGTCTCCGATTAGAACATTAATTCAGGAAGGCATCCGAGAAGGAATTATTGTGAACAAAAATGAGGCTCTGATCATGAAGCTTATTATTGAATCTGTAAATTTAACGCTTGATCAGCGTTTCTTTCTGGATAACAGTGTGACGGTAGAGGAAGCAACTTATTCTATTGTAGATATTTTGTTGTTCGGATTGGTCGAAAAATAAAAAATAGCCTCATCAATATGCTGCATATTTGAAGAGGCCATTTTTTTATATGAAAACTAAGAAAACAATTTTAGTTTCAATTGTTTTTGAAAAAGAATAATGAAGTTTACCTAATGTTGAATAAAGAGATACGGAAAAGGAAGGGTGGAAATATGTCTATACTCACAAGAAATCGAGGAGCAATGCTGTTATTGATGCTTAACATTTTTTTGGCATTCATGGGGATTGGATTGGTTGTCCCTGTGTTACCTAAGTTTATAAGTGAGCTAGGGATGAATGGTTCCTCGATGGGACTGATGGTTGCAGCTTTTGCGTTGACACAGCTTTTGTTATCACCATTGTCAGGAAAGTTGTCTGATCGTTATGGACGTAAAAAGTTGATTGTTTCTGGGATGTTCATCTTCATGTTATCAGAGCTTGTTTTTGGACTGGCGAATTCCATTCCTACCCTGTTCATAGCACGAATCATGGGTGGAGCAGGGGCAGCGTTGCTTACTCCTTCTATTATGGCCTATGTCGCTGACGTGACCTCGTTTGAGGAAAGAGGCAAGGGAATGGGCATGATCAATGCAGCGATCAACACAGGCTTCATAATCGGGCCAGGGATTGGCGGATTGCTTGCCACATATGGAATACGCATTCCCTTTTTTGCGGCAGCAGGAGCTGCGGGAATAGCAGCTATCTTGTCTCTGTTAGTACTGCCTGAGTCTTTAAGCAAGGAAAAGCAACAATATAATAGAGAGCTTCCACGTCAAAAAGAAAATCTTTTACAGCAATTTTCCAAGTCATATCAATCTCCATATTTCATGGGTTTACTCATTGTATTTGTCGTTGCTTTTGGGTTAGCGAACTTTGAAACAGTATTTGGACTGTTTGTTGACCATAAATATGGTTTTACACCGATGGATATTGCCATCATCATAACGACAGGCTCCATTTTGGGAGCAGTTGTCCAAGCGACTATATTTGGATGGATCATTAATCGTTTTGGAGAGAAAAAAATAATTCACCTCTGTTTGGCTATTGGGGGCCTGTTCATTTTTCTAACCCTATTTGCTGAACAGTACGTGATGATTATGCTGACGACCTTCATTATTTTTCTGGCTATGGATATCCTTCGTCCGGCAGTAAGCACTTCTCTATCGCGGCAGGCTGGAGATGAGCAAGGCTTTGTGGCAGGCATGAACTCGTCCTATACCAGCTTGGGTAATGTGATTGGACCGCTTGTTGCAGGATTGCTGTTCGATGTTCATATTAATCTGCCTTATATGGTTGCAGCTATAGCGTTACTGGCTTGTCTCGTCCTTTCACTACGTTCCAAGCAAGCGGGTGAGCAACACTCGATAGCCCGTACAGCAGAACAGCGTAGATGAGGATAGCCGCAGGTCTATACTCATCCCCGACTTAGGTCTAGGTTCAAAAACCGTCTGGGGTCCGTTTTGTCAAACGCTAGTTCAGCGTACAATAAGGACATAAGCAAGACACAGTGAAAGGCGGTGAGAGATGATGAGAGTTAACAAAGGGAATGGGTTAGCCATTGTACTGATCGTGTTGGGTTCGATTATGCTGCTCGGTAAGTTTACTCCGTTTTTCGGTCACTTTTTAGGACATCTGATTGGTTACTTAATTCCGATAGCTATGGTGATGCTAGGCTACTACGGTGTGAAAAAAGGAAATGCGCTCTTCGGCTGGATCGTACTCGTACTTGGGGTACTGATTTTGCTTGGCAAACTGTCCTGGCTTCTGGGACCGCTACTGGCAATCGGGTTAATCATATTTGGTGTTTCCCTGCTGAGTGACCGCAGAAGACATTACTGATTTTAGCAGTTTAGCAAGAATTAAGAAAGATTTCAGTAACTAAGTGTTGAATTATGGAATACGAATTGTGAAAGGAGCAGACGCAAATGAGTGTTTTTCGAAGAATGCGCGATATCACGGTAGCGACCTTCAATGAGCATTTGGAACAAAGCCAAGACCCAGTGCAACTGATTGACCAGTTCTTGTATAATACCCGCCAGGAAATTGCCGAAGCGGAAAAACTCCATCAACAGTATGCGATGCATACAAGACAGATGAAGCAGCAGTTGGATCATGCATTGTCCATGCAGACCAAACGGGAGGAACAGGCGCTACTGGCTTTGAAGGCTGATGAAGAACATATCGCGAAGCTGGCCCTTCAGGAGAAAATGCTATATGCAGAAAAAGAAGAGCAGTATAGAGAACTGTGGGAGCAGAGCCGTGAATCACTACGTGAGCTAGAACAACAGCTAGATACATTAAAGACAGAATATCAAACGGTACACAGCAAGCGTCAGTATTATGCGGCACGTGTACAGACGTTGAGACTCCAGCAGCAAATGAACGAACGGGCTGGTACATACGGTGGACGGAATGTTCCCCGAATGTTCAACCGCTTGGAAGACCGGGTAGCCGATATGGAAGCAGAAACGATGAGTCTGCGTGATTTACGTCGGGGTGAGGGCGACCATGCACAGGATGCCCAAGGCGGTGGATCGCTGCTCGAACAAGAGTGGGCGAGACTGAAAAGCAAGCTGAACAACAGCGGGAAGGAGTAATTTGATAATGACCCGAATTTACAGATCAAGCCGGGATAGAGTAATAACAGGTGTATGTGGCGGTCTTTCTGACGCAACAGGAATGGACTCAACATGGATTCGTATTCTGGTTGTGATCAGTTTCTTTATTACAGCAGGAACCACATTTATGATTTATGTAATTGCGGCCCTGGTTATCTCCAAGGAGCCGAGATCTCCTTTCGATGGAGGATTTGGCCCTGACAGCGGTCCCTACAATCAACAGGATCCACGCTATTATGGCAGTAACAATACAAGATCGCAGTATGGGCAGGGAACTGGTTACAACCAGGGCGGTGCATATGGCAATTCGAATCCGTTTTTTGGTCAAGATACCCGCAACTCATCCAAATTTAACACAGGTCAGAACAGTGACCTGGATTCCATGATGGAAGATATCGAGAAAAAGGCAATGAAAAAAGAATTGGCAGAGTTACGCAAAAAAGTAGAGCAATTTGAGAAGGGAGATCGTAAATAATGGGGATCTTTAAAAGAATGAAGGATATGACAAGAGCATCGGTGAATGAAGTGTTGGATAAAGTGGAAGATCCGATTATTATGTTGAATCAATATCTGCGCGATATGGAGGCAGAAATTCACGAGGCTGAGGTAACGGTTGCCAAGCAAATGGCGAATGAACGACGTATGAAACAGCGTTTGGAGGAAGCGGTACGTGTATCCAATGAGCGTGAGAAACAAGCTGAATCCGCATTGCGAAATGGTCAGGAAGAAGTAGCGCGCAAGTTGTTGGGAGAGAAGATTTATTTTGTGCAGAAGCAGGACGAATACCGCGACTTGCATACACAAGCTGAGCTTCAAGCAAAAGAATTGGTACAGCAGCTTCACGACATGAAAGATGAATTCTATAAAATGCGCAACAAGCGCAATGAGTTGGTATCCCGTGCTCAAATGGCGAAAGCCAAAAAGCAAATGTCTCAAATCAATAGTTTGCACACGATTGAAAGTGGGTCTGCTTCACTGGGCTTTCACCGTATGGAAGAAAAAATCATGCAAATGGAAGCTGAAGCTGACGTACTGCGTGCTCCTTACCGTCAAGCTCCAGGAGAAGCATATGTTAATCCGGCTGAGGCTGAAAAACAGTTTAAAGTGGATGAGCAGCTTCAACAGCTTAAGTCCAAAATTCAGACAGGTGCTAAACCAGTCGATATGAAGAAGGACTGACTACTCGGAAACAAGACATTATGATATGCTGTATGGAATGGACATTGGTCGATGATCGTGCCTAATCTGTATGGTTCAGGAAAGCCATATGGCGGAATGTTGCGCCACTATGGCTTTTCCGTCCTGTATAAACAAAAAGGGGGTGCAGCATGGAGAGAAGAAAATCAGCCTTGGCACTGGCAGGGATTGGCATCGGGATTATCATTTTATTCGGTCAGTGGATTGGGTTCCTCTCCGTGGTTGCACTGATCCTAATGTTGGCCGGAATATATAAGATCCGCAATTCCAAAATCAAAAAGGGCTACACGATGCTTGCGATTGGTGCTGGACTGTTAGTACTGGATCATTTGTTCCTGTTTGTGGTAGTTACACTAGCATCATTAGCTGTATTCTATTCACGTTCAAGGAAGCTGCATAAAGGTCAAAGCTCCATATTCAAGCACAATTTTATATCCAATCATAAATGGGATGAAGTGCCTTGGAGCCTGCGCAGCACAAGCATATGGCATGTGGTTGGGGACGTGGATGCCGACCTGACGTTGGCTCTCCCAGAGGAACGTGAGCCCGTCATATTTTTGCAGGGGATCTTCGGTGACATTGACATCACCCTACCGGATAATTACGGTGTAGAGGTGGAGATGTTCATATTGTTCGGACAGATTCAGTTTGACCGGGATCATGAGGCGGGGATGCTCAATCGACTGGTTTGGAAGTCTCCCCATTTTGAGCAGAGTGAGTATAAAGTGAAGTTTGTCGTTTCGTACTTGGCGGGCGATGTCCGCGTCCGATTTTATTGAATCAGGAGGAGCCGGGATGAATCATAAAAAAACGTCCAACATGGTAACCCGCAGTATGGGTGAAGGTATCCTCCTGTGTGTTGTTGTGGGCGTAGTTGTCTTTTATATGCTGTATACATATGGATATGTGAAGTCGTTCCCAACCTGGGGAATGATATTGAAAGTTGCAGGAGCCGTTATACTGGTGTTGATTGGTACAGGGGCAATGTACGGATTTTATGAAAGCTACCGCTTTAAAAGCAGACTGGAAATGTTGAGAGAGACGTTGCTGATGTGGGAAAAGGGAACGCCAGCACGTGAGTTGCCGCCCCTAGGGCATGATGAGCTTGGCAGGCTGGGTGAGCAGCTGGAACGGATTGGGCGTAAATGGCAGGAACAAGTTACGTCTTTACAACGCTTATCCACGGATAATGCTCAGCTGGCAGAACAAGCACGGATGACTGCGATTGTGGAGGAGCGGCAGCGGCTGGCCAGAGAGTTGCATGACGCCGTATCACAGCAATTATTTGCTATTTCAATGACGGCGACGGCTGTGGGGAGGACGCTGGATAAGGATTTTGATAAAGCGCAGCGGCAAGTTGCGCTAATTGAAGAAATGTCTTCCGTGGCACAATCCGAAATGCGGGCGTTACTACTTCATCTGCGGCCTGTCTATCTGGAAGGGAAACGGCTTGAGCAGGGTTTGCGTGATTTGGTACAAGAGTTGCAGGCAAAGGTACCGATGGAGATTGATTTTGAAATTGAAAGCGGAGTACAGTTGGTTAAAGGCATTGAGAACCACTTGTTTCGCATTGTTCAGGAAGCGATGTCTAATACATTGCGCCATGCCAAAGCAACCCGCATGGAAATTCGTATCGTGCAACGCCCGGATTCTATCAGGCTGACGATTCGGGATAACGGTATTGGTTTTGAACTGGATGAGAAAAAGCAGACTTCATATGGATTATCCACAATGCAGGAGCGGGTCAGTGAGATTGGGGGAGCTATTCAGTATATAACGGCTCCGGGAAAAGGAACACGGATCGAGGTGTCCGTTCCAGTTATTAATGATGAAAGCGGAAGGAACGATGATCATGGAAACGGAATTACCGATTAGCGTACTGCTGGTAGACGACCATGAAATGGTACGGATTGGTCTTGCGGCGGTGCTGGGGACGGAAGAAGGTATTGAAGTGGTCGGCGAGGCCGGAAGCGGAGAAGAAGGCATACGGTTGGCTTCTGAATACAAGCCAAATGTGATTTTGATGGATCTGGTCATGGATGGCATGGATGGCATCGAAACGACACGCCAAGTAACTCGCCTGCTTCCAGAGACCAAGGTGATTGTACTGACGAGTTATTTGGACGATGAGAAAATGTATCCGGTCATTGAGGCAGGGGCATTCAGCTATTTGCTCAAAACGTCTCGTGCTTCCGAGATAGCGGATGCGATCCGTGCAGCTGCACGTGGACAGTCCGTACTAGAGTCACAGGTGGCCTCCAAGATGATGAATCGATTCCGCCAACCACAGGCTGAGGCACCCGCGCATACGGAGCTGACTGATCGTGAGATGGAGGTGCTTCGCCTGTTGGCACAAGGGAAGTCTAACCAGGATATCGCAGATGAGCTGATTATCGGGATTAAGACGGTAAAATTCCATGTCACGAACCTTCTCGCTAAATTAGGAGTGGAAGACCGTACACAGGCGGCGATCTATGCCTATAAGAACGGATTAGCAGAGTAGAAGTAGAAGTAGAAGTAGAATAAACGAATACAAAGAACCGGAGACGACAATAGTCCTCCGGTTTTTTTGTGTTCCATAACAAGTTGTTTAGATCAGGAGGAATAAAAAGGCGATTAAAGCCAGATCTAATGCAAGCCCTGCCCCGTATCCATATCCGCCGTACCCACCGCGATAGCCTGTTCTGCCATTTCCATAATTACTATAGCCATTTCCAGTAAATCCGCCTGCGTCATAAGGAAAGGATGAACTCAGAGGTGCGTTGGGCGGCTTAATTAAGGCATTTAGTTTGGCCGAGGTACGAGCTTTGTTTTTAGGATTCTTTTTTTTCTTTTTAGAGGAAATCTTTTTGGGGATTTGTCTTCCTTTGTTACTGTAGCTCCCGGCATAGAGACTGCTAGGAAAAGAAGGTGGATATCCGTTCAACATCAGCTTGCCTTTGCTACACCCACTTAAGATGCCGATGTGTCGTGTACCATCACGCATAACGGCACAGACCAGACGTCCACCATGAGGTGCCACATTGGCTTCATTTACAGGATAAATCGGAAACATGATTTCACCTCTTTTGGTGTAAGATGCATTGTGATCATAGTCTATTCTTACGGTGCCTACGATGTATGGTCGAACACCCAGTAGGCAGATGAATATTTTAGAAGGGCTTTGCCGTAGCTGTGTGTATAAAACCTTTGACAAAGGGAATGCTATTGATAGATTGATAGATTTCAAACCAGCCGAAAAAGAAAGTAACCAGAGCGTAGGTGTGGGAATCGGATGGTTGTGGAGCGGGGGGAACGATAATGTTAAAAGCAGAGCTGATTAAAAAAGGGATTATTGCAATTTTGGTATTAGGAACGGTGCTGGTACTAGCTGGCTGGCGCTACGGAACCCTTCAGACAAACCGATATGATTCCCGCGAAGCAGAAACGGCTTTACGTTCATTGTTAATCATCTCGGACCAGGCCCCGGGTACGTTGGATAAGCTGGATGTGAAGTGGCAAGGCGATTGGATTTCTAACCATGAAGAGCCGGCAGATGTGGCGGCACAGATAGCCGATCAGCTGAATATACCCACAGTAAACAAACTCGTAGAAAATGGACACACGGTTTATCGTTCTGTTCGTCATAGTGAGGATCTAAGAATCCGCTTAAATGTGATGGAACGTCAAACTGGACAATGGTATGTAGTTGTTCAACTGGAGAGTAATAATGCAGGACGTGAGCGGTTGATTCAGCTTCATAAGCTTTGTGCTGAGCAATTAAAATCTATGGGGATTCAAGCGCAGTGGAACACAGCCCTTCAGCGTTCGCTGCATACAAAGGAATCCAAAGATCAACTGTTGAAACTGACAGAGGCGAGCTTAGCAGAGAACATCTCCATGCAGGCCAAAGAAAGATATACGGATGCGACTACTGTGGCTATATCCTATGAAGCTCCAGAGCTGCCGTTAATGATTCAAAGCGGTGAGCATCAGGTCCAGATGCAGATGGCTGTACATGAAGATAGGGAGCAGCAGAATACACGTATAACGCTCGGTTTCCCGCTCATCACGATTGAATACTGACTTATAAGGTAAATTTATGATTCATCGGATAGCTTATCCATGTAGGATATGATAAAATATCATCAAATCTTTAGTTCCATGTTTTTCGAAAATCAAGTATGATCTTGTATAAATATACACAATACTACATGCGGATTTCGGGGATTGTGGATTGCGGAATCTTGGCATGGGAAGAATGAGGTACTTCATGGCTGACATACCTGCTAAAGAATCTGTTGTGACGCAAGGCGCAGTTCTGTTTATTTTTGGCGCTACGGGCGATTTGGCTCGTCGCAAGCTTTTTCCTGCTATTTACAGCTTGTACCGCGAAGGCAAGCTTGCTGAAGATTTTGCCGTTATTGGTGTAGCAAGGCGTCCGCGCACAGAGGAAGAATTCCGTAATGACCTGTATGCTTCCATACAGGAGTTTAGTCGCTACAAAGCAGAAAATGATCAAGAATGGCAGGCATTTGCCGAGCATTTTGAATATAAATCGCTGGATATCAACAATGTCGAAGGGTTCCATGAGCTGAGACAGCAGACGGAGTCTATAGAAAGCAAGTTTAACATACCGGGAAATCGGTTGTTTTATTTGGCCTTGGCTCCTGAATTATTCGGAAGCGTGTCGAAGAGCTTGAAAGATGGCGGCATGATGGATGGAAAAGGCTGGAATCGCCTAGTAATTGAGAAGCCATTCGGTTATAACCTCGAATCTGCACAAGAATTGAACGTTGAAATACGAGAAGTATTTGCCGAAGAAGAAATTTATCGGATTGATCACTATCTTGGCAAGGAAATGGTACAAAATATTGAGGTGATTCGCTTTGCGAATGCCTTCTTTGAACCACTGTGGAATAATAAGCATATTGCCAATGTGCAAATTACGCTTAGTGAAACGGTAGGGGTGGAGGAACGAGGAGGTTACTACGACCATTCCGGCGCCTTGCGGGATATGGGACAGAACCATATGTTGCAAATGCTAACGATGATTGCGATGGAGCCACCTAGTCGCTTGTTGCCTGAGGATATCCGTGATGAAAAGGTAAAAGTGCTGCGTTCGCTGCGCCCTTTTGAAACGTCTGAGGATGTGAAAACCAATGTGGTGCGTGGTCAATACACCGAAGGCAGTTATCGCGGTCAGCAGTTGCCGGGGTATCGCCAAGAAGACAAGGTTGATCCACAGTCGAACACAGAGACTTATTTTGCTTCACGCGTGTTTGTTGATAATTTCCGTTGGTCTGGCGTACCGTTCTATATTCGTACGGGCAAACGTCTCCCTGTAAAAACAACGGAGATTGTTGTGGAATTTAAGAGCATGCCAACGAACGTGTACCTCGGTCAAAAGCATAAGCTGGAACCGAACTTGCTCGTGATTCGGGTCAATCCCATGGAGGGCATTTACATTAAAATCAATGCCAAGAAACCTGGTTCGGAATCAGATATTGAGCCACTGGCTATGGATTTTTGCCAAAGCTGTATGGTGGGTATCAACTCACCGGAGGCTTATGAACGGTTGCTGATGGATGCAATTGAGGGTGATTCGACGTACTTCACGCGTTGGGATGAGGTTGCCACGGCATGGGGATTCGTCGATCGAATCGCTAAAGTATGGCAGCAGACCCCGGATACGCTGGAAACCTATGCTGCAGGCTCATGGGGACCGGAAGGTGCTCACAAGCTATTGGAGCAGGATGGCTTCAAGTGGTGGCCGGTTAGCGGTCAGGATGAAGATAATGTCATCTGGCGAGTAGGCGGCGTTCAGTAATCCCGATTTGTCCTGCATCCCCCTATGTCCTGTTCAGGACGTAAGGGGATGCTTTGCGTTCGGAGTGTGCTATAATAGCTTAGTCTCAGGTTTTCAGTTTGCAACTGATTATAAGTTAAAGGCAGGCTAAAACATGTAAATAGATCGTATTTATAATGAATATGGTAACGGAGTACGCCGAATACTGGAGCTAATGGCAATATAGCCCATAGAGCCGATGAACTTATGAAAACAGGTGTGCGTCATGGCCTTTTTATGAATAGCTTGAGCAGTAATGCAATGGATTTGATCATGAAGGGATATGTGAAATGAGTAAAACAACAGATATACTTCAACAGGAAGTCGACAAACGGCGTACGTTTGCGATTATTTCTCACCCGGATGCGGGTAAAACGACACTGACGGAAAAGCTGCTGCTGTTCGGGGGCGCGATTCGTCTTGCTGGTTCAGTTAAAGCGCGTAAAGCAAGCAAACACGCCACGAGTGACTGGATGGAGATTGAAAAACAGCGGGGGATCTCTGTAACATCCTCAGTAATGCAATTTGATTATAATGGTCACCGCATCAATATTTTGGATACCCCAGGTCACCAGGATTTCAGTGAAGACACGTATCGTACATTAACAGCAGCAGATAGTGCAGTCATGCTGATTGACGTAGCGAAAGGTGTGGAAGCGCAAACGATTAAGCTGTTTCAAGTTTGTGCGAAGCGTGGAATTCCGATTTTCACCTTCATTAACAAACTGGATCGTGAGGGACGCAGTCCTTTTGATTTGATGGAGGAGCTGGAGCAGGTGCTTGGCATCCGTTCGGTACCTATGAATTGGCCGATTGGTACAGGACGCGAGCTGTGTGGTGTCTATGACCGTGTCAAAAATCAGGTCGAGCTGTTTCAGGGAGATGACCATTCCACGATCAAAGTACAAAAAGTGGAAGATTACAATGATCCAATCATTCGTGAGATGGCGGGCGAATATTTGCATGACCAATTATGCCAAGACTTGGAGTTGCTTGACGTCGCGGGTGACCCTTTTGACATGGAAAAAGTACAGCGTGGAGAATTAACACCTGTATTCTTCGGCAGTGCGATTAATAATTTTGGTGTACAAACATTTTTGGAAAACTTCCTTCAGCTTGCTCCTAAACCGGAGCCGCGCCGTAGTACAGCTGGGGAAATTGAGCCAACAAACGAAAAGTTTACCGGCTATGTATTTAAAATTCAAGCGAACATGAACCCGGCTCACCGTGACCGTATTGCATTTTTGCGTATTGTCTCCGGTAAGTTTCAACGCGGGATGAGTGTTAAGCATGTACGGATGGGCAAGGAGATTAAGCTGTCTCAGCCACAGCAGTTCCTGGCACAGGACCGTGATATTGTCGAGGAGGCTTTTCCTGGCGATATTATAGGATTGTTTGAC
Organism: Paenibacillus sp. EKM212P; assembly: GCF_011066115.1. Classification (NCBI taxonomy): domain Bacteria; kingdom Bacillati; phylum Bacillota; class Bacilli; order Caryophanales; family Paenibacillaceae; genus Paenibacillus; species Paenibacillus sp. EKM212P. Next base: position 18,856 of record NZ_JAAMNR010000006.1, read on the forward strand.
CCGGGTATTTTCCGTATTGGTGATTCACTCAGCCAAGGTAGCGAGGTTGTGTTTGATGAATTGCCGACCTTTTCGCCTGAGATTTTTGCCAAGGTAACGGTGAAAAATGCCTTGAAGCACAAACAGTATCTGAAGGGTATTGACCAGTTGACCGAGGAAGGTATGATTCAGGTGTTCCGTACGGTAAGCTTTGACGATACGCTATTGGGTGTTGTCGGGCAACTGCAATTTGAAGTATTTGAGTACCGCATGAAGGGTGAATATGGCGTTGATGTACAGCTTCAGCGTATGCCATTCCAATTTGCACGTTGGATTGTGGATGATCAGATTGATCCGAGCAAGTTCCGTATTAACTCTACGCTGGTAAAGGATAAGAAGGGCAATTATGTTGCCTTGTTCGAAAATGAGTATGCCATGCGTACGGCTATGGAGAAAAACCCGACAGCTAAGTTTTTGGAAATGGCTCCATAAGATTGAGTATGCAGAACCGTTAGATCTCAGTCATTTAGTGTATACAACGAATAGTCCACTCGATGTTAATGCGAGTGGACTATTCTCATTTTAGAATACGGGTAAAATAATGAGCACAATTAAATCGGAACAAAAAGTTAAATAGCTAGAGCTAGGTTAAAGGTACGGGTTTGATTTTATCGATTTGTTCATGTGCCAAATGGACGAAATCGTGCTGCTGGTTTGGACTCATATGCTTCCAAGCAATTTCAAGAATGACACCCAATCCAGGCAAAGCGGCCTCCGGTCCGTCCACTGACCCAATAATCATGTCCGTAAGATCAGCTTCTGATTTGCCGTGTACTTTGTGAACAATTGCTTGTCGTAAATCCATTGTAATGGGCATGTGTACCTCCCGTATGTTGTAGTAGTGGTCGAATGTATTATGGCTTGGGCTGTTGTCCAGTATACATGAAGAAGCATTTGGCATAAGTATGTCAAAATTTATGTTTGTAGCATGATATGCTATACTATGACGGACAGTATGGTGATCGGGAGGTAAAGAAGGAATGGCAAAAAAACAGTATGCGGTCATTGGCATGGGCCGTTTTGGTTCCAGTGTTGCCAGTGCGCTGAGTGAGATGGGTTTTGATGTGCTGGCTATTGACTCGGACGAGCAGCGTACACAGGAAATGTCGAATATTGTGACGCATGCGGTATCTGCTGACTCGACGGATGAGGAAGCGCTGCGAGCGCTGGGTATCCGTAATTTTGACGTAATCGTAGTTGCGATTGGCGAAGATATACAGGCCAGTATTCTGACGACATTGATTCTCAAGGACATGGGCGTACCAGCCCTTGTGGTCAAGGCACAAAATGAATTGCACGGGAAAGTGCTGCAAAAAATAGGTGCGGATAAAGTCGTTTATCCTGAACGGGATATGGGGTTACGGGTAGCCCATCATTTGACATCTCCCAACATTTTGGATTATATTGAGCTGTCCAAGGACTACAGTATTTTGGAGATGAGAGCCGCCGATTCCATGATTGGCAAAAACCTGAAGGAGCTAGACATACGTGCACGCTTCGGCTGCAATGTGATGGCGATTCGCAGAAATCAGGAAATGAACATTTCACCTTATGCCGAAGATCGTCTGGAGCCGGGTGATGTACTTGTCATTGTGGGCCACAAGGATGATCTGACCAAGCTGGAGCTGGCATTCGCAGCCTAATGAAGGCTGATGTTCAAGTACAAGTGATGCATCATTTATTTTAAGAAACGGACAAAGAAACGGAAGGTTAAACGAATGGAAATCATTTCACCGAATAATGCGCGTGTAAAAGAGTGGGCGCAACTGCTGGAGAAAAAGCATCGCACACGGCAGCATAAATATATTGTCGAGGGTATTCATCTGGTGCAGGAAGCGCTGCGTTCGGACGCGGCTGTCGAAACCGTCGCCTATGATTTGGACAAGGGCATTCCCGCCGAGCTGAATGGCCTGGATCCAGCCGACCAGCCGGTGGAATGGGTTCCCGTGTCAACGGCGGTCATTGCAAAATGCACCGATACGAAGACGCCGCAGTCGGTCTTTGCCATCGTGCGTAAGGAGGAGCGCAGCGCATTCCCGGCATTGCTGGAGCAGCCGGATGCACTGGTGATGGTGCTGGACGGGGTGCAGGACCCCGGCAATGTAGGCACCATCATCCGCAGCGCGGACGCTGCTGGAGCCGCAGGCGTAATATTGGGTCATGGCTGCGCCGACCTGTACAATCCCAAAACGATCCGCTCCACAATGGGATCGTTGTTTCACCTGCCAGTGATTGAAGGCAGCCTGGAGGAGCTTTTACCGCAGGCCAAAAGTAAAGGTGCTCGCTTGCTCAGCACCTCGCTGGATGCGAGCTTGTCATGCTATACCATAGATTTGCGCGCTTCCACTTGGCTTGTAATCGGAAACGAAGGCCAAGGGATTTCTGCTGCTACCGCGCGCATGGTGGATGAGTCGGTATTCATTCCGATGCAGGGGCAAGCGGAATCACTGAACGCAGCTATGGCTTCTACGGTGCTATTATTTGAGACGATGAGACAACGAAACGAAACTTTTAAACTAAAATAATTCCTGTCTATGTGGTTTATAAAATCAAATAAGACTACTTATAACATCTAAATGAGACAAACTATCTACCAGTAAACCCAGTAAGAATGGGGATAAATTGATGGAGGTTTCTTGTTTTTATAGTAAAAAAGGGCAAGATATTTTCTATATGATGTTGTAAGATAAACACTCTCCTGAGGACAACTTAATAACTATATGCCACTGGGTTACAACTCCTCCTGAAGGAACATCTACGCCTGCACCGGGTCTTTCTTCCGCCCTATAGTACCAATCTGAATCCAGTCGAGGGGCTATGGCTGTGGCTTAAATCCAATGTGGCGAATAACGTGTTTTTTTAGAGGTTTTATAAGATTAAGCTTCATGTCGGCCAGTTTATGAAACGAATCAATAAACAACCAATGGAAACAATTAGAATTTTAAAAATTTTGAAAGATATTCTTTAAAAAGCTATTTTATTTGAACATCCAAATAGAAAGGTTTTTGGTTATGATATTCATTAACAAAAAAACTATTAATAAGCTAACTGAATCGCATAGAGAACCTAACATGCTTATCTGCTATTCAACTCCTCAAAGCCTTTCGGCTTGGACAAGTCGAGCTATATTACTCCTAAATAATGATAAAATTATTATCCTTTTCCTGAATCTATTTTCCACTAAAGTAGTACAAAAAGTTGAATTTGAAGTAGCTGATTTACAAGAACAAAAATATCATTCCATATATCTGTCTTCTGCAATATGGTCATTTAACAGTAAAGGACAGCATTGGAGGTTCAAGATAATCAAAAAAATTATACCTCTTGGCTCTATGCAAAGGGATTTTCTAAATTTCTTGCAACAAAATATTTTAAATTAGCGACTGAGTAGATCACCGATCTCCGAAAACATGTGCCCTTCCAGACGAAGGCGAACAGCTAGGTATCTTTCGTAAAGTCGTTTATCTGAGGTCTCTTTCATGGTTCTTTTCATTACCCAATAGGCGATTGAAATAATGTTGTTGGTTTGTTAATTGCGTGTTATTATATCAAATGAATTTGACAGGTTCCCAAATCTTTGTTAGAGTTTCAATCAAATACGTATAACCTTTTCAAGGGATGTTACCGATAGGGCATAACCTGAATTGGCTTGTTACACTGTAAGTGTATACAGGCTGGTTTGGGTTTTTTTATTGTCTATCACCCTTCGCTACCCCTTTTATCACACATTTGGAAGGAGAATGTTTATGTCCAGTTATATTTTTCCTAAAGACTTTTTATGGGGCGGTGCTCTTGCTGCCAATCAGGCCGAGGGCGCTTATTTGGAAGACGGTAAAGGATTGAGTCTGGTGGATCTGCTGCCTACCGGAGAGAAGAGAAGAAGCATAATGAAAGGAAATGTTCCCTCGCTGACTCCACTTGAAAGCGAATTCTATCCTTCCCACGAAGCTATTGATTTCTATCATCACTATCGCGAGGATATTGCGCTATTTGCAGAAATGGGCTTCAAGGCGCTGCGTGTTTCCATTGCCTGGGCTCGTATTTTTCCAACGGGAGAAGACGCTACTCCTAATGAAGCAGGTTTGCAATTCTACGATGATTTGTTCGACGAGTTGCATAAACATGGCATTCAGCCAGTCGTTACCCTCGCTCATTTTGACGTGCCGGTAGATCTGGTCGAGAAATATGGAAGCTGGCGGAGCCGGAAGCTGGTAGGCCTGTTTGAAACCTATGCCAAAACAGTATTCACCCGCTATAAGGATAAAGTGAAATACTGGATGACATTCAACGAGATTAACATGCTTCTCCATTTGCCGTTTCTCGGTGCCGGGCTTGTTTTTCAAGAAGGTGAGAACGTTAAACAAATTCAGTACCAGGCTGCACATCATCAGCTTGTCGCAAGTGCGCTGGCTGTTAAAGCGTGTCACGAGATTATCCCGGATGCCCAGATTGGCTGTATGCTTGCTGCCGGCAGCTTCTATCCGTATACATGTAATCCCGAAGATGTATATCAGGGCATGGAAAAAGACCGCGAGTCCTACTTCTTTATTGATGTACAGTCACGCGGCGAATATCCTGGTTATGCGAAGCGCTTCTTCAAGGACCATGGATTAAACATTGAGATGGAATCAGGCGACGCAGCCATTCTGAAAGATCATACCGTTGACTATATCGGATTCAGCTATTATTCGAGCCGGACGACCAGCACAGACCCGGAAATCGTCAAGAACATGACCAGTGGTAATGTATTTGGTTCCGTAGCCAATCCATATCTGGACAAGTCCGAATGGGGCTGGACGATTGATCCCAAAGGTTTCCGCATCACAGCCAACCAATTGCATGACCGTTACCAAAAGCCACTGTTCGTAGTGGAAAACGGTTTTGGTGCCAATGATGTGGTTTCGCCTGAAGGAGAAGTTAACGACGATTACCGGATCGACTATCTCAAGCGGCATATTGCCGAAATGGGTGAGGCTCTTCAAGACGGAGTCGAAATTATCGGTTACACAAGTTGGGGACCTATTGACATTGTCAGCGCTTCCTCAGGAGAGATGAAAAAGCGCTATGGTTATATTTATGTGGACCGTGACAACGAAGGCAACGGTTCGTTGAAACGTATTAAAAAGAAAAGCTTCCACTGGTACAAAAATGTAATTCATTCCGACGGCGAAAATCTGGGCGAATAATCGTACCACCAGTAAATAGGATCGGACGTCCCGGGCCCACGGGGATTTCCGATCTCCGTTTCTTCATTGAAAGCGTTGACAATCGTTCCTCTTCGGGCTATACTTGACGCAATTCCATCATTTTTAGGATTGTTACTGCGTAGCAGGCAAAACCTAAGCCACGAATAAGCGGATGTTACAGTCTTGTTTATTTGGCGTGCTTCGGTTTTTTTCTGTTTACAATAAAGAGGATGGAGCATGTGTGGCTCTTGCTGGCATATGGAACGGGGGATCGAGATGAACATAGCAAAGGTCATTAACAACAATGTAATCAGCGTCTACCAGACGGACGGCACCGAACTCGTGGTGATGGGTCGGGGGATTGCTTTTAAGAAAAAGCCTGGAGACAAAGTAGACGAAACCAGAATTCAGAAGGTATTTGCTCTGAAAAACAAGCAGACGTCCGATAACTTTAAAATGCTGTTACGTGAGGTACCGCTTGATTTGATTGTGATTGTGGAGGAAGTCATTAATGACGCCAAGCATAATCTGAATAGAAAGCTGAACGAAAATATTTATGTTTCGCTGACTGATCATATCAATTTCGCTGTTGAAAGATACCGGGAAGGATTGGAAATCAAAAACGCGTTATTGTGGGAAGTCAAGCAGCTGTACAAAGAAGAATTCGCGATGGGTCTGAAAACGTTGGAACAAATTAAACAAAGGCTCGGTATTGAACTGCCTGTGGACGAAGCGGCTTATATTGCGATTCACATCGTGAATGCTGAAATGAACGAGGAAGTCATTACAACCATGAGTATCACGAAGTTTATCCAGCAAATTATCAATATCGCAAAATATCATTTTAAGGTGGAGTTCGACGAGGACTCTCTGAGCTATTTCCGTTTTATTACGCATCTGAAATTTTTCGCCCAGCGCGTATTTAAGGGAAATCACTACGAAAATAACTATGATCATTTGTATGACATGATTAAGGAAAAGCATAAGGAAGCGGCTGCTTGTACAGAGAAAATCGGAACTTTTGTGCAAAAAGAATACAAACACGAATTGACGAACGAAGAAAAATTGTATCTGACCGTGCATATTGAACGGGTGGTGAACAGATAAGTCGAACGTTTTCAACGAAAAAGGACCAAGAATAGACGATTAAAAGTTTTTGTTGACAAATATGGTAGAATGATTATATTATGAGAGTAACAGGAATTTAATAAGTTTTAACTGGGATTGTTACTGGTTATGCAGGCAAAACCTAAGTCATGAAAAATCGCGGGACTAAAGTGCCCACCATTTTTCAAGGCTTAGGTTTTTTGTGTGCCTAAATATGTAAAAAGCCCCTTAGAACATGGAGGTGTCCATCATGAGTTATGAAAAACTGGCTAAGGAAATTGTACACCTGGTAGGTGGCGAAAAAAATGTAGTATCGCTCGTTCACTGCGCCACACGCCTGCGTTTTGTGCTAAAAGATGAGGCAAAAGCGGACAAGGGAAAGTTGGAAAAAACCGACGGAATTATCACTGTGAAGCAGAGCGGTGGTCAGTTCCAGGTTGTAGTCGGCAACAAAGTACCAGAGGTATATAATGCAATCGGCAAAGTATCCAATATTTTGAATGATACTGGAAAAGAAGATCATTCTGCTAAAGGCAACAAAGGATTTGGCGCCGTAATCGACGTAATTTCCAGCATTTTTGCACCGTTGCTCGGAGTTATGGCGGGGTCCGGTATTCTGAAAGGTCTGCTGCTGATTGCGAGCAACCTCGGCTGGTTGCTACCGAAAGACACTAGCTATATGATTTTGTATGCTGCGGCCGACAGCTTGTTTTATTTCCTCCCTCTCTTGTTAGCGGTTACAACGGCACGGAAATTCGGAGGTAATATCTTCGTTGCCCTGACCATTGCCGGAGGGTTGCTTTACCCGACCATTGTTACGCTAAAAACGGAAGGTACACCTACGGACTTTTTCGGTATTCCTATTGTTATGATGAGTTATTCATCTACCGTTATTCCGATCATTTTAGCCGTCATCGTCATGAGTAAGCTGGAAAAATGGTGCAATCGAGTGATCCATGAGAGCGTCAAAAACTTTATTACACCTTTGATTCTACTTGTAATTATGCTTCCTCTAACCCTGATCGTGTTTGGTCCAGTCGGGGTGTATGTGGGCAACGCGATCGCTACTGCACTCGTTGCTGCATTTAGCTTTAGTCCATTGCTAGCTGGAGCAATCCTTGGTGCTTGCTGGCAGTTGCTCGTTATTTTCGGTGTTCACTGGGGTCTTGTACCTGTATTCATTAATAATATTGCTGTTAATGGCAGAGACGGAATCAAGCCTTCCGCTGCGGCTTCCATCTTTGCTCAAACCGGCGCTGCATTCGGTGTTATGTTGAAAACCAAAAATAAGAAGCTGAAAACTTTGGCGGGTTCCGCCACACTGACCGCTTTGTTCGGCATCACGGAGCCAGCCGTCTATGGGGTTACGCTTCCGCTGAAACGTCCGTTTATTGCAGGTATTATCGGCGGCGCCGTTGGTGGTGCCATTATCGGTCAAGCGGGAACGCAAGCATTTGCCTCCGGCGCACCGGGATTGCTGACCTTGCCGATCTTTTACGGCCCTGGTGGACAAGGATTCCCGGGATTGATTTTAGGGATTACCGTTTCATTCCTGGTGTCGGCCATCTTGACTTATATTTTAGGTTTTGAAGATCCAGTTGAAGAAGAGGAAACTACTAACAATTCGGCTAAAGAATCGACCTCTACAGTTGTTGTTTCTAATGAAGAGGTACTCAGCCCAATTGAAGGAACTGTGGTCGCTTTGTCGGAGGTTCCCGATCCTGCATTTGCTTCGGAAGCTATGGGCAAAGGGATCGCCATCCAACCGACAACGGGCAGAGTCGTGGCCCCGTTCGATGGAACCATCACCGTGGCGTTCAAGAAAAAACATGCGCTTGCAGTTGTTTCGCATCATGGCGCAGAAGTTCTGATTCACGTCGGAGTAGATACGGTCAAGCTGGACGGTAAACATTTTACGTCCCATATCAAAGAAGGCGATCAGGTGAAAGCTGGGGACCTACTGCTTGAGTTTGATGTTGAGCAAATCAGGGCAGAGGGTTATCCTACGATTACGCCAGTTATCATTACGAATTCTTCCGAATATACTGAAGTCCTTCCAATTGCTCAAGAAGAGGTAACGGAGCAGGCTCCACTGTTGAAATTGTCTAGTGCTCTGAATGAGAAAGAAAGCATTGCCTAAATGTCTTAAGGACAAGGCTCTGATGGTCCACATTCCCGGATCATCAGAGCTTTTTTGTCGTCATTTTATGTAGCCGGTAAGCTCACTTGTAATTGACAATATGTCAATTAAATTAACTTGTATGGGGGTAAAAACTAATCTATAATTTTTTGTAATTATGCAAATTTTCTGAAAACATAGACTAGAAAATCAATTGATTGATCAGGGGGAAATACAAGGAATGTTAGAGCAGTGGGCAGAGGCAGTAAACGGCGTCATTTGGAGCAATCCTGTGGTATATGTCTGTTTGGGCGTGGGGCTATTATTTTCGATCATGACTCGATTCCTACAAATTAGGCATTTCAAAGAGATGATTCGTCTAGTATTTAAAGGGAAAAGTTCCGAGGCAGGTGTATCCTCCTTTCAGGCCTTTACGATGGCACTATCGGGGCGTGTAGGGACGGGGAATATTGCTGGGATTGCTTTGGCGGTTGGTATGGGTGGACCTGGGGCGATATTTTGGATGTGGGTCATGGCCTTTATCGGGTCGGCTACAGCTTTTGTAGAATCCACACTGGCTCAGGTGTATAAGGTAAAGCGAGATGGTCAGTACCGGGGCGGCCCAGCCTTTTATATTGAAAAAGGGACAGGCTTAAAATGGTTTGCCATCATTTTTGCGGTTGCTGCGTTGGTCGCGATGTGTTTACTGATGCCAGGCACCCAATCGAACTCCATTGCCGTAGCTTTTCAAAGCTCGTTTGGCATGGATATGAAGGTTTCAGGGATTCTAGTAGTCGTGTTGCTGGCACTTATCATCTTTGGGGGTGTAAAAAGGATTGCCAATGTCGCTCAGGTTGTTATTCCGTTTATGGCACTTGGTTACATCCTTGTCTCTTTCTACATTATGATGACGAACATTACTGCGCTTCCCAATGTATTTTCGCTGATTTTTCGTAGTGCCTTTGGCGTGGATTCTGTGTTCGGCGGTATGGCAGGGACGGCGATTGCTTGGGGCGTAAAGCGGGGCATTTATTCCAACGAAGCCGGACAAGGCTCTGGTGCGCATCCGGCAGCCGCTGCGGAAGTATCTCATCCGGCGAAGCAGGGGCTGGTCCAGGCATTTTCCGTGTACGTAGATACCTTTTTGGTCTGTACGTCTACGGCTTTTATGGTTCTGTTCACAGGTATGTATAACGTGAAGGGACCCGGTGGCGATTTTATTGTGCACAATCTTCCCGGTGTTGAAGAGGGGACCCAGTATACACAGGCTGCTATTGAGTCGGTATTTCCGGGCTTCGGCTCCAGTCTGCTGGCAATTACATTGTTCTTTTTCGCGTTTACAACCATTATCTCTTATTATTACATCGCAGAAACAAATATGGCCTATCTGGTTGCAGATTATAAAGCAAAATGGCCCATGTTCGTCCTAAAGCTGGTTATTCTGGGTTCGACGTTCTACGGAACGGCGGTCAAGGAATCGGCTCTGGCGTGGACACTGGGGGATATGGGCGTCGGTATTATGCTCTGGGTGAATCTAATCGCCATGATTCTGCTGGCCAAACCTGCTTTCCGCGTGCTTAAGGATTACGAACGGCAGCGAAAGCAAGGGATAGATCCGGTGTTCGACCCGGAGAAAGCAGGTATTTCAAATGCGGAGTATTGGTCAAAGGAATATCAGCCTCCTTCAGATGAGTTGACGATCACCGCTGAACCGAGCAAACTTCAAGCCTAAGTAATGATAGATAAGTAAGATCAAAGGTGACTCCGCGGGGAGTCATCTTTTTTTCGTTATCTTGCCTTTACATTCCAAGAAGGGTACATATGTTCACTATTTAGTCTATAATTTAGACAGAAGGATTTTGAATAGTCCTGCCATGGATATGTGGGGAGGCCACATTTGCATCAGAGAGGTGATTTGAATGAGAACATCCGATTTATCCATAACTGACGACAAGTGGAGAGCTATTGTAGAAAACGACAAGTCTTATGACGGGGTATTTTTGTACGCTGTGAAGACAACGGGAATATTTTGTCGCCCCTCCTGCAAATCCCGTCCTCCCAAAAGAGAAAACATCCGTATATTTAAAACAGCAGAGCAGGCATTGGCCCAGCATTTTCGTCCATGCAAAAGATGTAAACCGACAGGACAACGATTGCCTGATCATGAATGGATCGCACTGGTTACAGAATACGTGAATTCTAACTATATGAAGGACTTAACATTGCACATCCTGGCTGAGATAAGTCATGGAAGTCCGTACCATTTACATCGTACCTTCAAGCGAATCATGCATATAACTCCAATGGAATATATACAGCAGACCAGGTTGGAACAAGCGAAGAAGCTGCTCATTTACTCAGATATATCTGTTGCGGAAGTGGGGGAGAACGTAGGTCTGTGCAATGCACCTTACTTTATTACGTTATTTAAAAAGCATACAGGCTACACCCCATTGCAATATCGCCAACTCAAATTGAAAGCAACACAAAATGGAGGTACACAGCATGGCACAGCAAATAAATAAAACGATCTATTGGTCATTGTTGACACATGAGGATTGGAATTTATATATTGCAGCTACATCGGAAGGACTATGTTATGTAGGTTCGCCCAATCAACCTGTAGAGGAATTGTTCTCATGGGCGGGAAGACGATTTCCCGGCAGTCCTTTAGTTGAAGAGGATGCTGCTTTACAGCCCTATGCCAAGGAGTTGATTGAATATCTCCAAGGGAAGCGCGCCCAATTTACATTGCCCTTTGGTTTTCATGGGACTGCGTTCCAGATGGCGGTTTGGAATGCGTTGTGTGATATTCCGTATGGGGAAACACTATCCTATTCAGACATTGCCAACGCTATTCAAAAGCCAGCCTCTGTTCGTGCGGTGGGGGCTGCCATCGGTGCTAATCCGATTTTGGTCACGGTCCCTTGTCATCGGGTCATCGGTAAAAATGGAGCTATGACCGGATATCGTGGTGGTTTGGACATGAAGGTGAAGCTTTTGCAGCTCGAAAAGGAAAGTGTGGCATCGGTTCAGTATGAAAAATGAGTATTACAAATCCCCCAAGACTCTTCTGAATAAAGGGACCGGCTTCTTGTCAGGGTATACACATTCGTTGAACCCGTATACAGGTTGTACCTTTGGTTGCTCGTATTGCTATGTACGCCAATTGCCAGTCTCCACATTTCGGAAGGAAGCGTGGGGGACATGGGTTGATATTAAAAATCAGGCGGCAGATATTCTTCGCAAGGAGCTTCGTAGAGCCAAATCCAAAGGTAAAGTCACGATTTTCATGTCGTCAAGCACAGATCCTTATCAGCCTGCCGAGTATAAGGAAGAGGTGACCCGGTCTCTGCTGGAGGTGATGGTGGAGGATCCACCGGATTTTCTCTTTTTACAGACGCGCAGTCCACTGGTACGGCGGGATACTGATTTACTGCTCCGATTGGGGGATCGTGTTCGTGTGAGTATGACTGTAGAAACAGATCGTGAAGATATACGCAAACATTTTACCCCGGAAGCTCCTCCCATCCAGGCTCGTCTCCAAACGCTGCATCTTTTAAAGGAGGCAGGTGTATCGACGCAAGCTACGATTGCTCCGATGCTTCCAAGCAGTGAACATTTTGCAGACAAGCTTTTGCCTCTGGTCAACCGTGTCTGTATTGATGATTATTTTATGGGAGACGGCAGTGGGGGAAGACGAACGCGTAGCTTAAAAATTGGTGCGTTGTACGAGTCATTGGGGCTGGAAGAATGGTATCATCCTGCTGCCTATAAGGCGGTTTATGAGCGTTTTCTCCATGTTTTCCCGAAAGAGCAGCTCTATGTGAGCAAAGAAGGATTCGAACCTTGATGTAAAAGCAGTCCATGCCATTGAATCAAGAGTGAACCATATAAGGGGGCAGCGGGAGAACGAATGCAAACTGTAATGACCAAAAACTTTGACTATGGGGAAAAGGAAATCAATTATCTAAAAAACGTAGATACCGTACTTGGTGCAGCGATGACGCAATTGGGCAAGGTAGAACGTGTGATCATTCCTGACCTGTTTGCGGCGCTCGTTCATGCAATTGTGGGACAGCTTATATCGGCCAAGGCGGTTCAGACCATATGGGCAAGGATGCAGGAGAAGTTAGGCGTGATCACTCCACAAAATATAGCTGTTCAGTCGGCTTTAGATATTCAAAGCTGTGGCATCACCATGAAAAAGGCCACATGTATCCTTAATATAGCCCAAACGATCGAGCAGGGCCTGTTGGATTTACAGGAATTATATGAGCTTTCCGATGCACAGGTGATTCAGAAATTGTCCTCGCTGCAAGGAATAGGACCTTGGACGGCTGAAATGATGCTGATTAATTGCATGGAGCGTCCAGATGTCGTCAGTTGGGGCGATATGGCTATTCGACGGGGAATGATGAAGTTGTACCATCTAGATACATTGACCAAGCAGCAATTTGAGGAGTACCGCCGAGTCTATTCGCCTTATGGTTCGGTGGCCTCCATTTATTTGTGGAGTATTTCATTTCGTTAAGAATCAGGGAGTGGAAATGATGGAGAAAACAATTAGAGAACAGATACTGTCATATGTGGATGCGGATTTTCAGAAATTTACGGCTGCATTGCTTCCGACGATTAATAATGTGCTGGGTGTACGTCTGCCAGTGCTGCGTAAGCTTGCTCAAGATATTGCCAAAGGGGATTGGCGCCTCTACCTGGAGACCGCTGAAAGTGAACACTTCGAAGAAGTAATGCTGCAAGGTATGGTGATTGGTTCTGTAAAAACGGATATAGAGGAAGTTTTGAGTTATACCGCCAAGTTTGTTCCTAAAATTGATAATTGGTCCGTATGTGATAGTTTCTGTGCCGGATTGAAAATCACGAAACATCATAAAGAACGGGTGTGGGAGTTTATTCAGCCCTATCTATTCTCCAAGAAAGAATATGAAATTCGGTTTGGTGTGGTTATGCTTCTTAATTTTTATATTGAGGAACAGTATATGAAGCGGGTGCTTACTTTACTGGATCAGACCCATCGCGAGGATTATTATGTACAAATGGCGGTAGCATGGGCGATATCGATCTGTTATATCAAGCTACCTGAGGTAACCATGGCGTATTTAAATCATAATACATTAGATGATTTTACCTTCAACAAAGCACTGCAAAAAATCACGGAATCATATCGGGTGGATCAGGCCACAAAAACGACCATCCGCAGTATGAAGCGAAAAAGAAAATAGGATCGGCTCCCACCTGTAAGTGTTATACTGAAAAAAAATGCGTGTATGAAAACGACAGGAGGGGAGTCAGTGAATTCGATCCCGCTGGGAGTACTTGTTGTGGATGATGAAACTAGACAGCGTCGAGGTTTAGCTGCCATGGTCAGGGATCTACGTCCCGAATACGAGGTATGGGAAGCCAAGAACGGGAAAGATGCTCTGACCATTTCGTTATCCAAACCGATCCAAATCGTTTTTACAGATATTCAAATGCCGATCATGAATGGACTTGAATATCTTCAACAATTGAGAACATTCGGTCAGCATGAGACCAAAGTTATTTTAGTGACAGTCTACCAGGAATTTAGCTATGCACAGCAGGCGGTGAGGTATGGGGCGAATGATTATTTGGTGAAACCGGTGCAATCACAGCAACTTATTGAAGTGATTCAACATATGGAGAAGATCATTGTAGAGGAACAGGAAACACTGAGTGGGAATCAAATAGCGTTTAATCAGATTGAGCAGAGTATGCCTGCATTTGTGGAGCATTTGTTTAGCAGATGTGTGACAGACAAATTACAGCCTAACGAGAAAAGCCTATTAAAGAGTCACTTTGGATGGCATGGGGTAGGAGAAGTGCTCGCGTTGGGAGCATCTGCATCCCGCTCGAAAGATATACATTTGTGGGATTCCCGACTCCTTAATGCGGTTGTTGAAATATTGCGGCCTTGGGCGTCTTCTGTCGTGTTTCCACTTGAAACCCATAAAGACCATGTGGTTGCAGTGGTGAATTGGAAGGATAGGGCAGACGGCAAGGAGGCCAAAAGAACACTTCAAGCTGGGTTGAAAAAGTTGGAGCAACAGCAAGCGATTTCAATCTGGTTTGCTTGGGGTCAGCCTTTTAATTTTAATGAAATGCAAATAAGCCAATCTCACGAAAAGGCCGTCGGCCTAATCTCCATGCGCTTTTATACACCTCACATCAGATGTCTGAACCTTGTCATTTCAGATGATGAGCAGCCAGTACAAGAAATGAGCGCATACGAACAAATGGCCTTTTTTAAATTTATTGAAAGCGCTATCTTTAATGGAGAACCAGATCAGCTATTGGATCGGGTGCAGAATTTCATTGGACAAATGACGCAAGGGTATCCTGCACCTGAAGCGCTTAAAGCAAAATTGGTACACCTTCTGTTGGTTAGTTTACAACGGATTAATATAGGGTGGAGTGAGGAAGTCTACTCACGTTTCTCGGAACGTTTGAACAAAGCTGTCGAAGAGGCCACCTGTCTTCGGAATCTTGAGGATGGTGTTGCAACATGGTTAAAAGAGCTGATTCTTGAGCTTCATAGCGGCTCCAAAGGCGATCCCATTATGAAAAAGTGCAAGGAATTTCTAGATGCACATCTACATGAAGACCTTAGTCTGGAGATCGTGGCCCGGCGCTTCCACTATAATGCGTCCTATTTTAGCATTCTGTTCAAAAATTATTTTGGGCTCTCGTTCACGGAATATATGGTGAAGCTCAGAATGCAAAAGGCTCAGCACTTACTGCTGTATACAGACGCCAAGGTCGCAGAAATTAGCAGACAAGTTGGTTATAAAGATATCAAGTACTTTTTTAAAGTGTTCAAAAAAAACGTATTGCACACACCGGAAGAATTCCGTAGGAAATTCAACTGATTGTTAGGTGAAAGGAAGATACGATGCGCCAAGTTAAATATATGTATCAAAAATTTTCGGACAGTAGCTTTCGTACGAAATTGATGCTGTCCTATTTTTTGTTGTCTGGTTTTATCGTTTTGCTCCTAGGTTTCGTTTACTTTGAAACGAGCGCACGGAATATCACTACAAATGTAACAGATAGCGTTACAAGCGTTCTGCGTAGTAATATCCAGTTGCTGGATAACAAGCTGACAGCTATTCAAAAAACCGTAGATATGATTCCAATCGATCATGACCTCCTTCAAACTATTACGAACGTGGATACTTCGGATTCTTCATCACTGTTACGAGCTGATCGCAGCATTACAAAAATTTTGTACAGATACTTTGGCAATATGGAGGAAGTATACGCTTCCCAAATTATGACGCAAAATTATGCATATGGAAGCACTGATCGGATGTATATTCCTGTTCAGCCGTTCTATTCTTCTCCGTTGGCAACAACGGCGGTGGAAGCAGAGGGGGCTACCCAATGGATTCCCGCTTATTCGTATGCCGATACATTCCATCAGCAGGATTTAAAACGAGGTTCTTATGAGTTTAGTTCTTTATTTGCTGTAGTAAAGCAGCTCCATTTGACTGCATTAGATGATGCAGGAACCTTCCATACGCTTCCGGAGGGAAAGGAAAAACCTATACTTATATTGAATTTTCGTCCTGACTTGTTAAAAGGGGGTTTTGAAGATTACGCAGCCCGTAGCGGATTTGCACATCTATCCTATGGCATGATTCATGATAAAAACGGGATGGTCATGAGTTCAGATAGACAGCAACAAGTAGGGGAACCCGTGGCGGATTGGCTTAAGGATGCCATTACTTCGGAACAAGGGATGAAAATGGTAAACGTTAAAGGTCAAAGCATATTACTGGTTTACAAAGCCATGAAGACGACGGGCTGGGTATCTTATATAGCCACACCTATGGAAGATGTATTGGGACATCTGTCAACGATTCGCACCTACACGGTGTTTTTTTTAGGTTTTATGATGCTCGTTGCTGTTATTCTTGCTTATTTACTGTCTGTTTATATCAGTAAGCCCATCACGGATATGAAACAGGCGATGAAAGTAATGGAGAAGGGACATTTTGATATTCGAATTCCTGTACGTGGCTATGATGAATTGGGAGATCTGGTGATTCGATTTAATCAAATGAATGAAAAAATTAAAGATTTAATCGAGGAAAATTATAAGTCACGTCTACGAGCCAAAGAGTCGGAGTTAATGGCACTTAATTTACAGCTTAACCCCCATTTTTTGTATAACACCTTAACGACCATGTATTGGATCGCGTTAGAACATCAACAGCAGGAGCTGGGCCAATTGATCATTAGTCTGGCGGAAATGCTGCAAATTACTACTCGAAACAAAAACGATACATGGAGCTTGGAAACCGATCTGAATTGGCTGGAAAAATACATTTATATTATGCAGAATCGCTTTGAGGACAAGTTCAAGGTGGAATATGATATTGATCCCATTTTGCTTCAAATGGAAGTTCCCAAACTTTTCTTGCAGCCTTTTGTGGAGAATTCAATTATTCACGGCTTCGCGGAAATGGAATCAGGAGGTCTGATTAGGATCACAGCCTGGATTGAGAAGCAATTGGTGTGTTTTAAAGTGGAGGATAACGGATTAGGAATTCAAGAAGATCATATACGCCGAATTCAAGCTGGAGAAATCAGATCAACGGGCATTAAAAATGTAGACAGAAGAGTACGGCTATTATATGGAATGGAATATGGCGTTACGCTCCACTCGCCAGCAGGTAAGGGGGCATTCGTCCTGATTCGCATCAGGGAAATTCATAGATCTAATCAAATGACACCAATCCAATGAGAGTACGACTTTTAAAAATGTAAGCGTTTGCTAAGATAAGTTTAGTGACGAAGCAACAAACGAAAAGATAAAAAAATAACCGGTTTGGGGGCGTTACTCATGTTAAAACGAAAATTATGGATCGTCTGCATGTGCTTGATCGTTGGGCTTATGTCAGCCTGTAGTTCAAATGAGAGCAGCAGCAAACCAGTTGATTTGCAGGGTCACGAGCAAGTGACACTGACCTATGCCAGTTGGGGGAGCACCAATGAAAAGAAGGTTCAGCAGGAAATCGCTAAAAAATTTACAGAGAAATATCCGTGGATCAAAATCAACTATATGCATATCCCCGGAGATTACGTAACCAAATTAACGACGATGTTTGCTGCCAATCAGGCACCCGATGTATTTCCCATTTATAAAGCACAGGCTCTGCAATGGGCTGAACAAGGCAAACTATATAATTTAAATGAATTTTTGAAGGAGGATAAGGAGCTAACGAAGGAAAGTCTCATTCCTAATTCAGTCATCTATTGGGATAAGGACAAAGTGGCAGGGGTCAAGGTAACTGAGGAAGCTTTCGCCCTCTATTACAATAAAGATTTGTTTGATGAGGCTGGTGTTGCTTTGCCACCAGTAAAGGCTGAAGAGGCTTGGACATGGGAGCAGTTTTTAGAGACAGCACAAAAGCTCACCATTGATAAAGCGGGAAATAATGCGCTCAGCCCCAATTTCGATGCAAGTAACATTAAACAGTATGGAGTTCGGTTTGATACATGGATGTGGCATTTGCTTGTGCCTTCCAATAACGCAAGTGTCATTTCAGACAAAGGGGACTCCCTTAATCTTGAGAGCCCTGATGTGATTGAAGCTGTTCAGAAAATGGCTGATCTGATCAATGTTTATCATGTGGCACCGTCGCCGACGCAGTCCAAAAATATACCTTCCCCGGCCGTAGCACTGCAAAGTAAGCGTGTAGCGATGGATCTGGATGGACAGTGGGTTCAATTGGATCTTGGAGAATCGAAGGTGAATTTTGGTGTAGGCGTGTTACCTAAACTGAAGAGCAGCAAAACGATCCTGTTTGGCGAACCGGAAGTGATTTCTGCCAAAACCAAACATCCTAAAGAAGCATGGATGTTTTATAAATTCTTGCTGGATGCTGAAAGCGGACTTGACATGCATTCAAGCGGATTGTGGATGCCTGTCATGAAAAAGTGGTACACCGAACCAGACTTGATTAGCAAATGGGCCGATGTCAAACCAGGTCATGCCGATGGTTACCGTGATGCTGTCATGAACCAAACGCTGCATAACGGTGTTAATTCTTACGACTATTATCTGAAAAACTCGGGAAAAATCAATGCCATCATTAACCCGGCGCTGGATCAGGTATGGCTAGGAAAGAAAACGGTGGAGCAAGCATTTAGGGAGGTTTCCGCAAAGGCCAACGCGGAATTTAAGGGGACGTATCCAAAAGAATAGGGTGAGTGTTTTGACAGAAAGAGAGGGATAGAATGCAATCATTATCTTCTATTCGTAAGAAGGAAAATGGGTTGGGGTGGCTTTTTGCCGCCCCTGCTATTCTCGGCTTTGTCATTTTTGTTCTGGGACCGATGATCGCTAGTCTCTGGTTCAGTCTTACCGATTACAAGGTTGCTTCACAAGCCCATTTTATCGGTCTGGATAATTACGTCCACTTATTTGACGGTACGGATCAATTTTTTTATAAATCACTCGGGGTTACGTTTTATTATGTGTTTCTAAGTGTGCCCCTGCAAATTATTGTAGCTTTCTTTTTAGCGATATTACTTAATCAAAAGGTAAAAGGTCTGGCTTTTTTCAGGACTGTTTTCTATCTCCCTACCATTGTGCCACTCATAGCATCGTCTATGATCTGGATGTGGCTGTTTGATCCGGATCTTGGCTTGCTAAATGTGGTGCTGCGTGCGCTGCATTTGCCCGAAAGTCAGTGGATCTATAGCGAAGGGTCGGTAGTTCCTACTCTGGTTTTAATGAGTTTGTGGACCGTTGGAGGAACCATGATTATTTTTCTGGCAGGCTTGCAAGATATACCTAGACATTATTATGAAGCCATTGAAATTGACGGTGGAAATGCTCTTCATAAGCTTATGTATATTACAATTCCATTGACATCGCCCACTATTTTTTTTAATACGATTATGGGCTTCATCGGTGGGTTTCAAGTGTTTGTTCAGCCTTACGTCATGACTCAGGGCGGACCCAATAACTCCAGCTTGTTTTATACCTTTTATTTGTTCCGCGAGGCATTTACCTTTTCGAATATGGGTTATGCCTGTGCTATTGCTTGGGTGCTCTTTATTGTCGTTTTGGTATTCACTGCCTTTCTGTTCAAGACAGCCCGAAAATGGGTGTATTACGAAGGCGGGGGGGCATGAAGATGAAAAAACATGGTTGGAGTGGGAGCAGGGTGTTACTCTACACAGTTCTCATAGTGGGCTCCCTGTTTTGTATGTTTCCTTTTTATTGGCTGGTGCGAAGCTCCATGATGGATTTAAGTCAGATTTTTTTGATCCCGCCGAAATGGATTCCAGAGCCTTTTGTACTCGAGAATTTTTTTCAGCCGTTTGAAGAGTTATCGTTTGGACGCTATTTTGTGAATACATTTATCGTCGTTGCGGGTACTTTGGCGGGTGTACTTCTGTCGAGTACCATTTCTGCCTATAGCTTTGCGCGAATGAGATGGAAGGGAAGAGATAAGGTATTTGCTCTATTGTTAAGCAGCATGATGCTGCCGTTTGCAGTCACGCTGATTCCGTCATTTATTGGTTGGCAGGCATTAGGCATGGTTAATTCGTACGTTCCATTGGTATTACCTTCGTTTTTTGGTGGAGGCGTTTTTAATATTTTTTTGCTAAGACAATTTTACATGACTCTACCACGAGAACTGGATGAAGCTGTATTTGTGGATGGAGGCAATCATTTTACGATTTTTACCCGTATTATTTTGCCTTTGTCGAGGTCGGCGATTTTGGTCATTGGGTTATTTACGTTTTTGAACACATGGAATGATTTTATGGGACCGCTGGTTTACCTTAATGATGAGAGCAAATTTACGTTGGCGATTGGGCTACAGCAGTTTCAGGGAATATATTCGGCTCAATGGGGCGTTTTGATGGCCGCATCTTTAATTGTAGTCTTGCCTGCTATTATTCTGTTTGCCATAGGACAGAAGTATTTTATGGAAGGGATTGCCTTGACGGGGATTAAAGGATGAGGACAATGCCAGGTACGCACTTTGCTTTTTTTGGAATCTAATAATAAAATGGAAGTAACTTTCGAAAAGGAGATGACGTGAATTGGCAGAGCAAGTGCGTCTTGGTAAAACAGATTTATATGTAAAACCAATCGGTTTGGGTGCAAATAAAGTGGGAGGACATAATCTCTTTTCCGATTTGAATGATGAAACGGGCAAAGAAGTCGTTCGCACAGCTTTGGATAACGGCATCAATTTTCTGGATACGGCTTTTATTTATGGACCTGAGCACTCGGAACGGTTGATTGGTGAGGTATTGAAAGAGCGTGGTCAGCGTGATAAAGCTGTTATTGCCACGAAGGGTGCACACAAATTCGTAAACGGAGAGGTCGTTTTTGACAACTCGCCTGCTTTTTTGCGTGAATCCGTCGAATCCAGTCTGAAAAGATTGCAGACCGATTATATTGATCTGTTTTATATCCATTTCCCGGACGAAGCTACACCGAAGGCAGAAGCAGTCGGAGAACTGAAGAAGCTCAAGGACGAAGGCAAAATCAAGGCCATTGGTGTATCTAACTTCTCCATTGAACAACTTAAGGATGCGAATAGTGACGGTTATGTAGATGTGCTTCAATCCCAACATAATTTGTTTCAACGGGAAGCTGAGAAGGATCTGCTGCCTTATACCAAGGAAAATGGCATTTCGTTTGTGCCTTATTTCCCGCTAGCTTCGGGATTGCTGGGTGGTAAGTATACGAAAGACATGACCTTCTCGGACATCAGAGCGAAAAATCCACTGTTTCAGGGAGATGCATTTGCTCGTAATTTGGACAAAGTGGAGCAGGTACGGGAGATTGCCAATGCGTTGAATGCAGAGGTTGCTCATGTTGTGCTCGCATGGTATTTGACCCGTGATTCGATTGATGCCCTCATTCCAGGGGCGAAGGGACCGGAGCAGGTTTTGGCGAATCTGAAAACGTTGAATGTCCAACTGAGTCAGGCCGATATCGAAAAGATTGACCATATTTTCAAATAATGAGTGCACCTTATATTTGCAATTATATATTTGTTCCATCTAGAGAAGCTGCCGGACGGGCGGCTTCTTTTTCGTGTACAACTCGCATATCCTTGTAGGGTAAGTTCAACGCTGCGGGGGGATCGGATGATGAGAAGACCGCAATGGCACAGCGCGCCTAACAGAAGGCGACGCGGCAGACGTAGGTTTTTTTTTATTGTGGCACTGGCGCTGTTGGTAGGAATCATACAGATGGCTGCTTATGTGGAGCAGCATTTGAAGCCGCCCATGATGCACCTGGCAAAAGTGCGGGTCAAACAAATGGCGACGGAGGCTATTAATTCAGCAATTACAGCACAGGTAGAGCAGGGGAAGACAGCTGATAATTTGATCGAATGGAGAACGGATGCACAAGGAAGAACCTCCGGTTTTGTTTTGAATTATGCAGAGCATATGAGAATTACGTCAGACACGCTCAAAGCAGTCAAGGCAACGATGGACAGCATGAGCCATTTTGATGAGAGCGTTCCGATTGGTCAGGCATTGGGCAGTCCGCTGTTGGCAGCTTATGGACCCAAGGTTCCTTTAAAGGTGGAGCCGCATGGAGCAATCAAGGTGGATTTAAATACGCGTCAACAGGATGCGGGTATAAACATGATCTTGGTTGAAGTGTATATTCGGATTACGACGGAAGTGTCTGTGGTTATACCGTTTGAGATGCAACCTCAGATTGTGGAGACGGAAATCCCAGTTTCTTATTTGCTGGTGGTGGGCAACGTTCCGATGTACTACTATGACAATCAGGGGAAACCAGTGGGTAAAAATGGTGCAGCCGCTCCGCAGTTGGCGTTGCCTCCCCATTCCATAGAGAGTAGCGGCGCTATAGATCCCAGCATAGAAAGTGTTCCAGAGGCACAGGAAAACCAAAACACCTCTAGCCAGTCCCCAACGCCATAGAGCGGAGGGGACTGACGTGAGCTGCCTAGGAAAAAACAAAAGGGCCCCTATGAGGAGGTCCCTTTTGTTTTTCCTGTTTTGAGCGCTTTGCGTTCGGATTGCTCCCACTGTCTTAATAACGGATACGGGTCAAAGGACCAATCTGCCCAACCATTGTCACGATATATACCATAGTGCAGATGCGGTGGAAACTTGCCTTGGGTACCGGGTTTTCCATAGCCCGAGCTTCCGACCCAGCCAACCGTCTGGCCGGGTGTAACGATGTCTCCGTTGTGAACGGTTTTGTCAAAGCCGGAAAGATGCGCATAGTAGTGATAGCGATTGTTGAGATCTCGGATTCCGATTCGCCATCCGCCGAAGGGATTCCAGCCCTTCATTTCAACTACACCGTAGCAGGTACTGCGAACTGGAACTCCATAGCCAGCAAACAGATCAGTTCCTTCATGTATCCGGTAGCCGCCCCAGCTGCGACGGCTTCCCCATGTGCTGCGGTAGCTATAGATGCTGCCTAAAGGAAGGGGGAAAGCTTGACTGACCAGATCCAGCTTGCCATACGTCCGATACAGCTTGGCAAACTGCTGAACTCTTTGAACTGCGCGGCTGTTATGGTAATATTCCCAAACGGCAATACCAAATTCATCCTCGTTGTTTCCATACTTTCCGAGATAAGATGCGATGCTGAATAGCAGATCCTTGTCATTATTACGGTCAGCGATTCCATCACCCGAACCGTCTTGTCCCAGCCCGGAAAATAGTTCAATGGAACGCGGATTTTGATCCTCCGAATCAGGGTTCATCAGGCCGGACCAGACTGGTCCCGTGATGAAAATACCTATGATCCGTTCCGCATGCTTGCGATCCCTGGGATGGGCCACTGTAAGTGTGCGTTCATACTGGTCGATGGCGGCCAGCCTGTACCAAGGAACTCCAGTCAGGGCTTCGATGGAATGATATAGAGCCAGCCTGGACGTATACGACGAAGACTGAACATGTGAAGCATCTACATTTGCGGTCAGGCTGCTTCTGGCGGACGAGGACTGTAAGTGATTGGCAAGGGCATGGACAGGAAGCGGACAGGCCGTTGTCAGTGTAGTAGCGCATAACAGCAGCGATAACAAACGAACAGCTCGGGCTGTCCGCGTAGGGTAAGGCACGTGAACCGACCTCCTATAGAAGGGCTTAATCGCCCGGTAAATTCTAGGCCCCGTATTCAATAGCGTGAATAGGGCGCTTTTGTTTAGATTGAGCCATATCCGCCGCTTTTATCCATGTAAAGAGTTTACTTTTTCCGGCATCAATGTCATATCAAAAAGGGAACAATGAATGGAGGTTTTTCCATGGCTTTCATGTTATAATGTATGGCAATGACAGCTTAAGCTTATCAGAAAGAAGGTCTATGCCATTGTCTAGAAAAGTGAAGGAAGCTAAGCCCGACTGGATTCGTATTAAACTTACGACAGGCGATAACTATCAGGAAATCAAGAGCATGATGCGTTCCAAGACATTACATACCGTATGCGAGGAGGCACGATGCCCTAATATATATGAATGCTGGGCCAATAGGACAGCTACATTTATGATTTTGGGTGATACTTGTACGCGTGCGTGTCGTTTTTGCGCAGTAAATACGGGAATGCCTACGGAACTGGACTTGCAGGAGCCTGAACGCGTCGCGGAAGCGGCTGAAAACATGAATTTGAAGCACTGTGTCGTAACCAGTGTGGCTCGCGACGATTTGAAAGATGGAGGTGCTACTATATTTGCAGAAACGGTTCGTGCGATTCGCCGCCGGTTACCTTTTTGCAGTGTAGAAGTATTGATTCCCGATTTTATGGGCGATATTGAATCGCTACGAATCGTCATGGATGCCAAGCCAGATATTCTGAATCATAATATTGAAACGGTGGAGCGAATGTCCGACAAAGTTCGGGCTAAAGCGAAATACCGTCGCTCTCTGGAGCTGCTTCAACGTGCGAAGCAATTAAATCCGGCTATTCCAACGAAATCAAGCATCATGCTAGGTGTCGGGGAAGAGTGGGACGAGATCTTACAAACCATGGATGATCTGCGTAAAGTCGATTGTGACATTATGACAATTGGTCAATATTTGCAGCCGTCCGAGAAACATTTATATGTGCAAAAATATTATCCACCGGAAGATTTTGCGAAGTTAAAGGAAGAGGGATTACAGCGGGGATTCAGCCACGTCGAATCCGGACCGTTGGTCCGCAGCTCCTACCAAGCGCATGAGCAGGTGAAGTCAGCCGCTCAGCATAAGGAAGAAGGCGCCCTTTCGCAGGCTTGATCCGGGAAAGGCGGTCAGAATAGCTTGTTTCAAATCGGTGGTAAAAACTATGAATTGTTGCAGGATCACAAGAACGGGTGGAATCCCGAAGCGTTTCGTGATCGGTATAGTGAAGTGCTGGATCGCTATGATTACATTATTGGTGATTGGGGTTACAATCAGCTACGTCTGAAGGGCTTTTATCGAGACGGTCATCCCAAAGCAAATAAGGATACATCTATAGTGATACTGGACGATTACATTAATGAATACTGCAATTTTGGCTGTGCCTATTTTGTGTTGCAAAAAAGTCGTGAAGTGGTTAATAAAAACGGGGTCAATGATGAAATCATTGCTCCAGATATTCAGCAGTTGGTAGATGCTCAAAGGGAACAAGCAGGAACGCTAGAACCCGAAGAGCAGCAAGAAGTATTGCAACATACAGCTGGAGAACAGGAGTGGCCGCAATCACAGCAGGATTCCACAGCTACGGAGGAATCGCGAGTGGAGCAGCCTCGAGAATCCCGGGAACCACGCGAGTTGCAACGTCGGGAATCGAAGGATGCCCAGGAAGTACGTGAGCGACAGCCGCGTGAAGCTCGCGAAAGTCGTCCATCCAGAGAAAGACGTGAAGCAAAGGATGGACGAAATCCGGGTGAAGGGCAGCAAACCCGTGAACCACGTAGACAGCGCAATCAGCAGGGAAGTTTCGATAAAAAGGAATCGCGTGGACCACGCTATGAGCGTCAGTCAAAGGAAAATCGGGAGGGACGGCAAGTTCGTGTCTCTCGTGAACCTGAGGGCCAGCGTCAGACCCAGCCAGCTGCTAAAGCCGAAAGAGCTGAGGGTAGTAAAAAGAATAAAACATTTACAGCTCCACAACAAAACGGTTCCTGAATTTTCAGGAACCGTTTTGTTTGTAAAAAAAGAGCCAGAGTCGGCTCTTTTATAGGTTCTAATTAAGAAAAGCGTTGCGTACTCGATCCCAAAATGGGAAAGGACGGTAACGAGCGAAGCTGATCTTCTGACTTGCGACCTGACATCGAACAGAGATTAAGTCATCGACAGGAAAGTTCAGGTGATCTACTGTCAATAAAAGACGCTGATCTTTCCGTGAAAAAATATCACAATGATGGTGTTTGGGCAGTAGCAATGGCGATCCCAGTGTCCGATACACGCGGTTATTAATGGAAGCGATCTCAGTCAATTGCAATGCTTCAATGGTGGGGTGAACCATAGCTCCGCCAAGTGCTTTATTATAGGCGGTCGTTCCTGAGGGGGTAGAAACACATATACCGTCACCGCGAAACATTTCAAAGGTGATATCGTTAATATCTACTTGGGCAACGACAGTGCCATCCACCCCTTTTAACGTAAACTCATTCAAGGCAATAAAAGAAGCATTGCCTGACTTCTTGTGAATTTCCAACTCAATCAGTGGATACTTAACGATTCTCGGGTTAAGCGGTCCCTCAGATCCGCTTTGGCTCATCAGGTGGATTAGCTCCTCCAGCTCGTCCGCACGCCAATCAGCATAAAAGCCCAGATGACCGGTATGTACACCAACAAAGGCAATATCCGGAATGCGGTCGATGAAGGTATGAAACGCATGAAGCATCGTACCATCGCCTCCAATAGACACGACGATTTCCGGCGATTCGGCATCCAGCTTGAAATTCTTTTCTTGGGCAAGACGGTGAAATTGCTGACTCAAGTCCATGGAGTGCTGATCCCCGCGATCCAGAACATAATATCTCAAGATGAAAAGCTCCTTTGTCATGGGTATATATCGATCATAATCAATTATGAGCAAGAACACAATCGTTCATTGCCTGTGTGTTCTTCTCAAACGTACATATAAGCGACTTGTACCCACACTCAACCATGAGAGACTAAGCATTCCAGCCAGTATAAAGGCAAGAACTAGCAGACTTTGCAACAGCATGGCGGACGAGAAGCCAGGAGACCACGCGATGTCGTATATTGGAGAAAAGACTGGAGAGCTTCCCTGTCCCATCAGAGGCCGCCATAACACGAGAGCTAGCAGTGCTGAGATGATGCCGTGCGCAGCCCGGGCCAACAAAAATGGCATATAGCGGAGATTTGTCATATTTAAAATACTTGCAACCTGCGCATGAACCGACAGCCCGCCCCAGGAGAGAACAAAAGCGGCTGCGGCTACCTTGAATGGTAACGCTGCTGCCGTGGCTTCACCTGCGGCTTGCGCTCCTAAAGTGACTTCGAAAATACCACCCACGATGGACTCCGTTAACGTAGGAGGAAGACCACATGCAGTCAATAGGCTTGCCGTAAGCAGATGAAGCCCGCTCATTAAACCGGAGTTCGTCAAAGCTTCTAAAATGACGCAGAAGAATACAACTAGCCCTCCTACGACAATAATAAGGCGTAGGGAGGAGGTAATCGCCTGACGAAGTAACTCACCCAATGGGCGACCATCTTCCAAACGAGCTGTATGCATGGCATATAATGCTTGGCGTAGGGGTCCAGGCTGCCTATTGCGACCTGCTGCTTTTGTATTCGTGGACTTCGACCAGGCTTTTTGAGTAGGTTGAGGGCGGTCGCTGCGAGTATCTGTTTCCCCTGAACGGGAACCGTGGAAGCGCATAAGCAGCCCGATGATGAGCACGCCACCATAATGGGCCGCGCCCAGTACGAGTGCAATTTCTGGTTGATGGAAGAAGCCAACGGAAACCGCACCGATCAAAAATATCGGATCAGAGGAAGTGGTAAACGCGACCAAACGCTCTCCTTCAATGCGTGTGATCCATTTTTGCTCCCACAGCTTGGCTGTTAGTTTAGCTCCAATCGGGTAACCGGATGCGCAGCTGACCGCAGCGACAAAACCCCCACAGCCAGGTACACGGAATAGAGGCTGCATCAGCGGATCCAACAGCGCACCTATGAAATGAACAATTCCGAAACCGAGGAGAAGCTCGGAAATAACGAAAAACGGGAATAAAGACGGAAACAGCACGTCCCACCAGATGGCAAGCCCCCGAAGTCCGGCATTCAGAGAAGATTGCGGGTATACAGCCATAAGCATAAATAGGAATAGCAGTGTAAGGATGAGCAGAGGAAGCGAGTAACGACGGTATAGCGACATAGAGGCCCCTCCTTTGGAGTTGTACTAATATACCTATGTCGGGGATGGACAAAGAGTACAAAAAAATCAAAGAAAACGATTACATCTAATGCTGTATTTTTGTAAATAGTATGTTAAAATAGGAAAACAACGATCCCATAACCTTAAGGATGGAGTGATCAGGATGAGTATCGTTGCCGGTCTGTTCGTATGTGCTTTTGTGTATGTTATTCGTGCCTCTCTCGTCCATCCCGGTGAAGAGGATTGGCGGAGTTATTAGTTGTGTTTATAGAATGACGAAGCTGTGTGCAACGAAGCACACCCTCTTCATATGTTAAATTGATAAAATGACGCTTATTTTTAGCGTCATTTTTTGTTTTTTGTTATAATACGGGTGTATATTTATTACCATAGCACAGAAAGTTGGAGAAAAATGAATCCTAGCCTGAGCATTTATGACAACCTTGGGGGTGCGGAAGGTGTTCGTGCTATTATTGAGGCCTTCTACCCGAGAGTTTATAAAGATCCGTTGTTAAGTCCCCTGTTTCCTAAAGACATGGAACCGGTTAAGGAAAAGCAGTATATGTTCCTGAGCCAGTTTTTTGGAGGACCGTCTCTTTTTTCTGATGCATATGGTCATCCGATGTTACGTGCCAGACATATGAAGTTTCCCGTAACGGAGGAGCGAGCAGAGGCATGGTTGTCTTGTATGGCAGGTGCGTTAACGGATACGGGCATTGAGGAGCCGCTTCGTTCAATCATACTTAACCGTTTGTCTGGTCCTGCGCATCATTTTGTAAATACCCCGTAAGCTTTCGGGGATTGCCGAATTTTGGAGAGGGTTGTAAAAACATTGGAACTTGAACCGTTATATCAGATCAAAATCGCTTGCCCACATTGCGAAGAAGAATTTCAGACATCCCGTGTCAGACCAAGCCTAAAGAAGGCCATTCGTACGGATTCAGATTTTTGTGCTTATTATAAGAATGAAAATCCGGATTTTTATGTCGTAAGGGTCTGTCCTCATTGTGGATTTACCTCGACAGAGCACTCTACCGTTCAGTTAAGCGATCAGCAAACCAAGATTTTTAAGGATAAAATCGGTAACCGCTGGCAGTCTCGCGAATATGGCGGGCATCGTAGCTGGGAAGAGGCATTAGAAACGTATAAACTGGGTTTACTCTGTGCCCAGGTCATCGGAGAAAAGGAACGCGTAGTAGCCAGTCTATTACAGCATATCGCATGGATGTACAGATACCAGGGAAATGAGGAGCAGGAGCTTCGCTTTCTCAAATTTAGTCTGGATTCGTATGTTCGGGTCTATGAGCTGGAGGGTGTCGGGGCGAATAATGCCAAACTGCTTTATCTGATTGGTGAACTGCATCGACGTACAGGCAACTTTCACGAAGCGGTACGCTGGTTTTCGCGTGTCATTAATGACAAAAAGATTATGGATGCAGCTATGATCCGGGCTTCCCGTGAACAGTGGTCTGTACTGCGAGAACAAATGTTGGCTAAAAATTTCCAACTGCCGGAGGAAATGCAGGACGCAAGCTCCTCTTGAAGAAATAAAGGTGTGCACTATGGCCGATTTAGGCTCATGGTTCACACCTTGTTTGTAAAACGGGTTATCTTATCTTACAACTGCCTCATGAATTAATGATGACGCAATGTGGTATCTGACAGCAAATAATCGTCATCACAATCCACCAAAGTAACCTTGTTATGGCAGCATGGAAACACAAGCAACTTTTTCATACCTTCGTGTATGAGCTTAAGTTCTTTTGGCTTCAGGGGCAGCAAAACATTATCATGGTGGCAAAACGGACAAGACTGTACATAAACGTCTCCCATGACGATGTCATAAGGCCAGGTTTTATGAAAAGGGATCATGATTTGTTCGATTCTCCGCCGTTCGAGTCAGCGGTTTCCTCTTTAGCCAGTTCGGCCAGCTTTTGCATCAAAATGTGCTGGGGTGTATGCATAAGGTGTTCCAGCGGAATGCCGAGCTTTTCGGATAATTTCACAGCCGTTTCCGGCGAAATTTGTAAGGGTCTCATCCTGTTTTCCTCCCAATTGTAGTGATTTACTATTACGATGTAGCTTTATTGTATATGAAACCACATGAATTCGCCAAAAAAGAAAGGTGGAACTATTATGAAAACGCCGTTAAAGCAAACATGGGATCTGGAATCTATTTTTAGCGGAGGATCTTCCTCTGCCTCATTTCATGCATTTTTGGAAGAAATGGAGAGCAAGGTTCAACAGCTGCAATCCCAGCTTAAAGCAGCCAAAGTACCACAGACGGTATTGGATACCGAGCGTCTGGATAGTGTACTGAATAGCATACAGGAGCTGTTTAATGGTGCGTCGCAGGCGGGTTCCTTTGTCTCTTGTCTAACTGCTCAAAACCAGCACGACAAGCTGGCTGTTCAATTGGGGGCGCGTGTCAACACGCTGTATGCCCAAGGGAAAAGTGCTTTAGTATCTTTCCAGAACTTGCTGGCACAAACCAGTGAAGACATTTGGCAGAAATGGATGGAGCGCGAAGCTATCCAGCCGATTTCTTTTGTCCTGACTGAATATCGGAACGAAGCACGTGAAAAAATGGCTCCTGAGCTGGAAAGCCTTGCATTGGATCTCGCAGTGGATGGCTACCATGGCTGGGGCGACTTTTATGATACTATTGTCAAAAATATGACGATCCCCGTGCCGGAAAATGGCGAGATCGTAAACCTGTCTGTAGGTCAGGCTGCTAATAAGCTGGATGAAGCAGATCGCAGCGTACGTAAAGACGTGTTTGCACGTTGGGAAGAGGCATGGACTCACGTAGAGGACTATTGCGCGGATACATTGAATCATTTGGCAGGCTTTCGTCTGAAGCTATATGAAAAACGAGGCTGGACAGATGTGCTTAAGGAACCGTTAGAAATCAGCCGTATGTCTGCACAAACGCTAGATACGATGTGGCAGGTTATTAATGAAACAAAGCCTATTGTAGTCAAATACTTGGAGCGGAAAGCAAAGCTGCTGGGCTTAGAGAAGCTATCCTGGCATGACATTGAAGCTCCGCTGGGGACGTCAACCACTAAAATCCCTTACGACGATGCTGCTGTAACGATTGTTGAGCAATTCGGTAAATTTAGCTCGAGAATGGCTGACTTTGCCCAAATGGCTTTTGAGAAAAGCTGGATCGAAGCAGAGGATCGTCCAGGCAAACGTCCGGGTGGTTTCTGTACATCTCTGCGTCTGAGCAAAGAGACCCGTATTTTTATGACCTATGCCGGATCACCATCCAACGTTTCGACACTGGCTCATGAGCTCGGACACGGTTATCATCAGCATGTGATGAATGAATTGCACCCATTGAATCAAAACTATGCCATGAACGTAGCTGAGACGGCATCGACGCTGGCAGAACTAATTGTATCAGATGCTTTGCTGGAAGCTGCCGAGGGTCAGGAGAAGGTCGCTTTGCTGGAGGATAAAATTCAGCGTGGTGTAGCCTTCTTTATGAACATTCATGCTCGTTTCCTGTTTGAAACCCGTTTTTACGAGCTGCGGAAAAAAGGAGTTGTAGGAGCACAACAATTAAGCGAGTTGATGGAACAAGCGCAGCGTGAAGCGTTTAGTGGTATCCTGGATGAGGCTCATCCTCATTTTTGGGCATCCAAGCTACATTTCTATATTACGAACACTCCTTTCTACAACTTCCCGTACACATTCGGGTATATGTTCAGTGCAGGAATTTACGCTTTTGCGAAGGAAAATCCTGACGGCTTCGCCGACCAATATGATGCCTTGCTGCGTGATACGGGTCGCATGACAGTCGAAGAATTGGCTTCCAAGCACTTAGGTACCGATTTAACACAGGCTGACTTCTGGCGTAATGCTGCGCAAGTTACTGTTCAGGATATTGAGCAATTTTTACAAATGACAAAATAACAGATTTACACTTTTGAAAGGTCTCCTATAAGGGAGGCCTTTTTTGTGATTTTTGCAGAAGATGATGAACAAAGTCGCAAAATGTCGAAGTGTAATTAACATTACCTGTTGGCGAAATTTAAAATGATGGATATACTTAGAAAATAGTTATAAATACCCAATTATGTTGGTTTTGATTGTAAGGTTAAAAATCTTCGCATATAATTGAGCCGTAAGACCTATTAATTATTTCTTGATAAGGTATATAGGAGGGTTTTTGTAATGGACGAAGTAGGTCAATTGTCGTTAGCAAGGCAGATGGATATCGTTTTAAAAGAACTGGATAATGAACTGGCGGGTTTGTCGTCAGGTATCGTATTTGTACAAATACGTAACAATGTAGTTGGGAAATTTGGGATTCGTCATAATCCGCTTGCAGGTAAAGGTGGCACATTTGCAGCAGTAGAACCGGGGTTATCAGCAAAGCATCGGGAGGATTTTCGGCGTATGGCTCTAGAAACGCTAAATCATAAGCGTAGCTGGACTCATGGTGAGATTGCTTTCGATTTTGCCATTAGACAAGGAACGATTTTGGTAGATGCAACACTGGAATCCAACTACAACATGGCGAATCTCATGATCCGCTACAACAAGCCTACATACCGAGCGGCTAATTCCGAATAATTCAATTAAAAAAAGTAAAGAAAAGGCGGCCTTCCTAGGGAAGACCGCCTTTGTTATATACCCGTTATAACGCATTTTGGTAAATTACGATGAACGGAATGCTCATGTGGAATAATGACGCTTATTGACCTGAACGACCTGATAATTGCTGTTCGGCCAGCTGTACCAAGCGTTTAGTGATATAGCCTCCCAGAGAACCAGCTTCACGGGATGGCATGTCACCGTAGTAACCATCTGCCGGAATGGTGATGCCCAGCTCTTGTGCAGCTTCATATTTCAATTGTTGCAATGCGTTGTTGGCTTGAGGAACAACTAGGTTGTTACTGCGACGGCTTCTGCCTTGATTTGCTTCATTCATGTGTAGTCACCTCCTTCGGCTGTGATGAGGTTAGTATGCGACAGAGTTATGAAAATATGCGCCGAAGGAAGAAAAGTGACTAGAGGAAAATTACGGATATATGATATGAATCTGAGTTTTGAGATCGATGGATTGCTGAGGCTCCAAACGGATCAGTCCGGCTTCCCCGACAGGATCAGGTGAATTGGGCGCATCAGGCAGACATGTATAAGGCTCAATGCAAAGATACTGGTCGCATTCACCTTTGGTATATAAAACCCAATACTTATAGTATTGCTCATCTGCTGTGTAGCGGATTTGATAACCGTCGTTACGAGTCAAAAGAGCTTCAGCAGGGCCTTCCGTTGCCCGCAGCAGAGTGTCTAGATTTGTTCCTTTCAGAGAAAGTCCCGAAGAGAGCTGTTCCAAGTCATCTAACGAAGTAATGATACCTGTAGGTAGCTGTTCAGCATCCTGCTCATATACGCCGTTCACAGGTAGCTTTAGACGCCAGCGCGCAGGTTCTCCGTCCACCATAAACCAAGTGTGATATCCCAAGCCAAATGGGGCTGCTTTTTCGCCCAAATTCGTTACGCGCAGCGTTTGACTTAATACAGCACCCTGCAAGCGATACGTCATCTCCAAACGTAAAGGAATGGGGAATTGTTCCATCCAGTGCGGATCACTTTCTGTTAAAAGCTCGGTAGTAACACTGCAACCTTCTTCATCCTCTTCAATATCACTGCAGCGCCAGGACTGATTACGATGCAGACCGTGTATATGATTGTCATTGGCTGTATTTCGGTCGAACTGATAAGGAACACCGTCAAACTCAAATTGTCCCTTGCGAATTCGGCCTGGAGGAATCAAAATGGGCAAGCCAAAATGATAAGGCTTTTGTAAATAGAAAGCCAATTCTTCCTCACCGGGCCGACGTACGATATCCCGGTCGAGCTTCAGATCACGCACTGAAATAATATTATTCCCCAGGCGAGGGATCATCGTAACTTCCAGTTCACCACTATGTAAAACATACGTGTCGTAACCGTTCCAGTGTTCTTTGGTCACTTGTTTCATATCCATGCTCCTTTGTCCACTATAATCGGTTGAAGCTTCGTGTCATTATGATAACAGATTTTTGGTCGTAGGGCACAATCGTCATTTGACAATAACATTATGCGGAATTATCATTAATGTAGTTTAGAAAGTAATGACATGGATAACGCGATGATGAGGACAAGTAAGCTTTCGCATAAGCTCTTCAGAAAGCCGGTGGTGGATGGGAACCGGTGAGCCTGCACTGCTGAATGGACCTTGGAGTGCCGCACAGAACAGGAATTTACTGTCCTCAGTATGACGGCCGATTGCTCCCCGTTAACGGAGCTTTAAGATTGCAGGCAGCCACGGAGCATAGCTCCGACAAGTAAGGGGTTGACGGCAATGAATAAGGGTGGTACCACGGTCTCGCGTCCCTTGAGGATGCGGGGCCTTTTTGCGTTCTAATTTTGAAATACTGAGGAGGAAGAATATGAAAACTGTACTTTCAGGTATTCAGCCTAGCGGACAACTTACTTTGGGCAATTACATTGGTGCCATGAAAAACTTTGTCAAATTGCAAGAGGATCACCAATGTTACTTTATGGTTCCAGATCTTCATGCAATTACCGTACCGCAGGAACCGGCTCAATTACGTGAGCAGTCGGAGGCGGTAGCAGCATTATTTATCGCAGCAGGTATTAACCCGGAGAAATCCAATGTCTTTTTACAATCCCATGTTCCTCAGCACGCTGAGTTGGGATGGTTGATGACAACACTGACGAATATGGGCGAGTTGGAACGGATGACTCAGTTTAAGGACAAAGCAGCAGGCAAGGACTCTGTAGGAGCAGGGCTGTTCGTATATCCATCGTTGATGGCAGCTGACATTTTGCTCTACAACGCGGATCTCGTCCCGGTAGGCGACGATCAGAAACAGCATCTGGAGCTGACACGGGATTTGGCGGGCCGCTTTAATCATCGTTATGGAGATTATTTTACAATTCCCGAGCCCTATATCCCTGAAGTAGGGGCGAGAATTATGTCCCTGGATGATGCATCCAAAAAAATGAGCAAGAGTAATCCGAATGCAGGCAGTTTTATTGCGCTGCTGGACGATCCGAAAGTTATACGCAAAAAAATCAGCCGTGCTACGACCGATTCTGGCAGTGAGGTTAGATATGATCCGGCCAATAAGCCTGAAATTAGTAATCTAATGAGCATTTACAGCCAATGTTCCGGTTTGTCGCTCCAAGAAGTGCAGGATCGTTATGAAGGCCAAATGTACGGGACATTTAAAAAAGAACTGGCAGAGACGGTGGTAGCTATGCTTGAACCGATTCAGCAGCGCTATCGCGATATCCGGGAATCCGGTAAAATTGGACATATTTTGGCCCAATCCGCAGAGCGTGCTCAAGAAGCTGCTGAAGT
This sequence comes from Paenibacillus sp. EKM212P, assembly GCF_011066115.1. Lineage (NCBI taxonomy): Bacteria > Bacillati > Bacillota > Bacilli > Caryophanales > Paenibacillaceae > Paenibacillus > Paenibacillus sp. EKM212P. The sequence goes on from NZ_JAAMNR010000006.1 coordinate 54,082, forward strand.
CACGCTGTCTGCGGTCAAAGAGCGCATGGGCTTTCTGCCACGTCTACGCTAGAGCCATATTGCAAGCAAAACGGATCAAGCCTTCTATAGAATTGGCTTAGGAGCGGCGTTGTCGGGCTTTGACCACAAAACCCCAGCCGATATTGCCCACAGATAATAGCCCCAGTAGAATGGCAAGCCATGCGGAATAACTGATGGCTATAGCGGCTGCCGTCAGCAGGACAATGGATGAAACGGCGAACCATAGGGATAAACCTTTGCTCATTGGTAAAAACCTCCAGTGTTCGAATGTTGAATTTCAGGAATAAGTAGTTGTAAGCGAGCCATAATAATCTTGCAAGCTTGCAATGAACCTCACTCACAAAGAACTGAAAGGAGATTCAAATATGAGCAGACGTCGTTCAAACAACCTGCAAGTACCGCAGGCCAACGCCGCTTTACAACAATTAAAATATGAGGCAGCTCAAGAACTTGGCATCACCATCCCTCAGGACGGTTACTTCGGTAATGTTGTTTCCCGCGAAACAGGTTCTCTTGGGGGATATATTACGAAAAAGCTGGTCCAACAAGCAGAACAATCCTTGTCGGGCAGCAGCCGTTTGCAGTAATACACATAAACACTCCATCTTGGAAGTTGTATTATGAGCAACTGTGATGAAGAAAATCCGGAGCGATCATGCTCCGGATTTTTTTTACGCATGGCTTATCACCATTGTGAATCACGCAAGTCCGCTTCGTCAAGAGGGCGCTTTCATGAGATGTGGTTTTTTGCGCGAATGGCCAAAAAAACAGCAAGCTCCCAGATTAAGGGGGAACTTGCTGTCTCTTGTTCATACGGCTTGTTGTTAGCTTGTAAGCGGATTTTAATTCGTATGCAGGGAAAGGCGTTTTTGCATCTTTTCGTCACTGAGCCATCCAATATAGCTGTTGATCAGTCCGAACTGCTTATCCATCGCGACCACAGCCACGAATGGATATTGTCTCCGGTGTCGATACCTGACGTCTCCCCATCGCACAATATAGCCCCATTCCAGTTCTTCTACCTCGGCAACGGCAAAGGAGGAAAAATAGCGAAATGCCTGCACATCGCGATAGGATTTGGATGCTTCTACGGCTGGATGTGTGGATGGAATCGCATGTTTCGTCCAAAATAAGTGTTTGCCATTTAATCCGCCAATGTCATAACTTCCATTCTGATGAGCTTTTACCACATGCCACCGGTTCCATGATACGGTGGGAATGATATAATAGATGTCGCCCTCCTGACGCTCATTGTCCATATTACGTACCGCTTTTCTGGTTAGAAAATGACTCCAGGTTCGCCAAATGTAATATAGGCCAATAATAACGTACAGCGTAATAAATAAGGGAGCAGGTGGAATCAATCCGGTAATCCACAGCATAATCGCAGCAACATGGGTGCCAAAAATAAAGGGATCGAAAATATGGATGATATTCCAAGATATCCACTTGTTTGTAAACGGCCGGAATGCCTGTGTTCCGTACGTATTAAATAAATCTGTGAATACATGCAGGCAGACAGCAATCGTTACCCATAATGCTACATGACCTGGGGGCACATCTCTGAAGATCAGGCAAATCAGTCCTGTTATGGACAAGATCCATATCAACCAGAACGGAATTGAGTGCGACAGTCCACGGTGATTGCGAATGTAGGCTGCATTATTTTTCAACCGAAGCAAAGTGTCAAAATCCGGAGCTTGTGACCCTACGACTGTAGCGAGCAGTACGACTGCGGCCAACTTTGGATCTCCGGCGACAACAGGATCAGTGTAGGCCAGCCCGGCCAATCCGATTCCCATGACAAAGTGTGTGGCTGTATCCATATCTGTCGCTCCTTTTGTATTGTTTCCTGTACTTATTACTACCCAAATTTACTGTAAACGATCAGCAGGGGCGATTTGCCATCGGAATTGTGAACGTTTTGTGCGTTTTCTGTCAAACTTTTTGGGGTAGGTATATGATAAAATTTATATCGGAGTTCAACTTACTCCCGAATTCATACATCTCTAAGGGGGAGTTACTCACAATGGATAATATAAGTTATAAGACTTCTTCGGATGCGGCTACCTATTCTGTAAAATCTAAACCACCCGGTAAAGCGGGCACTTGGAAAGATTTTATTACAGTTACCAAGCCAGGCATCCTTCGTACCAATCTGGTTGCAGCCTTTGGTGGTTTTTGGTTAGCATCGCAATGGGACGTTGACTATATAAAGCTAATTCTTACACTTTTAGGTACAATGCTAGTTATGGCGTCTTCTTGTGTTTTTAACAACTATTTTGACCGTGAGCTGGATTTGAAAATGGAGCGTACACGTAATCGCTCACTGCCAACAGGGCGTCTGACCCCTACAACGGTGTTGTCATACGCTATTATTTTGGGTGTTGTCGGGTTAGCTGTTCTATTCTTCTTCTCTGGTGTAAAGGCAGGATTACTGGGATTACTTGGTATGTTCGTCTACGTCGGTATTTATACACTTTGGTTAAAACGTTCGTCTACATGGAGCACATCCATCGGCGGTATTTCTGGTGCAATGCCTCCTGTGATTGGTTATGTGGCCGCTTCGGGTCGTATTGATATGGGCGCTTGGCTCTTATTCGCTCTCCTGTTCTTATGGCAGCCGCCTCACTTTTGGGCACTTGCTATTCGCAGAGTTGAGGAATATCGCGCAGCAGGATTTCCGTTGTTGCCAGTCGTAAAAGGTATTCATCGGACCAAGATCCAGATGATTCCTTATATTGTATTGCTAATTCCGGTACCCATCCTTATGTATGCTTATGGATATGCCGGTATGATTTTTATGATCGTGTCCGTGTTACTGTCCGTGCTGTGGGCATTCTATGCCTTTAAAGGTTTTACGATTAAGGAAGAAGAAACAGATTCCTGGGCCAAAAAAGTATTTTTCTTTTCCATTAACCATCTGACACTCAGCTTCTTGCTGATGATCGTCGATACGGTTCATAAGTTCTAATGTCATTTAGAGGCATTTTATAGTGCACCATATAGCTGTCCAACAGGCATGAAAGCAGCCTGAGGACAGCTTTTTTGTTATTTTCAAGACTAAAGAACAGGTGGCGGGTATATAATGTATTCTTCCAACCCTGCTTTTTCCAATTGAGCGATCAGATATTCGTCTGGAGTGCCTTCTACGCCAGCGTATCCTTTGCGGGTATACATATGGCAGGCATCCGGAAAAGAGTCTGCAAGCACACCCCTTATTTTCTTCCCTGAGCTGTCATTGTCCATAAATAAATATATTTCGTCGTGCTTGGCCCGCTTGTGGAGGGATTCCAGTTTTATAGAGTTGAGTGTACCGAAGGTGCATAAAATGTGAACCTCCGGGTCAAGTAATCGGCGAAGTTTGCTGCGGTCATTTTTCCCTTCAACAATCACGGTTATCGCCATTTAAGCTCACCCCTTGTCTGATACATATGCTCGAAATTCCCCGGGAAATGAAGAATATGTGTATAGTGTAGCTCCAAATAGGGTTCTCATGCAAAAAATAACAAAACAGCCTGCCAGAAGTGGCAGGCATGGGTACAAGGGGCAACATGTTAGGGCAATTCAGACATTAAAACCAGCAAGTACGGAGAATGATGACGAGCAGAATATAAAGAACAAGAATGGTGCCAGTTGAAGTTCCAAAAACAGGGCAAGGGCTTACAGGATGACAGTGGCTCACAGGCTGCACCTCCCTTTGTTAGTGAATGTTCAGTCAAAATAGTCTATGTGGATAGGGGTATAGTGTACTGTGCATTTGCCCTCTGAAACGACATTTTGGGCTTTAAAGGTAGCATATTAGCATACCACTGCCCTCAGACTAGCTAGGAATGATAAGGTCCTGAGGCAGACAGTGGCGGCGTCGGAGATAATCGCTTAATAGGAACGAATAGCAGGCCAGCTATCAGAATTAGAAATGCGATGAAAAAAGGAGAAATGTGATCGGGTAGCTGACCTGCCAGTACAGGTCCGGCAAAGGAGCCGATAGATGTTGCAATAGACTGTAGTGCAAAGGTTTTGCCCAGTCGCGCACCTCCAATTCGTATGAAAAGGGAAGCCAACGCTGGGAAAATGATGCCTTTGGCTGTTCCCAAAATAAAAAGTATGATACCAATCGCCGCTTCAGGCGTGGTGGCGAGTGCGTAAAAACTTAGAGACATCAAAATAATGCCACAAAGTAGTCGCGCCATTGGTGAATATTTGTTCAGAAACAGCAGGCTGAGCGTACAAAGTGCTCCCAAACTGATGATAGAAAAGAGCAATCCGGTGGACATCATGGACGCAGAACCGTTATTCCGTAATGGAATTTCGTAAAATAAAATGCCTTGTGCACACGCCAAAACAAAAGGCAGGAGCAGGTAACGCCAATTGAATGGTAAGCGCGTCTTCTGTGCCCCGGATAGCGGAGCAGGTGTCGCATGACCATCAGATAATTGGGCCTGTGGAGCAGGTGCTGTTTTAGGCAAGGTGAAATAAGCCATAAGTCCCGTGACTACGAGAATGATGCCAAGGGAACTAAACGTCTCACTAAAGCCGAAACTGGCTACGATAAATGCGCCGGCGGCTGGAGACAGGACAGAGGCGAGCGTGTGAACGACACCATGTCCCGACATATATTTGCCTTGCGTAACTGGATGATCGGACAGCTGTGCCAACATGGCTAGACAGGCCGGAGATAAAAAGGCCAACACAAAACCGCTAATCGCACGAAGAAAAAGTAATTCCCACGGTGTGTGGATGTACGATTGAATGATAAGGATGATGCCTGCGGCTGTGAGGCTGAACATAATATATCGGCGGCTACCGTGTTTGTCGACCTTGGGGCCAGCCATCAAATTACCAGGCAGATGAGTTAGAGAGTAAATCCCCATCATCCAGCCAATAAAAGTAGGTGCTGCACCCAGGGAGATAGCGAATGGTGTCAAAATAGGATACTGTGCATGCAGATCGAAAAAAGCAATGAATAAAAAGAGATACAGCCAGAGGGCTGTTTTCATGGGATGACCCCCTTCCCTAATGTAAACTTTCATGTTGCACCACGTATTGGCCCTTCCTAAGTTGTACGCTGGAGTGGACGAACATAGACCACTTTGTATGGACAAGAATTGAATAACAAGGTATGTAAAAGAGCTAAGCTGACAGGGCATCACGTAATCATGTATAATTACAGAGACAATTTTGTGATTTGAATGATGTAGTTGAAAACGGGAGTGTAGCGAAATGGATAAGGGCGTCTGGACAGAGTTTTTGGAACATAATTGGCAGATCGTTCAGGATAACTGGCTGTATATATTAATTGGGCTTGTCCTACTGTTAGTCATATTAAAGATTGTAAGAACTCTCGTAAAATGGCTGATTGTCATTGTCGTAATTGCAGGCTTGCTTATCTACAGTGGCATTTCCTTTGAACAGGTCGGCAAGGTCGTTACTCAGGCAAAGGATGATGCGATTAACAAGGTTCAGAGCGAGGCTTTGAACATGATGATCAAAGAGGGACGGGATGCCCAATACACATCCAACGCGGATGGTACGTTTTCGGTAACCAGTTCCAACCTGGAAGTGAAAGGTCCATTTGATGGTGACAAGGTCAAGGTATGGTTTCAGGGGATGTCGCTGGGCGAGTGGAGTATGGGCGATACCGTCAAGAAATATATCGAAGGTGCGAAAGGCTCGGCTGTAACACAGTCGCCACAGTCGCCGTAGAGACAGGAGGAACACAATGAAACCATCCTGGCTGGAGCCTATTCTTCATTGGAATGGCGTGACGGTGTTTTTGATTGTCATTGTACTGCTGTCGTTGATTCAGGGCTGGAGACGAGGAGCTTCGAGATCTGTAGGGGCGCTGTTCAGTCTCATTGTGGATGGCATACTGACTGTGGCGGGTATTTTGTGCTCGCTCGGGTTAGCCATGTGGCTTTCACCAAAAGTACAACAGTGGTTGGCGGCTTATATGGAACATTTGCCTCAACGAGAACTAAGCGGGATTGAACAATTTTATTATACGTTGGTAGCGGGGTTAGAAGGTTTTCCGCTGCTGCGGTTCGCCGTATTGTTCATGCTCAGTTATGCGATCGCCCAATTTGTACTACGTGCAATTTATGTGTTGATGGTAGGTGGCAAGTCAGATTCTTCTTTCCATGAGCATGAAAAAAAATCAGGCTTTTTCAGCAGGGTAGCAGGGGCTGGAATAGGTACTCTTATCGGTGGAGCACGCGCTATTATGGTTATTGCCCTGCTATTCATCGGCGTAAGTCTGTACCCAGACAGCGGGTTTAGCAGCTACGTACAAGCTTCACCGATTTATAAGCAAGGAGCGCAATCGGTCATTGAGCCGTTATCCGGTACACTGATTAAGGATAAATTGCCCGTATTTACGCAGGCCGTTACCAAGGAATTAAACGGTATCCTGCAGCGAAAATACGAAATGATTGACCGGGAAATTCCGAACGATATCGGTCAGGCTGCGGCCAAGATTACACAGGGGATGAGCGGTGATGAGCAAAAGGCCAGAGCGTTGTATGAATGGGTAGGTACCCGTATTAGCTATGATTTCGGTAAGGTAGAAGCCTATGAGCAGCGTGGTGACTGGCATGAACAGACCCCCAGAGATACGTTTGATACACGTAAAGGAGTCTGCATTGATTATGCCCGCCTGTATGCGATGATGGCTCGGTCGCAGGGACTACAGGTCAAGGTGGTGACAGGGCTTGGTTATAACGGACAGGGAGGATACGGTTCCCATGCATGGAATGAAGTGTATTTGAGCGCGCAGGATCAGTGGGTACCGTTAGACCCGACCTGGGCACAAAGTGGAGACTGGTTTAACCCGCCAGGTTTTGCCCAAACACATATCAAGGATAAAGTGATTTAAGAAGGAGTGGAAAAGGGCACATGAGAAAGATGGACAACGAGCAAGGAAAAGACAACGAGACATCCGACCGAAAAAGATTTAGCTTCCGGATCAATCTGTTCTTTTTCAGCTCGTTCATTATATTTACAGTCATTATTGTAAGATTGGCGATACTTCAATTTGTAGATGGACCTCAGCTCAAGCAGCAGGAGGCCAGTAATGTTACCAAAAACGTACCACTTACGCCGATTCGCGGAACGATTTATGATGCAACCGGGCAGAACAGACTGGCGTATTCTACACCTGTACAATCGCTGTATATCACGCTCTCCAAGAATTATAGTGACAGCTTGGAAGAAAAGCGTAATCCAGATAAAAAGCTGTTGCCTGAGCTGGAAAATATGACGCAAAAGCTGGCAAATCGGTTTGCTCAATATGGTAATAAAGATGAGCCGAAAATGACGGCAGAGCAAATTATGGACGCTATGGACCGAAACTATCAGAGATTTAGCGGTTTTACGCCGCGTCTAATTAAAACCAATCTTAATAAAGATGAAGTTGCCTATTTTATGCAGCATAAGAGTGAGTTCCCGGGCGTAGATGTCGTAGAGGAAACGGTACGTCATTACGATCCAGATACGGTAGCTGTTCAAACGGTTGGCTACATTAAAAGCTATAAAAGTGCGCGTGAAACGTTGGATAAATATAGAAATATTCAAAAATCTATGTCAGCTGAAAATGATCCGGGTCTCATCTATATGGATAACGAATCGGTTGGCTTTGATGGACTGGAATTCCAATATCAGGAACAGTTACGAGGGAAAAATGGCTATAAAACCGTTCCGATAGATCCACGTAATATGCCGGAAGGTGTAGATTCTGTTACTCCTCCGCAAAAAGGAAATAATGTCTATTCCACGATCAACAAAGAAATTCAGGTTAAGACTGAAAATGCCATTATGGATCAATTGAGATGGCTCCATTCACACGCTGTATCTGGCAGGACTCATCCTTATGCGAAAACAGGCTTTGCTGTCGCGATGGAAGTGGATACTGGTAATGTGGTAGCCATGGCGAGCATGCCGGATTATGATGCGAATTACTGGCAAACGGGTACAATTTCCACAGATAAATATAAAGAGATTGAACATGTGTATCAAAACGCCACAATTAAGAACGTTGGCTCTGGCCAATCTGGACAGCACCCTGATTCTACTGTACTTCTCGGATCAACTATTAAACCGCTGTCCGTTCTTATTGGATTGGAAGAAGGACTGTTTACAACAAATACGTACTATCAAGATACAGGAGCGGCTTATTTCGGACGTAACAACTCCTCACGGGTGCGCAACTCATCTGGTCATGTGTACGGTTCAATGGACCCGGCAACCGCTATTCGCCATTCCTCCAATGCCTTTATGGTCGATATGGTTGGCAAACGCTTATATAACAAATACAGCAATAATGCAGCAGAAGACCAAGGTGTGAACGTATGGGACCGTTATATGAAGGAATTTGGATTAGGTGTTTCTACTGGAGTAGACTTGCCCGGTGAGTTCCGGGGTTGGCGGGAGTACACGAGTAAATCAGAGTCAGCGCTTTCCAAATTGGCATATGCATCCTTTGGTCAACAAGGTAAATATACACCTATGCAACTTGCCCAGTACACAACAATGATCGCTACCAAGGGCAAACGGATGGAGCCACATTTGGTCAGTCAAATTAAAGACACTAACGGTAATATAGTCCAAACGATCAAGCCGAAGGTGCTGAATGAAGTGAAATTCCCGGATGCTTACTGGAATGAAGTCATACGCGGGATGGCAACAGATGTTAGCGCATTTAAAGGTTTCCCTTACGACTTTGCTCGCAAAACGGGGACATCGCAGCAAAGTGTAGGAAGAGAATTGAAAGATAATGGAGTATTTATCGCCTTTGCACCACGTCAGAATCCCAAACTTGCAGTAGCGGTTGTTATTCCTGAAGGGGGCTTCGGGGCTTGGAGTGCCGGACCTGTGGCACGCAAAATCTTTGATGCTTACGACGAAGTGTACGGTCTGGACGGTGTTCCAAAGAAAAAGGATGAAACAGCAACCGATCCTAATGCAATCAAACAGCCATAATCCTTTTATACGATGTCATTTCATGAAAGCTTCCCTTAGCCTTTGGGCTGAGGGAAGCTTTTTTATGTTTTTTCTACGTTTTCTTACAAAATTGTCATCTTAGAATTCATCGTTTATTGTTTTAGATATGGTAGGATCAGGGAATATGAAACCTATTGGAAGGAGTAATGCAGCTAATATGGACAGAAGAAGTTTGGATAAAAAGTTTTCATTCAAAAAGAAAAATCATGAAGAGGATGAAGAGTCACGAAAAAAACGGACGGTTTTACGAACCAACCTACTGTTTTTTAGTGCTTTTGTGCTGTTTGCCCTGATCATTACCAGACTAGCTGTATTGCAGTTTGTACAATCGGAGGAGCTGAAGGGCCAGCAGCAATCCGTAAATACAAAAAATGTCCCGTTAGCCCCGAGTCGCGGCACGATTTATGACTCCACAGGTACGGTTAAGCTGGCGTATTCGACTTCAGTACAGTCCTTGTATGTAACTTTATCTAAGGATTATAGCAAACGTACGGAGAAAGATCGCAAGCCAGGGGAAAAGCTGCTCCCTGAGCTTAATGATTTTGCTGCCAAGCTTGCTGCCAAATTAAACGAACTGGGTCGTACCGAAGGAGAGCAGCTTAATGCAGAGGAAATAAAAAAGAAACTGGACCCGGATTATAATCTATATAGGGGATTTACCCCACGTTTGGTCAAATCCGACTTGAGTCGGGAGGAAATCGCTTATTTTCTGGAACATCGGACAGAGTTCCCTGGTGTAGAGGTTGTAGAAGAAAGTGTACGCCATTATGACCCGGATCGGGTGGCGGTACAAACGATTGGATATATGTACAAGTTCAAAGGAGCTCGAACGAACCGGCCCAAATATAAAGAGCTCTATGAAGCTAATTCGGAGGTTTTAAAACCGGCACAGGTGTATTCGGAAAGTGAAACGGTCGGATATGATGGCTTGGAGCTTCAGTACCAGGACGAGCTGAGAGGAAAAAACGGATATAAAACGGTAGAGGTCAATCCTCGCAGCATGCCGGAGGGCATTGAATCCATTACTCCTCCTGAAAAAGGACATCATTTATATTCCACCATCAACAAAGAAATTCAGCAGAAAACCGAACAGGCCATTATGGATCAGCTTCGCTGGCTTCATACTCATGCCGTATCGGGGAAGCTTCATCAAGACGCGACCACTGGCTTCGCTGTAGCGATGGAGGTAGAGACCGGAAATATCGTGGCAATGGCCAGTATGCCGGATTATGACTCTAATGTATGGAAAAGTGGAAGTACCTCACCTTCGGTATATGACGAAATTCAGCACAAAATGGGAAATGGAACCATTAAATCCGTGCCTAGCGGAAAAGTGGGTCCACATCCAGAATCCTCGGTGCTTCTGGGTTCAACCATTAAACCGCTATCCGTGCTGATCGGGCTGAAGGAAAACCTGTTTTCTCCCGGACAAACTTATCTGGATACGGGAAGTGCGTACTACGGCAAAAATCGCTCCAGCCGGGTTGGGAATTCTAGCGGACATGTGTATGGTTCTTTGACACCTAGCAGGGCAATTGAGGTCTCGTCGAATACGTTTATGGTGGATATGATCGGCAAGCCGCTGTATGCCAAATACGGAAGTAATGCAGGGGTGCATCAGGGAATTGATGTATGGGACAAGTATATGAAGGCATTTGGATTAGGCGTACCAACTGAAGTAGATTTGCCGGGCGAGTGGGCAGGCAGACTTGAATATATGAGCAAGCATGAAAGTGCGCTGACACGTTTGGTACAGGCATCCTTTGGTCAGCAGGGAAAATATACAGCAATGCAGTTAGCCCAGTATACAACTGTGCTGGCAACAAAGGGCAAGCGTATGCAGCCTCATTTGGTCAGTAAAATTGTAGATGATCAGGGGAATCTCGTACGTGAGTTTAAGCCGCAGGTGCTGAATGAGGTCGCTTTTTCAGATACGTACTGGAATACAGTGATTCGAGGTATGGCTACAGATGTTAAAGCCTTTAATGGATTCCCTTATGATTATGCCCGTAAAACGGGGACTTCCGAGCAGGTGGTGGGACGTACGGTTAAAGATAACGGGGTGTTCATCGCTTTTGCTCCCCGTCAAAATCCGAAGCTGGCAGTAGCGGTCATCATTCCTGAAGGGGGCTTTGGTGCGACGAGCGCTGGACCGGTTGCGCGTAAAATATTTGATGCGTATGACGAAGTATATGGGCTAGATGGTACTCCTAAAAAGCCTCTGGCAGCAAAGTGAGGACTTGAATTTTTTTGTGGGCTTCTCTTTTTCATGGTAAAATGTCGTTGGACATAAGGGACATACAGGAGGAAGAGAGACTATGGGAGAAAATCAATATAAATACAAACTGCTTGCGCTCGACATGGATGGAACCTTACTGAACGATAATCATGAAATTTCCTTGGAAACGATTAACTGGATTAACAAGGCGATTCAGGAAGGGATTCATGTATGCTTGTCCACTGGACGTGCAGCGATGCATGCTCTGCCCTACGGTCAGCAACTCGGCCTGGAGACGCCAATGGTAACTGTAAACGGCAGTGAGGTGTGGAAATCACCCCACGAGTTGTGGCGCCGTTATTTACTTGATAAGGAGCTCGTTCGTAAGATGCACCAGATTGCCGTAGAAACAGGCTCTTGGTTCTGGGCTTACTCAACGGAGGAATTATATAACAGAGATCGTTGGCCGGATACATTGGACACACAGGAATGGCTCAAATTCGGTTATAATACGGAAAATGACGAAATTCGCCACCAAATTTTACTTAAGCTTCAGGACATGGGGGGACTTGAAATTTCCAATTCCTCGATGACAAATCTGGAAATTAACCCAGCTGGTATATCCAAAGCCAGTGGAATCGCTGAAGTGTGCGACCTGCTTGGCATTACTCTTGAGCAGGTGGTTGCCGTTGGCGACAGTCTGAATGACCTGGCTGTGATTCAAGCGGTTGGGCTGGGCGTAGCCATGGGGAATGCTCAGGATACGGTTAAAGAAGCCGCTGATGTGGTCGTGGCTTCGAACAATGACGACGGCATTGTAGAAGTGATTCGTGATTATGTGCTTGTGTAATACAACGAATGATGCAGCTAGCAGGATGAATGGACGAGAAGGAGGAGGCCCATGGACGTTGTAGGCTGGATTGTTGTTATTGTGCTATTCATTGTGGGCATGGCCGGGGCGGTATATCCCGTATTGCCAGGGGCGCTCGCCATCTATTTTGCATTTTTTGTATACGGCTGGTTTTTCTCGTTTGCTCCATACAATGCATTGTTTTGGATTATACAAACACTAATCGTCGTTGCCCTTTTTGTTGCGGATTATGCTGTGAATGCGTGGGGAGTCAAGCGATTTGGCGGCTCGCGTCTGTCGGCGATCCTCAGCACTGTCGGGATTATTATTGGTCCCTTCGTTATTCCGGCATTTGGTCTGATTTTGGGGCCATTTATCGGCGCTGTGCTGGGTGAGCTAATTGGCAAAGCCCCGCTGGACCGAGCTATTAAAGTGGGCTTTGGCTCTGTATTAGGCCTTTTTACCAGCACCGTGATGAAAGTGATTTTGCAGCTTGCCATGATTATTGTATTCTTGATTTGGGTGTTATGACTCGAGATTCGTTTTCGTTTATTATGATTTGCAGAGACAGAATCGACATGCGGCTCCGCACCGGTGATGGCTCAGGCCATGACAGTTTGTGCGGGGCTTTTGCATGCGTGTGAACAGCAAGAAAGAAGGGAACGCATTTTGTCCAATAAAGAAACATTCCTTAAAGGTACGCTTATTTTAGCCGCTGCCGCCTTGGTGGCCAGAGTGCTTGGTCTGGTACAGCGTGTTCCGTTGGAGCATCTGCTCGGTTCCGTCGGGAACGCCTCGTTTACCATTGCGAACAACGCTTACTTGATGCTGCTCACGGTGGCTACGGCTGGCATTCCAAGCACGTTGAGCAAAATGGTTTCAGAACGTTATGCACTGGATCGGCCTTCGGAAGCGCGACGTGTGTATCGTGCGGCTTTGATATTCGCGGCTGCGGCAGGCATTATCATTACAGCGCTGCTGTATTTTGGAGCGCCTTATTTTGCCGAGCATGTAGCAGGGGTTCCGCAATCTGCTTTGGCCATTCAGGCTTTGGCACCAGCATTACTGCTGTTCCCTGCCATTGCCATGATGCGTGGATACTTCCAAGGGCGCGGTAATATGACCGCAGGCGGTATTTCACAAATTGTGGAGCAGGTTGCACGGGTAGCGACCGCTATTGTACTCGCTTTTATTATTTTGAAGCTAGGTTATGGAGATCGCGAGGTTGCGGCCGGGGCCTCCTTTGGAGGTGTCATGGGAAGTCTTGGCGCTCTGGCGGTCATGTTGTACTACACGGTGAAATTGCGTCGCCAGGATCGCCAGGATCGTCAAGATCAATTCCAAGAGGAAAGCTCCGCGCTACCGATGATGCGCATTTACAAAGATATTTTCAAGCTTTCCATTCCCATTGTATTGTCGTCTCTGACGGTTCCGGCGGTCAACTTTATTGATACGTCGATTGTGGTGAGACTGCTGTCTGGTCAAGTGGGATTGGATCAGGCAACTACTCAGTTGGGTTATCTAGGCTCTCGGGCACAGAGTGTGGCGGGAATTCCGCCGATTTTGGCCATTGCGCTCAGCCAATCGCTTATTCCGATCATTTCAGCAGCATTTGCCCGTAAGGATGAGCAGCATTTACAAAATCAGATGACGCTGGCCCTGCGTATCTCTATTTTGACTGGAATGCCAATTGTGCTGGCTTTATGTGTAACCGCCTATTCTATTAATGGTTTACTGTTTAGCTCGCTTGGAGGCAGTGGTATCATCGCTGTTCTGACACTCGGAACGATATTCCAGATTACGATGATGACTTCTAATTCAATACTGATCGGTATGGGCAAGCCGCGTATTTCAATGGTTAATGTCATGGTTGGTATCGTCGTTAAGTTTGCAGCGAGCTGGCTGCTGGCTGGTTGGCTTGGAATTTACGGGATCATTGCCGCAACCGGATTATGTTTCCTCGTGATCACGTTGCTGAATTTGCGTGTGCTTAAAGGGATCGTCTCCTTTTCCATCATGGGCCGTCGCTGGGCAGGTTTCTTAACCGCAGTCATCGTCTCGGGAGCTATCGGATACGGTGTAAATGAAGCCAGTATCCTGCTGGTGCATCTGATGCCTGCGCGTGTAGCCTTCTTTATCGCGTGCTGCATTGCCGGAGCAGTTGTACTGGTATGCTACTTGTTGTTGCTGGTTGTACTGCGCGTATTGCGCAGGGACGAGCTGGGCAATTACCCACGTATGTTGCAAAAGGTACTACGTCCGTTAATGCGCCTACAGCGTGAGTCCACAGGACAGCGAGGCTAAAAGAGTCCTCCAGTCTATCAGTGGAAAGGTTGCAAGCTGTTATGGGCAACGTGGGCCATTGCTGTTTTTTGGATGCCATGGCGATGCTCGTGGCGCATGGCAAATAACAGCGGTCGCCTTGGTTCGCTGAGATGCCCAAGTGTGGAGCCGTCCTGAAACCAGTCATACCGGGGGATTGGATCATAAGCTGTATCGGACCAGACGGCGTTCAGCTCCGGGCTGTACAGACGTTGTCCTGGCGGTAGCCATTCATGTGCTAAAAGCGTTGCACTTTCATCTGGAGAGTGCAGCGCTTTTTGTTCATTCGGGGTGAACAGTCCGGGCCAATAGTCGCTGCGTGAACCCGTATGCGGCACACTGTTAGCGAATGCTGATACCTGGTCCAGCACCTGCTGATGGCCGAAGAGCATAGCATAGAGACTTTTGCCAAAGCCGATCCGCTCGTCCAAATGGCCGAAACGCTCCATCACTAGTCCAGCAAGTCCACCATTCAGCCCAAGTGGAAATATAACCTGATTAAGCTGGAGCCAGTCATGCAAATAAAAGCCCGGCTTGTGTGTCACAAATTTCTGAAAATACGGATCTTTTACCACACGTCCTTCAATATAGTTTTGTTCATTAATGATGAGCGCAACAGTCAACAGAGAGCTATCCCGCCAAGCCCAGAAGCGTTCCCAAAAGGGCTTCATGAATGGCGAAACGTGAAAATAAGGCAACAAATGAAAGCAACTCCGACCCAAATGGCGGCTGTGCATGTAAAGTTGCAACTGCGGATAAGCGTCCTGAAAAATAAGGGCGTTACAGCGCTCCAGTAGCCGATACAGCCATTCCTTTTCCTGTTCGCCGAACAGGTTGCTAATCAGTCCCCCTTTCAGATCGGTCATATTATAGCCGCCATTACGAGAAACCAGGTGGGCCAGTAATGCCCAGTGTAACTCCGGGTAGCCACGATAGCATTCAAGGTATGCGGCAGTCCGAGTGACGTTACTTCGATTTTCCTTTGCCGTATCGTTCTTGATCCGCTCCAGCAGCTCACAGTCTGTTTCGCATAAGGGCATATTCAGAGAAGAGGGACGCGTAGCGGGTCCGTTCACCAGCATTAACGCTTCAGCTTCATTCATAGCGGCCTGTGCTGTATGATAATCCCACGCTAGTTCACGCAAGGGGTAGCGTAATTTGCGGGATTCGGTCCAAGCCGCCCGTTTGCCCTCCCAAGCTTCCTCTGCAACACGGGGAACGGAACCCAGTAGCTTTAGCCCTCCTTGAAGCTGTCGAGATGCTGTATGGAGCCATTCGGTAAGAGACATGATTAAATAACCTCCTTTCCAATTGCAAGCATCCCCGTATCCTGCCAAGTATGTTGGGTATGCTGCTAGGATGTCGTCGCTTATGTGGATTCTTAAGTATATCTTTAGTATGCCTCAATGAGAGGGCTTCCAATCGGCATGTGAAGCAGAATGGGGGAGTGTGCAAAAGCTTCACTTGGCGTTACAATAGAAAGTGCAATCTTTTCAGCATATAAAGAATTTAAGGAGGAATCATCCATGCAAAAAATCGTCTCTCATGAAGACTTTAATAAGGCAATATCTACTTCCGGCGTAACGGTGGCTGTATTTAAGGCGGACTGGTGTGGGGATTGTCATTTCATTGATCCGTTCATGCCTGATGTGGAACAACAATATGCAGATAAGCTTACATTAATTGAGATTGATGTAGAACAGGCCGAAAGCGTCAGTCAAGAGCAGAATGTATTGGGTATTCCTAGCTTTATCGCTTACAGTGAAGGCAGAGAACTGGTACGTCTGGTGAACAGACTGCGCAAATCCCGCGAGGAGATTGAGCAATTTTTGGATCGGGCTGTTGAAGTCCATGCGAGCTTGGCAAAATAATGAATGCTGTACATGCATGAAGGTTACAAAGTGAATTTTAAACATCAAGACATTCAGAAAGCCGCTTCCTTCTAAGGGGGCGGCTTTCTCACGGACACGTTCACATTTTGTCAACAAAGCTCGTATGTCAAGGAACGATATATCAGTTATAATTACTATAAGTGATCATTTCACAACATATAAAGTGAATAAATATTATATTTGGAAGGATACGGGTGAATTTGAATAACAAAATTAGAATATTAAAATGGCTGGCACTCGTAACATGTATTGTCATGTTTTTGGCTACCTTCGGTGGAGGTGTCGTGACACGGACGGATTCGGGTCTCGGCTGTGGCCGGGAATTCCCGCTGTGCAATGGTAAGCTGGTTCCGGCACATACGATCGCATCCCTTATTGAGTTCTCTCATCGCTCCGTCAGTGCCATGGCCGGGATTCTTTCTATCGCCTCATTTGTTGGCTTTTTGCTGTTTATGAAGCATCGGAAGGATTTACAGCTATTCTCGCTGCTCACGCTCTTGTTTGTCATCATACAAGGTGCCATGGGGGCGTTGGCTGTAATTTTCTCCCAATCGGCTGCTGTCATGGGACTGCATTTTGGCTTTGCGCTTATCGCCTTTGCCAGTGCAACTATGATGACGCTGGGGGCCTGGCAGGAGCACGCGGACTCACGCCACACTCCGCGTCTGATTCCTGGGCGTGTCAGTCGGGGCTATCGCAACTTTATATGGCTATCGACGATCTATACCTATATTGCTGTCTATTCAGGGGCGTTGCTTAGTCACTCGGTCATCCAGAAGGTTGTAAATATTGGGGGCTTCATATCTCCACTGCTGCTTCATCAGATTTCAGCCGGTCTGCTGTTCGTCATTATCTTGGCTGTGGGTCACTACTCATACCGTTATCACCCGAATCACCGAGATATTCGTATATTGGGTGTCGTATCGGTCTTGTTAATTTTGCTTCAAGTGGTGATTGGAATTATCTTGTTGTACGTCAATAGACCTGAAATCTACATGTTTATCGTGCTGGGACATATGCTGGTGATTGCATCGTTGTTCTCCATTTTGGCTTATCTGAGCTATCGTGTATGGCAATTGTCACCGGATCGCAAGCTTGTTCCGACCCAAGCACAACGTACCTAAGCATTTCATAGATCATAGTGAAGCGGATTTTTGCCCAAGAGGCGTTTAAACACGTATAATAGCATATAAGAAACAAACCAGGCCCACGAGTTTCTCGAGGGCTTGATTTGCTTAGGAGGAGTCGTCCAGTTGATCTACCAGAATTTGCGCCAATTTATTGAAGCGTTGCGTAAAGAAAATCATCTTAAAATTATAGAGGCACCTGTCGATCCTTACTTGGAGCTGGCTGAGATTCATCGAAGAGTCATTGAGGAAGAAGGGCCGGCACTGCTGTTCACGAATGTAAAAGGAACCCCGTTTCCTGTAGCCAGTAATCTGTTTGGCACAAATCGCCGTGTGGATATGGCTTTTGGCCCGCGACCAGAGCAACTGATGGATGCGATTGTCGGAGCCACCAAAACATTGTTTCCACCTACACCCAAAGCATTGTGGAATGAACGTGGCCTGATTAAGGACATGCTAAAAGTAGGGCTAAAAACAGTATCTCATAGCGAGGCCCCTGTATTGGGAGTTCGCCGTACAGAGGCTCCGCTGGCACCACTGCCTAAAGTGACCAGTTGGCATGAGGACGGGGGGCCGTTTATTACGCTTCCACTTGTGTATACCGAGAAGCCAGGTCAGTCTAAGGATCATAATCTGGGGATGTACCGCATTCAGATTTATGATGATCAGACAACGGGCATTCACTGGCAAATTCATAAAGGCGGCGGTTTCCATTATCATGAAGCGGAGCTGCGTAATGAGCCATTGCCTACGACGATTATCATTGGTGGCCCGCCTGCTCTGATTGCGTCTGCCATTGCTCCAGCACCGGAAAACTTGCCTGAGCTGTTGCTGGCTTCGCTTATTATGGGAGGCAAGCTGCCCATGACAGAAGATCCGCTTGGGGGTCACCGGATTCCAGCAGAAGCAGAATTTGCAATCAGCGGTTATGTGCCGCCTCATGAACGCCGTCCGGAAGGCCCGTTTGGCGATCATTTTGGATATTATTCATTACAGCATGATTTTCCTGTATTTCATGTCAAACATATGCATCACCGCAAGGATGCCATTTATCCGGCAACCATTGTAGGTAAGCCTCGGCAAGAAGACTACTATCTCGGTGAGTTTTTGCAACGTCTGCTGTCGCCTGCCTATCCGCTTGTGATGCCTTCCGTCAAGTCCCTGTGGGCGTATGCGGAAACGGGCGTACATGCGCTGGCAGCGGCAGTCGTACGTGAAAGCTACTCCCGTGAAGCGCTTGTATCCGGTTTTACCATTTTGGGTCAAGGTCAATTGTCATTGACCAAGTTCCTGATGCTGACAGATCGAGTCATTGATTTATCTGACTTTAACCTGCTGCTAGAAACCATTCTGGAGCGATTTAATCCAGCAAGGGATTTATTTATTTTCAATCACACGTCACACGATACACTCGATTACACAGGCCGCAAGCTGAATCATGGCAGTAAGGCGATTCTGATGGGGATAGGTGAGCCTGTGCGTGAATTGCCTCGTGCTTATGAGGGAGGCGATCTGCCGGGAATTCGTGAAATTGAGCCCTATTGCGGAGGTTGCCTTGTCGTATCGGGTGCGTCCTTTGAGCAGGAGCCTGAGCTGGCGGCACGTGTTTTGGAGCGATTAGCAGCGGGTGAGCAAGAGTGGCCGCTCGTCTTCATTGTAGACGATGCCAAAGAAGTCGTTCGCTCTCAAGCCTCGTTCCTGTGGACGGTATTCACACGCTTTAACCCGGCTACGGATATGTACGCGGACAGCGAAGTGCGTTTGCATCATCTGAACTATAAGCTGCCGATTGTAGTGGATGCGCGTATGAAGCCAGGGTATCCAGATGAGGTGTTACCGCGTGAGGATATTGTTAAGCTTGTAGATCAACGATGGACAAGTTATTTCGCTTGACGCCCTAATTAAACCTACAGCCGGATTTTACATTTATAAGGAGGCGTAAGCATGATACGCAAGCTACTGGGTGAGCCACCACGTGTGAACAAAGGCATCCTGCTAGATGCCATGAATAGCATGTCAGCTATGTTGAACCTGCTGGAGCGGCAAATTCAGGCTGGTGGAGATCCGACCCACGATTTTCGGAAGGCGGATATTTTAACACGCGGTCTAATGTCATCTCTGGATGAACTGGAGCAGAGCCATCATGCTTCCGCCTTTTTCCGTATGAAAGTGAAAGCCGGATATGCTGAAGATATGAGTGAGGATGAAAAATCCGATTATGCGTTATATGTTTTCTTTTATAAAGATGGGTTTGTTCGGGTTTTCTCTATTTTGGATAAGCTGGGTAACTGGCTAAATGATCTGTATGATTTAAAAACAGGGCAGTATAAGGCGCACTATTCATATTTTACCGTGTTGCGGCAGCTCAAGTATCTCAAAATGCATCCTGTATTGACCGATAATTTAATTGATATCAAGGATACTTACAACGATGCCATCAATCGGCTGCGTAAGCGTCGGAATACGGAGATACACTATATGAATACGGAAATGCAGGATGATCTCTGGCAACGACACCGAGCTTTGTATGGAAAAATCCAACTGGAGGACCTCGATCACCATTTGGAAGATTTGCAGCAGGGCTTGGAAATGGTATGTCGGTCGCTGTCAAACGCCTTTACTTATACTGCGAAACAATGGGAGAATCGGGCAGTACGCCCAAAAATATGATAGAAAATATCCTTTGACAAAGCAATGTAAACTATCTATACTGAAACCTAGTTTCAGAAAAATGCTTGAATTATGTTTTTTTATATAAACTTAACGGACAGCTAAAGCTGGAGTTTAACATATTTTTCTTATCCAGAGAGGTGGAGGGACTGGCCCGATGAAGCCCGGCAACCCGTTCTTTCCCGGTGTAATACACTGGGAGGGAACATGATGGTGCTAATTCCTACAAAACCGCTAGAGTTATAGCGATTTTGGCAGATGAGAAAAGGTTCGCAAGGTGGGGCCCTTTTCATTCTGTGAAAGGGGCTCTTTTTTGTATAAATAAATAGCGATTTTATACAATTCTGAGAGATGACAACTGGTTAAAGGGTAAGGAAGAAGTGAAGGGGGTCGCAGCACGTTGATAGAGCTTAAGCAGTTAACCAAGCATTATGGCAAAGGCAACCGACGCGTTAATGCGCTATCTGGGTTGAATCTTTCTATAAAGCGTGGAGAAATATTCGGAGTGATTGGTCACTCCGGGGCGGGGAAAAGTACATTGATCCGCTGTATTAATTTATTGGAACGCCCTACTTCAGGTGAAGTATGGGTAGACGGGGTAAACCTCGCTACTGTGAGTCAATCCCAGTTACAGAAGCAACGTCGAAAAATCGGAATGATTTTTCAGCATTTTAATTTGTTATCTTCGGCAACGGTGTATGACAATATTGCATTTCCTTTGCGGTTGGTGAACACTCCCAGGGAAAAGCTGGACATGAAAGTTCGTGAGCTGCTGGAACTGGTGGGTCTGGAAGAACACAGTGGAAAGTATCCGTCACAGCTCTCAGGTGGACAGAAGCAGCGGGTAGGAATTGCACGGGCGCTGGCTAGTGATCCTCATGTATTGCTGTGTGACGAAGCGACTTCTGCGCTTGATCCGCAAACGACGGGGTCTATCCTGAAATTGCTGTTGGATATTAATCAGCGCTTTAATTTAACCATCGTGCTGATTACACATGAAATGCATGTCATTCAAAGCATTTGTGATCGAGTTGGCGTCATTCATCAGGGCGACATCGTGGAGCAAGGCCCAGTGGCGGAAGTATTTTTGAAGCCACAGCACCAGGTAACAAAGGACTTTATCCAACGGGAGTCAGAACATCCCGAGGAGTTGCAAGCAGCGATTGCGGCAGCAGGTGGCGGCGAGTCGGCGCAGGTGGTACGTATCTCCTTCTTGGGCAGTAAAACATATGATGCGATTCTATCGCGTACGGCTCGAAGCACTGGTGTTGATTTTGCGATCTTGCAGGGAACCATATCTACGATTAAAAATGTACCCTATGGACAGCTGATCGTTCGTTTTGAAGGAAACCATGAAGATATAGAGCATACGCTGCGCGAAGTGTCTGGGCAAGGACTTGATGTGGAGGTGATCGGACAATGAGCGAACTTGATTTTTCACAAGTGAGTTGGGATGAGCTAGGGAATTCTACTCTGGAAACCCTTCAGATGCTCGGAGCATCCGCATTGTTCACCCTCATTATTGGTTTGCCGCTTGGCATATTATTGTTTCTGGCGAGTCGCTCCTCGTTAACTCTGATGAAGGTGATATACATTGTATTATCATTCATCGTTAACATTTTACGTTCCGTACCCTTTATCATTTTGATCGTTGCACTTATTCCTTTTACACGATCGCTGGTAGGTACCTCGACCGGGGTGCTGGGAACCATTCCGCCGTTGGTTATCGGGGCTGCCCCATTCTTCGCACGTCTTGTCGAAACGTCTCTGCGTGAAGTGGACAAGGGTGTCATTGAAGCCGCACAAGCGATGGGTGCCTCGACAGGACAAATTATCCGGCGTGTGCTGTTACGTGAGGCACTTCCGGGTCTGCTCGCTGCATTAACTATTACCGTCGTTACACTCGTATCCTACACGGCAATGTCCGGGATGATCGGGGGCGGTGGACTGGGTACACTGGCTATCAACTACGGCTATTATCGTTATGAAACGGCTGTCATGATCGTTGCGGTCGTGCTGATGGTCGTATTGGTACAATTGCTGCAAATGGCGGGAGATCGTCTCGTGCGGCATTATACTCGAAAATAGGGAAAACATATAGATATCCTTATTAATCAGGACGTCTGCTCCTGAATATTACAAATTATTGGAGGGGTAATAACATGAAGAAATGGGTATTGGCTGTATTAAGCTTGACATTAATTGCGGTGCTGGCGGCTTGCGGTACAAAGAGCACAACATCGGATACAAACAATGCGACCGAAAATACAGGTGGATCACCACGTGAAGTGGAGCTGAAAATTGGAGCTTCTCCTGTGCCGCATGCGGAAATTTTGGAAGCGATCAAGCCTCAGTTGGAAAAAGAAGGGGTTCGTCTCCAAGTCGTTCAGTTTAACGACTATGTACAGCCGAACGTACAATTGTTTGACAAGCAACTGGATGCTAACTTCTTTCAACATGTACCTTACCTGGATGTGATGAACAAAGAGCGCAAAATGGATCTGGTTTCTGTGGGCGCAGTTCATTTGGAGCCATTCGGTATCTACTCCCAAAAATATAAAAAGCTTGATGAAATCCCAGATGGCGCAACTGTAGCCATTCCGAACGATGCGACAAACGGAGGCCGTGCTTTGCTGCTGTTATCAAAGCAAGGTCTGATTAAGTTGAAAGACGAAGGAAACATTGAATCCACGGTGAAAGATATTACAGAGAATCCGAAAAATTTGGAATTCAAGACTTTGGAAGCGGCTATGCTGCCACGTCAGTTGCCTGAAGTAGACATTGCGTTGATCAACACGAACTACGCTCTGGAAGCGAAGCTGAACCCTACGAAGGATGCACTGGCACTGGAAGACAAGGATTCTCCATATGCTAACGTTCTGGTAGCACGTCCTGATAATAAAGATTCCGAAGCGATTCAGAAGTTGCTTAAAGCTTTGCAATCTCCAGAAACTAAAAAATTCATTGAAGATAAATACCAAGGCGCAATTATCCCGGCATTTTAAGCAGGGAACGAGAACGCATTGCACGCAAACCCCAGATTCTCTTGAACAAGAGGACTGGGGTTTCTTTTTGGATGGAGTTGTAGGGGAAGCTTAAATATTTTATACTTGGGGGTGACCGTTCTCTGTGAACAGGAGGAAAATTGTTGAGAGATAAAGTCGCATTCATAACCGGCAGTGCCAAAGGTTTAGGTAAAACGACCGCTTTGCGTCTGGCGGATGAAGGCTGTAATATTGCGCTAAATTATGTGCATAGCCAAGCAGAAGCCGAAGCGCTTAAGCGGGTGATTGAGTCTAAGGGAGTACGCTGCCTGTCTTTACAAGGGGATATCTCTGTTCAGGAAGATATCACGAGGCTGATTGGTGAAGTACAGGATCGGCTGGGTGGAGTCGATATTATGGTGAACAATGCCGGACCGTTCATCCGGGAACGCCGTCTGTTTGCGGATTACAGTGTAGCTGAGATTCATGCCATGATACAAGGAAATCTGGTTGGTACCATGCTGCTGGATCATTTGGTATTGCCTCACATGCGTAGCCAGCAATGGGGACGTATTATTCATTTTGGCTTTGGTCATGCTGGAGAAGCGAGGGCTTGGCCGCATCGCGCCGTCTACGCAGCCGCCAAGGTGGGGCTGGTGTCTTTTACGAAGTCATTGGCTGTGGAGGAAGCTCCTTATGGCATTACGGTCAATATGATCTGTCCAGGGGATATCCGAGGAGCAAATAAGGAAATGTCAATCGCCGATGTCATCGGCATGCAGGATAAAGAGACACCGCGTGGACGTCCGGGGAGCGGAGAGGACATTGCACGAGTGATCGCCTATTTATGTGAGGAGCATTCGGATTTTATAACAGGCAATATTATGGATGTATCGGGAGGTTTAGATCCCATTCGGCCAACCATATAAGCTTAAGTGATCCTTCAGACGCTGTAATACAAAAAAGAGTCTTGAGCTTCGTTACCGAAGTCAAGACTCTCATGATCATTATGCATCAAGCATTAGAATACTTGTACCACTTCTTGGACGCCGTCGACTTCTTCGAGAAGAGCGCGTTCAATCCCTGCTTTCAGCGTGATTGTGGAACTTGGGCAACTGCCGCAAGCGCCTACCAGCTTCAGCTTAACGATGCCGTCTTCAACGTCAACCAGCTCAACGTCGCCACCATCGCGTTGCAGGAACGGACGGAGCTTATCCAGTACATCAGCTACTTCATCATACATTTGAACGCTTTGTGTTTCGCTCATTAGAATTCAACTCCTTTCCTATACCCTTATTATTATATTACAAAGCGGGCCAAATTAAAATGCCCGTCATCCAAAGCAGGTGAAAAAATGTTAAGACCTATTATTGAGTTTTGCACCAGTAATATGCATTGGGGTACCGATGAGATCATGTCCAAGCTGGAACAGAATCCAGATTATGATGTGATTGAATACGGCTGCCTAAGCAATTGCGGTCAGTGCAACGCCGAACCCTATGCGATGGTCAACGGCGAGATTGTATCCGCAGATTCAGCAGAGCTTCTGTACGAAGTGATTATGAACAAAATTAAGGAAGCTGAAGCATGGGATAACCTAGATTTGGATTGAAAGGCTCTGTTAGCCAGCTCCTTTCTGTAGAGAATATACATGATGCAAACACTCAAGAAACAAAGAAGACCTGCTCTGAGAGCGGGTCTTCTTTGTTTAGCATACGTTTAGCCAAAATGGCGTTTGGACTTCCAGAGCACGCCGCTTTTAAGCAGGCGTGGTACTCGTCCGCGCAATGAGGTACTGCCCATAAAGCCATAGCCGAACCCGGCCTTCTTGCCAAGTGCGCCTAATGTACCGCGCAGCTTTAAAGGATGCGGGTGAGGCGTTTGGCCTTTCCACAGGTCGCGTACAATGTGTGCGATTTGCTCCCCTTGCACTTCTGCTGCCTGAGCGCTTGGAGAGTAGGGAAGGCTCGCACAGTCTCCGACCACATACACCTCAGGATGATCTGGTATTTGATAATACTCGTTGAGCACGATACGACCCTGAGGGTCTTTAGGGACGGCTAAATCCTGCACGATTTTTACCGGCTGAATCCCAGCCGTCCATACCACTGCATCCGTTACAATTTGCTCGTCACGGTTATAAATAGCCCCCGGCTCAATACGGGAAACCGCAACATGATTCAGCGCATTTACCTGATGCTCCTTGAACCAAGCATGTACATAGGCAGACAAACGTTGCGGGAATGCCGACAGCACCCGCTCGCCCCGATCCATAATGGTAATATTCAAATCCGTGCGGCTTTCACGTAACTCCGCAGCAATCTCAACACCGCTAAGACCGCCGCCTACAATATGGACATGTCCATATGGCTTGATTTCGTTCAAGCGCAGATAGGTTTGGCGAGTATGGTTAAACGACTGGATCGTACAGCTGTGTTCTTCAGCCCCTGGTGTATTGTGAAAGCGGTCGGTACAACCCAACGCAATGACAAGCTGGTCATAGGGCAAGGGTTCACCGTCTTGAAAATGGACAATTTTATTCTCTAGATCCATCGAGGTGACTTCTCCGTATTTGCGAATAAGACGTTGTTCATCTGGAAAATGCACCCGCAAATCAAAATCAGAAACCGTACCTGCCGCGAGGGCATAGTACTCTGTTTTCAACCCCTGAAAGGGCATTCGATCCACTAAAATAACTTGAACATCGTCGGGAATATGTTTATCCAGCAATTCTTTGGCAATGGTAAGGCCGCCATAGCCGCCCCCCAGAATAACGAAATTTTTCATCAAAATCCGCCTTCCTTTCGCTTCCGTGTCCCCGGCAAATGGTCTGGTGTCTTATCGATCTAACACAAGTTTTTGTTGTTATAAAACCCGAGAATCGGGCCTGCCTTTGGCAGGCAGACCAGCGTATTCCGAGGCAGCATGATGCTGCATGGTGTGAGTAATGGGGATGAAATGCTCGCGGGAAATCTGAATCCGATATTACATTTATTCGAAAACTTCGATTTCGTTATAGAAGGTGTCCCGTTCTACAGGTATGCGTCCGGCACCTTTGACCAGCCAGATCAGCTCTTTACGGGTCAATCCGGCAGGGGTTAACGCACCTGCGGCATGGCTGATCTGCTCACGCACAATCGTGCCATGGACGTCTGATGCGCCAAAGGTGAGAGCGACCTGTGTCAATTGCGG
The DNA here is from genome assembly GCF_011066115.1 of Paenibacillus sp. EKM212P. Lineage (NCBI taxonomy): Bacteria > Bacillati > Bacillota > Bacilli > Caryophanales > Paenibacillaceae > Paenibacillus > Paenibacillus sp. EKM212P. The sequence continues at coordinate 80,355 of NZ_JAAMNR010000006.1, forward strand.
GCCAATATTAATGAAGTAAGCTTTGACATGGTCGATATTGTCCAGCATCAGGCGGCTGATCGCAATGGTTTTGAGATCCTCGTAAGCGGAGTTACGGCGCATGATGTTGGCGTTTTTGCTTTTCGGCTGCATGGACAATGGAATAAATACCATAAATCCGTTCGTTTCGTCCTGCAATTCACGAATTTGCAGCATATGTTCAATACGATCCTGATACGATTCGACCGAACCGTACAGCATAGTCGTATGAGTTTTCATGCCGAGATTGTGGGCCGTGCGATGTACTTCGAGATAGCGGTCCACGTTGGCTTTCGTAACACGCATCTTCTTCCGATATTCGTCGGACAAGATTTCCGCGCCACCACCAGTCAGGGATTGAAGTCCAGCCTTTTGCAGCTCCTCAAGCACTTCTTTAATACTCAAGCCGCTTATGCGTGTGAAAAAGTCAATTTCCGCTGCAGTGTAAGCTTTCAGTGTAACGTGAGGATACTTTTCATTCAGTGCCTTCAATGAGTCTACATAGTATTGGAAAGGCACATGATTATTATGACCACCGACGATATGAAATTCTCTTACCCCCGGATGGATGTGTTGCTCTACATAATCAATCATTTCCTGCCCGGACAACGTATAAGAGCCGTCCTCCCCCTGATCCTTGCGGAAATTGCAGAACGCGCAGCGCGCTTCGCATACATTGGTGAAGTACAGGCTCATGTTTTCGATAAAATAAACCTTTTTTCCGTTCTTGCGTAAATTAGCTTCGTTAGCCAACTGACCCAGTGTGAGGATATCGTCAGTTTCATACAAATATATACCGTCTTCAAGGTTCAAACGAATACCGTTCTGTACCTTTTCTACAATTTCCGCCATTCTGCGGTCTGTAAAAGGTGTAACTAATGTGGACATGCCTATTCCTCCTTCAAGTTGCTCTGTGCGAGGCTGTCCGCCAAATCAGCGGCACAAGCGCTAGGTGCGCACAGGATGTCCCGTTCCGTCGGTAAGAATCCGGCAGCGCGGATATACGATATGTGAAAAATGTTACAATGCCAGGCTACAATGATGAATGTCTCAAAATATCGCCTTTGAAATGACAAATTTCCGACAGTTTCTTTTACACACTCTTCACCTATTATAAACCTCACACCACCGGTGTTCAATACAAACGAATAGAAAAACAGGTCTTTAAGCCTGTAAGGGAAGGACATTCCATGACTTGAGCACCTGCAAATAGTGGAGTATACTGAAGGAGAACATGAAGTAAAAGAGGAGGATGGAGCTATGATTAACATCACCGATTCCGCTGCTGAGCGTTTGAAGGATATGCTGGAGCAGCAGGAAACGCCGAATATGTTTTTGCGTCTGGGTGTTACGCCGGGCGGTTGTACCGGATTTTCGTATGCAATGGGCTTTGACGACAACGAGACGGATCAGGATATATATATGAACGTACAGGATATGAAGATTGTAGTGGAAAAGGAAAGCATCCGCTACCTGGACGGTTTGGAAATCGACTTTGAAGAGTCTGGAATGTCAGGCGGCTTCACGATTCATAATCCGAATGCTGTAGCTACATGCGGCTGCGGTTCAAGCTTCCGTACGGCTACGGATGCCGGAAAACCGAACGAAGAGCCTTGTTAAGATAGTTTAAAAGGTACAATGAAAATGAATTGTCTGCAAACCTTCATGATGGGGTGTTAGCAATTCGAAAATGTAAATCAAGACCTCCAGAACGGTATAGTCACGTACTATATTCGTCCTGGAGGTCTTTTTAATATGTAAAGATTACTTTACTTAAGATCATTATCACTACGTATGGATTGGACCAATTTACTCAGGGCATTAAAAAACGCAAATACAACTGTAAAAAGTAAGAGAACTATTGGTTTAATTTCAATCTCCGAAAAAACACTATATAGAACTAAAAATGCAAAAAAGAGTACTGAGCTATTTACGTTTTGTTTTGTGTAAATAGATTTTATAAAATCCATCGTATCACTCTCCATTTTAATTATAAAAATTCAAAACATATACTATGAGTACCTCATTAATATAATAGAAGTTAACTTGGTATATATACCATTTGCGAATGTATTTAATGAACGACTTCTTATATATAAATTACAGTATTGCATACAAACCTCCAGGACTTGTCGAATAAAAAGTTTACATTATTTAAATTAGAGTTTTACTTCACTAAAATTTCAAGTATAGGAATTTACAATTGAATTCTGAGGGGGTGAAAGTATATATGAGCAATCCAGTTGGCTTAAAAAGAGTTACCATGACATATGGACCTGATGATGACCCTCATATGTATGAATTATTTGAGGGAGTTCTGTATGATCGTAGCTATTTCTTTTATCTTGAACATGGGATATTGTGTCTGCGACATGTACGAAAGGTAGAACAACCGGATCATCCACATCTTTATGTGGATGGGGAAAGTGGGGGTCTCCAACTAGCGAACAATGTACAGCGTGAGATTTTGGAAGTCGTTACAGAACTGATCGAGCGTTTGCGTAGTAAGGATGGATTGGCGTTTTTACTGGATGAACTGCTATGGCTACATGGTCGAAGTCATATTGAACTTAACCTCGTAAAAAATAAAGGATGATATATTTCTATTGAAAACCAACAACCTGTAGCTACATTATGCTTCTTTTGAGAAAGAATCTGTTAATATGGTTGCTGTGTACAGCTGTGTTCAGTGACGCTATTTATCAATCATTTCATTTTTTCATCATATGATTTGTAACCTTCCCCCACGGAGTTGGCACTTAAGATTAAGAACACGAAAGAAAAGAGGCTAGGAACGTATGAGGGAGTGGGTTGAAAAGGCGCGGCAAGGGAACGCGGAAGCGTTCGGGCAGCTGATGCTGCATTTTCGCGGAATGGCATATGCCGTGTCCTATGACATGCTGAAGGATGTCCATCTCGCGGAAGATGCCGTGCAGGATGCGTTCATAGAGGCTTATCAGAATCTGGAGAAGCTGCAGACCCCGTCCGCTTTTCCAGGCTGGTTCAAGACCATTGTCGTAAGACAGTGTCAGCGGATGCTGCGGCGCAAGCATCATTCGGTGCTTCCTCTGGATGAAGCTGTGCAGGTATCGGGAGGAGTACCGGGTTTGGCAGAAATTGCGGAGCGTAGAGAGGAGAGCCAAGTTCTGCAACAATCGGTGAAGGCACTGTCTGCCAAGCTGCGCGTGCCTCTGCGATTGTTTTATTTTTACGGCTACTCTCTGCAGGAAATTTCCGATTATCTGGGCACTCCGGTCCCGACGCTTAAGAAGCGGCTGCACGATGCCCGCCGAAAGTTGAAAGGTACACTCCCGGTAGCCGACCTCGTTTCCGTGTTCAATCATTTGTATGAGGGAGGGCAAAACATGCTACATATTGTTAACGGTGATGTTGTAGGTGAGATGTTGAAGCAGGGTGTTGTACAGGGTGATGTGCTTGTATGGAGAGAGGTATATCCGGCAGGACCGATATTTGCAAATCCAGCGGGGGCGGAAGAACGGGCATTGCGGGCCCGGGTCTTGGAAGAAACGATGGGTATTCCGACCAACGAATATATTACGGGTTGTGAGGAACAAGAGCAGAAACTTCGTGAATTTATTAAGTATGATGAAGTCGTGTTGTGGTTTGAGCATGACCTGTTTGATCAGAGCATGCTCGCCTATCTGCTCCACTGGTTCAAGAGACAGAAACTGGGCCGCACGAAGCTGAGCCTGCTCTGTATTGGGGAGTTTCCGGGAATCGAACGGTTTCATGGTCTGGGACAGCTCACTCCGGCACAGCTTCAGACATTATCCGGGACCTGGCGAACTATTGAACGGCAAGAAATGGAGCTCGGAAGCGAGCTTTGGCAGGCGTACGCTTCTCCTGATCCTACTCAAATGGCTAATCTGCTGGAAGACAAGAAGGCAGAATTGGCAGCATCCGGCTTGCCCTTTGCCTATGAAGCTTTCACAGCACATCTCAAGCGGTTGCCCTCGGAGTGGAATGGTCTTGGCATTGTGGAACAGACCACGCTTCAGGCCGTTCATAATGGAGTGAATACGCCATTGGAATTGTTTCGTCAGGTAACTGACGTCCTGCATGTGCTTGGCATGGGTGATCTCGAATACTGGAAATTTATTCGTGCTTTGGCTCAAGGCGAACATCCTTTGCTGATCATTGACGGGAATGAGGCCGGCTTGGATTTTAGACAAATTCCGGATTTTCTGAACCGAAAGGTAGTTCTGACAGAGTTGGGTAATGAGGTACTGAATGGATCAGTGGACCGTATTGCAGTTCAAGGGATCGACGAGTGGTTTGGGGGGCTGCATCTCCATGGACATGAGGTTTCTTGGCGATGGGATGATTTGGCTGGTGGATTGGTCCGACATTGAAGAAAATATAGAAGCAGATTGTTTAAAGTGCGAAAGAGTTTTCCGTTTATGGAAAACTCTTTTTTATTTTTTAGTAGACCATATTAACACAAGAAAACCAGCTAATGTTTGTCAAGGATTCCCACGTCTATTTCTCTGTAGCTTATAGCTTGCATACCCGTATCAACCTTGAAACAAGCAGTATGGACATTAATAGGTGCTTTTTATTATCGGGAAGCAATAGATGCAGCACTTTCAACTAGGACACAAATTGTAATTGATTTTTTAGTGAGTTCTTCCCCGGTGTTAGCTATCATCAGTATATTTTCCTAATGTTAGGAACCGACATGGGCAGATGCGCATATATTTTTCTAAAAACTAACATCGGGAGGAGATAAACTTGTATCAAGTACCTTCTTACTGGGGAAATTCATACTATATGCGTGCCAATTTTGTACCTATCTGGAACACAGGATTTCCGAAAGCAGTACAAATGATAAAGGAAGCGGTACAAGGGGAGCGTAACGATGAGTTGTTCTACGATGAATTGATCAATTTGGCTCCCTCACAAGAGCAGGTGGCTATTATTGAAAGTATCCGTAACGATGAGCGCGGCCACAATAAAATGTTCAGAGAGATGTATCGGGCTTTGACAGGACAGGAAATTTCAGGAATTAGTAGTGAGCAATATGAGAGGGTGCAATCCTATACAGAAGGTCTACAGCGCGCCTTGATGGGAGAGTTGGGTGCGGTGGAACGGTATCGCAACATCTGGTTTGGTTTGCCTGCTGGCATTTATAAGGACACAGTGTACGGTATCATATTGGATGAGCTTAAGCACGCTGCTAAATACAATTATCTGATTACGTTGAATCTTAGGTAACTATTGACCGAAAGTCAATACTACTCCACATCAATTGGATGATGGATTTTATCCTTATATTCATCCACATAGAGTTGGCCGTTGCTGCCTTTAACGGCATAGAATACGTCCTCTAACTTTTTGTCGCGTGCCTTTAGTTGAGACAGCAGCCATGATTCGGAAATATGATTGGAGTTTAAATTGCCATGCAAAAGCTGTCCGTCGATTATAAGCTCAATTGGGAACTGTGTGGCATTACCTGCATTCAACTGCAGGTCTTTTAATGTCACGGCTTGCAGTTCCTTTTTCTTTTGAACAGATAGTTTTCCGTTAATCTCAAGGAGGGCGTACCCCACTTCCTCTATATTAAAAATTTCTTTCTGGCGAAGCTGCTGATTTAAAGAATCCAATGTCATATTATTTTTTTTTAAGTTATCTTCGAGAATGAGCCCTCCTTCTATGAGAACGGTGGGTGCTCCTTCTGTCCACATCTTAAAGTTTCTGAATTTCAAAAAAAGCTTGGCCAAAACATAAGAAGTAATTGTAAAAACGGACAGGGCTATTAATAGGTGGATAACTTCTATTTTTTCGTTAAATGCAAAGTTAGCAGCCATAGCTCCTAATATAACTGCCGTTACGAATTCATGAAAGTTCATATTGGAAAGGGTTTGCTTCCCTAATATTCTCCCAATTATCATTAGGATAAAAAATGCTGAAAAACTTCTGATCAAAATAACGAGATGGCCATTCATGCAAAACCCTCCTAGTTTAAAAATTGCAGGTATTCGGCATATAGGTTACCCGCCGCACTAGAATAATATACCGGTGGAATTAATGTATTATATGTAATGTATAAGCTTGTTGGCGCAGGCGATCCCAGCTACCTTGTAAGGCTTGTCTTCTTTCTTTTTCATTTCTTAATAGACCTTTAATTTTTGATTTGCTCTTTGTCGTAGTCCAGTATAGGCAACCAATTGTTTCGGCCCCACGAATTGTCTCGCAACTCCGATTTCAGCCACAACTTCTAAAACAACAACTGGAGCCTTGCCTGTGTGTTCTTGTAGTTGTGTAGCTACTAAATAGGTTAGAAATTTAGCTATTTGGTCGAATGATTTGATTTCTCTGCATATGAATAGACCTCCTTATGATCATGATCCAATGCTTCTACTGCTTCGAATCCGTAAAAAGCTCCTGCGCGGTGCGCACAAATAACTGTACAGCAAGTGAAGCATTATGCAGGGATGGTACAGCGATACCGATTTGGCGTGTGATCAGAGGTGAAGTCTCCTTGACGGTCAGATCATGGGGGAACGTGGACAAGGCGAGTGAAGAGACAATACCCATACCTAGTCCCTGTCGAACCATGCTGACCAAGGTGCTGATATTATGAGTAATGAACTGTGCCTGCAACTGACTTTGCTCGCGTTCAAAACCTTCCATAATGGCGACCTCATGTCCACCTTTACAAAAGATCATATCCTGCTGATTCAAGTCTCGAATGGCGATTTTATTGTGCGATTGCAAAGGGTGACCGTCTGGCAGGAGAATAACCATGTCATCCTGACATAATGGGATTACATCTACCTGAGGGTCTGGCAACAGGATGATACCCGCCTCGATTTCTCTGGTATGCACCCACTCCTTGACTTCATTCGTGGAGCCTTCATGTAGATCGAAAACAAGGTTCGGATAATGCTGACGAATATGATGAATAATCGGGGGCAGAAAATAGGCTGAGGCAGAAGGAAAGGCACCGATCGTGATCGTGCCCACGTCTAGACCTTTTTCAGCAGCCACCTGCTGCTGTACCTTTTCCATGCTTTGCAGCATCATGCGGAATTGCAGCAGTACCTTGTGCCCGATATCGGTCAGAAGCACTCCTTTTTTTCGGTCGCGCAGCAATAGCTGGACATCCAGTTCGTTTTCGATGCTGGCGATGGCATGGCTGACCGCGGGCTGCGTCATATGCAGCTCATGGGCAGTTTGGGTGAAGTTTAGTGTTTCAGCTACGCGAACGAAGATCATAATTTGAGTAATGGTCATAAGTGAAAAGTTATCTCCCTTATTGAAAATATTCATTTTATTTATTAGTGACCACAGTATACGCTAGTAAAGCAAAACTTTGCAAACGGCTATTCAGATTGTAGACGTAAAGCAATGAGCGATAAATCTAAGGGAGAGAAGACATCTATGAAAAAATTAACACCTAAAGCTACGCTGTGGCTTGTCTTGATATTAGTGATGGTATGGGGGATCAACTGGCCGTTGACCAAGCTGGCTTTGCCAGATACCCCGCCGATATTTTTTTCAGGACTCCGTACCCTACTGGGTGGTGTGATTCTGCTGTTGTTCGCTATGCGTCACCGGGAAACCTTACGCTTTAGACAGAATGGGTGGACTTATCTGGTGCTGGCCATATTTAATATTGCAGGCTACTATGGCTTGCAGACGGTAGGGTTGCGTTATTTGCCTGCTGGGTTATTTTCCACTTTAGTATTCCTTCAGCCGATCCTGTTGGGATTATTCTCCTGGATGTGGTTGGGGGAGCGTATGTTTCCCCTGAAGGTCATTGGACTGGTGCTGGGTTTTGGCGGGGTGATTGTGATTAGCTCTGGTGGAATGGCAGGGCATTTGTCGGTACTGGGCATTGTGTTGGGGCTAGCTTCAGGACTGTGCTGGGCGCTCGGAACGATTTATATGAAGAAAAAAAGCCAACAGTTGGATTCCATTTGGGCGGTGACGATGCAGCTCGTTTTGGGAGGGATTATACTCAATGGCATTGGATTTACGACTGAGAAATGGAGCGATATTCACTGGACGACCTCCTTTATCGCAATTTTATTGTTTATTTCGATATTCGTGATTGCGATGGGCTGGATGATTTATTTTAAACTAATCGACAACGGAGATGCGGGAACCGTCGGCTCCTATACGTTTATGATACCGGTGTTGTCGACGGTCTTTAGTATGGTAATGCTCAAGGAATCACTTACTTTGACGTTTGTTGTGGGGCTGGTGCTGATTGCAGGCAGTGTGTATCTGGTAAATACACCATCTCCCGGAAAACGAAAGAACCGAAGCTCAAAGGCTGATGAAACGAATTCCTGTACAAATGCATAGAAATATGGAATTAGGAAAAATATACTAGATTATCAGAGAGGGGGATAGTAAAATATGACTATATAAGTAGAGAGGAAGTTTGGTATGGGAGAATTAAGCAGTCATACTCAGTCTCTGGAGCCGCAACCACATTCTGTTCGTAAGCTCGCAGTTGTAGCAACAGTCATTTCAGGAGTAGCCGTACTAGGATGTATAGCCTTGGGGGTATGGAATTATAATCTGAATACGAAGGTAAATACTTTAACTAGTGCGAACGCTTCACTAAATAAGACAACACAAGCATTAACGAAGCAACAAAACGATACAGCGGCGCTACTGGAACGAGTTAGATTAACAGCAAACCTGTCAGCCATAACGCATATGTTAGAGCAGACATCTGTCGTCACCGATGATTTTGTATTGGAAAAAGTGACTTTTGATGTAACAGAAGATGGCACGTTGAAGGGTGTGCTACTGAATGTGAACAATCAACCTAATCTCGGTTTTGGCGGTGCTTATCAAGGTTATGGTAAATATAATATGTCCTCTGCTGCATTGACGAAGAAGGCGGAGGAAGTCATAAACATAGCTATGAAAGGGTACGGTACATCTGACAAGCTTCCGGTATGGGATAAGAACACGAAAGTGGAAATGACGGTTCAAAATTATCCGCTTGGTAAGCGGGAAGGTGGCACTTTCAAACTCACCGGTCAGCAATAGGAGGAACCTATGAAGGATTTTGACGTAACCAAAGCCAAGTATGATCCAAAACAGGAAGAACAGGTGAAAAAGGGATTTTTCAACAAGGTGAAGTCCACGGCTGGAAAAGTTCCCTTTGTGAAGGATGCGGTGGCTATGTACTATTGTGCGATAGATCCTGAAACGCCTCTTTATGCCAAAGGGGTAGCATTCGGAGCCTTAGCGTATTTTATTTCTCCACTAGATGCTATATCAGATGTTATTCCGATGTTGGGTTTTACAGATGATGCGGGGGAGAAGGAATGGACAGATATACACCTACAGCGAGGGAACGCTGGCAGATGAAACAGAGTGAGCCACAGCCGCAGGGCTGGGTGCTCGCTCTATTTGGCTGGATTTTTGCAGGTTTGGGGTTCGTATTTAGTTTTTTTGTCGTTGGAGGCTTGTTGGGGATCATAGGTCTTGTTTTCGGAATTTTGACTAAAAAGATGGAACAAAGAGACACGCAGGGTATCTTCATTATCGTAATCAGCTCCGTAGCTATTGGTATTGGACTATTAATTTTTATGATTTTTTTTGCACAAGATTTTGCACAAGGTTTTGTAGAAGGTCTGAGAGAAGGGTATAATGAGCATTATTAGGTCAGGGAGGTAACATCATTGAGCGTCATTATTTCACAGCAGATCTCGGCAACGGGCGTGAAGGAATATACGAAGGTAATGAAAACATTTGATTCCCAGTTTACACCTTTGGTTGGACAGAAAATCAGGGATATGGCATTTGGCGATATGCAATATTACGATGTCGAGGACGTATTTATTGATCTAGCGGAGAATGAGTATTGGGCAATTCTACCTGCCGTTTTGCTGCATTCTGATGATATTGAGGATATACGAGACGCTGTGCGTGAGTATCGTTCACACGGTTGGGAATGTACGAAACCTCTGTAAATGCATACCACTTAAGCATCTATACGGAAACGTCTTTCTTTTGCGAGATAGGCGTTTTTTTGTGTATTTGTGTATAAACTATTTCTAATGATTGGCATGAAAAGAAAGAATTTATGCTGAAAATGCGCAAATTGTATCATTTTTTATCATAAAACGACAAGTTGGGAAATGAAAACGGCCTTAATGTGTTATACTTAGTATATCAAAGGACAAGAGTCTAAAACGACCGGTAAGGCCCTTTCTTTGAAGAGCCTCTGAAAGGTTCAACGTTTATCCAAAATAAATGGTCAAAAGGAAAAGGGGAAATGCTAACGTGAGAGTGAATTTGAAATTTACCAACAAAGGGCAAGTTGCAGTTGAGAAGTTCAACAATGAGGAGCTTATCGAAATCTTTACCCGCTACATTAAAACGTTAAGCAAGAAGTATGATATCTCGGTTACCGTACCGGAGGATCTGAATGAGCAGATCTTGGCAGAGGGCACCGTAAAGGTCGTGTTGGATAAGATTAATTGTGACATGGACGCTTTTTTCAAGGAGCTGAGCCGGGATATCAAGGTACCACTGGTCAAAAGATTGGGTACCAAATTGGATAACGTATTTAAGACCGAGGTTGTGGAGCAGGAACAGAACTAAGAATAAGGATCAAGCGAGTCCGAATGTGGATTCGCCATATGAAATGATAAAACCTCCCGAATGGGGCGCATGGCTAGGCCATGTGCTCGTTCGGGAGGTTTTATATGTTTAAACTAATCTATTCAGCAGGAAAACATGCATGGCATGTCTGTTCCTTTTAACGTGTTGTTGTGGAAGTAGGGCGCAGTTGGGCTAAATCAAACGAAGGTACCAGCCCTTCCTGCGCTGCGCGACCGAGCAAAGCTTCGATGGCGGCATATCCGCTGTCGCCCAGATTGGCGGTAAAATCGTTAACATATAGGTCGATATGCGATTGGGCGACATCGGGTGAAAGCTCCTGCGCATGAGACAATACATATTCACGCGAAGCTTCTGGATGCTTCCAAGCGTATTCGACAGAGGCACGTATCCAGTTTGTGATCGCATCCAAATCCAGCGTACGGCGGGCAATAATGGCTCCGAGCGGGATCGGCAGCCCTGTATCTTCTTCCCACCAGTTCCCCAGATCGACTTGCTTACTAAGTCCGTAGGACGGATACGTGAACCGTGCTTCATGAATGACCAGCCCGGCATCTATCTCCCCGTCACGGACAGCAGGCATGATTTGGTCGAACGGCATCACGACGATCTCGCCGACACCCCCAGGCACATGCTTGGCTGCCCACAGGCGGAACAGCAGATAGGCAGTGGAACGTTCACTCGGAACGGCTACACGCTTGCCGGACAGGGCTTCCGGACCTTCGACGCCGGAACCTTCCTTGGTCAGCACGAGCGGACCACACCCCCGGCCCAGTGCGCCTCCGCAAGGCAGCAGGGCGTATTCATCCAGCACCCAAGGGAGTGCAGCATACGAAATTTTCATGATATCCAGTCCGTCTGGTGTGATCGCCAGATTGTTGGTGATGTCGATATCGGCAAATGTAATGTCCAGCGCGGGTGCGTCTGGAATCAATCCATGCGCCAGGGCATGGAAGACAAAAGTGTCGTTGGGACAAGGTGAAAAAGCAATTTGCATCTATATAACCTCCGTTAATGTAGAAAATGCGGCTTCCAACGCTTGCAAAGCCTCTTTGATCCGCCAGGCTGCACGGTCACGTGGACCGACAGCATTGGAAATCGTGCGGATTTCCATCGTCGGTAGTTCTAGCCTATTTGCCGCCACGGCCACGCCGTAGCCTTCCATCGCTTCGGCAGTAGCTCCGGGAACGCGTTTGGCCAGCCGTTCCTCTGTTGCCGCCGTACCGGTGGCTGTGGAAACGGTCAGGATCGGCCCCGCGACAGCCGTCTGTCCAGCGGCACGCAACGCCTGAACGAATCGCTGCGCGGTGGCAACGTTCACGGCAATTCGGCTTGAGCCGAAACCCAGCTCGTCCACGCTGCTGAAGCCCTCTGCCGTTTCTGCTCCCAGGTCGGCGGCAATGATCGCGTCAGCAACAACGACGCTCTCCAGTGCAGCGACCTCGACGAAGCCGCCACCGATTCCGGCGCTGATGACCAGACGATAGTCACCAGCTGCCGCCAATGCTAGCGCGGTTGAAGCCGCTGCGGATGGTGCGCCCACGCCAGCCAGCTCGACCACAAAACGGGTATCGCCTTTCAGACCCCGCAGTACAGCTTCCCGTTCGGCTTCAACCGCGGTCATAACCAGGATGCGCCCATCTGATGTTGTATGCTCCATCGGTTGATTCCCCTTTAAATTTAGGTAATATGCTCCCTTATCATACTGCTTTTCGAAACGATGTTCAAAAAAAGGTCGACAAAAAAAGCGCTCTGAGGCGCTTTTTGGAAAATCTGCAAGATTCAGCAGATATCAAAATCGGTAATTGTAATATAAAACAATTCTAATCTGGAAGAACAGCGCAGGCATAGCATATAATAATTATATCGGCTGATCCTTCGTGATTAACTGAAACATGGTGATATTGCGGTCATAATGGCTTGGGGTTCCATCTTGATTGCGCACCCGAATCATCTCGCTACTGAATAACTCGATATATCCACAGCCAATCTCACAGTATACACCTGTAGGGTCCTCTTGCCAGACCGAAACGAGGTGTTGAGATAGCGCCGCGGTGAAAAATTCGATGTTTTTTTGCAGTACGCGTGGCGTTTTCTTGGGTTCCATAACGTAAATCCTCCCTATATCATGCCATTTGAAAATCAGCAATTGAACGTGGCTACTAAGTGATTACTACACATCGTAATGAACATAAACAACTGAAAAAGGAACGGTTCGTCAATCTACTCTATGAAACAGACGTAAACACTGTACCGCTTAATGCTATTTTTGTAAAGCGTCCGAATGACCTTTTCATACATCCAGTTTGTGTTTACACACATTTTACATTGCGTTTACACTGCTGTGATGCTAGTGCGTTTCATCTAATAGTACAATAAAGGGTAACTATACTGCATGAATTGATGGAGGCCATATGTTGATAGAGAGTCAGAATAAGGATAAAGCCGGGTCAGAACGTTACTTTAACCGAGATTTAAGCTGGATTGAATTTAATCGCCGTGTGCTTCAGGAAGCTCAGGATGCAGATACACCGTTGCTGGAGAGAGCCAAATTTTTGGCGATTGTATCTAGCAATTTGGATGAGTTTATGGCTGTTCGTGTTGCAGAGACGCGCGAGAAGATCAAGGCGGGTTTTATGCAAAAGGATTTTACGGGATATACCCCCTCCGGTTTGTACAAACGTCTGATCAAGCGTACCGCCTCGATGGTATCGGAACAATACCGGACCTATCGTGATATTTCTCGCCTCTTGACGAAAAAAGGTCTTTTACTGCTCGAATATGAAGACTTAAATACAACACAGCGCAAGTCGCTGGATGCATATTTTCATGAAATTATATTTCCGGTACTCACGCCGATGGCGGTCGATCAGAGCCGTCCTTTTCCACTCGTTCACAATAAATACGTATATTTAGCGGTCGTCTTGAGACGTCCCGGGGATACGGAGGAGGATAAACCGCTTTTTGCCATTGTGCAGGTGCCTTCGAATATTCCACGTGTTGTTACGGTGCCTTTGCGGTCGAACAGCAAGAAGAAATCATTTATTTTAATTGAGGAACTAATCAAGCATCACATCCAAACGCTGTTCACCGGATATGTTCCGGAGGCGGTTCATGCCTTTCGTGTTACGCGTAACTCCGATTTATCCATTAATGAAGAAGAGATCGAAGATTTGCTCGAAGAGATTGAAAAAGAGCTGCGTCGAAGACGCCGGGGGGCGCCGGTTAGACTGGAAGTAGAAAAAGGGATTCATCCCTATGCCTTGATGGAGCTTCAACGCGAATTCAAGCTGTTCGATCATGTGTTTGAGATGGACGGGCCGTTGGATCTGACATTTTTGTCGTCTTTTGCCGATCATTTGGAGGGGTATTCGCATTTGAAATTTCCGGCAATCAAACCACTGTATCCGGAAGAACTGCCCCCACAAGAGGATATTTTCAACGTACTTCGCAAACGGGACGTGCTCGTGTACCATCCATATGAATCATTCGATGCGGTAACTGATTTTATCATTGAGGCATCAGAAGACCCGGATGTGATGGCAATCAAAATGACCCTGTACCGTGTCAACGGGGAATCGAAGTTGATTCCGGCATTGGCACGTGCGGCCGAATCGGGCAAGCAGGTAACGGTGGTGGTGGAGCTAAAAGCCCGTTTTGACGAGGAACGTAATATTGCCTGGGCGCGTAAGCTTGAAAAAGCAGGCTGTCATGTAGTGTATGGGTTGGTTGGCTTGAAGACGCACGCCAAAATCATTCTTGTCATACGTCATGAGCGCAACGCACTCAAACGATATGTGCACGTAGGCACAGGCAATTATAATGAAAGCACGGCGCGCGTGTATACGGATATCGGATTGTTTACGTCAGATCCGGTACTTGGCGAGGATGCCTCCGAACTGTTTAATGAAATCACGGGATTCTCTGCGCTCAAGACTTTGCAAGCTTTTACGGTGGCTCCAACGGGAATGAAGAACAAGCTGTTTGAACTCATCCGTAGGGAAGCTGAGCAAGCATTGGCAGGTAAGCCCGCCCGGATTATTGCCAAGATCAACTCCTTATCCAATCAAGAGATGATCGATGAACTATATGCAGCTTCCCAGGCAGGTGTGAAGATTGATCTTATCATTAGAGGGGTTTGTTGTTTGCGTCCCGGTGTGGAAGGATTCAGCGAGAACATACGTGTCATCAGTATTGTAGACCGCTTCCTGGAGCATTCCAGATTGTTTTATTTTGAAAATGGAGGCAAGTCCGAGTTATTTCTGTCCAGTGCAGATTGGATGACGCGCAATTTGACCCGCCGAATTGAACTGATGTGCCCGATTTATGATGACGGGATCAAAGAAATGCTGGCAGATATTCTGCATTTATCGTTAAGGGATAATGTGAAGGCGCGCCAGCTTTTGCCTAATGGCAGCTATCAATTTGTATCCAGAAACGACAAAGAGGCTCCTATCAGGAGCCAATCTGAAGCGATGAAGGTTAGAAATTGGAAGAAGGTAGAATGGACCACGACAATGTAAGGTTCCACGCCTTTTGAAAATCCTTGGCAACCGATTCTAGCTCCCGTTGTTCTAATATGGGTTCACTCTTGCTTTCCAGACGAAGATGCAGTGCGTCATCCCCTGTAGTGGGATTGATGCTGGTAATCATTCCCGACTCACTCCGATCCATGCCAATCGCGAGCTGGAGCAGCGAGCCGAGCCGATGTACACGTTCCTCGTCGGAAGGCTCCAAAATATCGGCATGTGTGCGTAGCAAACGGGGAGTCCGGTTCTTGGGATGGTAATCCGCGATCAACGCGGCTAGTACCGTTTCCCTATGGGATAAACCGCCAATGCCTGCATGTAAAATCCAGAATACGGAATTCTGGCGGAAATGATAGTAATTCAAGGCAGCCCCCGTTTTGTAAAGAGTTGCTGCGGTCAGTAACAAACGTTTGTCCATAGCAGCTGAGGTTCCGCTAGCCAATGTGTCATAGAGCCGGACGGCGTACTCGTTAACCCGCTTGACATGCGCTTCGCTAACCGGGACAGCAAACGAAAGGATATTGCGAATGGATGTGATAAGCGGATTAGCTACCACGGGCTGTTCAGCGTTGACCAGCTCATGAAATAGGCCGTCTCGCAGACCCGCTCCACTGACCAGATACGCTGAGCCTTGAGCAGCTTCAAATATCGTTTTCAATATAATAAGACCCGGTACAATGATGTCGGCTCTGTCCTTGGACAGGCCGGCTGTTTTTTTGCGTTTTTCATAGGGAAGATGGGGCAGACTGCCATAGAAGTAATCGACATCTTCTATCGTCATTTCGTAATGGTGCGTCACAGGAAGTGAGTAATCCTGCCGTTTCTGATTAATTTTAGCCAAAGTACGCAGGGTTCCACCTAGCCCGATGAATGGCAGACCCGGATTGGAGAAGATCCAATCATGATTTTGCAGGGAAGAACGGACAAAGCTCTCCATTTCCTCAATCTGCTGAGGAGACCATTCGCCATTCTTGACCTCACGTCCAAAGCGCCAATTCATATTGACGGCGCCAAAGGGAAATGACACCGTATGCAGTCGTTCTCGATCGCGGAACAGCGTAATTTCGGTACTGCCACCCCCGATGTCAATAATGATTCCGTCACTTACATTCATAGTGTTCACTACGCCCAGAAAACCGGCATAGCCTTCTTGCTCCCCGCTCAGTATTTCCAGTGTTAAATTTGTCTCCTCCGCGATCCATTGGACGATTTCGTCCGAATTCGTGGCATTGCGGATGGCTGCTGTTGCTGCTGCACGCATACGGACCACCCCGTGCATATGGCATACCGCCATAAATTGGCGCAGCAATGGAGCGATGCTTCGAATCGCCTCCCGTTCCATACGGCCGTTGGCCCCAACCTTTTCGCTCAGTCGGGCAGCTTCTTTGCATTCCTGCACAATTCGATAGGCTCCTGTCTCTGTCATTTCATAGATCACCAGACGTATGGAGTTTGAGCCAATGTCCATGATGCCAATTTTGCTATTCATGAGTTGACCTCCTTGTTGAAAAAACGATTTGCCGGTAATTTCCGTTGCTCCGTGCAAATGGTAGTAGATTATTGTCATTGTACCAGTGATGTTCGGTGCATGCTACCGTTCGCCATGATCTTGTCGAAATAGGCACATGCCGCGGACAATCATCCAAGAATAGAACATTCCTGTTGAGTATGTATAAGTATACCTGACGGCGAAAGGAGAGGGTTAGATGAGACAACTTGCAAGCAAATGGCTAAAGACGAAGGCGCTGCTCCACCATCCACATACCGCCGTTTATATACCGGAAACCTGTCTATATAGTGAAGAACAATTGCGCATGATGCTGCGGCGGCATGCTTTTGTATTTATAAAACCAGTGAAAGGAGGCGGAGGAGTCGGAGTCATGCGTGTGGCAAAGGAGCGTAGGGGATACACCTGTACGCGTATGGAGCACACGCACCGGTTCAGTCATTTTAGAGCGCTTGTAATCGGAATCCATAAGCTCCGAATCCAACGTCCATATCTCATTCAACAAGGCATCCAACTGGCAAGTATTCAAGGTAGACCTGTCGACTATCGAGTCAAAGTTGTGAAGGAAGGGCAGAGATGGGATTTTCGTGCGGTGGTTGCACGTCATGCTCGGCCTGGGCTGGTCATTACGAATCTGTGCAAAGGGGGAACTTTGCTGAAGGGAACAGAGGCGCTTCGGATGATATATCCCCGGCGGCTTGCTATTCAAAAGCGGCGAGAGATCATTGAACTTACACAACGCTGTATTCCTGTACTGGAAAGGAGATTTCCCGGGATCGGACAACTGGGATTTGATTACGGGCTTGATCAGAGTGGACGGGTATGGATTTTAGAGGTTAATACAAGACCGCAATAAATTTCTGATTTCTTTAAAAAAATTCCAATATAATCTATTAACAAGACGCTAAATAAAATATATTTGTATAAATAATAAAAATATTTTTTTTTTGTTCGAGCGTCAAAATTCTGTGTATAAATATTGTCCACATTATCCCCTGTCACATATATGGGTTAACGACACTTACCAACAATTTATACACAGGATTTCCACAATTGACTGTGGATAACAGAACGCTTGTTCCGATTTTGGTATTTTGATAGAATAGATTTTGAAATAAAAGGAAAGGTTGTGTCGAGGATGGCTATGCTGACGGATGAAATGCTTTTGGATTCCTATCAGATGGCAATCGAGCTTAAACTTGAATGTGACTTCATTGCACTGTTGCTGGCTGAGATTCACAAAAGAAATCTAGAGATGAATACAGCCGTAGTCCTTCATTAGACCGGACAAGCTCTCGTACTGCGACTGTAAAGTCATTCAGGGTTCGAATGACTTTGCAGACAATCACTGCAACGAATAGGCACACCGTAAAGAAGGGTATTTCACTCCAAAGATTCAAATTTGGAGTAAAATACCCTTTTTTGTCATAGTCTAAACTAGACTACAATTTCATGTTACTGCTGTGGCCAGGAGACAACTTGGCATCTGGATCTACATAGACCTTGGCGTTGTTGACTGCCGTAGGAGCTTCACCAAAGCCGACCGCAATCAGCTTGAGCTTGCCTGGATAGGTCGTAATGTCCCCTGCGGCGAAAATGCCCGGAATATTTGTTTCCTGGCGAGAATCGACCACGATAGAGTTACTTTCGATTTCAATTCCCCATTCAGCAATCGGGCCAAGTGTGGATACAAATCCAAAGTTAACGATCACATCGTCCACTTCGATTTCCTGTGTTTCTTTGGTTTTTACATGAGCAAGAGTGACTTTCGTAATCTTGTCTTCTCCATGCAACTCTGTAATTTCCGTTGGTGTAATAACGTTTACTTTGGAAGCGAGGAGGTTTTCGACACTGTGTTCATGCGCACGGAATTTGTCACGGCGGTGAATCAATGTAACCTGTTCTGCAATCGGTTCTAGCATAAGTGCCCAGTCTACAGCAGAGTCACCACCACCACTGATTAGCACTTTTCGGCCTGCAAATTTGCTCAGGTCGCTGACAAAGTAATGCAGGTTCGTTTTTTCAAAACGCTCGGCACCTGGAAGCTCCAGTCTGCGCGGCTCGAAAGCACCAACGCCAGCGGTAATAATAACCGCTTTACCATGATACTCGCCACCTTTGTCTGTTTTTACAATGAAGTGGCGTTCTTCCTTTTTCTCTAACGATACGACTTTCTCTTCTAGCTGCACCTCTGGATTAAAGTGGTTCATTTGTTGAACCAAATTGTTAACCAGTTCTTGTGCAGTCACTTTAGGAAAGCCAGCAACGTCATAAATATATTTTTCAGGATAAAGGGCTGCAAGCTGGCCGCCCAGTTGGGGCATACTTTCAATTAAGGTGACGGATGCCTGACGCATTCCTCCGTAAAAAGCGGCGAAAATACCGGCTGGACCGCCTCCGATAATAATCAGATCGCGGATCTCCGCACCTGTGGATTGAGCTGTCACTCTAAAAACACCTCCGAAAGGGATAGTATGGGATTTGTAGATATTGAATCAGCCGCATAGAGGTTCAGATAGCCGCCGAACGCATGATTCACTGTTTATCATTATAAACTGCTGGGTTCCGCTTGCAAAGTTAAAGCGATTAATATTTGATGAAGACTTTTCTGTGAGTATCAATTAACCGTTTTGAGAGAACAGCTGTGAACAATTAATGATTATGATTATGTATATCGGAAGGGGTAGAAGCATGAGCAGTATTCCCAAAATTGTCATTGTGGGCGCCGGATATGGCGGTATATTGACGGCTCAGCAATTGCAAAAGGAGCTCAAGCACAATGAGGCGGATGTCACGCTGATTAACCGTCATGATTACCACTATATTACGACACATCTTCATATGCCTGCGGCAGGTACAGATACGATTGAACATTCAAGGATTCCGATTGCGCAGCTAATCGATGAGTTCAAGGTGGATTTAGTCAAAGGAACGGTTAAGGAAATCATACCAAAGGAGAAAAAAATCGTGCTGGAGGATGGCTCGCTGTCCTACGATTATTTGGTCATCGGACTAGGCGGGGAGCCAGAAACATTCGGTATTCCGGGGATGGATAAGTTCGCGCTGACGATTCGCAGTATTAACTCGGTTCGCCTGATTCGTGAGCATATTGAATACCAACTGGCCTTGTATAAAAATGATGGTAAGCCAGGTCGCCTCAATTTTGTCGTTGGGGGCGCTGGTTTCAGCGGGATTGAGTTTGTAGCGGAGTTGGCGGATCGTTTGCCACAGCTCGCTAGAGCGTATGACGTCGATTTTAACCGGATTCAAATCATTAACGTCGAGGCAGCTCCTACGGCACTGCCAGGGTTCGATCCTGAACTGGTGGAGTATGCGATGGATGTCCTTAAGCGTAAAGGGGTCACCTTCCGCATTGGAATTCCGATTAAGGAATGCTTACAGGATGGTGTAATCGTTGGTGAGGGTGAGAAAATCGAAGCCTGCACGGTGGTCTGGACGGGAGGGATTCGTGGGAACGGATTAATTGAGAAAGCCGGATTCGAAGTGATGCGCGGAAGGGTGAAAATCGACGATTTTCTGCGTGCACCGGGCCACGATGATATTTTTATTATCGGGGACAGCTCCCTGATGTTTAATCCCGAAGGACGTCCTTATCCACCGACTGCCCAAATTGCGATGCAGCAAGGGGTCCTTTGTGCCAAGAATCTGGCCGCTACTCTTCGCAAAAAGGAGCTGCACAAGTTCGTATTTTCTAACAAAGGGACGGTTGCTTCGCTTGGAAAAGGCGAAGCCGTCGCCGTGGTGGGCAAACGTAAAATAAAAGGTTGGGTGGCCGCACAATTGAAAAAAATTGTGGATCTCCGCTATCTGTTCATCATTGGCGGAATTCCACTGGTACTGAAAAAAGGGCGGTTTTTCTAACCTCAGACGAGTAGTCAACATGCAAAAACAATACGAGCAGAAAAAGGTTTCCACAGCTCTTATACAGGAGCTCGGAGGCCTTTTTTTCATTGTTCTTGTTTTCTATTATAGTTTTAGGTCTTAAAAAAAGGATTCCGTCGTCCCGAAAGTGGGAGTTCACGAAATCCTCGGTTTTATTCAGTAAAGAGTTGATGTCTGCGTCTTACAGCTTCAACATGTCTTCAAATGTCTCTTCATTCAACACGCTGCCGACATAGAAGGAGCCGAATTCACCGTAACGGGCACTGACTTCATCAAAACGCATTTCGTAGATTAGCTTCTTGAACTGAAGTGCGTCATCGGAGAACAGTGTTACACCCCATTCCCAATCGTCAAAGCCGACAGAACCGGAAATGATTTGCTTTACTTTGCCAGCATAGCTGCGTCCAATTAAACCGTGGCTGCGCATCAAGGTGCGACGCTCGTCCATCGAAAGCATATACCAGTTGTCGTCCAGGTCACGTTTTTTGTTCATTGGATAGAAGCAAATATAACGCGCCTTGTTTAATACGGGCTTCAAGCGTGCAACGATTTGTGGATTTTGCATTGGATCTTCATCTTTGCTCAAATAATTACTTAGTTCCACCACACTCACATAAGAATAGGTTTTGGTTGTATATTTGGCGAAGGTTGTTTTGTTAAAGTCATTTTCCAGTTTATTGAGGTCTTCCAGCGTTTCGCGCAGGTGCATCATGACAAAATCAGCCTTTTGTCCGACTATAGTATAGACAGCTGAGCTGCCCAGACCCGCTTCCTCGGTAACGTTCCATTCCTTCATAAACTCTTGAAGCTCGTCCAGTGCTCCGGCGCGCTCTTCATCGTCTGCGGTCTTCCATGCTGTCCAGTTGATGGACCGGAAATCGTGAAGCGCATACCAGCCTTCCAGTGTGGAGGCTACTTCGTTGGGTGTTGCTGGGGTTTGTTGTGGTTGATGTTGACTCACGATCTACACTCCTTTACGATCTGTAAATGATAATCGGCTTAGCCGAACTATGTGTACTTCCTTATATCTTTCCTGTATCCAATACGTGATGCTTAACCATTATATTGTAGCTCAAAGTAAAGCTTTTCACCAATGAAAGAAGTGTGAAGAATTTTATTTTTACCATGATGCAGGTCACAAAGTCATAAAATAGTTAGTATTCTCGAAAAAAGTAGAACTCAGACGAATATGGCTGCCAAAAAGGAGAACAATTGCCCTTATTTTGTTGGCCCCACCAGAAGGCAAGTATGATAGAATAGAAAAACATCTTGGAGACCGTTATGTCAGGAAAGGAAGAATGTTGGAATGCGGATGAAAAACCTGCTGCACTATACTGAGAACCACCGCTATTGCGTTTATCGGGAATTTGGCTTGAGCGCACTGGATGAATTGATGCTGGGAAGCGTCTATCAGCCGATGGTAGGCGCATTTGCGGTCAGTCTGTATCGACTGTTGTTCCAGCATGTGCCAGTTGGACAAATTGGTTATTCGCCGTTGGAACAGCAGCGTCGCCTTTTTCTGACACTGGGACTGGAGCCGAGTGAAAAGGGACGCAAGTATTTGATTGAACAGACCTCCAAACTGGAGGCCGTCGGTCTGTTACAGACGTCCAGGCTGTATGCACCCGAAACGGACGACTATATGTATGAATATGAGATGCAGCCGCCGCTCGCACCTGCTGAATTTTTCAGAACGCAGCATCTCACCCTTTTGTTGAGAGACAAAATCGGTAAGTTTGCAGTGCTTTCTCTGAGAGAATCATTGTGGAGCAGAGAATCTAGCGAATGGTCGCAATCTTCCTATAATAAAGAGAATATTTCGATTCCTTTCTACGAGTTATTTGAACTGAATACCCATGTTATAGATTATGAACTGGAGCAGGCGCTGTCCGAGGTGTCCACTAGCCGTCAGACTGGAGCACTAGCGCCAGAATCGGAGGAAGCATTGAATTATGCAGATATTATTCTCCGTTTTCCGCGTGAATCTGCCAATCGTAAGCACGTGGAACGTCTTCGGTTTGAGCACGAGCAGTTAGGCATGGTCAATTACGTTGTTCGCAAATTTGACCTTTCTGTACAGGATATTAGTCGCTTGCTGGATGAGGATGGTATTTTTACCGAAGCAGGCGATTTGTTGCTTGACGAGCTTCAGCTTCGGGCTAGTCAGCACTCCAGACAGGATCGGAAGCGTCAGGAGGAACAGCAGGTACAGGCCGCCAAAGTGGTCGCCTTGCGCCAGAGGGAAACTTCCACATCTGAAGAGCCGCCTGCAGAACAGGCTGTGGAAATGGAATTTTATGTGGAGGTTCCACCACAATTCACAGCCAAATGTGACATTCACCAGTATAATATGATGTTGCGCAACGAGCCTTATCGTCGCTTGCTGCAAACCTTTTTCCCCGGCACGGTTCCCGGTAACCTGCTGGATATATTCGAGAAAATTGATATCAGCTATAAGCTGCCCGGTGAAGTCATCAACGTGCTGATCCATTATTTGATGTCACTGCTCGTATCTGGGAGCGATCAGCGGATTAACCGCAACTTTGTCGAGGCCGTTGCTTCCAACATGCTGCTTAAGCAGGTAAACACTTACGAGAAAGCCGTTCAATATATAAGGGATCAAGCCAAGGTAAAAGGAAAACAGTCCTCTGCTTCTCCTTCCGGCGGCCGATCCCGCGCATATGCCAAAAATAATGGGCCTGCCAAGCCATCCATTCCAATCGTTCAGGATCACCCTTCCGAGGAGTCTGTATCTGAGGAAGAATTGGATGAATTGCTGCGTCTGGCTGAACGAATGCAATCCGGAAAACAGAAAAAGGTCTAGTGAATTTTAGGTTTTATGAAACTATTAAGCGAAGCCAATTCAAATAGATGTCGACTTTATGGCGGTCAGTAGCGGAGCGGATGGAATCGTTCTGGAGAAGCGATAGCGTTCGCCTTTGCCACCGGATTTTCACCTTTAAATTTCTATTACGATAGAAAAAATCTGGTGGCAACAGCGATCGTAAGAATGATCCATCCGCGAAGCGTCTCCCCCATAACTCTGCACATTTTAGAAAGGAGGAGCGTTCTTGGAATCACTGGGCGATTTGCTACAGCAGATGCAGAACCCTTCGTTTCGCCAGCGCACTCGCAATGTAGCCGATCAAGTTCTAAATGATCCGCTCGTGCAGGAGTTTTGTGCTGCGCATCCTGATGTGGACGAAACACAATTGCGACTCAACATGAGCATGCTCTTTCAGTATGCCCGGGATCGTCGAAATTGCGACAATTGTCCGGGGCTGGAACAGTGTCCTAACGATTTTCAGGGCCACTTTTGTAAGCTGGGCGTGGAATATCCGAATGGAACAGCCGAAATCGTGGACATTCGGACCCCATGTGCGAAGTTGGTTGCTTCCCAACATGAACAACGGGTGCGTCAGAGAATTAAAAGCTTTTATGTGGATGAACGGGCACTTCTTGAGGGATATAACGCTCTTGAGATTGCGCGCAAAGATTCACAACGTATGCCTGCCGTCACACAGCTATTCCGTTACATTGAAGAAACGAAAAGTCAGGGTCTATCCAAAAAAGGACTGTATCTGGAAGGTACGTTTGGTACGGGTAAAACTTTTTTGATGGGCTATCTATTGCACGAGCTGGCTCTGTCGGGTCTGAACGGTGTGATCGTGTATATGCCTGATTTTGTGGAGGACTTAAAGTCCATGATTCAGGATGGACAGAAGCTGAAGGAAACGACCGAAATGCTCAAAAATTGTGATCTGCTCGTATTTGACGATATTGGTGCCGAAAATTTAAGCCCGTGGGTACGGGACCATGTGATGGGTTCTATTTTGAATTACCGAATGAACCGCAAACCTACTTTTTATACTTCCAATTATTCGTTGCAGGGGCTGGAGAAGCATCTCAGCTTTACGAGCAAGGACGGAGAGGAAATGTACAAAGGACAACGCTTGATGGACCGGATTCGTCCTTTTGTAGATGTCATTACCGTAAAGGGAAAAAATCAGCGGGGGTAAGCGTTTATCCGTCTGCTATTTTGATATCTTACAATTAAAAGACTATTGTGATATAATTAAAAGGTGTCGAAACAGACATTACAGGTTATAATAATCTTGACTTTTCTATAAAGGAGGAACATACAATGGCAATTGTTAACGTGTCCGATCAATCCTTCAACGCAGAAGTCGAAGGCACAGGAACCGTTTTGGTTGATTTTTGGGCGCCATGGTGCGGTCCTTGCAAAATGATCGCTCCTATTCTGGAGGATCTGTCCACAGAAGTTGGCGACAGCGTCAAAATCGCGAAGGTGAACGTGGATGAAAATCCAGAGTCTGCTTCCCGTTTCGGCGTGATGAGTATTCCTACCCTGATCGTCTTCAAAGACGGACAGCCTGTCGATAAAGTGGTAGGTCTGAACTCCAAAGAAGCACTGAAAAGCATGCTTACTAAACACCAATAATCATCGCATGTGACCCATGCTCCCGCGGGGGCTTGGTGGAGCGGCCATGAAAGGTCAATGCCTCCGGTTGTAAATACCGGGGGCGTTTTTGTGTACTATCCTATATATTATAAATAGTTAGTTGAGTAATCATTATGAATGGAAGGAGGAACCGGGCGAATGAAACCTTATGCGGAGGACTTGCAGAATCAGGAAAAGGCGCTGGAGAACATACGGCATAAATTAGCGTTACTGCCGGATGCATCAGGCTGTTACCTGATGAAGAATAGCGAAGGCACCATTATTTATGTCGGCAAGGCCAAAGTGTTGAAAAACCGGGTCCGTTCCTATTTTACAGGTAGCCATAACGGCAAGACGCAGCGATTGGTTTCCGATATCCGTGATTTTGAATATATCGTTACAGGCAGTAATATGGAGGCGCTCATTTTGGAGTGCAACCTCATTAAAAAGTACCAGCCGCGTTATAACGTGCTATTGAAGGATGATAAAACCTTTCCGTATTTGAAAATTACGAACGAGGCACACCCCAAGCTGGAGGTGACCCGTCGCGTTCTGAAAGATAAAGCAAAATATTTTGGACCGTACCCCAATTCCTACGCGGCACATCAGACGAAGAAGCTGCTGGATCGTATGTATCCGTTACGCAAGTGTGGTGTAATGCCCAAGGAAGTATGCCTGTATTATCACATGCATCAATGTTTGGGGCCTTGTGTGAAAGAGGTCGAGAAGGAAACGTATGACCAGATTGGTCAGGAGATTGGTTCCTTTTTAAGCGGGGGACATGAGGAAATTAAAAAGGATCTTCAGCGTAAAATGCAGGAGGCCGCAGAGGAATTGTACTTTGAGCGGGCCAAGGAGCTGCGAGATCAGATTATCAGCATCGACGCGATGATGGAAAAGCAGAAAATCACCACATCGGATGCGAAGGATCGAGATGTATTCGGTTTTTCAGTAGATAAGGGCTGGATGTGTGTACAAATCCTATATGTCCGCAAAGGTAAAATGATCGAGCGCCATATGTCGACTTTTCCTTTCTACGGTGAAGCTTACAGTGATTTTATGTCCTATGTGACGCAATATTATAGTGACAACCCGGCAGTGCCGCAAGAAATATTGCTGCCAGATTCTCCTAGGCTGATGCAGGCAGAACAGGTCAATGTCGATCAACCGGTTGCGGCAGAAACTGTACTCCACAGTGCAGCTACAACCGATGCTACCGGACAGATAGATGAGAAAGCGATACAAACGGAGACAGAGCCTTCTGCTGACTCATTGCTGGTGGCTGAAGAACGGGCAACTTATGCAGCAACAAATCAAGACCAAGTTGGTGACCAAGATACCGGAGTAAAGGAAACAGAAACCCAACTATCCGGTGGACTGGAGGACCCGAGTACGGCGGCTCTCGCTCTGGCTGAATGGTTGGATGTAAAGGTACTTGTACCGCAGCGTGGACTGAAAAAGCAAATGACAGGCATGGCGACGGAAAATGCACGTGTTGCTTTGGATGAGAAGTTTAAGCTGATCGAGCGGGATGAGGAACGGACATCCAAAGCTGCAAGCAATCTCGGACGTGCCATTGGACTGGATAGCTTGCACCGGGTGGAGGCGTTTGATAACTCCAACATCCAGGGTTCCGATCCAGTCTCAGCCATGATCGTGTTTATTGATGGCAAGCCTGCCAAGAAGGAGTATCGAAAATATAAAATCCGTTCTGTGCAGGGACCCGATGATTATGAAACAATGCGTGAGGTTATCCGACGTAGATATGAACGTGTGCTTAAGGAAAATTTGGAACGTCCCGACTTGATCGTTGTCGATGGTGGACGTGGACAAATTAAGGCGGCGACCGATGTATTGCAAAATGAGCTGGGTTTGTTCATTCCTGTGTGTGGGCTGGTGAAGGATGCCAAACATAGAACTTCCCAACTATTAGTGGGAGAGTCCTCTGAGGCCGTGACACTTGCACGCAATAGCGAAGAATTTTATCTGCTGCAACGGATTCAGGACGAGGTTCACCGTTTTGCCATCACGTTCCACCGCGAGCAACGCGGCAAATCTATGGTAACTTCCCGGCTGGACTCTATTCCAGGCATCGGCGAGAAACGGCGTAAGTTACTGCTTAAGCATTTTGGATCGCTCAAAAAAATAAGAGAGGCCAGTGTCGAAGACTTCCGGCCTCTCTCTATTGGGGATAAGCTTGCGCGTCAGATTATAGCTGCCCTTCGGGAGGAGGAGTCGTAGAATACGGCTCCTCTTTTTTTATAGGTTCAAACATAATTCGATTTGGCTTTTTAGGACTAAACCAATAAATGATGTAACCCACGATGGCTGGAAGTAAGATCCAGAATAGACCAGCGCTCACATTCACAGTGTCTCCCAGGCTCATCACACTAAGTCCCATTAAAATGCTGTCAAAAATAACGTGGCTGAACATGGCGGCAATAAAGCCGTAACGCAGGAACACAAAACTGAACAGCAAACCAAGAAAAGTCAGCTCAATAGGTCTGGAAATCACCGGATAGATTGGATAAAGTGTATGTCCCAGTGCCCAAATCAGCGTGGTGATCAGACACGCAACAAAAGTATTTTTCACTATTTTTTTGACCATCGGAATACCAAACAGACGGTAGACAGTCTCTTCTCCAATACCTGCCATCCAGGCCATAATCGGCAGTAGCCATGGATAAGCCATATTGTAAGGGGATTGCGTGGCATCTGTGGTGGAGAATGTATTAAATGTGCGCTCCAGTATAAAGAACAAAATGGATTGTACCCCGAGTAAAATAAAGGCCCACAAGTAGCCAACATACATACTGCGAAGCACATACAGCCCGTAGCCCGGCTCTTTTGCACGTGGCCATGCATTCAGTCCAACCTGACGCATAAGCCCGTCACCGCCGACCAAGGAGAAGTAGAGCGCTACAGCCATGACGAAGGTAACACCAATCTGGAAAACCATAAGAAATATAAGCATGCCCTTACCGCCTGCTTCTGCTTGCAATAAAGGCAGCATGTTCATGGTCCCAGCTATACTAGCAATAAAGTATACAACGGATAGAACAATGCCGCGTACAAATGAAGTATGTCGTCGGGTGAGTGACGCATACACAATGGCAAGTACACCCAGTACAAAGCTAAATAGGGCATAACCCGCATAGGTCATCCAATTCGCCCAAAATGTTTGCTTTTCGATATAATCGGTATAGGACGACGGGGCCGAAAAGCTTTGAGTGAAGGAGCGAACATCACCGTCTTCAAAAGTAAAAGCCAGTGTAAGTACCGAGGCGCCGATTTTTTTATCGTCTACGGTATACTTTAATCCGCCTTCTTGTTCAGTGGTCGCAAGCTTCAAATCCGACGGCTTAAAGCCAAAGCGCTTGACCCATACTGCGGCCGCCTGCTCCTTGGCTTCGAGGGTCATGCCGTCCTCAGCCACACGTACAAGCCTGTTACGTGCTTGTTCATCCGTAGAAATATCAGCCTGTGTGTAATTGGTGCTGGAGGTGATTCGTTTAAAGCTAACGACCTTGCCAGTGGATAAATCCACATGAATTTGCAGCTTACTCTTCGCTGAGGATTCAGGCAGATCGACCCGAAAGGTTTCGTAAGGGTAACTCTTTTTCCATGTACGGTCGTACTGTTGAAGCAGTTTTTCTCTAGATAAATAACCGTACAAATCTGTTTCGGCCTGATAGGTCACGACGGGCTCCTCAGGCTGTGATTC
Source organism: Paenibacillus sp. EKM212P (assembly GCF_011066115.1). Lineage (NCBI taxonomy): Bacteria > Bacillati > Bacillota > Bacilli > Caryophanales > Paenibacillaceae > Paenibacillus > Paenibacillus sp. EKM212P. Next base: position 109,112 of record NZ_JAAMNR010000006.1, read on the forward strand.
AGTATAGCCCAGCTCGGAGCGGGCGAAGTCCAATGCGTGTATGACCGCTTCTTGTTTGCTGATGACCTTTGCGTTCATTACTGATTCTGGACTCGGATTGCTAAGCGAGGGAATAAGCAATTGAAAGATAAAAAAGCAAATCAGGCCAATCCCGCCCAGCAAGCCTAATTTTTTGAAGTTGGCCGTGAGCACGACCGGTTTCCCGATAGGATTCATGAGTTTCCTCCTTAATCTGTAAATAAGAACATCCATTAAAGATATCATACTGCACAGGTTCCCGCCAACAGACTAGCGATATTCATGAAAATAGAGTGAAAGCACTTTAAAGTTCCAATAAAATTAGATAAGCTGCGATTAAACGATGCCCATTCGCAAAATAAAGCCAATTTCACGTTTTTTCGGCGAAATCGGTTTTGTGATCTGGATATAGAAGGATTATAATCTTGAGGCAATGCCTATAAAATACATAGGTAATGATATACAGTTGAGCCGAATTTCTATGGGAAAACGGGGGAACCATGTTACTGGGGTGAATTTTACAGCCGATCACTGGTGGATCGGAAGTGTAAATAGGGCATACTGTGCTGCCCGAATCCGTCAGCTAACCTCGTAGGCTATGAGCAGGAACCAAGTCAGGCACTCGGTTTTCCGGTGTCTTTTTTTGTGCGTATAAAAGTGTTTGGATTGGTTAGACCGCTGCGGGTGCAGATTATTCTTCCGATTGCTGTTATCCCCGGATTTTTTGATTGTATACCCCCTTTAATGGTTAAAATCCGGAGATAAAGGCAAACGCTTCGCTTCTTCAGAACAATTCTGCCCCCTTCGCTACTGCGCGCCATTAGCACAGGGGGATCGAATAGTGCTTGACATGCATTCTTCCTGTATTCAGGGAATGCTAATTATAGTTACTTAAGGTTTGGAAAAATCAAAAAATTCAGGGGCAACGACGATCGGAAGATCAAATGGAACGCGTAGCGAGCTTACACCGTATTAAATCACTGTTTTTATAGTTTTAAGGATTAGGAGAGAAGTGATGAATAGATGAATCCCAATGCAAGCTGGCTTCGGCTTTCTCCACCGCAGATATTCGTTGCGGGCTTTGCCATTATCATTCTTATAGGTAGTTTATTGTTAATGCTGCCGATCTCCAATACAACAGGAAAGCCACTTGCGTTTATAGACGCTTTGTTTACTGCCGCCTCTGCGACCTGTGTAACCGGGCTTGTCGTAAAGGATACCGGGCTCTTTTTTACCACTTTTGGTCAAGTTGTCATCGTTGCGCTGATCCAGATCGGCGGTCTTGGCTTTATGACCATGGCTACCTTGATTGCACTGGTGTTCAAGCGTCGGATTTCCTTGCGGGAGCGTCTCATTTTGCAGGAAGCGATGAATCAGACTTCTGTAGAGGGAATTGTCGGGTTAATCCGTAAGGTATTACTGTACTCACTAGTTATTGAAGGCGTATGCGCTACGATATTCTCGGTTCGCTGGTCCTTTGATATGCCTGTAGGCAGGGCGATTTATTTTGGAATCTGGCATGCCATCTCCATGTTTAACAATGCTGGTTTTGATTTATTCGGTGAATTTCGCAGCTTGACAGGTTATGTATATGATCCGATTGTTAATTTTACCGCAATGTTTCTAATTATTTCTGGCGGCATTGGTTTTGTAGTGATGTCAGACCTGGCAGAATATCGCAAGCGCAAGAGACTGTCCTTGCATACCAAGGTGGTACTCAGCATGACGGGCGCTATGATTGTAGTCGGCACGCTCGTGATTTTTGTATTTGAGTTTACGAATCCAAAGACTCTTGGCTCGCTTGATTGGGGTGGTAAGCTACTGGGATCTTTATTCCAGTCCGTTACTCCCCGTACCGCAGGTGCCAATACGCTGGACATCGCAGGCTTGCGGCAGGCTACGCAGTTTTTTATCATCATACTCATGTTTATTGGAGCTTCCCCTGGCTCCACTGGAGGCGGGATTAAGACCACAACATTCGCCCTGCTCATTGGAGCAGTGATTTCGATGCTGCGGGGGCGGGAAGATATTGTACTGTTCAAGTACCGACTTGCGCAGGGACGAATTTACAAGGCTTTGACCATTACACTGCTGGGGTTGCTGTTCGTGATCGGGGTGACCATGATTTTGTCGGCAACCGAAGATCATCATTTTCTGATGATCTTGTTTGAGACGGTGTCTGCGTTTGGTACGGTGGGGCTGTCGATGGGGCTTACACCTGATTTGACAGTCATAGGCAAGCTGGTGATTACCCTGACGATGTTTGCAGGTAGACTGGGGCCACTCACGCTAGCTTATGCACTGGGGCCGAAAAAGGGTAAAGAATTATATCGTCATCCGGAAGGCAAAATGATTATAGGATGAATCATTTCATAATACATTTCGTTGGTTTAATCATTTCAGGATTTTGCAAAATTCGATACCAGTCGCTCCGAAGTCAAGATATAGACGAACTAAACCATTTCGATCTATATCTTCTTCATTGGAAGTCGCTTATGGGATTTTTGCAAAATCCTCATTTATGAAATTGATTCAGATAAGGAGTTTTCGAGTAGATATGAAAACGCAGCAGTTTGTAGTTATTGGCTTGGGGCGGTTTGGCTCAAGCCTGGCTTTGCAATTGGTGGATATGGGGTGCGAGGTGCTAGGCATTGACCGGAATGAGGATGTTGTGGACAGTATGAGTGAGATGTTGACACATACTGTCGTGGCGGACGCTACCGATGAAGACTCGTTGCGATCACTGGGCATCCGTAATTTCGATTGTGGCATTGTTGCTATTGGTGATGACATTCAGGTAAGCATCCTCACCGCCATTTTGCTCAAGGAGCTGGGTGTGAAAAAAGTTGTAGCCAAAGCCATATCTGTGCTGCACGGGCGTGCGTTAGAAAAGCTCGGTGTGGACCGGATTATTTATCCAGAACGGGATATGGGTATCCGGGTGGCTCACCAGCTAGTCACGCCTAATTTGCTCGATTATTTGGAGTTGTCTAAGGAATACAGTATTGTGGAACTCAATGTACCTGCATGTCTGAATGGCAAAACGCTAGCTGAGCTAAATGCCCGTACTCGCTTTGGTTGTAGCGTCGTGGCGCTTCATACGGCGAACGGTATCCTGATCGCACCGACGGCTATGGATCGGCTAAAAGCAGACGATATTATGGTCATCATCGGTTCGAATGACAATATCGGTCGCTTTGAGGATGAGGTTGTTAATGTTAATGAAGAGGATTAAACCCTCTACACCATACGGTAGCCTGCAAACGACGCCCGTGTCTCGCTAATCCAGCGTCGTGCTGTCGGACCGAGATCGGTCGTCTCCGAGTAAATGAGGGAGGTCGTTCGGCGTGTCTCCTTCAAATCGGGCAAGTATAATGCAGTGAGTCCATTATCCCGTAATAGTTCGCTGCGCAAATAGGATTTGGGTAGCAAGGCAGAAGCCTTACAGGTTGGAAGCAGGCGTACAATTGCCTCGAAGGAGTCGATTTCCATGCGGATATCCGGCATGATGCCGCTGCGCTGGAACAAGTCATCCGTCAGACTGCGGTACCAGGTTCCTTTGGAGAAAATAATCATCGGCAATCCTTGCAGATCTTTCATCGAGGCCGTTCCTGTCTTGACGGTTAATTCATGTCCAATGGGAACAACGAGCTCCAAATGATCATCAAATAGCGGAATGCAACGCAGTCCGGCTTCATGAATGGCAGACCCGACAATACCGGCGTCTGCTTTTTTGTCACGTACAAAGGCGACGATTTCATGGGTTTTACCGGTGAGCAGCTTTAGCTCGGTTTGAGGATGCTTGCTCATGAAAGCTTCGACGAGGGTAGGTAGCGTCGTTTGGAGTGTCGTGAGACTAGCCCCGAGTGTAAGCATACTCTGGGCTTCATTTTTGTGCTGGGACAGCTTTTGTAAGAAGCGAAGCTGTCGTTGCCGTTGCTCTAGCGCGAATGTATAAACAAATCGGCCAGTGGACGTAATTTCGAGCCGTTTGCCCCGACGATCAAAAAGATTCACACCCAGCTCTTCCTCCAGCTTCGCAATTTTGCGAGACAGGGCAGGTTGGGACAGATTCAGTAGTTTGGAGGCTTTATTCAGGCTGGACTGCTCGACAATGACGGCAAAAGCGTTCAAATCCTCAAACAAATCATCCACTTCCTCTCTATATGCAAAAAAGACATAATAATTAATACGTATATTGCAATTCCATTATAAGCCGAAAAGGAGTAACATGAAAGCGACACAAGATGTTCACACTTTTGTTTTTCCTTATAAGGGACACCTTGTTGGACATTTCCTGTCGGAAAATGTCAATTTATATGTTATATTACTATTGAAAACGCTATTATTGGGAGAAGGGAGCATGACCTAGATGAGAGGATTTTATTCCAGAAAGCTGCATTCGCTTCTTGGCGTCATTCCGCTGGCTCTATTTTTTGTTGAGCATTTGGTGACGAACTTCACAGCGGTGGAGGGCGGCAAGGAAGGATTTAATCGCAGCGTGGCCTTCCTGAATGGTTTGCCACTGGTTATTGTGCTAGAAACGTTATTCATCTACTTGCCATTACTGTTCCACGGAATTTATGGCTTGTATATTGCTTATCAGGCTGACCCGAATGTCAAAAGATTCGGCTATTCACGTAACTGGCGCTTTCTGTTCCAGCGTATTTCCGGCGTTATTACGTTTGTATTTATTATCTGGCACGTATACGACACGCGCTTTCAGGTGGCTCTGGGTAATGTAACCCATGAGGAGCTAGGCGGAGTCATGCATGGCATCGTGACGAACCCGGTTTATTTCATTTTGTATTTAATCAGTGTCGTTTCGGCATCCTTTCACTTTGCTAACGGACTGTGGGCATTTATGGTCAGTTGGGGGATTACCGTGGGACCACGTGCGCAAAAAGTATCTTCTTATATCTGTATGACCCTGTTCGTGGTGGTGTCTATCGGCTTCATCGCTTCCCTGCTTGCATTCCGCAGTGCGGAATTTCAGGAAACGGCAACTGCCTTGGTGCAATGCGGCGCTTTTAAACAGCTACTATAAACGACTCATATCAATTATACATCGTGTTGAGATTCTATTTTCAAACGTAAAAGGGGATTTGGTTAAAATCCTGAAAAAAAGGAGTGAGCAGAAATGGCAGCATCCAACATTATTGTCGTGGGCGGCGGTCTGGCAGGTCTAATGGCTACAATCAAGGCGGCAGAGGCGGGAGTTCACGTTCATTTATTTTCTTTGGTTCCGGTCAAAAGGTCCCACTCCGTTTGTGCTCAAGGCGGCATCAACGGTGCGGTTAATACCAAGGGTGAGGGAGACTCACCATGGATTCACTTCGATGATTCAGTTTATGGGGGGGACTTTCTGGCCAACCAGCCTCCGGTAAAAGCGATGTGCGAAGCGGCCCCGGGGATCATTCATCTCATGGACCGCATGGGTGTCATGTTTAACCGGACACCGGAAGGACTGCTGGACTTCCGCCGCTTCGGCGGTACCCAGCATCATCGGACCGCCTTTGCCGGTGCGACGACAGGACAGCAGCTTCTGTACGCTCTCGATGAGCAGGTTCGGCGCTGGGAATCTGCAGGTTTGGTGACCAAGTACGAGAACTGGGAGTTTTTACAGGCTGTACTGGATGATGAAGGCATCTGTCGAGGGATTTGCGGGCAGGATTTGCGTACGATGGAAGTGAAGACTTTTGCGGCGGATGCAGTTATTTTGGCATCTGGTGGCCCCGGGATTATTTTCGGTAAAACCACGAATTCCGTCATTAATACGGGCACGGCTGCCGGTGCGGTGTATCAGCAAGGCGTACGCTATGCGAACGGTGAGTTTATCCAGATTCATCCGACGGCTATACCAGGTGATGACAAGCTGCGTCTCATGTCCGAGTCGGCACGGGGAGAGGGCGGTCGTATTTGGACGTATAAGGACGGCAAGCCGTGGTATTTCCTCGAAGAAAAGTATCCGGCTTACGGAAATCTGGTCCCTCGCGATATTGCGACACGTGAAATATTCAGTGTATGCGTAGATGATGGACTGGGTATTAATGGCGAGAACATGGTCTACCTCGATCTGTCCCACAAGGACCCGAAAGAGCTGGATGTAAAGCTGGGCGGCATTATTGAAATTTATGAAAAATTCGTCGGTGACGATCCGCGCAAAATCCCGATGAAAATATTCCCGGCTGTTCATTATTCAATGGGCGGCATGTGGGTTGATTACAATCAGATGACGAATATACCGGGCTTGTTCGCGGCTGGTGAGTGTGAATTCCAATATCACGGTGCGAACCGTTTGGGTGCGAACTCGTTGCTGTCAGCCATTTACGGCGGGATGGTGGCTGGACCTAAGGCTGTGGAATACATTAAAGGCTTGAAAAAATCTGCACAGGATATAGCTACCTCCGTATTTGATGCGGCAGTTCATCAGCAGACGGAGAAGTATGAGCGTATTTTGCATATGGACGGAAAAGAAAATGCTTATGTTCTTCATAAAGAGCTGGGCGAGTGGATGACGAACAACATGACTGTAGTTCGTTATAATGACAAGCTGGAAGCTACGATCCACAAGATCAAGGAGCTGAAGGAGCGTTACTCTAACATTAACATCAATGACGCTTCGCGCTGGAACAATGCGGGTGCGGCGTTTACACGGCAACTGTGGAATATGATGGAGCTGGCTGAAGCGATGACCAAAGGTGCGCTACTGCGCAACGAAAGTCGCGGGGCCCATTACAAACCAGACTTCCCGGATCGCAACGATGAGGATTTCCTGAAAACAACGATTGCGGACTGGACACCGGAAGGACCACAAATCTCGTATGAAGCGGTGGATGTTTCGCTGATCAAGCCGCGTATTCGGGATTATTCCAAGAACAAATAACGGAAGGGAGTGTATTTAGATGTCGGAGCAAGCAGTGAAGTCGAATAAAACAGTGAAATTCGTTGTGACCCGTCAAGCTGATCCTAAAGCCAGTCCCTATACGGAAGAATTCGAATTGGCTTATCGTCCGGGGATGAATGTGATTAGCGCGCTGATGGAAATTCAGCGTAACCCGGTGGACAGCCACGGTAAAGAGACGGCCCCGGTATGCTGGGAGTCGAATTGCCTGGAGGAAGTATGCGGAGCATGCTCCATGGTGATTAACGGCAAGCCGCGTCAGGCCTGTGCGGCGCTCGTCGATAAGCTGGAGCAGCCGATTACGATCGCGCCGATGAGCACGTTCCCGGTAGTTCGGGATTTGGTCATCGACCGCAGCCGGATGTTTAATGCGCTCAAGAAGGTCAAAGCGTGGATTCCGATTGACGGTACCTACGATCTGGGCCCTGGTCCTAGAATGGCAGAGAAAAAGCGTCAGTGGGCGTATGAGCTGTCCAAGTGCATGACCTGCGGTGTCTGTCTGGAAGCTTGCCCGAACGTCAACGAGAAGACGACGTTCATCGGACCTGCGGCGATATCTCAGGTTCGCCTGTTTAACAGCCATCCGACAGGGGAAATGAATCAGGAAGAGCGGCTGGAGGCGTTGATGACGGACGATGGGCTGGAAGGATGCGGGAACTCGCAAAACTGCGTACGCTCTTGCCCGAAAGGCATTCCGTTGACAACTTCCATTGCCGAAATGAATAAGGAAACGACCAAGCATATGTTCAAGCGCTGGCTGACTGTATAGCAAATAGGTTATGCCCAAACAGGCTTTTTCTCAAACTGGAGAAAGCCTGTTTTTTTGCGCTCAGAAAAGATGGAGGGTAACATGGAGGAAGGAGCGCGGATAGCAGTTATGGTATAATTATGGTATTGTGTATCGTTTTTGGAGAAAAGGAGGCTGGACAGGTGACTGTGCAACCGATAACGAATCGACCTGTCACTAGGTCGGATGTCATGAAAGGATTAAAGGAGTTGGGAGTTCGGAGCGGCATGACATTGCTTGTTCACTCGTCGATGCGCAGCATTGGACGCTTTATTCCAGGCGGGGCCTCGGCCATTCTTGCCGCGCTAACCGAAGCGGTTGGCCCGGAAGGGACGCTGGTGATGCCGACACAGTCTCATGACTTGACTGATCCTTCGACCTGGATGAACCCGCCTCTGGATGAGTCATGGTGGGAACTGGTACGCGAGGAAATGCCCGCTTATAATCCGGCCTGGACGCTGACCGGGGGGATGGGCATCATTGTAGAAACGTTCCGTGGCCTGCCGGGAACCAAGCGCAGCGGGCATCCGCATGTTTCTCTGGCGGCACGTGGACCTGCTGCTTTGGGATTACTGACAGATCATCAGCTCAACTATGGGCTGGGTGAGCATTCGCCCTTGGCAAAGCTGTATGAGGCAGATGCCTATGTGCTGCTGTTGGGCTGCGGACATGACAGCAACACGTCCTTGCATTTGGCGGAATATCGAACAGCCTATAATGGACGAGAAGTGATCACGCATCAAGCTCCTATGATGGTGGATGGAGCAAAAGCGTGGGTATCTTTTCAGGATTTTAATATTACCTCAGATGACTTTGAGAAGCTGGGACTTGATTTTGAACGGGACTGTCCCTCAGCTTTTACGCGAGTGAACATTGGAGAGGCTTCATGTTTTTTCGCGAGGCAACGTGATTTGGTAGACTATGCGGAGCAGTGGTTGTCCACCCATCGCTAAAGCTTCTGGACAGTAAGAATTTCTAAAAAGTGAGATCAAGGAATAGATCGCAAGGGGGAACGCATATGGAGAAGACGCCGCACACCCGCCGCGAGAGTCAGGATGGCCCGCATCAGGGGGCCGCTATCCCTCCCGGTTCTTCGCGGCGTTCCGTTTCAAATGAACCAGCCAATCCTTCGCGCCGCCATTTTTTGAAAAAAGCGGCTTTAGCCACAGCCGGAACCGCGCTTCTGGCTGGAGGATATGCTTCCTTATGGGAGCCTAATCATTTGGAAATTACACGCTTCAACTTGACTCTCCCTCGTCTTCCGTCTGCTTTTGACGGAATCAGGGTCGTACATTTCAGTGATGTACACTTGGGTTTTCATATGGATGAGCAGGATCTGCGCGAGCTTGCGGACCGTATAGCAGGTCTGAAGCCAGATTTGCTCTGTTTTACAGGCGATATTGTAGATGACTATGCAGTATCCATGAAGGCTGCTGTTCCAGTTATGGCTTCGATGCACGCCACACTCGGCAAATTTGCTATTTTGGGCAATCATGATTATAGAGGCTTACCAGCCGGAGTTCAGGAATTATACCCAAAAACCGGATTTACGTTGCTGAGAAACGAGCATGCGATTGTAGAGCTTGCGGGACAGCGTGTAGCCATGGTCGGTTTAGAGGATAACATTATGGGCAAGCCCAATCCGCAGCGTGCCATCCACGGGCTACCTGATGAGATGTGCAAGCTGCTGCTGATGCATGAGCCGGACTATGCAGATGTAGCGGCGCAAATGTCCTTTGATCTTCAACTGTCGGGGCATACCCATGGAGGACAGGTACGCTTGCCGGTCATTGGAGCACCAATGCCGCCTCCGGGTGGACGCAAGTACATCCAGGGGTTATTTCATGTGGGAACAGAGAGAATGCCGCTGTATGTCAGCCGAGGCATTGGCATGACACATTTGCCGATTCGCGTGCTGTGCAGACCGGAGCTTAGTGTCATTACGCTAAAATCCAGCCAATAGGCCATGATCTTTTTTTCATCTTTATCATATATGTTGGAACTACATAAAGATGGCTTGAATGTAGTGTAGAGATGTAGTCGTTTCGGACAAAGGAGTGAGGTTCAGATGGATCGTATTGCTGTCATTTCAGATATTCATGGCAATTGGCCTGCCTGTGAGGCGGTGCTGGAGGATATTGCTTCCCGAGGCATTAGCCGTGTGTTTTGTTTGGGGGATCTGATCGGCAAAGGGCCTAGCCCGTGCGAGGTTCTGGATGCTGTCCGTCAACGTTGTGAAGTGGTCGTGCGGGGGAATTGGGATGAGCTGGTTAGTATTACGGATGATCTCAATTTTAGCTGGCAAGCCGAACGCTTGGGGGCAGAACGAGTGCAGTATTTGGCACAGTTACCGTTTCATTATGATTTCAGAATGAGCGGACGCCGTATCCGTCTGGTGCATGCCTCGCCGCAAAGTGTATATCACCGTGTGCAGCCATGGGATGAGCCGGAAAAACGGCTTGCCATGTTCGATCCGTTAGCAGAAGAAAATGGAAAAGTTGCTTTTGCTCCAGATGTTGTGGGATATGGTGATGTGCACAATGCTTTTATCCAGCATTTTCAGGGAAAAACCCTTTTTAACGTCGGCAGTGTCGGGAATCCGTTGGATGTTACGCAGGCTTCCTACTGCATTTTAGAGGGCGAGATGGGAGAGGAGCAGCCTACGTCCTTCTCCATTCATTTTGTACGTGTACCTTATGATATAGAACTGGCGGTAAAACAAGCGGAGGAAGCTGCTGTGCCTTCTTTGCCGTATTATATTCGAGAGCTGCGCACAGGAATTTACCGCGGGATTCAGGACCTGGATTAAGTATGGAAACATTCATTTCTAAAAGCCAATCCATCCGCAGGGGGGAACATTGTGCTGACCAGAGAAATGCTTCGTCTTGGGCTACCGGAGCTTTACACCCGCCGAGTCCGATTGCGCCAGCTAAGAACGGAGGATTATCCCGCGCTGGAACGGATTCTATCCGATCCATTGGTGATCCAATATGTGAATCGAATTCGCAAACCAGTCAATACACGAATGCGGCGTCTGGTTGCGCAAATTAAAATATCTGCTGATTCACTAGATTCCCTGCATTTTGCGGTGGAATGGCATCAGAGAAATACAGGAGAAAGCAATCTACTTGGTGAATCCAATGAGCTTACCTCCTCACCGTTGCTCGGTATCGTCTCTTTTCAGCAATGGAATGAAAGAACGGGTGAGGCACAACTGGGCTATATTCTGGATCGTCCTTTTTGGGGACAGGGGCTGGCTACAGAAGTGGTGGGAGAAATGCTGAATTTTGGTTTCGGATCTTTAAAGCTCAAGCGGATCGAAAGTCGTTGCCAAGAGGATAATCAGGCTTCCATGCGCGTACTTATTAAAAATAAGATGCGCCTGCTGCGTACAATTGGTGCTTATGATCCCTCAGGAGAGGTGCCGAGTGTATTGGTATTTTCGATGAACCAAGGAGATTATGCATAGAAATGGCAGTGGAATATTTTGTTACAAAGATGAAATATAACTGCAAAACAACTCTAACACAGGACGGGTACAATACAGACATGACCCCCTTTTGAATAATAAATGTTGCTGGGACCCGATGATTCGGGTCCTCTTTTTTTGTTATCCTATAGTAGGGCATTCTCTATCTCTGTGGCGGCGAGTGGCCTTCTTGCCTTGGCTGGGCTCATTTGTATTTCAATTTGTTACAAAAATGAAACATAACTGCAAAGTTACTTTAACATAGAGTGGGTACAACTAGACATGACCCCCTTTGAATTATATATATTGCTGGGACTCGAAGCTTCGGGTCCTCTTTTTTTTATGATTTATAAGAACGGTTCAGGCTGGTTACCAGTTCTGGAAGCCATTCATGTAGGGAGAGAAATGAGTACCCCTCTGACTGGGCTTTGGACGTATCCATGTACCACGATTGTGTAATACCAAATGGAGACATGTGCTCGTCTGCTGTTTTTTCTTTCATCACAGCTTGTTTTCCCGTTACCTGCTCAATGATCGAAATGAGCTCTCCAATCCTCACTGTACCGTCGGAGCAAGCATTTACAGGCCCTGTTAAAGGAGTGTGACCAAGCCAAAACAGAAAATCTGCGGCTTCATCGGAACGAATAAATGAGATTTGTGCTGCGGAATTAGGGACTCCGATTTCTATTCCTTCACGAACATGTTCGATATGAAAGTGAAGTCTTTTCGTATAATCGTCTGTCCCCAATACAATCGGAAAACGAACAGCAACTACAGGGAATGTAGCTTGCTGCATAAAAACTGCTTCTGTCTGCCGTTTAGCCTCCTGATATGTAAAATCGTCCTTCCCGCCCTTGCGAACCGGGTAAGCTTGAGGGTCAAAGATGCTCTCTGTCAGCACTTCCGGGCTCGAATCATAGACGGATAGGCTGGAGGTCACAATATATCTCTTGGCTGTAGCATCAAAAATGCGGCAGGCTTCGCTTGCTTCATCTGGAGAAAAGCAAATATTATCATAAACAACGTCCCACACTTGCTCACCTACCGCCTCAGCGAGTGCTTGCCGGTCGGTACGGTCTGCACAGATTCGCTGAACGCGGTCACCAAACGAATCGCTCGTTTGGCCTCGTGTGAGGATGGTAACGGAGTTCTCGGAACTCTCCAGCAGACGTTCCACCAGTCTCTTGCCAAAAAAGCGCGTTCCACCCAAAACAAGTATCTTTTTCATACTTACATCACTCCTCCTGAAATGGTTTTCATTTATATTAAGATAGACGAAATAATGACTGTTAAGGATACAGGGCGAATGAAAAGAGTTTGATGAAGTGCTCTTAGTTACATAGCTCATCTAACAATTAAGTAAAAAGAGGAGGATCATAGGTTGTAGTGGAGTCGCATGTCCTGAGGGGCAGATGAATTTGAACCGGAGTGGAGAATTTGAATCTGGAGAAGCGCAGGCGTTCGCCTTTGCAATGGGATTCTACCCTTTAAAGGGCTTATAATATCCAGTGAATCCCGTTGCAACAGCGATCATAAGATCAAATCATTCGCATAGCGGTGGAGCACCGCCTAATCTTACTCTCCTAGAAGCTTCAAGAAATTGGCCGGCACCGTAATTTGCTGATTATTAATCATAATCTTCCGAAGCTCCTCTATGGAGTCTTCTTCACCTCTAGCGTCTTTAATCTCCTTAATTTCACGATGCAGTCGCTCCATTTGAAGATCGAGAGCATTAGCGGAATCTGCTGCGTTCTTTAATTCACGTGTCAGGTTTTCGGGCACAGACTGGTTGTATTTATAAAAGATTTTATGCTCCAGGCTGGCCCAGAAATCCATCGCAATGGTTCGAATTTGCACCTCTACGCAGACTAGCTCCTCACAATCCGACATGAATACAGGAACTTGAACCAGCAAATGCAGGCTCTGGTAACCGTTCGGCTTGGGATTCTTGATGTAATCCTTAATTTCTAGTACCTTCAAGTCACTTTGTCTCTGAAGCATGTTACTGACATCATAAATGTCAGAAATAAAAGAGCAAGTAATACGCAAACCTGCGATATCCTTGATATGATCTTTGATAGCATCCAGCGATAACTCGCTATTTTTACGAATCATTTTATTCATGATGCTCTCAGGAGATTTAAGGCGTGATTTGGTATGCTCAATCGGGCTGTAATCGTGCAATGCTTGAAATTCCTGCTTTAATATTTCAATCTTGGTTTCCATTTCGTCGAGCGCAAATTTATAGATGAGCATAAATCGCGTGATGTCATGCTTTAGCTTTTTAAGCTTGTTCATAGGATCTTCCAAGTGCATATGTAATTCTCCTCACACATAGATGTCATAATCTTGCTAAGCGTTCGCCTTTGCAATGGAATTATCACCTTATAAATTACAATCCCCAACAATCCCATTGCAGCAGCGTTTGTAAGATCAAATGATTTGCGGAGCGGCAATTCCCACCTTAAATTTTAAAGCGCCACAGGAATTTTACGTTTTTCTTTAAAATAGACCCATTCCCGGAAGCCGATATCCTTCAGCATTGCCTTTACTTCTTCCCAGTCATCGCCTACCCGCGAAGGCTTATGGGCATCCGAACCAAAAGTGACCTCCACACCAAAATGGTGCGCTCTTTCTAAAATAGAAGCAGACGGGTACCATCCGCCACTTAGCTTGGTTTTACCCGAAGTGTTAATTTCAATCGCCACATTGGATTCCGCAATTACCTGCAAGGTTTCATCAATGGCTTCATCGGCAGGAATGTCTGAAAAGGCAGGAAAGTTTCCCTTCATTGCGTCAATATGACCCAAAATTTGAAACATGCCGCTTCGCGCAGATTCCTGAATGAGCGCATAGTAGGCTTGTTTGACCTCGATTTTACGAGCGTCGCTTAATTTGTTCCAACGGTTACGGTTAAAAATGCTGTCCCCTTCGACATTGTGAATCGACCCAATGAGGTAATCAAATGGATAAGGAGCCAGAGTGGAACGATATAATTCAGCGAAATCAGGAAAATAATCCGTTTCCAATCCGAGGAGCACGTCAATACGGCCTTCATATTCCTTTTTAAGCTGTTGTACCTCTTCTACGTATTCAGCAAGCTGTGACTTAGCCATATAAATTTTAGGAAAAGCCTGATCCTGTTCGCTGCCCAGGAAAGGGGAATGGTCCGAAATACCAATCGCTTGTAAGCCCGACTGAATGCCTGCTTCAATGTAATCTCGAATGTTTCCGTCTGCATGACCGCAGCGGAAATGATGGGTGTGCAGATCAAATTTCATAGCCTGTCTTCCTTTCGTAATTAGGGTTTATATTTCGTATGGTGTTCATAGCGAATTACGTTATTCAGAACTGGTGAAATTCGTCTCCGGCATCCCCTTCAGATCACTTAAAAATTGCTGCATGGCTGAGTTTAGATATCGGCCGGATTTATAAATCACTCCTACCGGATGACTAACTTCCAGCTCGGGAATATGGATCATTTTTAATGTGCCTGCACGCAGTTCAGAAGTGACCGATAGTCTGGAAATAATGGCAGCACCGAGATTAATTTCGACCATCCGTTTGACTTCCTCGCTGCTGGACAACTCGATCACGACATGAGGTACGATTTGGTGCTTTTTAAATACATCATCCACGAATTTTCGTCCCACCGTATCGGGAGAGAGCAGAATCAACGGAATTTCCCGAAGGGCTTCAATGGTAGCATGTGGTTGTGAGGCCAGTGGATGAGTAGGAGACACGACTAGCTCAAAGGAATCGTAGTACAGAACCGAAGTGCTTAAATTGGGATTACGTTCAATCAGATAACCGATGCCAACATCAATAAGTCCGTTCTCCACCTGCTGATAAATCATTGAGGAAGCCATGGATTGAATGGAGGTTTTGATGAGAGGGAACTGATCCTGAAAGTAGGAAAGCACGCGCGGTAAAATTTGAATAGCGATGGATGTTGTGGTGCCCAGCGCAATGTGACCCTGCGGTGTTTCGTTTAGATCGTATAATTTTTGTCTTAATTCCTCAACAACCTCTAATATGCGCTCGGCGTGTTCCAAAAAAACAGCTCCCCGGTCGGTCAGGGTGACAGGCTGGTTGCGGTCAATCAGAATGGTTTTGAACTCATCCTCTAGACTTTTAATTTGGGCGGACACCGCCGGCTGCGTCAAATTGAGAAGTTCTCCGGCTTTGCGGAAGCTCATCGTTTTGGAAATCATGATAAGTGTTTCAAGTTGACTGATGTTCATGAAGTTCCTCCTCTCTTTTCTTAATCTTATCGCAGCTGTATAGAATGAATATTTTTAGCCAATCCATAGGTTCATATGTAAAACCGTCGTTATGCTTTATTTCATTAAATTATAGGTTATTCGAGCAGGAAGGGCAATGAATCGAAGCAGAGCACCTTAAAGTGTGGTATATTGGGAAATAAAGACTAAAGTCCTGAAATCCTTCAAAAATAATCAATCTAAAACCGGTAAGAAGCAAAGATATAGGACATTATTCACATTTTTTTGTGATTTAGCTATAAAAAATTACCGGGTAGCTGTCGATAAGTGATATAGAGAGCATTTTATTGAGGATCGATTCGTTTTACAGTAATATTTAATTAAAAAATTCTAATTTAAATGGGACTTTTGTTGTATGTCTAAAAGCCCATCGTAAAGGGGCGCTTTGATCGTGAAGGCAGAAGTGATAAATCCTTTTTTGGAGTCGGCGCGACGGGTCATTGAACAATTGATCCAAGTATCTCCTTCACCCGGAAATCTTGGTGTGAAAAATGTCGAGCTGGTGGACGACCACATCTGGATTATGATCGGGATGACCGGACAGCTTAGCGGAAATATTGTGTTCGGCCTGAATGAACAGGTGGCGCTACGTATGGTATCAGCGATGATGGGCGGATTTGTGTTGACTGAAATTGATGAGATGGGAAAAAGCGCAATTTCAGAATTGGGCAATATGATTAGTGGTAATGCCAGTACGATTTTGTCCAGTCAGGGAATTGTCGTGGATATTACGCCTCCGCAGGTCATGAAATCAGAAAACTTGACCACTTTTGTGCCTCAGCGTGCCCTTTATATTCCGCTTACGGTGGAAGGAATCGGTGAGCTGGATATTCAGGTGATGATCTCTTAATATTAAAGGAGCAAGTTTCTTTAATGCGGAGGGATGACCGTGAGTATACTACAGGACAAGATAGTTGTGATTACAGGTGCATCTAGTGGGATTGGCGCCCTTTGCGCTCAGTTGTTAAGCGAAAAGGGCGCGATTCCTATTTTAACAGCACGCTCGCAGGAGCGACTGAAGCAAGTATCTGCGGGAATCAGCGGCAGACATGAGCTTATCCAACTGGACGTCACCCACCAGGAGCAGGTAGAGGCTGTTGCTGCACGAGTATTGGAACAGTACGGACGGGTCGATATATTGCTTAACAATGCGGGCTACGGAAAGTTCGAGTATTTTAATGAAACCGATCTGACGGAGTTTGAACAAATGATGGACGTGAACTACATGGGTGTTGTTCGCTGCATCAAGGCGTTTCTGCCGCAAATGACAGAGCGGGGCCATGGACAGATTGTCAATGTAGCATCAATGGCCGGGAAAATCGGGACAGCCAAATCGTCTTCTTACACGGCGACGAAGCATGCGTTGCTCGGTTTCAGCAATGCGCTCCGGCAAGAGCTGCGCGGGAGTGGAGTGACTGTAACGACGATTAATCCGGGGCCGATTGACACCCCCTTTTTTGAGCTGGCAGATCCTTCAGGAGGATATGTTCGAAATGTAAGCTGGTTTATGCTACAACCAGATAAGGTAGCACGGCATATCGTAAGAGCGATGGAGCTTCGCAAGGAGGAGGTTAATCTGCCACGGTGGGTATCTCCTTTTCTCAAGCTGTATCAGTTAGCTCCCAGACTGACCGATAGGCTGGGTCATGGTGTGATGAATAAGAAATAAAAGATGTCCCGTAAGCCATTAGCTATGGTGAGGGACATCTTTTATTTTTGTGATTTGGTAACAGGGCTATTTTCGCATATAATGGAGAGTAACGAATTTACGTATAGGGGTTGGACCTTTTCATGACATTGAATTTTGAATCGCTCGGCGTTGAACAAGATCTGTTGGACAAACTGACTGAGCATGAAATTACACAGCCTTCGCCAGTTCAGGCAGAGGCTATACCGGAAATAATGAAGGGAAAGCATGTATTGGCGCGCTCACAAACTGGCACAGGCAAGACACTGGCTTATTTGCTGCCGCTGTTGCAAGCGATTGATCCACAGAAAAAGGCTACGCAAAAGCTGATACTAGCTCCAAGCCAGGAGCTCGCTATGCAAATTGTACGTGAGGGTCAGCGCTACGGAGAGCATCGCGGAATCCGTGTACTCGGTCTGATTGGTGGGGCGGCTATCAAACGTCAAATCGAAAAGCTCAAGGATCATCCACAGCTTGTCGTGGGTACACCAGGACGTGTACGGGAACTCATCGCTTCGAAAAAGCTGAAAATGCACAATATTACAGCCATCGTCATCGATGAGGTGGATCAGATGTTCCAGCTTGGCGGAGCAGGCGATGTAACCAACATATTGGGCACCGCCCAACGTGATCGTCAATTGGTATTCCTGTCCGCAACGCTGAACGATGAGATCCAGTCGCTGGCGAAACGGGAGATGCGTGAATACGTAGAAATTGGGATTGATCCCGACCAGAAGACGGCCAGTGGACTGGAACACTATTATTTTGTATCTGAAGAACGGGATAAGGTGGATATGCTGCGCCGTCTGGTGCGTCATTTTAATCCGAGAAAGGCGCTGGTGTTCGTGAATACGACCAATGCCATCGGGGAGATTGAAGCCAAGCTCAAGCATATGGGGTTGACTACGGCGTCCTTGTATGGAGATGCGGATAAAGTCACGCGTAGCAACGTGTTGGCCAAATTCCGCGAGGACAAGCTCAAAGTACTGGTCGCTTCGGATGTGGCAGCTCGTGGTCTGGATATTGAGGGACTTGAAATGGTCATTCATTTTGACCCGGCTACGGATAGTCAAGCTTATGTTCACCGTGCAGGACGGACAGGACGGATGGGACGCAAAGGATTGGTGGCATCGGTTGTCACCGACCGTGAAACGTTCATCATGCGTAAGTTCTCCCGTGAACTGGGCATTGACATCGCAGAGCGTGCGTTGCACGGAGGTCGAGTAGTCGTGCCGCGTCCGGCGGATGCCAAGCGTGCACCTGTAAGACCATCCGAGTCCAGATCCACATCTGACGGAGCACAGACGGAAAACCGTAAGGCACCTGTTCGTACCGAAAACGGACGTCCTGGCAGGAATTCCGCGAACGGTTCAGCTACAGGCAAGAGTAAAGGAGCAGCCTTGTCCAAAGCAGGAAAAGCACAGCGCGAGCGTGATCGCAAAAACAAGGGTGCGCCAAGATGGCTGAAGGAAAAAGGATCAAAACCGAACGAGTAAGGGAGAAGAGGGGGAGCCATGGTACAACAGCCTGTGTTGCAAATTAACGGACTGACTGGCGGATATAGCGCCAAGCGCCCGGTGCTGCATCAGATTTCGCTGGATGTGAAACCGGGCGAAATGGTAGGACTGATCGGTCTGAACGGGGCCGGAAAAAGTACGACCATGAAGCATATTTTGGGTCTGATGACACCGCAGGCCGGAGAAATTCGTGTGCAGGGTCATAAGCAGGATGAGAATCCCGAGGAGTATCAGGGAGCCATTGCTTTTGTACCTGAATCTCCAGAGCTGTATCCTGAAATGACGGTGATGGAGCATATGGAATTCACGGCCAGAGCGTACGGAGTTAGCGAAGCAGATTTCCGCACGCGCAGTGATCAAATGCTGGACTTGTTCCGGATGCGGGATAAAAGTGGAAGTATGTCGATGCACCTGTCTAAAGGGATGCGCCAGAAAGTAATGATTATGTGCGCATTTTTAGCGGGACCGCCGTTGTATGTCATAGATGAGCCTTTTTTGGGTTTGGACCCGCTGGGTATTCGTTCCCTGCTAGACTTTATGTTAGAGATGAAGCGTTCGGGTTCGTCCATTCTGCTCAGTTCTCATATTTTGTCCACGATTGAAAATTATTGTGATCGTTTCATTGTACTTCATCAGGGTGCCATCATTGCACAGGGTACGCTGGACGAAGTGACAGCACAGGCGGGTAAGCCGGGCATGCCGCTGGAAGATGCATTTTATGAGCTGGTACAGGGCAGGGAATGAGCATGGATTTGCAACGTTTGCATAAAGAAAGACGTGTAGCGTTCTGGGGACAGGTGCTGCCCTATCTGGGCTATGTCATTCAAAGCGGTCTGGCGGTGGTGTTCGGCTTTGCGCTGATTGCCTTTGCCGCATGGTACACGTCGCTACTAATGCATACTCCACCGGATTTGCCCATCCGCTGGATCATGCTTATTGTGGCTATTCCGATTGCTCATGCGAGCTTTCGTACGTATTTAAACGCAGCGGATATTGTTTTCCTCCGTCCACAGGAGCATGCGATGCACCATTATTTTAAGTCCAGCCGGATTCGGGGTGTGGTGTATAAAATATTCGGTTTGCTATTGCTGTCTATTATCATGTGGCCGCTGTATATTCGCAGTGATGCCGCGCCTAAGCCGTTGCTACTGACCCTGCTACTGTTTGTGCTGTTAAAGCTGCTATTTAGCTACGGCGGCTGGCAAGAGCTTCGCATGGTATCGATTGGTGGGAGTGTAGGCTATCGTCTGCTTCGGTGGGTGTTGGCTGTGCTCATGGTAGCCGCATGGCTATGGCAGCCTCCACTACACAGCGTGCCATTTATCATATTGGTCGGTGTGGTGTACGTGCTTGTTCTGCGTTTTCCGGTCAAGCTGCTAGTGGCTTGGGAAAAGCTGATTCGTACAGAGGGTATGCAGGCTGCTCGGGTGATGCGCACTTTGGGCTGGTTTGTCGATGTGCCCGCCCTTACGCAGAGAGTGACGCCACGTCGTTGGCTGTCCTGGTTGGGAGGTAACATACCTTGGAACAGAAGGGGAGCGTATCGTTACCTGCTGTTTAAGACATTCCTGCGTACAGAGCCAGCAGGTATTGTCATTCGGCTTGGAATTCTGGGGTTGTTAATTATATATATCACCCATGCTAGCTGGATTGGGATTGCAGTATATTTATTTTTCATATTCCTCATTGGTGTACAGGTTACTTCACTAAAGCAGTATCACAAGGATTCGTTGTGGCTTCAGTTATATCCGATTCCTGCGCATAGTCGTCGTGCGTCTTTTCTCGACTTTGTTGTTCGGTTGACGTTGCCGGCTGCTGTGGTTCTGTGGCTTCCTTTTCTGGCAAAAGGAACGGAAGATCTACTGTCTACACTGCTCACGCTGCTTGGGGGAGTTGCAGTAGTGTTCTTGTTACGAGGCGCTCAAGCCAAAAAATGGCGTTTGGACGGTCAGGATGAGGAAGAAGTGTAATTTGTATCTATGTGAATAAAGTAAAGGCTAATTCGCAAGCAGCAAGAGCTGTCTGCGAATTAGCCTTTTTTGTACGCTCGCTGTTATCGTAGCCGTGGGTGCAGATTTCCGCCTGCTTATATAAAGAGCGTTTTGCTGATGATAACTAATAAAATGAACAGTACCAGAATTGTTCCTGTGCTTGTGAATGCGCCGTAACCACCGTAACCGCCTCTTGTTTCTTCTGCTCCCATGCTCATTCTCCTCTCGGTCATTGTGATAAAGGATACATCGTATCTTATGAATTGGATTTTCAGATTGCGTGGGCCAATGCTCAGGTATGTTGCTGAATCGCCTTATATTTTTCATCAGATGTAGGGGGGGATAGAGGAAAAGACACGTATTATCGAGAATAGAAGAAGTACGTAGTCATTATCACTTGGAAAGTGGGAAAGACGAGATGCTGGTAGATAAGCTGCTCGTGAACATATTTCTTGTGTTTGTACCGTTATTGGTATATAGCGCTTTGTCAGATCATCGGCATAGGAAACATACCCCGTTGCTTATGGGAGGGGTGCTGGGTGTGTCTTCTGTGCTTTGCATTATGTTTTCGTACATTTGGTATGGATTATATTGGGACCTTCGATATGTTCCTCTGATCCTTTCTGTTTTATATTTTGGTCCAAAGGCAGGGCTTCTGAATATAACGCTGATGGTGATGGCTCGTATGTATATAGATCCAGAGTCTATGGTGGTGAGCTTTCCCAGCATGATGTTGTGTTATTTGGGGCCTCTCTTGGTGAGAAGAAAGTTTATGCAGCTCAATAGTATGTTGCTTCGGGTGGGCATGAATATGCTAATGAGTATATGGACCAATATTGCCATGCTTATATTTTTGTTAATACATTCCTGGGCCAATGGCAGGCTGGATAAGGATGAGGTCGAGCTGATCCGGGCAATACTCTGGTTCGGTGTGATTCAATTCCTAAGCATTGGAGCCTCCTCTTTCTGGATGGAGTTTAGTTTGGAACGGGAAGAAATGAGAAGAAAGATTAAATATGCTGAGCATCTGAATACCTTAGGTGAACTGGCTGCCTCTATGGCTCATGAAGTAAGGAATCCGTTGACCGTGGTTAAAGGGTTCCTGCAAATGGTTCAGTCAGGGCTAGAAGGGAAAAATCGCAGATATATTGCTTTGGCACTAGCAGAGGTCGATCGGGCTGAAAGAATTATTAGCGACTATCTGAACTTATCCAGACCGCAGATTGGGAACACAGAGCTGATGGATTTGTCTGGCATGGTTCAACAGATTGTTTTGCTTTTGAAACCGATGGCGACCAAGCAAGGCGTAAGACTGTATACTGAGCTAAGGAATGAAATATACGTACATATGGATCGTAATCAGCTGTTACAGGCGTTAATACATGTGACGAAAAATGCGATCGAAGCTGCGGATGATGGGGGCAGGGTATACATAAAGCTGGCGATTCAGGAAGAGAAGGCATGTCTGCATATTAGGGATACGGGAAAAGGCATGAGTCAGGAGCATCTGGAGCGAGTGGGTACTTTGTTTTTTTCAACCAAAGAGGTAGGAACGGGACTGGGAACGGTCGTCTCCTTTCGAATCATTGAAGCTATGAACGGAAGTATACACTATGAGAGTGAGCCGGGAGTCGGAACCGAGGTAGTCATCCTGCTGCCACTCGCACAGAAATCTTTGCTCGCTGCTGAAGGATAGTTTGTTGCAAAGTGTGACTTACAATGGTTCAGCTCATTAAAAAGCGGTATGCCGCAACATCCGGCATACCGCTAATGATGCTATATTTAATCTGTTACATATTAGGCGTTCAACAAATCTTGTGCGCCACGGTAAACAATGTCATACAGGTCTTCCAGATACTCTTCCTCGATACATGAGAATGCGATTCGGAGATCATATTCACCCAGCGCAATCGTCCCTACCCCATATTGTTCCAGTAAATGTGTGCGCAGTCGTTCAGCGGACAAGCCGTTCAGCTTGAGGCACATAAAATAACCCGAATTGAAAGGATAGTAGCTCCATACATCTCCGTATTTTCCACTATCGAGTAACGCTTTGACTTTATTAGCCCGACCCTTCATAATTTGGAACTTTTCTTTCTTCTGTTGTTCAAAGTCTGTTGACTTGAGGGCATCCAGGACGAAGGTTTGAGATGGGTGAGGACCGCTCGAAATCGTTGCCCGAATAATCCCTAATGTTTTTTGTTCTAGTGCGCTCAGTACATCCTGATGTTCCGAAGCAAAGGTAATAAATCCGACACGGAAGCCCCAAACAAATTCTTCCTTGGTAGCTCCGTCAATTTTGACGGGTAGAATTCTCGGATGAAGTCCAGCTAACTGACCGAATAGTGATTCGTGCAGGGAGTCCTCGAAGAACAGACCAAAATAAGCGTCATCCGTCACAACTACGACATTGATGCCTGCTTCCGCGGCTTCCTGGATGGCAGCAACAATCGCTTTACCCTCTTCGACTCCCGGTGTGTAGCCCGTCGGGTTATTCGGGAAGTTCAGCACAACGATCGCTTTGCCGTATTCTTTCTGTGCCAGTAGCGCGTCGCGTAATCCTTCACTATTAAAACGTTGATCCTCTGTGAACAACGGGAAATTCACCAAACGTCCATGACGGCGAATACCGAAAGTCAGCTCATAGTTTTCCCAGTTTTTGTCTGGGTAAATGACAGCATCCCCTTCATCCGTGAACAGGTCGGCAACGATGCTCAAACCGTGGGTCAGCGCGTTCGTAACTACGGGAAGGCCGTAACTTTTTCCAGCCAACGAAGGGTTTTCCTTCAGCATTTTGTCGCGCCATACACTACGTAGTTCAGGTTTGCCCGCAGGGGGAGCGTAAGGGTATAAATCCTTGGGATTGTAAGCGGACAGCTTTTCCTGAATGACCTCCAAATGCATAGGACCATTGCCTTCTGTAGCAATGCCAATTGTAGCGTTGTACTTTTTAGCAAGCTTCCCTGCTTCTGCGGATTGACTCAAAATCCCTTCTTTTGGGAAATAAATTTCTTTCCCTAAAAGAGAAAGCATTTGATATACATGCTCGTTGCCTGTCTGAATGTTTTGGTTTAACTGCGCTGCCAGTGGATTCATTCCCGTTTCATCCTTCCAAGTCATTTTGATTACATATTATAGCATTACACACGGTAAGCGTCACGCAAAAGCATCTGGAACATAAAAGCGCATTTTTTTGCTTAATGACGGCGCTGAGCTTATATTATAAATTAACGGGATAGAGGACAACCAAAGATTAACAAAAGGAGGTGCAGATTTTGCTGGATACATCTGCGTCATCGTTTATCCTGTTGTCGGCCTTCGCCAAAATTGTGTGCGAGCCGGGCTGGAAGTGGCAGGTACGCGAGAAGCCGATGCCAAACTATGATTTATTTTATGTATGGAGCGGAGAAGGAACAGTGGTCTTAAACGGGACGTCGTATCCGGTGAGCAAGGGGAGTTGCTTCCTGTTCAAGCCGGGGGATGATACCCGTGCCACACATAACCCGCAAAAGCCGCTCATACTTACCTATATTCATTTTGATCTTATCGAACAACCAAAGCTTATCCCTGCAAGCTACCGTATGCTGGAGGAAACGTTCGAGGTAGAGCATATGCTTGCCAGATACGTTCGACTGCGCCTGGAGCGTGCTTACGGAGCTGACGAGGAAGGCAAGCTGATCCTGAAACAACTGATGATTCATCTGCTGCGTGCGGACCGCAAGGAGCCTCAGGAGCAACAGGCCAGTAACCAGCTCACCGAGGTCATTCGGGAAACGGCCAACTACGTTCGTCAACATCCGGGACTTCCTCATCGCGTCGAGGATTTGGCTGCACGGGCGGGGCTGTCACCGCGTTATTTTTCGATTAAATTCAAGGAGCTGCTGGGTGTTTCCGCGCAATCTCATATTATCAGCATGCGGATTGAGCGTGCACAGCATCTATTACTACATGCCGGAATGAATGTGACCGAGGTGGCAGAGGCTTTGGGGTATCGTGACATCTTTTTTTTCAGCCGCCAATTCAAGCAGTACACGGGGAAAAGTCCGTCTGAGATCCGGTAATGATACGGACGGTGGACAAGCTGTTTCGGATTTAGGCGTAATGGGATTAACGCATGAAGAATATAAAGGATAAATTCCGAAAAAAGGACCCGGGCAGTTACGCCGGGTCCTTTTTTATATGAGTAATTTAACATCATCCGATCCCAATGCTCATATGTGTAGCTATAATCCTGTTACGATAAATTCACTTATGCTTTGGGATCATGTCGAAAGCAACCCAGACGTTGTCCCATTTTCACCGCATCCCCCGGCTTCAATGCGGGGTCTGGCTCAAACGTGCCGTTTTCAGTTAGCAAAACGACAGTTGATCCAAATTCGAAATAGGCGAGATCGTCTCCTTTTGTCCATGAGACGGCCTTATCATCCGTATATTTGATGCTACTCACATTCATTGCGCCAACCTTGACGACCGCCACCTCACCATATTCGTGGGCAATGTACGTAATCTGTCGTTCATTGCGGCTAAGAACTGCTCGCATATGTTGCAAGCCGAAGTCATTCACTGGGTATACCTTGCCGCGCAGATGCTCTTTTTCTACCAGCGTACCGGATACTGGTGCATGAATGCGATGATAATCCGTCGGGCTGAGATAGAGCACAAAAGCATAGCCATGTGTGTATTTTTCAAGACGCGGAGAGCGGTTAAGAAGCTCTTCCAGCGTATAATCCTGCCCTTTGACATTCAAAAGAGTGCCGGACGTAATTGGACCAGTGAAAGTAATCCGTGCATCCACCGGACTGGTCATCACCTCGGCGTTCGTATCAATCGGGCGCATGCCCGCTTTTAATTTGCGTGTAAAATAGGCGTTTAGAGAACGATATTCCTTCCATTCCTGTTCCGCCTCATGCGTCTGGATCTGGTACGTACGTATAAAGGTGGGGATAAAAAGTCGGCTTGCACCGCTTTGCGCGAAGGAGCCTACAATCCGGCACACCCACTTGCGCGATGATAGCTCCGTCATTAGCCGCAGCCACTGTTTTGCCATTACAGATCCCCCTTGTTCATTTCCGAGCCGTCTTGGCCGGAACCTGTCCGGCCGCTCTGAACTATATTGACACAGAATGTGACGTAAATCAATACAGTGGACGGCCTGGTGAACGTTCGGTGTCTGACGAAGGCATCCGTTCGAGAAGCCAACGAGCGTAAGCCATCGGCTGAGTGTATGTTTCTTTCCAGACATTGTGCATGCCCGCCTGGCTGAAGCCATAGCGCTGGTCACGACCGTTGCATTCGATAAAAACAATCTTGCCCTCATGGGTAATTCCCAGATCCAGACCGACGTCGGCGAGACGGGGAAGGTTTTGTGCCAGTCGGTGCACGATTTGTAACGAGAGTCTCTCCAGTTCATTCATCAGCCGGACTGCGTTCGAAGTTTGAACCGTCTCTGTTTGTGATAACACTTCCAGTAAGGAACGGGCCGTACCGCCCTGTGCCACATTGGAGACGAAGGTGTGGGAAGGAGCAATTTTAGCATACATGCCTGTCACACCCCAGATACCGCCATATCCGCGCTGAACCGACACACGGACATCAAACGGACGATTGTTGTACAAAGCAAGCGGTATGGTTTCCTGTACGATATGAGGCACATGCAGCAGTCGCTTGTGCAGAAATAATGGGAGTTCTCCGACATTCAAACGTAGGGTGGACCAACGCTCAGGTATAGCCGGATGAGCGCATTGCAAAGTCCAGCCTCCGCGGGAATGTCGCAGACGCATAATTCCTCTACCCACGCTACCGCTACTGGGTTTAATTACAATATCTCCGGTTTCCTCCATCAAGGTATGGATGGAGGACAGGCTGCCTTGCAATGTTTTGGGGAGGTGGATGCGTAGCAAAGGGTCTTCCTGCAGAATTGCATGTATATGGTCTTTGTGGAAACGGTTTTGTTCATTAAAAATATAGAATCCCTTTTGTACAAGCTTGCTGATATCTCTAGCATTTTCATTTTGCCGATAGAGAGTCCGATTGTGGATGACCGGCGGCAACGGAAGAATCATCTGCCGATACTCGTTGCCGTGTTTAACATAAGCCCGGCATGTTCCGGTCGCTATATGAATATCCTCCAGACGAAGAAAGCAGGGGATGAGCTCGTAGCTTAACCCGGCGTCCTCGTAATTGGCGATAGATTCATATCGCGTCCTCATGGCGGGAATGCCCCGGTAGGTTGCCGGGTTGAGCATGACGCCGACATGCAACATGAGTATGTCCGCCCTCCTTGTAGTCACTCCAACTGATCATACTGTGATTCTAGTCCATCATATGTATCAAAGATCGGCCAGGCATGGACGCTAGCCTTGCGGTAAGCCCAAAGTTAGAAGCGAGGCACATTTCAGCGAGGCAGACGATATGATACAAAATGAGTGTTGAAGAGTGTTGGAATAAGCTCAGAAAGTAGGTGAGGTAATGCAGAGGCCGAAGGTAGCAGTCGTTACACCGGGCTCCTTTGTTATACCTTCGCCCCGCAGCAGTTCTGTGGAGCGGGTAATTGCCCGCATGGTACCGCTGGCTAGTCATGAGCTTCAAGCCCAGATCTATGGCATAAAGGGAGCAGAGGCACCGGATCATGGCGATGTCGACGGAATTCCCTGCATGCGTTATACGCGGGGAACAGGTTATATTTCTGAGGTGATTGCCGATTTAAAGAGATGGTTACCAGCGGTAGTAGATGTACACAACCGCCCGGCAGTTGCGTATGCAATTCGCGAGGCTTTGCCCGATAGCCGAGTTGTGCTGACTTTGCATTCGACCACGTTCATCCGGGAGCCTTACCTCAAACGGAAGGATATGGGCAGGCTGCTGTTGTCGATGGATCGCATTATCGTGAACAGTGCATATTTGGGGGCAATCGTAGCTTCTGACTGTCCCGAGGCCGTCAGAGAGCGCATCGTCATAAACAAGCTGGGTATCCATCCCGGCGATTTCCTGCCACGGTGGACTCCAGCAGCAGAAGCAGCCAGATCGGCGCGATTGGACGATTTCGGCTGGTCAGGCCGCCAAATCATGTTATTCGCGGGCAGACTGATGCCAGGGAAGGGCGTTCACCGGCTGCTCAAGGCCCTGCGACATGTGGTACGTGCCTGCCCGGACGTACTGCTGCTCATTGCAGGTAGTGCCTATTACGGGCATGACCGCCTCACGCCGTACACGGCGTCGTTGCATCGGCAGATGCGTAAACTAAGGTTGGGAAAGCATGTGCAATTCCTGGACTATGTTCCGCATCCAGCATTGGCCTCGCTATATCAGCTAGCCGATGTGACCGTTGTTCCTTCAGTCAAGGATGAGGCCTTCGGGCTGGTCAATCTGGAAGCCATGGCGGCAGGAGTGCCTGTGGTCGCTTCACGAATCGGCGGTATTCCAGAGGTTGTACAACACGGCGAGACAGGCTGGCTTGTGTATCCGTCTCACGGTGAGCAGGAAATGGCCGATGCCATCATCAGGCTGCTCCAGCAACCAAGCTTGCGACGACGGATGGGAGAAGCCGGGCTTGGCGAGGTACGGAGACGATTTTTATGGCAACACTCAGCACAACGCTGGGCACAAATCATAACGGACTGCGTAGCGGAGTGACGTAGGCGCTGTTACGCGCATAGGCTATCTTATAGGCATTAGCCATGATTCCCAGCCGGGTGAATGAAGCGGAGCGACCGCTGGTTCACTCCTGTGCCAAAGGAGCGGTCACCATGAACCATCGTACGAACCATAGCCCTAAGGATAAAAGAACAGCGCGGCGTAACCTTTCCCATGCGGTTCCCTCCCCTCGTGTTAACAAGGAGAAAGCGGCTTCGACTTCCGGCAGTCATAGACCGAGCCAGCGCGGGACTGCAACGGTCCCTGCCCCTGTAGAGA
Source organism: Paenibacillus sp. EKM212P (assembly GCF_011066115.1). Lineage (NCBI taxonomy): Bacteria > Bacillati > Bacillota > Bacilli > Caryophanales > Paenibacillaceae > Paenibacillus > Paenibacillus sp. EKM212P. Next base: position 137,679 of record NZ_JAAMNR010000006.1, read on the forward strand.
AGGATACCTCGGTTCAAGCTGTAGAGGAAGCGGCATGGAAGAAGCATAAGCTTCCCAAAACGCTAGAGGAAGCGATGCAGATGAATCGAGCATCTGTACTGCTGTTGTCTGTGCCTGAGTCAGATACGGAATACAGGATGGATAACGATAAACCGTCTATTACGACGGAAGATCAGGCAGAGCAAGATTCATTACTGGATTGTTCCATAACCAGTATTCACATTGCGGAAGGAAGACACCGCCCAAAGCAACGCGTGGTCTTGCCTGAGCAAGATATCGATCTAGCTTTCGATACGGAGAAAGAATTAGACTTGAATGCCATTCACGACGGATCAGCGACCAGTGACGAGGCTTCTGACGATCATATAGCTTCACCTCAACATGGGAGCATTTCTTTTCACCTCCCCGCACAAGCGGATAGGGGTGAAGTGAGCGTTGTATTTGAGAAGCCTTTTATAGATACACAGTATGTAATCACTGCCAATGCGAGTATACCGGGAGTGATGGTATCCGTCACACAACGTCAGAGGTATTCAGCAGTACTTACTGTGGAACGCATACACTCAGGTCCGCTATGTGAAGGGTTGGTCCTTTGGATTGCGATGGGGCAATAATAAGAAGCCGGAAATATAATTGCCAATAATCAACTTTATACTAGAAAAAAGGCGTCCCATAGTGGGACGCCGTATACATAAGAGAGAAGGGGGGGAGACTTGTAATATCGGGGAAATTTATATTATTTCACTTATCTCACACCTACAGCGTCAAAAGACTTCATAGCAGAGGTTACGGCTATTGAATTTTCACCATAACTATCTTTGGCCGCTTGGATCACAGCGGCACGCGCGGTGGAGAAGTTAGACGTGGAAGTCAGATAATTGGTGAAGGCATTATAATAAATATATACGGCTGCATCACGTCCAATTCCATCTACCTTGACACCATGGAAAGTGCCTCCTTGTGCCAGTAGATAGTAGGCTTTATTAATAATACCGCTATTAATGTGGGCTCCACCATAATCCTCGTTGTTAGGATCAGGATAGAGATTGCTGTAGTGATCGACTTGACCGTATTTGACAGGATCGGAAAGGGAGCGAATGGCGTCGCCCTTAATATTAGGGGTATAAGCGACTTTGCCGAAATCCCAATTGGTGCGCTCAATGTCGTTGCCTATAATATCTGAGATGGCTTCACTTAATGCACCGGATTCAGCGAAATACACGAGCCCTGATGAATGCTCGGTTACACCGTGTGTCAGCTCATGGGCAACAATTTCAAGGTCGCTGCTAAAAGGGGCAAATAACGTGCCGTCTCCGTCTCCATAAAGCATATGAGTGCCGCCCCAGTGGGCATTATTGTAGTTCTTTGCGCCGTAATGGACTGCCGAAGCGATGGCCATGCCATGCCCGTCAATGCTGTCGCGTCCAAATCTATCCTTGTAATAATCGTAAGTGCGGATAGCGTAAGCGTGGGCATCCACCGCAGCCGGATCTTCCCATACGTTATCGGAATCTGTATACAGGGTGCCGGGGAGCGTCTCGGTGTTGTGGACGTTATAAGTTAGGATTCCTTTACCACGAGTCGTATCTTTTAGTTGATACTTCTTACCCAAAGCTGTTGTTTCAAATGTTTTGGTATCACCGAATACACCGCGCCCTGTGCCGATCACTTCGTTAAGAATGTCATACTTGAATACGATTTTTCCGTCATTAGCGTCAATAAAGTAACGTGTGCGCAGCAGAGCGGGCTGTAAAGTATTAACTTCGGTTACATAGACGAGACGTGTTGAGTCTCCATCGGGATAGATGTACAGTTCTGCTTTAGGGTCCACACTTGGTTCCAGATTGGCAATCTTGGAGATAGAGGATGCAGGCTCTACCGCTTCCAATTTACTGTTCTCCAGTTCAACTGCTTTATCCAAATCCAATGAGTCCTTATCAGTAGAAATTGATAATTCATTGTTAGATGCTTTTTCGTAAGTGTCTTTACTTACACTACTTGTATCCTCGTAAGGTTCAGGAACGATTTGGACGGAGGAGGAGAGAGATTGAACCCGTATAGCTGCATCTTCATATGCGGTATATACAGCCTCAGTAGCACTGATTTTTGGAGTTGTATTTTCTTTAGCATTGGCTTGTTGATCTTCCGAAATGACCGCTCCCAAATAAGAAGTGATTTGGCCAGACTTGTTCACATGGATGGTCTGTTCGGCTCCAAATACGGGAATTCCGTCTACATATTGTTTTAACCGATAATGCTTTGTACCAAATTTGTCACTGGTGCGATCCACGATACGAAATTGCTCGTGCACATGGGAACCGATGTGGGTATCGTCCAGACTCAATAATGTTTTTTGTTGTCGATTTAAAAAGCTCCAGACCAGATTGTCACCTGTTACCGTTGAAGGAGACTTCCAGTTCACCGTTTGGAATGTTGGTGTAAACTGAGTCGGATCGGGAACCAAATTTTCAGCTGCAGAGGCCCCGGGCGCTATAGATCCTAATAACATAGCTCCTCCTAGAAGTGAAACCCATACTTTTTTCAATTCATACTCACTCTCCCTAGTTAATGTTGAGGTAAAAAACACCCTGTTTGAAGAAGTCTTGCGTCATATATGTAAGTCTTGTTGTTCCTTTGAAACGTGAAGAGGATTGGATAAAAATGATCTTATGTAAAATATTAAGGTTTATTTTTTTTGCAATTTCATCGTCTCGGCTCTGATATTAGCACAGAGGTTGTCGAACGAGAAGATTAATTTTACAAAATACCCCAAAATGAATCTTTAGTCCCTGATTTACTGTTTATTTGTCTTATTTAGTCGAAAATGATCAGAGGGACTCAATGAACAAGAAAAGGGCGCCCCTTTGAGGGGACGCCATAAATAAGGGGGGAAGGGGCGCAGACTTGTACACTGCACCCCTATTTTTTCGTCCATTGTATGAGCAGGGCCACATGACAGTTGCACAACGGCAACGGTCTATGGACGAGGATTTTGAGGAAGATAACGTATGATTTAGTTTACGCCTACAGCGTCAAAAGATTTGGCAGCTGCAGTTGCTTCTGCCGAGCTCGCACCGTACAGATCTTTTGCCGCTTGGATCACAGCAGCGCGTGCGTTGGAGAAATCGGAAGAAGAAGTCAGGTAGTTTGTAAAGGCACTATAGTAAATTTGGACCGCTGCATCGCGGCCAATTCCATTTACAGCTACACCATGGAAAGTACCACCTTGTGCCAACAGATAGTAGGCTTTATTGATAATGCCGCTGTTCGTATGAACGCCACCGTTATCGGAGCTGCCTGTATACAAGTCGGAATAGTGATCTGGTTGATCATACAGCGTAGGATTGGACATAGAGCGAAGGGCATCGCCTGCAATGTTTGGCGTATAAATATCATCGCCTACAAGCCAGTTTTTACGCTGAATGTCATTGCCGATGACGTCCGAGAAAGCTTCATTCAATGCACCGGACTCTCCGTAATATTCCAAATTCGAAGTATACTCTGTGACACCGTGAGTAAGTTCATGACCTACCACATCGGGGTCCCCACTAAATGCGATAAATGTGCTACCGTCCCCATCTCCATAAGTCATTTGGGAGCCATTCCAGAAGGCGTTGTTGTAGCGGCTACCGTAATGGACTGTCGAACGGAGTTGCAGCCCGCGTCCGTCAATGCTGTTGCGTCCGAATTTGGACTTATAGTAATCATATGTTTTGGCAGCATACGCATGGGCATCCACGCCGGCTGGATCATTCCATACATTATCGGCATCGGTCAGAAGGGTACCTGGGATGCTTTGACGGTTGGAGGCCGTGTAGGTCACAATACCATTACCACGTGTTGTATCTTTTAACTGGTAGCTACTACCGGAAGCCGTCGTGGTGAATGATTTGCTATCACCAAGCACACCTTTACCTGTGCCTGTCGCTTCATTAATGATGTCATACTGGAATACGATGCTGCCATCATTGGCATCAATAATGTAGCGAGTACGCAGTGGGGCAGGTTCTAAAACATTGACTTCTGTTACATAAACCAGTTGTAGGTCATCCCCTTTAGGGTAGAAGTACAGATCGGCTTTAGGATCTACTTCTGGCTGCAGATTGGCGATTTTGGCAATGGAACTTTTTTCTGTCTCCACCGCCTCAATTTTGCTGTCTTTCAGGGCAGATGCTTTATCAAGACTCAGCTCTTCCTTATCAGTAGATAGCGTTTTTCCGTTGTTAGCTGCTTCGGCGTAAGTGTCTTTGCTTACACTGCTTTGTTCCTCAACATCTTTAGAAATCGTATCGTCGGAGGTAGGGAGGGCTTCAATCCGTGCAGCTGCTTCTTTATATGCAGTGTAGACTGCTTCAGAAGCGCTGATTTTTGGAGTTGTACCTTGCGTAGCTTCAGCTTGCTGATCCTCAGTAACCACCGCTCCTAAGTAAGAGGTGACCTCACCAGATTTGCCCACATGAATAGTCTGTTCAGCTCCATATACGGGAATCCCGTTTACATACTGTTTCAGCCGATAATGGCTCACACCGGACTTGTCGCTTGTGCGATCAACGATTCGGAATTGTTCACGTACACTAGAGTTGTCCGCACCCAGTAACGATTTCTTTTGCCGATTCAAATAGCTCCATACAATGTCGTCCCCGGATACCGAGGAAGGGGCTTTCCATTGCTCGGCGTGAAAGGTCGGTGTAAGCTGAGTTGGCCCCGAAACGGAACTCTCCGCTGATGCACCAGACGCGACAGACCCTAATAACATAGCTCCTCCAAGAAGCGAAACCCATACTTTTTTCATTAAAAATTCACTCTCCTCGATTATTGTCAGGATGAATCATCCTGTCTTGAATAAGGCATTGCGCCATTTATGTAGGTCGTGTTGTCGTCTGGAATAGAAGAAAATGGAACATGAAGAGAAATACCGAAGTGTTTTTCATGAAGCGTACGTGAAAAGAGGGTACTGCAGTATCAAGCATGTAGCTTAAAAAGGTGACAAACTCCTCCTTTCCTGTCGTATAAAAAGAAAATAGAATAATGGTGGATAATGGAAAAATATTGACTTATGCAAAAAAAACAAATGTTGATTTTTTGAACTCCCATCATCTGGCTCTGATATTAGCACAGAGAATGACGGACGAGAAGATCTATGTCACAAATTTATCCAAAATGATTCTTTAGACCCTAATAACTCATTTATTTAATAGGATTAATAAGTTATGTAAAAAAAAGTCGAAAATTGCTGTGTCGAAAAGACCTCCACGATTGCCGTTACACACGGCTTTTGGACCGCATAGGTTATGTTGAACTGTCCTAATCATGCTGTCCATCTATACAGCAGGAAGGGAGGTGAGACGGGAGCATGAAGAAGCAGGGAAGAGCTGGATACAAGATCAAACGGAGGCGGCATTCCGGCGCTTACTATCATTCTAAGATGTGGCTGCCGTTACGAATGCCGAACATGCATAAGAATCCGGTAGCCCCTGCCATGAGGGAGGTACTCGACACGGAGGGAGGGGCACAGATCGGCGAAGAGCGACCATCTGAACCGTCATCAGTGGGAAAGTTTTTCGTATCTGTCATTATTCCGGCCATGAATGAGCAAAAAACAATCGGGGCTGTGATTCGCGAAGCGCGCCGTGTCCATCCACATACAGAGGTTATCGTCGTTGAGAACGGATCACACGATAGAACGGCGAAGGTGGCAGCAGCGGCGGGAGCTCGTGTACTTTCCTTCCCGGAACCGCTCGGACATGATGTTGGCCGTCGTATTGGAGCGGAGGCGGCATCCGGACAGATCCTGCTTTTCCTGGATGGGGATATCGTCATTCCCTGCGTTAGACTTCGGCCGTTTATACACGCCATATGTGCAGGGGCGGATGTGGTGCTGAATGATTACCATGGACCTGTGAATCGTACGCCCGTACATCCTGTAGTGGAGGCAAAGCATGTGTTGAATATCTTGTCGAATCGTGCTGATTTAGGGGGAGCATCTATGACTGGCATTCCACACGCCATAAGTCAAAAGGCTCTAAAGAAAATAGGTCTAAAGCCCTTGGAGAAGCCTCCTTTATTTCAAGCTATGTCCATCGCCTCCGAGTTACGAGTGGTGACTGTATATGGAATAGCTGTCGGAAAAATAAATGCGACACGTAAAAAACAGAACGGCAAGGACCCGCTGACAGATGTAATTGTTCAGGATCATCTGGATGCCATTGCTTGGCTTACATCGCGTCTGGGAACGCGTGCGGGATATACGGATTTGGAGCGCAAACGGATCAGAGACGAGGTGAAACTGTGAATAGACAGTATCGCAGAGGGAAGCGTGAAGAACCGAGTTGGGGCATGAGACGTGTTCAGCGAAAACGAGGAACGACGACTTCAATGCATAGCCGTAGGATGAGAAAGCCCACACCTCGGGCGAAAGGAATGACCGAAGTGACTCCGCCTGTGGAACGCGAAGTTCCGGGAGATATTGTGTTACAGGGAACGGCAGCGGCCGTGGTCAGCGCCTGTAATGAAGAGTCAACGATTGACCGGGTACTGGGCGAGCTGGAAAAACTTCCGCTTACGGATATCATTGTCGTATTGAACGGCTGCACGGACGGCACGCGCTCCACCGTAGCCAAACATCATCCCAGTGTGACTCTTGTCAACGTGCCGGATCGACTGGGGCATGATGTTGGCCGGGCGGTAGGCGCGCGTATGACGCAGGCTGATATTGTGCTGTTCGTGGACGGAGATTTGCCGATTCCAGCATCTGATTTGCTGCCTTTTCTCCACGCGGTGGATCAGGGAACGGATGTTGCGCTTAATGATCTGGGCAGACATTTGCCGCCCTATGCCCAGCAGGACAGCGTGACACGGTGCAAAGCATTCCTGAATCGCGTACTGCGCAGGCCGGATTTGGGAGCAAGCTCATTAACCGCCGTACCGCATGCATTATCTCGGCGTTTACTGGATCAGCTTGGCTCAGCCGTGCTTGCCGTACCGCCAAAAGCCCACGCCATGGCAATTCTGCATGGCATGATCGTGGCGGCAGTACATGCTGTCGATGTCATTAAAACAAACCGTAAGCGGACCTTCAATGTTGGCAAAGGGAACGCTATGGAACAGTTGATCGTCGGTGATCATGCAGAGGCACTGACGGCCGTGTTTCAGGTAGCCGGGTATTCCCCGCTCGGGCCTGTTCCAACACGGGTAGACGTTGCCAAAGGGAGGAATGCACAATGAGTCTGACGAGCATCATTATTCCGACTTATAACGGCCTACATCTGTTAAAGCCGTGTATTGAGGCGATTCGGACACATACGATAGATGTACCGTATGAAATCATTGTTGTAGACAACGCTTCGAATGATGGAACGGATGATTTTTGCGCATCCGAGCGGCTGATCAGCATACGTCTTCCTGAAAACAGAGGCTTTCCAGCAGCATGTAATATGGGGCTCCGGCTGGCTGCGGGTGATCAGTTCGTTATTTTAAACAATGATGTGAGGGTTACGCGGGGATGGCTATCGAATATGCTGGCCGCATTGCAGAGCGAAAGCATAGTGGGCTTGGTGGGACCGGTGACGAATTACGTCAGCGGTATTCAGCAGATACACGGATTAGAAGGAGATTTGGCCAGTTGTCTGAGATATGCGGAGCAGAATAATGCAAGTAATCCCTCCAGATGGCAGGAGGTCAAGCGGTTGGTCGGGTTTTGTTTGCTGTTCCGGCGCGATCTGATGGAACGGATCGGATTGCTGGATGAACGGTTCAGCCCCGGACATTATGAGGATGACGATTATTGTCTGCGCGCACGCGTGCATGGCTACAAGCTGCTCATGTGCAACGACTGTTTTGTCTATCACGAGGGGAATGCGAGCTTCTCACGCTCGGAAACTTCCTGGATTGAAGAGCTGATCGAGCGGAACTATCGTTTGTTTATAGAGAAATGGAGCATAGATCCCAGAATGTTCATTGAAACTGGAAACACTGGGGTTGCATGCACTGAACATGCTGTCGAAGGAGGAAGGAAGATATGAAAGGGGTTATTCTCGCAGGAGGAACCGGATCGCGCCTTCATCCGTTGACTACATTACTCAACAAGCATCTGCTTCCGGTCGGCAAGTATCCCATGATCGTATATGGTATCGAGAGGCTACGACAGGCTGGAATCACCGATATGCTTATTATTATTGGTAAACAATCGGCCGGGCTGTATACCGATTTTTTGGGCAGTGGCAGTGATTATGGTGTCCAACTGACATACCGGATTCAAGAAAAGGCGGGCGGCATTGCGGAAGCACTCGAACTGGCAAGAAGCTACATGCAGTCAGAAGAGAAATTCACTGTTTTGTTAGGTGATAATTTGTTCAAGGAAGACTTGGGACCTGTGATCGAACGGTTCAAGCAACAGCCCCCGGGGAGCGCCAGAGTGTTGTTGAAAAAGGTGGCAGATGCTCGTCGTTACGGGGTACCCGTATTTGATCCTGAGCGCCCGGAGAGCATTACGCGGATTGAAGAAAAGCCGCAGCACCCCCAATCCAAATATTGCGTTACGGGTATCTATATGTACGATACTGCCGTGTTCGATAAGATCCGGCAAATTACACCTTCGGCACGCGGTGAGCTTGAGATCACGGATGTTAACAACTGTTATGCTGCTGAAGGCAAGCTGGAATATGATATTTTACGGCGCTATTGGAGCGACGCAGGAACCTTCGATTCCCTTCAGGAAGCTGGAGTGAAAATGAAAGGACTTCTACCCTGATCTCAACGAAACACCATCCGGCCGGGCCAGGCATATAGTATAGGCATAATGCCACCCGGAGGAGTGAACGGCATGAAACGCCTGAGTATGCAAAGGAAACACAGCAAGCGGCTCGGAAAGAAAGGCTATTGGTCAGGATATAAAAGGGGCCAGGAGCAGGGCAACAGGTTGGGCCAGGCTTCGTTTGGCAAGGTTTTTGAAGGTGTCAGTATTATCATTCCGTCCTACAATCAGCTTCAGCAGCTCCGCGCATGCATTCACCGTATTGAGGAGAATACGAGCCATCCTCACGAAATTATTGTGGTGGACTGCGGATCGACGGACGGGACATCCACCTATTTGCTCCGTAAAAGCATCGCTGTGCGTTATGCGCTGTTAAAAAAGGATGTTCAAATGATAGGTAGCCTGAATCAGGGGCTGATGATGGCAAAAGGTACAGCTATTGCGGTATTGGATCAAAACTGCATGGTGACCCCCGGCTGGTTGGATCGGTTATTAGGGTGTTTATACAGCGATCCGCGTATTGGTGTTGTCGGGCCTGTAACGAATGGTCCATTCAAAGAACAGCAGATTGAGGTTCCTTATATGAACGAAAATGGAGCCCGTCCATTTGCCATGAGCTTCAATATTCCCAATCCGGATGCATGGCGAGAGGCCGAAAGCTTAGCCGGATTTTGTTTATTGCTGCGCAGAGAGACATTGGAAAAAACGGGCTATTGGGACGAAGGCTGCCACAGTACTGAGGAAGCCCATGCAGATTGGCTATTGCGTGTGCGTTTGTTGGGGATACGTATGGCAATTGCCGGAGATGCTTTTATCCATTATGAAGAAAGAGATCGGGATACGGTGTATGGTTTTCCTCAAACGACCGAAAAAAGCGGTTCAATGGAGGAAAGCAGCCGGAACCGATCCTTTTTTGTACAAAAGTGGGGAGACGCGGATAAGCTGTTCCGCAATCTGGAATTCAGTACAGCGGAGACGGACGGCCAGATATCAACAGGTAAGGAAACACACGTATCAGCGACAAGCTTTTATCCCATCGGAGCGGTTGTTCAGGGACCGTCCGGAGCAGTATTTCGGTTAGAGCCGGGAAGAAGGCGATATCTGCATGGAGTCAGTGCTGCGGGAGGTGAAAATGTGTGCCCTGTTAGAGTGTCTCAGCTGGATTTGTTGGTGCTTCCCTTGGTAGGGAAGCCGGAGGCCACAGTTTCCGGCAACATTGATGCACCTACAGCTGAGCTGCCAGAGGAACCCATTCCTGTACTGGCGGCTCCCGATCTGGAGAACATGTCCATGCTGCCCACACTGAATATACCGGCTCAACGCAAGCGATGGATCGAGGTATTGTATGCTGAGGGCGGGCAACTGTATCAAATCGGTAACGGCTGGAAAAGGCCGTTCCTTACTCTGTACGCTGCGATGAGCTGGCGGGCAGAGGACTACCGAATTCAGTTTTTGTCTCCCGGAGATTTGTCGGCTTTGGTGGAAAAGCAGCCTATTATTGCTCCACCGGTGCTGCACGGGCATCTGTAATGATCTGAATAGGCGCTTTTAGGCGGAACCGACCACTCGCTGCGGCATACGCTGTAGTAGCGGAAAGCCCGTAGGTAATTCGTGCGTTCCGCACGGCGGAGCACATAAAGGAGGGGCTTATGCATAACGAGTTAGATGATTTGCTGATCCACATTTCGCATTCGCAGCAGCAGATGTCAAGGTTGTTGGATGCGGAACGGCAGGTGGTTGTGCGCATGGCGCAGATCATACATGAACTGCCAGATGAGGAGCCGCGTTTTGATGGAATTCCGGGCATTCTCGACAGCTCGGGACAAGTAAACAAAAGCATTGTTGCCTACTTGAACGGTATTGCCGATCTTCAAGAAGCAATGGCTGAAATGCTCGTTCGTGTCGTGAAAGAGACGGCATACCCGGAAGAGGAGTAACGTACCAACCGAGGGCAGGGAGTGAACACATGAGTAGGGAACAAGCAATGATTCACATGCTGGACGCAGCCTCCAAAATGCAGCGGAATGTGTCTATGATCCTGGAGGCCAAGGCGGTCGAAGCAGAAAAAGTGCGTAATTGGGCGTTGAACCATCTGGCCCCCCACGCATTTGACACCGATGAAGAGCAGTTGGGACGGCCTTTGGAAATTCACGAGCAGATGGTGGAAATGCTGGAGGGATTAACGCGGCTTCAGACTGGACTTTGCAGCAATCTCAAAGCATTGCTGGATCAGGATGAGCAGCAGGGTGGCGGCATGGAAGGGATGATGGGAGGAATGGGCTCGGGGGATATGAACTAATGAGCATGAGGCGTGAACGTGAGATCAAGCTGGATATGATGGAGTCTATTGCTGCCAGCCAGCACGCCGTTGCTCGGATGCTGACCAGTCTTGCGGACTTGACGCCCCATGCGGATATGTCGGCTACCCGTCTGGAAGAAACCATTCGTATACTCAGCAACTACCAGGGAGAAATCACGCAAATGTTGGCGGGTATTCCATTAAGACGGCAGGTATATGGAAAACCGACTAAGCCGTGGCTCCATGTGCCTGTTCAGAAAAATGAAACCACCACGAGAAAGCAAAGGAGGAATGAAAATGAGTACAAGGTGGGAACGCACCACTCGGGACAAAGCCCGCAAAAGACGTAAAGATGCCCGGCGTTCCAGCATTCGCAGATTAAAACGAAGAAGAAGACGTCTCCTTGCTCTAAGACGCCGTAAAAGGGGACTTTATTCTGCACGTAGAAGACATCCTCATTTGCGGCGACGGAAAAAACCTCAAGCTAACCCGGTGGCAGCCCCTTCTGCGGAGAATCCACAGCCCGGGACTGTTGCATTGGAGCATGATCCGCAGGCATTTCAGCAGGGATATGATGCAGCTTACAACGAGGGTTTCAATTCAGGTTTTGCCAAAGGTTATGAAGATGGACACCAGCTCGCTTACAAAGCTCAGTAAACTGGGCAAATCATTCTATTACTGTTCACCCCCGAAGCTAACAGCTTTGGGGTTATTTGCGGTTCGGCAGTTGGACGGGCAAACGCCAATTTTGTCCGGGCAGTGGCAGTCGTCCATGATGCGTTTGACCCCTCCGCATATAGTTTAGGAGTGACAGAAGTTTATCCTACAACAGGACAGGGTGAAGGATGTGAACGATCAACAAAGCGGACATGAACGCGAAGCGTACCGATGCGGCTATCGGGAAGGACGCAGAATGGGCGGTTGCACGGCTGCTCTGTCACAGGTCGTGGCAATACAGCCTGCTGTTCGTCATTTGAAAGTGTTGTATATTCCGCAAGGTTTCGCAGCTATAGACACAGGTGTGCAAGAGGCATTAGGCCAAATATGCAGCTCTTGCGTCATCGGTACGCCTGCTACGATGCTAGCTGACGCCGAGGCTCAACGTCCAGACCTCGTGCTGGTCATGAACGGGCTGCATGTTTTTCCGGCGGATCATCTGGAGCAGGTGCAGCAAATACGAGCCCTAGGCATTCGGACGGCCATATGGTTTGTAGATGATCCTTACTTTACGGAGGATACGGCGTTGATCTGTCAATCCTACGATGTCGTATTTACGCACGAAATTTCTTGCCTGCCGTTTTATCGCGATCAGGGAGTAACGAGGGTTCACTATTTGCCGCTGGCTGCGTCAGCTCGTATCTTTTATCCCCGTAGGGTAGAGCGGGAGCATCAGCATGATATTTGCTTCATTGGAAATGCCTTCTGGAACCGTGTGAAGCTGTTCGACCACCTAGCTCCCTTCTTGGCGGACAAAAGAGTGCTGATCGTAGGTGGGCACTGGGATCGGCTGACCCGGCGGGATGTGCTGGAACGCTTTATCCGTCCGGGTTTTATGGAGCCGGAAGAGACCGCTCGATATTATAACGGCTCCAAAATTGTCATCAATATGCACCGCCCGACAGACCCCGGACTGGATAATCGGAATACACACCAGCTTTCAGCGGAGTCCATCAATCCTCGGACATACGAAATTTCTGCTTGCGGCACGCTTCAAATGACGGATGTTCGGAAGGATTTGAGCCGTTATTACCGACCAGGCTATGACATTGAAACCTTCTCTGGAGCAGAGGAACTGAAAGTGAAGCTGGACTACTATCTCAAGCATGACTGGGAACGCGAACGCATGGCCTGGCGCGCATTGTACACGACTATGCAAAAGCATATGTACTCCAATCGCATGGAAGAACTGCTGGACAAGGCGATGGCCTAAAGTAAACACCATAAACAGTGAGGAGTGAAAGTGATGACGATATCTACGACAGGACCGTATGACCCGGCTGTTCACCAGACGGCGGCAGCCTCCTGGGAAAGGGGGAGAATTGCGGGAGTGCATGACGGATACGACGAAGGATATCTGCGCGGACGTGCTAACGCAATTGTTGCACGGATGAAAGCAGTTTTCCCTTTTCGACAAATCCATGTACTGTATGTCGTCTCAGGCAAAGGCCTTCCGTATTCTCCGCTGGATGAGGCGGTCATTACCACGTTGCAAAGCATGACGGCTCAGGTTACCGTAACAGACCCACGTCAGCCGGTAGGAGATATTGCCGCTCAGCTCCGTCCGAATCTGATGCTGGCACTGGATGGAATGGATCTTCCGTTGGAGCAAGTTACTGCGGTACGCCAGTTGGGCATCCCCACCGCCATCTGGCTAACGGACGATCCATATTACACTGACACGACGACCAAAATTGTTACGAATTATGATTATGTGTTCACGTTAGAAATGAACTGCATGGAGCTGTACCGTCAGTTGGGTTGCACGTCTGTGCACTATTTGCCCTTTGGAGCATTTCTGACTCACTATTTCCCACTCAGCTCGCCCGCTTCGGTACGACGTGAGATTGGGTTTACAGGCTCAGCCTACTGGAACCGCATCTATTTCTTCAATCCGATTATGCCGCAGCTCATGGCTCGTAACATTAAAATCAACGGAATCTGGTGGGATCGTCTCCCGGATTATCAGTCGTATGGTGACAAAATTGAGCTGGGTCGCTGGATGTCTCCGGTCGAAACCAATGATTCGTATAACGGCAGCAAAATCGTAATTAATCTTCATCGTTCCCATCAGGATGATTCGGTGAACAACAACTCACTGAAAATTCCGGGGGCTTCGCCCAATCCGCGCACGTTTGAAATTTCTGCCAGTGGCACGTTGCAACTGACAGATACAAGAGATGATCTGGCTCGTTTTTATAAGCCGGGGGAAGAGATAGAGACCTACAGCTCTCAGCAGGAATTGCTGGAGAAGGTTGAGTTTTATTTGACGCATGAAAAAGAGCGCCATGAAATTGCCCTACGTGCTCTGGAACGAACCCTGCGGGAGCACACGTATGGTCACCGGATTGACCAACTGTTGTCGGTCATATTTCCATAAGGTGATTCACACGTCCGATGGTTGCTATTTTAAAGGAGGTGAACTCCGATCAAGCCGAAAATGATGCTATTCAGCCATGTTAGCAACGTCCGCAGTATTACGGGGGCAGAGAAGCTGCTATTGCAATTTTGTCTAGACATGCGTACGTACTTCGATTGTATTCTCGTAACGCCTGGTGAAGGGCGGCTGACCTCAATGGCCCGCAAGCGCGGAATCACCGTTCTGACACAGAACCTGTTCATGCTGCATGGCATGTATACCCCATATGAGGGATTGGCGCAGGATGCGGAGAATTTGCGGACCCATGTGGCGTATGCACCGTTGTTCCAGATGCTTCGGCATGCTCGACCTGATGTGGTGCTGGTCAATACCTGTGTGAACGTCATGCCTGCAATGGCTGCTCAAGAGCTTAATATTCCGGTGATCTGGAAAATAACCGAGGTTATTAACCAGAATGCGCATACGCCAGTTTCTGTTTCTATCATTGAGCGCTATAGCCAATGGGTCATCGGCATTTCGCAAGCTGTAATGCGTCCTTTGCATGGTGGGGGACTGACACGTCCGCATACGGTGTTGTCTCCCTGCCGGGATATGGATATGCCATCTCCCAAAGAGCATGTGCTGGAACGGAAAAGGAAACGTGAAAAACTGGGGCTGCGGGATTTCCATATTTGCATTGGTTATATTTCTTCCTTTATTTACGAAGCCAAAGGGCTGTTGCCTTTTGTCCAAATGGCTCTAAAGCTGTGCGAAACCAATTCGCGGTGTCGTTTCTGGATCATCGGCAGCTCGGTGGACTCGGAATATTACGTAAAATGTGTCTCTTTAATCCGCCAATCTCGTTATAGCCGCCGCTTCCAGTTCAATTCATTCGAGGAATCCGTGTCAACGGCCTATAGCGCAATGGATATTGTTGTAATCCCAAGTATGGTGGAGGAAGGCTTTGGCCTGACCGCCCTGGAAGGGCTGGTTTACGGTAAGCCCGTGGTAGCCTTTGCGCAGGGTGGACTTGTGGAGTTGATGGAGGCGACCGGAAATACAGATTTTTTGGTAGAGCCGGGCAACAGCGACATGCTGGCGCAAAAAGTGGGCTATCTGCTCGATCATCCCGAAGAAGTGGAACGGATTGGTGTGCGTAACAACAGTGCGGCTACACGTGTATACGGACCTGATTCCTACCGAGGTAGTTTACACCTCATGGTCAGTCAATGGGTATGTCATCATCCGCATTGGTTCCCGTTGATTCAGCAGCCGGGTGGACCTGTATGGACGAGGGAAGGCGAAGGGTTGCGTCAGGTCACCGCTATACCGGAGGGATATACCAACACGATTCGAGAATTTCCCGAATCGGTGGTGTGTCAACTGCCTGTGCTGGGCCTGCCACCAATCGAATATGCAGCTATTCAAGGCTTGCCACAACCAGTATCCCCTCTACCTGACTCACCACCCGAATTGCCCCGCGGCAAGCGTAGTATTCGGGCGAGATGGCCAAAGGGCCGCAAGCGTACCCGACTGCGGAATCGCAGGTATAAGAGAAGCGGCGGCAAGAGTCGCCTCAAGAAAATTCACGGGTCCCCGTTGTCGAAGGGACTTTATCCGAAAACCAAGTCCAGACAGAAACTCAAGCGGAAATTCAAGCACCGGTCACGGCGACACAACACGCACAAGCAGAAGCGAGTCACTCTCAAGGCTGGACAGCATACAAAACAACGGTCCGGGTGAACCTACGCCGGACCGTCGAGATGAACGTTAAGCTGGAGCACAGCCAGTCTGCTGGATGGCTATCCTTCATTGAACGCCACAATTCAATGAAACAACGACAGCAAAGGTGGGTTCCAAAACCATGAAAATATTGACCGTGCTCGGCACAAGACCGGAGATTATACGGCTCAGCCTGATCATTCCGAAGCTGGACCGCCATGCAGATGAACATGTGCTTGTGCATACGGGCCAAAATTACACCGAAAGCCTGAGCGGGCAGTTCTTTCGCGAGCTGGGACTGCGTGCCCCGGATTATGTACTTCAGGAGAAAGCGGGGACACTGGGCAAACAGTTGTCCGCCATGTACTCGCAGATGGAGGATATTTTAAACAAGGAACGCCCCGATCATGTGCTATTGCTCGGTGATACGAACAGCGCTTTGTGTGCCTTACTTGCGGAACGTATGGGTTATCCGGTCGTGCATATGGAGGCGGGGAACCGCTGTTATGATCTGGATGTGCCGGAGGAGAAGAACCGGCGTGTCATTGATGCGATATCTACCATTAATATGCCTTATACGGAGCAAAGCAAGCAGCACCTACTACGCGAAGGCTTCCCAAGCCAACGAATTATACTGACTGGAAATCCGATCTACGAAGTGATGCAGCACTATAAGAAAGAGATATCGAGCAGTGGAATTTTGAAAAAGTTGGGACTGTCGCCGGGAGAATATTTCCTGGTCACTGCCCACAGAGCTGAAAATGTGGACCATCCACCGCATTTGCTGGCTATTTTAGATGGTCTTAACCGGGTAGCCCAGCAGTTCGGGCAGCGGGTCATTTGCAGTATTCATCCCCGCACTGCCGCCCGAATCGCAAGCCACCCGCCGATCCAGCTTGATCCGCTAGTGGAATTTCACGAACCGTTCGGTTTTTTTGACTTCGTTCTGCTGGAGCGGCATGCCCGCTGCGCTTTGACGGACAGTGGTACCGTACAGGAAGAATGCTGTGTCATGGGGGTGCCGACGGTTACGATGCGCCGGACGACCGAACGGCCGGAAACGGTAGATTGCGGCAGCAATATCGTGTCTGGTCTTGATGGCGAGGTTATAGCAAACGCGGTAGCCATAATGACCGGGATGACCCATAAGTGGCAATGTCCCGCGGGCTATCTGGCGGAAGATGTGTCGGATAAGGTAGTTAAATTTCTGCTTGGAGGGAAACGGCATGTTTGAAAACCAACGTATCTTGGTTACCGGCGGTACCGGCTCCTGGGGGCATGAGCTGGTTACCCAGTTACTGCCGCGTAACCCCAAAGAGGTCATTATCTTTTCACGCGGAGAATCCAGTCAGGTTGCCATGAACAGGCAGTTTGAGGATGAACGGCTCAGCTTCTGTATTGGAGATATTCGGGATAAGGATGCGCTGACCACCGCTTGTCAAGGAGTGGACTATGTATTTCATTTGGCAGCGCTCAAACACGTTCCCGTCTGTGAAGATCAGCCCTACGAGGCACTCAAAACCAATGTCGTAGGCACCCAAAACGTGATCGAGGCCGCTGTTGCCAATCAGGTAAAGAAAGTCATTTATATATCGACTGACAAGGCCGCGAATCCGTCCAATTTTTACGGCATGACGAAGGCGATTGGAGAAAAACTGATTGTTTACGCCAATCTGCTGAATAGCGATACACGTTTCGTGACGGTGCGCGGCGGTAATGTTTTAGGCACCAACGGAAGCGTGGTGCATCTGTTCCAAAGCCAGATTCGCCAAAAAGGCAAGGTTTCGATCACAGATATGAACATGACCCGCTTCTTCCTGACCTTGCGTGATGCGATCAGTCTCCTGTTCAAAGCCTCGGTGGAAAGTGTCGGCGGGGAAATTTTTATCATGACCATGCCAACCTGCCGTATTTTGGACTTGGCTGAGGTGCTCATTGAGGATTCAGGTGTGGAAAACGTAGAAATTGTAGAAAAAGGTGTGCGTCCCGGCGAGAAAATTCATGAGATTTTGATGAGTGACTTTGAAAGCCTGACGACGGTAGTCTATGACGAGCAATATTTGGTCATTCTCCCAACGCTGAATATTCCTCAATTAAAGGACCGCTATAATCAGTGCCCTCCCGTGTCATTCAGCAGCTTTAGTTCGGAGTTTAATTTGATGTCGAAAGAGGAGATTCGCAGCATTCTCCAAAGCGGGGGGTTCATCAAATGAAGCTGCTTATTTTGGGTGGTAACGGCATGGCAGGCCATGTTCTGGTTAAGTATTTCCAAAACCAGAGCGGGTATAACGTGTTCTACACCACCCGTGATCCCGAAAATAAAGGCGGCCTGCTGCTGGATGTAAAGGACAGCTTTATGGTGGAGCAGCTGGTACGGAGTGTACGGCCAGACGTTATGATTAACGCGGTAGGCGTACTGAATCAGCATGCCGGGGAGGATCAGATTGCAGCATACCAAATCAATGGATTGCTGCCACATCTTCTCCGGCGGATAGCGGACAGTATTGGTGCCCGATTGATCCATATCAGCACGGATTGCGTATTCGAAGGAAATCGGGTACCTGGTTTATATAAGGAGACGGATCAACCCGATGGGACAAGTGCCTATGCTTTGACGAAAATACTCGGAGAAGTAAAGGCCGCAGGGCATCTGACTATCCGTACCTCCATTATCGGGCCGGAAATTCGGCCGGGAGGCATTGGTCTGCTGCACTGGTTCTTGCAGCAGAGCGGAGACGTTAACGGGTATCGCCGAGTCTTTTGGAACGGGGTTACGACGTTGGAATTAGCGAAGGCGATACAGGTGCAGATGAATGAGCCGCTGGACGGACTCATTCATCTGGTTCACCCTGAACCGATCAGCAAGCATGATTTGCTGCTGCTGTTCAAAGACATCTGGAAAAGGGAGGATATTCGGATCGTGCCGAAAGATGAGCCGGTGCAGGACCGGACGCTTCGTTCTACCCGGGCCGATCTGCTCTACGATGTTCCTCACTACAGCATCATGCTGAAGGAGCTGCTGGAATGGACGGAAGCACAGCGGAACAACGTCGGCCTGTCATAGTCATTACCGGAGCGGCGGGCTATACCGGGATGCATGCCTGCCGCCATTTTGCAAAGCTCGGTTGGGAGGTAGCGGCGCTGACTCGCACTGCCGCTTCCGTCTCAGAACTGATCTTACTGGCTCACAATGATGAAAATAACAGCCCAGAGGTGGAGACCCGTAGCTGTATTACGCCTTATGTGTGTGACTTGCTCGACAAGAATCGTCTAGGCGAAGTCATTAGACAGATTGCTCCGGATTACGTGCTTCACCTAGGTGGTAAAAATTCCGTCCCTGAATCTTGGCAAAGCCCCCTGCTATACATGGAATCCAATGTACTGTCCACTCTGTATCTGCTCGATGTACTGCGACCTTTCCCCAAAGCCAGAATTGTTGTGGCGGGTTCTCGGCTAAAGACGACTTTGCAAGCACCGTATCATCCAACGCATCCATACAGCCTTAGCAAAAGCCTTCAAGAGGCAGTCGCGCTCTCGTGGGGCGCGCTGTTCGAACAATCCGTCATGCTGGCAGAGCCTTGCAACTTGATCGGTCCGGGTCCATCTACCGGATTTTGTGCATTACTCGCGGGGTATATCGTTCAGACGGAACGTCTGGAGGGGCAGTCCGTAACTGAAACTGCCCCGTTCCGGGTATCTTCCCGACATGCGCAACGTGATTTCCTCGACGTTCGTGATGCCGTTCGCGCATACGGCGTGCTATTGGAACAAGGTGTGCCAGGCCAAGTTTACTCGGTCTGCACAGGCCGCATTGTGGAACTGGGCAATATCGTAGAACGTATGGTTGCGCTGGCCAAAACATCTATTCCCATACAATGGGGGGATGTGGCAGAGTCGGCATCCACCGAGGCATACCGTGCGAAAGAGCTGGAGGACATGGGCTGGAAGCCGACCATACAGCTGGGGCAATCGCTGGAGGATATGATTCAATACCGCCGAGCTGGAAAGGAAGGAACGATATGAGACCGAAAGTAACGATCGTCATTCCCTTTTATAACTGTGCATATGTGGATCAGGCTTTGCAAAGTGCACTAGAGCAAACTTATGGACCTCTCGAGATTATTGTCGTTGATGACGGGTCCACGGAACATGTTGATATGCTTCAGGCCTATCTTCCGTATATACATTATTTGGGCAAATCCAACGGTGGAACAGCCAGCGCCCTGAATCATGGTATCCGACATGCCAGCGGGGAATATATTGCGTGGCTCAGCTCCGACGATACCTATCATAGGGACAAAATTAATAATCAGGTTTCTTTTATGGTGGAAAACGGTGCGTACATCTCCCATACCAATTTCAATTTCATCAATCAATACAGCCAAGTCACAAGCTATCAGGCAGCCGCCGTGTTTCCGTCTATGACGGAGTTTTACCGTTTTTTTCAGCAAGGAAATCCGGTCAATGGATGCACGGTTATGTTTAAAAAGGAGCTGTTTGCACATATCGGTTTGTTTGATGAACTGCTGCCGTACACACATGATCTGGATATGTGGTACCGAGTGATGCTGGCGGGATATCCATTTCCTTTTCTGAACGAGTCCTTGGTTAACTACCGCTGGCATGATGAAATGGGAACCAAAAAACATTGGCCCGCTGTGGAGCGGGAGTACAACATAACCCAAGCACGTTATCGAGATCGCTTCAGTCAGGTGTTGAGCGGTTTATCCTCATGAAGCCGAAAGTTTGTCAGGGGGGATTGATATGGTAGATACGGGGATTGTTATGCCACTGTACAAACAGGATATCGGCTATCTGCAAGCTGCGATCTCATCCGTACTAGCCCAGAGCTACAGGGCATTTCGCTTCATCATTGTTATTGACGGAGCGCCGGAAATGGTAGGGCCGGCGCTCAACGCAGCAATGGGGGACCCGCGCGTTCAGTTGGTTACACTCCCTCAGAACAAAGGAGTATCCCATGCCCTTAACCGGGGATTCGACGAGTTGTTTAAAGATCCAGCGATCATGTATGTGACCTGGGTATCCAGCGACAATGTTTATAATTCATCCTTTATCGAACGATTACGGTGGGAGCTGGAGCAGGGGCCAGATTCGCTCGGGCTTGTGTTCTCCACTTTCCGCCAGATTGACGCTGCGGGTAACCCGTTGTACGACGAGCAGCATCAACAAGCGTTGATCCGGTACCAAAGTCAGCCGGATCACGAATTGCTGAACGCCAGCATCGTTGGGGTTTCATTTATGTACAAAAGCCAATATGCCCGTCAGATTGGGAGTTATCGGCTACAACCTGTGGAGGATTATGATTATTGGCTGCGGCTGACCGAGACGTGCAGCATGAAATTCATCCCGGAGATCCTGATGGATTACCGGGTGAATTCTGCTTTTAGTGTATCGGCCGGCTTGCACAGCCAGAAGGAGCACCGACGCTGGCGGCGCGCATTCCAAATCGCCAAGCATGAGGCGAGAGCACGTCGGGGCATCCCACTTGAAATGACGATTTTAATGCCTGTCACGGATATGGCTCAAGCTGAATCATTGCTGGATAATCTGCTGGAACAGCACTACAGCAATTGTGTGGTACGGTTGCTGGATTTAACGCCAGAACAGGGAGCCAGCGCTTTCCTGCCGATGATGCTCGATCCTCGGTTAATCGTAACGCCACGGCAGCATTATTCGGTCCAGGAAGCACTGGTTCAGGCTATTGGTGAAACAACGACCCGCTTTGTTGTATGCTTCGGTGTCAAACCTTATATTGCCGTGACGGATTTGCTGTATCTGACAGATTTGTTGCGCCCATTACAGGATACACATGCCTTTTCCTACTATACAGATGACCATTCAACCATCGGCAGCGGCCGAGGAGTTCAGTCCATACCGCCGGAATGGAATTACGTGTATTACACGCACAGATTGCATCAGGCCCTGGAGCAGGGCTGTTTTTAGCTGACAGGAGACAGCGCCGGAATTGTGGTCAGCTCCGACTGAAGAACACGATGCTCCTGTACAACATTACCAAACTGGTCCAAACCAAAATTCGAAAGCACAACATTGGAAGGTACAGCGGAGACTACGTTGTATTGAACCTCATAGGCAAGTACCCCTTGTATAAAGAAGGTACGTCGGGCAATGGAGTTTGCAGGTACGTTAATCGATGTCACGTACAAGGGGATCTTGGTATCCGGTACGAGTGAGAAAAAAATTTGTACCGTTACGGTTGCCGCGTTCACTGTATCCTCGTTGACCAAATTTACAACGACATTGGAGCAGGCAGTACCAAAATCTCTAGTGTTGGTCATATATCCGGTTGTAAAAGCCAATCGAATCATCCTCTCAAAAAACAGAATATTGGAAAAATCCCTGAAGGGATGCTTCTATACTATGAATCTATCGAAAAGAAAGCTTGTATGGTTGTCTGTAGGCTGTGCTGAAAAAAGTACATTTTAATAGAAACACTTCAGGCATGTCCATTTATATAATGAAGGGAATGCTCGCGATGCCCTTTAATTTTCAGGTTACACCCAGCGGGTTGCCCAAATTTGAGCCCAGTGTCGCCGTTAATTTGTTGAATCCGAATATTGTTGTGGCTGTCGCTGTTGACTTTAGTAGCGGGCCCCCGCTCATTGGACTGTATCGTTCCTTGGACGCTGGGGCGAACTGGACTGATTCTTTACTGCCAATTCCACCGGGATATACAGGAGCCGAGGCAGGAATGGTAGCCTATCTGTTCCCGAATATTTTTATCATATCCGCACATGTGTTTCCGGGAAATGAGAACGGGGCTGTCGTGATCTATCGCTCTACGGACGATGGGGCCACCTTTTCCCCCCCGGTGGTCATTAATCCGGGTTTTGGAGATTACATTAATAATGACTGGACTAATATTACGACGGATAATGCGGGGGCAAGTCCCTATCTCGGGCACGTCTATGTCACGTATAACCGCCAATATAATGTAGATTTTAATGCTCAATCTGCGGCGTTCTACCAGCGTTCCACCGATGGAGGACTAACTTGGGATCGACCGTTATTGCTTTCGAATATCCAATCTTCCACAGAACGACCTGAGCCTGCGGTCGACAAATATGGAAGTGTCTATGTCAGTTGGATTCGTACGGGTCCGCAAACACCGGCTTATTTTATCCGGCGATCCTTCGATGGAGGCGCTACCTTTAGCGGGGATATTCTCGTATCCAACATAACGCTGGTGCCCAATCCTTTGCCCGTCCCCGGTTACAGCTTTAGGATACTGAATATTCCCAGCTTGGCTGCTGACTGCTCGGCTGTGCCGTCCACAACAAATACGTTATATGCCGTTTGGCAGGACTTTGGTCAGGGATACAGCAATATTTTGTTGTCCAAATCAAGCGATTTTGGCGGTACTTGGAGTGCTCCGATCATTGTGACAGACAGCCCGCCTGGCTCGCAAAATTTCTTTCCTGCGATTTCGGTGTCGCCTAAGACGGGACTGGTCGTTGTCGTGTACTATACCAATCGCTTGGACGGCTTTAATCTGGATGTGTTCGCCGCCCAATCGTCAGATGGAGGCAACACCTTTACGAACAGCCGTCTCACGACGACCTCCTTTAATCCGAATGTCGGTGGAGGCGAATCAGAGCTGATCGGCGACTATATTGATGTCGCCATCGTACCGCCGAATAGTTACATTTCCGTCTGGACGGATACGCGTACAGGCAGCCTGACGATTTTTGCTGGTGTACCGGGAGGTGGGTCCTGATGCCGAACGTACAGCTTACGCCTAACGGAAGGCTGGCGCAGGAACCGAGTGTAGCTTTCAACCTGCTCGACGGTACCATTGTGTCTGCGGCTATCGATTTTACGACAGGGCCGCCGTTGACGGTGGTATACCGTTCAGGTAACGGCGGTGTCTCCTTTACACAGCAGATTTTACCGCTACCAGCAGGCTATGTAGGGGCGGAATCCCATAGCGTCAGCTACGGTTTCCCCAACTTGTTTGTCATAGCCTGTCACGTATTTACCGCAGACGGCTTGAGCGGTACCATCGCTACCTATGTATCCAGAGACAACGGTAATACATTTGATCCGCCCGTGATTGCCCAGCGGGGGTATGGGACATTTGTCAATAATGTTGAGGTCGGCGTGAAATTTGATACTTCTCAGGTCAGCTCCTATACCGGAAACATCTATTTATGTTATACGCATCAGTACAATCCTGACTTTTTTGGCGGATCAGTCATGTTTTTCCAGCGTTCGCAGGATGGAGGGATCACGTGGGATACACCCGTGGTGCTCACCGCTGGCTCCAATCAGATCACACGGGGGGAAATCACCGTGAGCATTACTGGGGTGATTTATGTCGGGTACATTGTAACTAATCCGGTTAACCAATATCAGGTCATTGTGTCCTTCAATGGGGGGACAGCATTCAGTTCTTCGCTGCCTGTATCTTCTGTTGTCCCGGTTCCGAGTCCGTTGCCCGTGGCCGGGTTTGGCTTCAATGTGCTGCCGATGGCCAACATTGCGGTGGATCGCTCTACTAGCCCGAATCAGGGAACACTTTATGCGGTCTGGCAGGATAATCGGGCAGGGTATGCGGATGTGCTGCTCGCCCGTTCGGTGGATGGCGGATTAAGCTGGACTGCGCCGCAATCTGTGACAGGGGCTAGTGCAGGGGCACAGCATTTTTTCCCGGCTATTGATGTTTCACCTGTGACCGGTGTGATTAAGATCGTATATTATACCAATCAAATAACGACCTCTTTATTAGACGTATTTGTGGCCGAATCAACGAACGGAGGAAATACATTTACGAACCTCAGAATAACAGACAGCTCCTTTAATCCTAACGGGATTAGTCCGGTTCCAGTCGTTACGATCGGTAATTTTATTGATGTAACGATCGTGCCGAATAATGGATTTTTTGCGGTCTGGACAGATGCGTTATCGGGTTTCCAGCAAATTTACGGAAGTAACGGAATGTAGCTCAGCGTACGAGACAGAGGAGGTGAGGCTGTTTTGAAAATTTTGTTGGCTACGTACTGGCCGATTCCTCATTTGGGTGGCGTATGGCCCTTTATGCTGCAAATTAAACGGAGGCTGGAGCTACTGGGTCACACAGTAGACTTGATGGGGAACGGACCGGATACACCTAAATACCATATTGTTTTTGAAGATAGAGAGCTGCTGAAGGATCAACTGCTGCCCCTGCTGCATACGAAGTTGAATGAATCGGCTGTCCCTGTATTACATTTGGATTCATGGGTGCAGACGGTGGAAAAGGATCGATACTGTATGGAGCTGGCAGCGGCGTATTTCGGGGTTGAGCAGTATGATGTTATTCACACGCAAGATGTCATTGCGACGCGTGCTCTAAGTCGGGTCAAACGTAAGGACAGTGCGTTGGTAGCGAATATTCATGGCTCGCTGGCTCGTGAAGTCATGATGGCTCTGGAAAGGGATCATGAGGAGGGTTACCGAGAGACGTTGATGTGGAAATATTATTGGGCGCTGGAGCACTATGGCGCTCTATCCGCGGATATTACCATTACGTCTACAGAATGGATGAAACAGACGCTTGTGCGTGAGTTCGAAGTGCCTGAGCAGCAGATTGCTACTTTCCAATACGGATTGGATACCGAGCACTTCTGGGAAGTCCACGCCCGGGGAACGGACATAGTACGACCTGAGGGGAAAAAAGTTATGATTTGTCCTTCACGGCTGGTATATATCAAAGGGCTGCATTATTTAATGAGCGCTCTTGGTCTGCTGAAAGCAAGTCGTACGGATTGGGTTTGCTGGATTGTCGGGGAGGGAGATAAAAGGGAAGAGCTTCAAACACAGGCGAAGGAGCTAGGGCTGGCAGAAGACGTGGTTTTTCTGGGGCATCGTGAAGATGTACCTGCTCTTTTACAACTGGCGGACCTTTTTGTCCATCCGAGCATACAGGATAATCAGCCGTTTTCGGTCATGGAGGCGCAGATTATGGGGCTTCCGGCAGTGGTATCGGATGCGGGCGGACTGCCGGAAATGGTGAAGCATGAACACACCGGACTGGTCTCCCCGGTTGGCGATGTGGAGGCACTGGCAGCTCATTTGCAGCATTTGCTGGCTCAGGATGAAGTGCGGATAGCTATGGGGAAACATGCCAAAGCATGGGGGACCGCGCATTGGTCTCTGGATGTTATGATTGAGCGACTCGTGAATATTTATGGGCAAGCGCTGAATCAAGTACGTTGAGTACGTTGATTCAACAGTTAGGAGGCAGAGCATGACTTTTCCTGTCGTTGGAGACTTGTACAACCGTATTTTTGAAATCCAGCAGTCGCACCCGGATCTGAAGGTCGATTACGCAATATGGAACCGAATTAATACTTCGTTGCCGGAAGATTATAAGCTGCCAGACGCTGACATTTTGGAATGTCTGAAACAATCCGCACCATGAAGGCACAGACCCTATAAAAAGGCAGGTCGGGCTAAAAACTCCCACCTGCCTTTAGTTTATTTTTGCTCATTGTCCATCCAGGTTTTTGTCAATCTTCATAAACGGAGCCTCGAATTATGAGCGGCCCCGTAACAACAGCACGACGGTCAGCTGATTGTACGGTCAAGCAGTATACATAAGGCTCTGCCTGTTTTCCCGTTTCCTCATAGCTTAACTCGGCAAATCCCTCCTGATAACAGGAATCCTGCAACCAATCCAGCATAGGTCCCCGCTCATCATTGCGACGCAATCGAATGTCCAACTCCCCGATATCCCAGTTGAGCAGCGGATTTTCCCATGCCAAAGAGACTTCAATGACAATACGTCCTTCAGATTTACTTGCAGGAATGATTAATGTAGAGAGCACGCTCTCCTGCTCGGTGACCTGAAAAGGCAGTGCATATGTGCCTGGCTCAGCTTTATTTTGAACTGAATATTTCAACATACCTTCTTCCTCCTCTGCCCGTTCATTAGGGCGTCACGGTAAAATGACTGGCTGTACGTTTAGCGACAATGTTCCCGTTTTCCAAAAATTCAGCCAGGATAAACAGCGTTTCCGGATTGTAAATACTCGTCACCACTCGCAGGTAAAAAGGATTTTGGGCGGTCTCCATATCCTTGAGTTCTAGCACGGAGCCAGCTTCGGGAGAAGGGCTCAATCGAAGGAGCTGCCGTCGGAAAACGCCACTGTCATTTCCCATTTCCAGCAACACATCGACGGCTCTCTTTTCACGATTGAAAAAGGTCACATGGCAGCTTTCTATATGGGCGCTGTGGTAAGCGAGATGGTGATCGACGGTTAAAAGAAACACGGACATATGATGATGCCTCCTTGAATTCCGTTAGGTTACCAGCCTTAATATGATATGAAAAATAACCGGGATTGGACTGGATAGTTGTACGCCTCTTTGACAAAAAGCGCATTGGTGTCCAACCCTTTTCGCCGTGCTGTGCATGTAATGTAGAGTGGAACATACTACGGCCTGAAGTCCCTTTTCGACTACAGAAGAAGGGTCGCTGAGGGAAGGGGCGTATTAAAAAAGGAGGCACGGCTATGAGACTCGCACAGCTGGCAGGGGAATATGAAGCGGTCTTCAGTCTGGGACAAAACTGTACACCTGCCATTCAATTGGAAAAGAACCGTTTGCGGCCGTTTGCCGGGGTACTGGATTGGATGATGTCTGACACGCTGTCCGATGTGAACCGCTTGCTAGAAAAACGGTTTGCCGGATTTATGGATTTGCCCAATTTAAGTGTCGTTGGTACGAGCCAACTGAATTATATGGTCAGAGATATCGCTTATAATGTGATCTCGGTGCATGATTTTCCACAGGAACGCAATACGTCCTCAGATCTGGTGACCTATCCCGAGTTCAGGGAAAAGATAGACCGTCGTATCGAACGTTTTTTTGCAAAAACACAGATGGCGAAGCGCAGCTTATTCGTCCGTATGCTGGGAACCTATGAAGAAGTAGAGGAACTGGAACGTATTTTGTCAGGCATGG
This sequence comes from Paenibacillus sp. EKM212P, assembly GCF_011066115.1. Taxonomy (NCBI): domain Bacteria; kingdom Bacillati; phylum Bacillota; class Bacilli; order Caryophanales; family Paenibacillaceae; genus Paenibacillus; species Paenibacillus sp. EKM212P. The sequence goes on from NZ_JAAMNR010000006.1 coordinate 165,513, forward strand.
TAGCGAATGAATTTCGTTTGTTGGTGGTGAATTGTTCCGGTGTAACGGAGTTGACGGAGGTGGATTGGCAGCTTCCACATGTATGCGCAGTGGAAATGCCTTTTGCCGATGTATGGAATTACAAGAGTGATCCGCACTGGCGTACTCTTTTTAAAGGGATGACCTTGTCTTCGGAAAGGGGAGGGCGTCGTGCTTGAGCGGTTGCAGGGGGATTATGATGCTGCATTCAGTCTGGGTGGACATTGCTTGCCTTCCATTCAGCTGGATAAAAACGGACTGCGTCCCTATGCGGGTCCGCTGGACTGGATGATTTCCGGTAACTTGTCACAGGTCAGTCGCTTGCTGGACGCCCGTTTTGCCGGTTTTATGGATGTTGAGAGTCTGCGTGTCACGGGGCACGATTACGGCGAGCATAACTTCATGGTCGAGGATGCAAACTATGGGATTACAGCGGCACACCATTTTCCGGTTAGCCAGAATACATCGGAGCAGCTGACTTCCTACCCCGCATTCAAAACGACGCTTGATCGCCGCATCGCACGTCTACTAGATCAATTCACGCTTGCGTCCCGTCTGCTACTGGTTCGTCTCGGGGGCAGTCGGGAGCAAGCGGTGGAACTACATGATGTGTTATTGCAGAGGATTACACACGATTTTCGCTTGTTATACGTGGATTATACAGGGACTGATGGTGTGACGGAGCTGGATTGGGGATTGGAGCGGCTGGTTTCAGTGGAGCTACCGCCTGAGGATATATGGAACGGTCAGGATGAGATGTGGCGTTATATGCTGGAAAATGTCAGGCTGCATGTCTGAGGTGGTGAGATTCCAGAGACACATTATAGATTGTCTTCGGACTGTGCTTGTGCCTGCGCCAAGCTATAGGGAGTCGCATAACATGATGCGAAGGGAAGTCATATGCTTCGGTTCAAAAGGAGGGTGAGCTAGTGAAGGCTTTGGTCACCGGGGGAGCCGGATTTATTGGTTCTCAGCTGGTACGTGCGCTTGCTGATTCGGGCATCAGAGTGCATGTGCTGGATAATCTGACGACCGGGAATATCGCAAATGTGGACCCGCGCGCAGTCATGCATATTGCGGATATTCGCAGCTCTGAAGCTAGGACGCTGCTGATTCGGGAAAGCCCGGATATTGTGTTTCACTTGGCCGCACAGGCGGATGTGCAGCAATCCATTCATCAACCCGATGAGGACGCGGATGTGAATGTACTGGGGACGATTCATATGTTGCAGGCTTGTCATGAAGCGGGTGTGTCAAAATTTATATTTGCGTCCACGTCCGGTGTATATGGAGAGCTACAAAAGCAATGTATACAGGAAGACGATCCCGTGGAGCCGATTTCAGGCTACGGACTGTCCAAGCTGACCGCAGAATCGTATATTCGACTTTTTTATCGGCTGTACGGAATGAACTACACGATTTTGCGTTATGGAAATGTGTATGGTCCCGGTCAGGCTGCGAAGGGAGAGGGTGGTGTAGTCGCTCTCTTTATGGAGCGGCTGAAAAAAGGAAGCCCCTTGCTCATTCACGGCGATGGGACACAAACCCGCGACTTTGTGTACGTCAAGGATGTCGTTCGAGCGAATATGGCGGCTATTCATGCAGCGGATCAACGCACAGTACATGTAAGTACGGGACGAACGACGTCTATCAATCGACTGGCCTACGATTTACTAAAGCTGCACGGTTCGTCTGTCCGCCCTGTATATTCACCGGCGCGAGCTGGAGATATTCACCATAGCTGTCTTAGTAACGCAGTCGCCAGACATTGGCTTCGTTGGGAACCGCTATACGGCATTTCTGCTGGTTTACAGGAAACGTATGTGAGTAGTATGGGCTCAGGCAAAGAAGGTATGTGATCAAAAGCGCGCGGATATCAAGAAAGAGACTGAGGAAATACTCAGCCTCTTTTTCATTTGAATAGCAATTAGATGTTCTCGCCAGCCAGCTTCAAGGCTTGATCTAGGACAGCTGCACCGTTTCCTCTACCATAAGCCAACGTGTCAATGACATCTACAGGAATGCTATAGGGAGCAGCAATTTCGGTTACTGCCTTTTTACGCATGCGTACTTGAGGTCCGAGCAAAATAGCAATCACAGAATCTGTAATGACTTCCAGCTCTTCCTTAATGGTGCTTTCGGGGATGGCTTCGATGTTCAGCTCTATGGATCTTGCTGCTGCTTCTTTTTTCATTTTAGAAACCAAAATAGATGTGGACATACCCGCAGCACATGCCAGAATAATTTTTTTCATCGTTGAGCGCCTCCAGAAATTCATTTTTAACTACTTATACTCTTCATCCAGATCAGCAACAAACGAGCGTTCCTTGATAGCAGCTTGATACCAGTAGCCGGATTTCTTCAAATGCCGACTTCGATCATTGTCTAGGTTAATTTCCACCAGTCCGTAGCGATTTTTAAAAGCATTCATGGGAGAAACGTTGTCTGTAAAGGCCCACAGCATATAACCTGTACAGTTGGAGCCCGCTTCTACAGCTTGTAATGTGTAGTATAAATGCTCAGTTATAAAGTCAATACGATAGTCGTCCTGAATAATGTGTTCCTCATTTTTGAAAGCAACTTCATTCTCAATGCCCATACCATTTTCCGCGACAAACCACTCGATATTGTGATATTCGTTCTTGATACGCATTCCCATATCGTAAATGATTTTCGGATAAATCTCCCAGCCCCGTGACTTGTTCATTCTTTTACCCGGAAGATCAAAATGCTCATAGTAGTAAGAGGGGTGAAAGGGGGTGTTTTCATTCCACGCTTTACTCTGCGCTTTGACCCGGTGGGGATAATAGAGATTGATTCCGACGTAGTCAACGGTATTTTTCTTAATCACGGTCAGCTCTTCCGTTGTAGCTTCAAATGTAATATCATGCTTGCCCATGAGATCGAATAATTCTTGTGGGTATTCGCCTTTAATAAGCGGGTCCAGAAATACTCGATTGTAAAATAAATCATACACATGCGCCGCGTATTGGTCATGAGGGGCGCTTGATCGGGCATACGTGACTTCGGGATTCAGAATAACGCCTATTTTAGCCCCGTGCTGACTATAGTTTTTTGCTTTGAAAAGCTGTACACACTTCGCGGTAGCCAGCGTTTTATTATAGTTCCATTGCATCCACTTCCGCGTATTTTGTTCATAGGGATAGCGGAGGGCATCTAGATAGACACGCGTTTGTACAACAATGGGCTCATTAAACGTAAACCAGTGCTTGACCCGATCGCCATACCGTTCAAACACTTTTTCCGCATATTTTACAAACAGTTCCACTACATGCTTGGAGGACCAGCCCTCATATTTGTCCAGCAAATAAGCGGGTACCTCATAGTGTTCCAGACAAATCATCGGCTCGACTCCGCTTGCAATCAGCTCATCAATGACCCGGCCCATATAATCCGCATACGCTTCATCCACCACTACATTCTCATAATCCGTTAAGAAGCGGGACCAATTAATAGAAGTACGATAATGGGTTAGTCCAATCTGCTTCATCAGCGCAATATCCTCGGCATAACGATTATAAAAGTCGGTTGCAACCGCGGGTCCATATCCATTGTGCCAGACATAGCGGTCATTTTTGTACCATTGGTCTAGGTATGAGTCCTGACCTTCTTTTTTACCGCTCCATCCCTCTGTCTGCCAAGCGGAAGCCGCTGCACCCATGATGAAATTCGACGGAATTTGTATCGTATGTTTAGCCATGACATGTTTCTCCTTTTCATTGTATAAAGAATGCGTTTTCAATTATTGATGTATTTCTATAGTAACGCATTATTCAGCCGTTCGCTTGTTGGCAATTTTGACGAACGGGAAATAAATGATAATGGCTACCACAATACAAATGATCTGAGTTACGACGGCGCCAATGCTTCCACCTGTAGACAGGTAGGCATTAATAATAGGCGGAGTAGTCCATGGAACCATGACGACGGCTTTACCTGCAAATCCAAGCAACGTCGAGAAGTAACCAATCGTTCCTGTGATGAGCGGAGTAATAATGAAAGGGATAGCCATCAATGGATTCAACATAATCGGAAGTCCAAAAATGACAGGCTCATTAATATTAAACAGACCCGGACCCAATGAAAGCTTTGTTATTTCCTTCATATCTTCACGCTTGGAAGCGATCATAATACAAATCAAGAGGGCCAGCGTAATCCCTGAACCACCGATACTCATGTACACGTCCCAGAAAGGCATCGTAATAATGTTCGGAATGGGCAGTCCTTGCTCATAAGCAGTCATGTTGACGGTAATCGCGCCAAGCAGCAGGGGTTCACGAATGGGCTTTACCATTTGGTTCCCGTGAATACCGATCACCCAGAAGATTTGCGCAACCAGCATCAGCACCAGTATACCTGGCAGTCCCTGTACTACGGTCTCCAGAGGTTTTTGCACCACATTATAGACGGCATCGTACAGGTAGAGACCTGTAAACTTATGAAAGAAAAATCCGAGCATTGAGAAGACTGTCACCGTTATGATGGTTGGTATCAATGCAGAAAAAGAAACGGCCACATTGCTGGGAACACTTTCAGGCATTTTGATTTTTAGCTTATCGGACTTGCCCAGCTTACTGTACAGCTCAACGGATAGGATGCTTATGAAAATACCTAAAAACAAGCTCTTGGTATCCGTAAATTGACGGGCTAAGACGTCTGTTACTTTTTGCATGTCACCGTTAACCATCAACTCTATCGTGGTTGGTGTCACAGAGATAAAACAGATTAAAGCAAGCAAACCGGGGAAGAGATTTTTCTCACCGTTAATTTTTCCTAGCTCCAGACCAATCATGAAAATAGCCAGAATGGTAAGGATATTCAAGCTGGCATAGTTAATGCCCGAGAAAATCGGTTTGTACTCAGCCAGGAATGAGAACGGCTTAAAATGCGCAAGACCATTGACCGGGTCCATGACCATATTAGAAATCAATACAGCAAAGGCACCGACAATAATAACAGGCATCAATGTGATAAAAGCTGATTTGATCGCTATAATATATTTAAAATTATTGATTGCATTTGCTACTGATGTGAGGCCATCGACCAGTTTGTCTTTGAATGCCATGGGATAGCGTCCCTCCCTCTACGATTTCGGTACGAATTGATCAATGCGTTCATACAGGTCTACAAACTCTGAGGCCATATCGCGAATGGTGATGGCATTCATCAGATGATCTTGAGCATGTACCATCATGACGGACATCTCTGTTTTTTCACCCGCTGCTTCATTGCGGATAATTCTGGTTTGAATTTTGTGGGAGGACACCAGTTCTTTTTTTGCTGTGGCTAATTCATCTTTGGCTTCCCGAAATTTCCCCGCCTTTGCAAGCTCAATCGCCTCCATGGCCGAGCTGCGCGCATTCCCTGCGTATAATATAATTTGGAATACAATCTCTGTATCATCCATGTCCTCCATGTTCACGTCGTGCTCTGTAGATTCATCATTATTCACGTGATCCTCTCTCCTTTCAATCATCCTCGTCGTATGGCTATTATAATTTGGAATCGCTTTCAACATAACGCACATTATTTCCTCTTCTTAACGGAAATAAATCGTTCTTTCTAGTTGAAGTCTTATCATTAAATATAAAAAGAGAGAAACCCCAGCCCTGTAGGCTTTAGATTTCTCCTTTGTTCACATACTCCTTGTGTTCAACCATTTTTGTGCAACACTTCTATGAATTCTGTATATGATTTGCAGCGAATAAGCTGCTGGACGAGCTGTTCATTATTTAAAATTTCAAGCAAAATATGATACATAGTCTGTAAATCTTCTGATTTGGTGCGCTGTATACAGAGCATACAAATAAACTGTACCGGCTTGCCATCCCAGTCGATAGCTTTTTGTAATGTGCAGATGGCCCAAAACGTAGAATCTGCGAAAGGTTCCATCGGATGCGGGATCGCGACCAAGTTGCCAAATGAAGTGGGGGAAACGGCTTCACGCTCTATTACAGATTGCAGCAGGGGGCCTTTTACAAGATCTGCTTCGTGTATTTTTTCGGCTATAAATTCAAGCACTTGGAGCTTGTTCTCAAACTTCTGCTGAAGAAAGACCAATTTTTTTCGTACATACTGCACAGCAGGAAGTCTGGCCTCAGAAATGGCTTGCTCAATTTTAGTAATATCGGAACCGCCTAAAAATGTATTCACATGGATCATGGGGATAGAAAGTGGTTCTGAAATGGGGATCGTGCTAATGACAAAGTCCAATGTATCCAACGACATTTGTTTCAGCTTATAAAATTCAGTGGTTCCTACGATATCCAACCTGGAACCGAAGACCGATTGAAGCTTATAATACAGCAGCTTAGCGCTGCCGAGTCCAGAAGCACATACGATCATACATCTTTTGGGCGCGTCCTCCATTTTCTTTCTTTCCATCGCGACTCCGATATGAATGGCTAAATACCCAATTTCATTTTCCTCGATGTGTATATGAAGCCGCTGCTTGATGACTTCCGCAGCAATGATACCTGCTTCAAAGGCAAGCGGGTAATTGGCTTTGATTTCATCCAGCATAGGATTACGCAAATTCATTCCGTATTGATAACGGTTGATCACCGGTTTGAGGTGAAGGCAAAATGCAATTAGCAATTCTTGATCGTTATGAATGTTCATCTTCAACTGCTGATCAATTTGGTCTAGTATTTCGATAGTCAGTTCGTAGATATCTTTATCAATGATCTTTTTAATCTCCACCTCATCCATACGGGCACTAACGACGGTCCTTACACCCAACAGGTGAACAGCAATGTACGCAACTTCAACAAGTGGAAAGGAGTGCTTCATGATTTGTTCCAAGGCGGATACGATCTCAGTCGCCACCCTAAACTCTTTCTGCGCTTCAATTTTTTTCATCTCTTGCGGATAATACGACACATACCTTTCTTCGCGAATACGCTTACATGCTATAGCGATATGAATGACCAGATTGTTCAGGGCAATGTCCGACAACTGAATATCATGGATCTCAATACGATCCAGAATCACTTCTCTTATGAATTCCATCTCTTCGTTAGAGATCAGAAGAGGGGGGGACACCTGCTGCTCGCCTATTTCATCTAACCTGTTAAATATATAGTCGGAAATGCAATAACGCAGCTTGGCCTCATTACCTTTGACTCGAATACCATGATAGGGTCTATTCTCCAGAGATAGTCCGTAAGTTGCCAGTAACTTGCGCAGTTCTTTGAGGTCATTCTGTAAAGTAGATCGACTAACATACAGGATCTCGGCTAAATCATCAAGTTTGACATATGCATTGGTAAGCAATAGCTTTTTCATTAAAAAACGGTTTCTAGCTTCAGAAGAACTCGCTAATGGATAGGGCACATGATGATCATAATCCTTTAATTGCTTCAGTAGATGATGAAATGCTTGTTCGTCCCGAACCTCTAACTTGTATCCTGTTCCTTTAAGGGGCTTAACTGCTGCTCCATGCTTTGACAACAGAGCACCCAATTCCTTTAAATCCGTTCGTATCGTTCGAGAAGATACCTTCAATGCATTTGCCAAGTGTTCTCCTTTGACCATCTGTTCTGCAACCAATATACGAAGAATATCAAAAATACGCACAACGAGCCCCCTTTCTTAGCTGTTCTGATGAACAGTATACAACGGTTAGAGCGTAACCAAAAGAAGGATTAACAGCAGCCTGAATGCTAGATGACCTTGACACACTAGCAGATTCGGGGATATAGTGGATACAATAAGTCTTTGATTGAGGTGTAGTTATGAAATTTACAAAAGCAACGAATTATGCTCTGCACACTATGCTCATGCTCGTTACGGATTCGTCGGTGAAGCCGGTAGGTGTTCAGCAACTAGCCGAATCCCAAAATGTTTCACCAACTTATCTTTCGAAAATTTTGACAAGGCTTGTGAAGGCTGGGATGATCGAATCGGTTTCTGGAGCCAATGGAGGCTATCGACTATCTCGTCATAAAGAGGACATTACCTTTTTGGATATTATCCATGCCATTGAAGGAACCAATTCTTTGTTTGAATGTGATTTTGTCCACGGCTCCGAGTGCCTGATTCAAGTTGTAATGAGGGAAGCAGAGGAGAAAATGGAACGACATCTTAAAAATACGAAATTGTCCGATTTGGCGCAAAAGCAAACGCAAGTTTCAAAGTAAGCGACTTTATATAGAAAGAGGGTGGTTGCCAGTTATGTATAGAGTTTTTTTTGTTTTATCATAGATATAAAGAATCTTTAATATCTTTTAAAAGGAGTTGGGTGTTATGCTGTACGATTGCGCTATTATTGGCGGAGGGCCCGCCGGATTGAATGCAGCCCTCGTGCTTGGCAGGGCCAGAAGAAGTGTGGCTTTGATTGATAATAATCGGCCCAGAAATGCGGTTACGCATGCGTCGCACGGTTTTATTACGAGAGACGGCGTAACGCCGGCCGAGTTCCGCCGTGTAGCTTATGAGGAAGTGTTGCGTTATCCGTCTGTCCATCATCTGCAAACCGAGGTTGTTTCGATTACAAAAAACGAATCTGGATTTGAGGTACTTGATTCGTCAGGCCATCGCGTTCAAGCGCGGAAATTGATATTGGCGACGGGCGTAAAGGAGATATTCCCCGAGATTGAAGGTTTTTATCCGTTATACGGGAAAAGTTTATTTAATTGCCCTTATTGCGACGGCTGGGAGTTGCGGGATAAACCGCTTGTTCTCGTCTCTGAATCGGCAGCTATATTTCATACAGCCAAACTACTCCTTAACTGGAGTAAGGATTTGATCGTCTGTACGAATGGTCAGGCATCCCTGTCGGACGAGCAAAAAGAACGGCTCTATTCTAAAGGAATCATCGTAATGGTGCAACCTGTTGCGGCGTTCATCGGTCACAATGGAAAGTTGGAGCATGTGCGCTTTACGGATGGCACTCAAGTCCCGAGGGTCGGCGGCTTTGTGTCTCCCCAGTTTGTACAAAGTGCACCGTTTGGAGAACGTTTGGGCTGTGAAAGAACGGAGTCGGGTGGGATCAAGACGGATGAAGCGGGGAGAACCTCCATACCTGGTGTATATGCTGCCGGGGATTCATCGTACTTCATGCCTTCCCAGTTGATTTTTGCCGCGGCCGACGGCAGTCGAACTGCTGCGAGCGTAAATATGGATTTGACAGAGGAAGATTTCAACGAATGACGATAAATTGAAAATGTCCAATATGGAGTCCGAAAATAGAAAAGGCCGCCAACATGGCGGCTTTATTCTAAAATCATAGAGAGAGCAAGCAATAATAAACCAATGATCATAGGTCATTTCAAGGCTACACAAGATCTTCTTTGAATAACCTCCGTATTCACAAGAACCTGAGTATGATGCCCCTGATGATTGTTAAGCCTCTCCATAAGCAAGTTTACAGCAGTTCGGGCCAAAATATCCTTTTTCACATGAATGGTTGTGAGTTCCGGGCTAATCACCTTGGCTTCATGTATATTATCAAATCCCATGACGGAAATTTGCTCAGGCACTCGAATGTTCATTTCTTGAAACGTTTTAATGGCACTGATCGCCATATAATCATTTTCACAAAATAGGGCCGAAGGTAGCTCATTCAGTTCATGAATAGCTGTTTTAAATACGTCCTGTGACATCACAAGCATGGGATGCATATCAAATGTAAGCCCATTTTCTATGGAAAGATTGTGCTCCTCTAAAGCCGCAATAAACCCTTCCTTTCGTTTTGTAAAGTTAAGAATCCTCGTACTGGATTGTACGTATCCTATCTTTCTGTGTCCTGACTGAATTAAATATTGGCCTGCCTGATACCCACCAAGATAGTTGTTAATAGATACGAAACTGGCATCGACGTGTTCAAAGCAAGTATCCAGAATCACAATATTGGAATGAATGGATTGTATGGAATGAATAATCTCAGAAGTTAAATTGGTACCGAGCAGAAGTATGCCTGAAGAAGGCTGATCTTTTTCCAAAGCAGATAATTCTTCTTCGAGGCTATGGCTATCAAAAGACGAAAAAATCAAGGTGTTTCCATGTTCTCTCACCTGATTGGTAATATGATGAATTAACTCATTGAAAAATGGAAGTGAATCATAATGTTCTGTTACGATGTCTGTATTTTTACAGGCCACAAAGCGTATCACATGATGATTTTTAATAACTTCCTTGCTTGTCTTCATGGTGCGTGGTTTATATCCATGCTCTTGGGCTATTTTTAGAATTTGCTCCTTGGTTTCTTCACTCACTCCGGGTTTGTTATTAAAAGCAAGAGAGACAGCAGATTTCGAAACACCTGCAAGCCTTGCAATATCATCAATTTTCAATGTGGAACCCCCTATTGAACTAAACTACATAAATTATATCATTACTCTGCAAGAAAGTTTAGTTTATAAACTAAACTAAACTAAATAACTAAAAATAAAAATTTGTTGACCATTTATGATTTATAGTGTTAATATTCAAGTGTAAAGCGCTTTAATTTAGTTTATTTTGCGAAATAATCATATAAATTTAGTTATTTATTTAGTTTTGTTTAGGTGATTTTGGGAATACAGCAAGAGAGGAACGGTGATTCATTTGAGTTTAAACATGGCTGAAAATCAAAGAAGTTTTACAAAAGAGGAAAAACCGTTTTTTTATTTGGCAGATACGGTTTGGAGTGTATTTACCAACGCTACGATAGAAGAGTGGAGCGATTATCTTGACTATCGGAAGATGCAAGGTTTCAATGTGTTGCAAATCAACATGCTCCGACAATGGGACGCAAGTGAATCGGATCTGAACCTACAGCCGTTTGCATTACTGGAAAATGGGGATTTTGACTACCATACATTAAACGAAGCTTATTTTGACCGGGCAGAAATCATGTTGAAAATGGCTATAGAGCGTGGATTTGTTCCAGCACTGGTTTTGTTGTGGTGTAACTATGTGCCGGATACATGGGCTGAAATGTTCCAAAAGGGTAATAAAATGCCGTTTAAATGCGTTGAACCCTATGTAACATACGTCGTAAACCGTTTTTCTCCATTTGATCCTATTTTTCTGATTAGCGGGGATAGTGATTTTCCGACCGAACGTGCCAATTCCTATTATTTAAAAGCACTGGAAATTGTACAACAATTAAGCCCTGCAAGCTTAACTACGCTGCATATTCAAGGGAGATTGAGAGAAATTCCTCCAGCCTTTGAGAAACACAAGGGTCTTGGATTTTATATGTATCAATCAGGACATAATTCCGAGTTTCAGCATGTGGGTCACGAGATTGCTCAACATTTCTACCATAAGCCAGATATACGGCCTGTCATTAATGGAGAGCCATGTTATGAACAAATTAGTTATAGCCGCAATATGTATGGCAGATACACTGCACTGGATGCCAGAAAAGCGGCATGGCAAAGCCTCCTTGCGGGCGGGGGAGCGGGCATCACCTACGGGGCGCATGGGATTTGGAGCTGGCACAAAAAAGGAAAGAAATTCGGCATTGTAGAAGGGGAAGGATTCGATAGTCCCTATGATTGGAGAACAGCATTGCGATTTGAAGGTGCGTGGGATTATTCCTTTATTAAATATTTATTTGAAATGTATAACCTGATTGGCGTAAAGCCGCTAGATATTGTTTTAAACAAGACAGAGGAAATCAGAGCTGCGGGGAACGAGAATTCCATGATCTTGTATGTCCCATTTAACACGAAGGTACGACTAAGTATCAACGTGCAGGATTACAAGTTTACAACGATTGATTTAGCCGGGAAGCGTTTTGCCCAAACCGACGTGTCCGTCCAAAAGGATCAATCGGTGCTAGACATGCACAGCTTTGAAAGTGATGTTGTCATCATCGGAACAAAATAAAAACAGAGAAGAACGTGGATGGAGTGAAGCAACATGTGGAAAATCGGCGTTATTGGAACGGGATATTGGTCGGAAAAACATATAAAAGCATGGCAGTTTATCTCGGATGCAGAAATCACAGGATTTTGTGATCGAAATAAAGGCTTACTTTTTGAAAAAGCAGCTCAATTCCATATCCCTACTGAATATTGTTATACCAGCCTGGAGGAGATGCTAAGCGAAGCGGATATTGATGTCGTGGACATTATTACACCTCCTGAGACACATCTGGAACTGGTTAGACTGGCGGCCGCAGCCGGAAAACATATTATGTGCCAAAAACCTTTTGCACGTTCTGTGGAGGAAGCCGAGCAGATGGTAAGTATTGCTGAAGCAGCAGGAGTCAGACTAATGGTGACCGAAAATTGGCGTTGGCTTGAACCTTTTCAAATTATAAAAAAATTGCTGGCAGAGAATATTGTTGGGAATATGAATGTTATACGTTATACGCATACCGATTTTTATTCGCCGAGGTTTGCTCCGGAAAAAGAGCTGCCGCAGCCATTTTTCAGAGATATGCCCAAGCTCTTGTTTTATGAAATGGGAGTTCATTGGCTGGATACTTGGCGTTTCTTATTCGGTGAACCTCAGCGTTTGTATGCGGAAACCAAGCGGGTCAGCCCATACACACAGGGAGAAGACACGGGCATTATCATGTTAGGTTATGAACATTATTTTGGTCTTATGGACATGAGCTGGGCGACTCGTAGGGAACTGAATGGGCAGCTTCCAGAGCAGGTCCTTCCCGATCATAAAGAACAGCTGGTGATTGAAGGCGATGAGGCCACCCTAAAACTGTATAACACAGGTAAATTATCTCTCATTAATAATCAGGGAGTCGAAAAAGTATTGGTTGAAAAGACTGAATTAAACTATGAGGAAAGCCATAAAAAGCTACAGGCTCATTTTATAGATTGTCTCAACACAGGAAAAGAATTTCAAACGAGTGGTCACGACAATATCAAGACCCTTCAGCTTGTATTCGACACCTATGACAGCGCAGAAAATCATAAAGTTCATGTGTATTAAGAGGCAACAGGATGTCCATTAACGATATTGTCATGTATGTTATTGCTCTTTTTTTAGTGCTAGGTGCATTGGATCAGTGCTTGGGAAATCGCTGGGGATTGGGACAAGCCTTCAACAATGGGCTCATGACCATGGGCTCTCTTGCTCTGGTCATGATAGGAATTGTTTCCTTGGCTCCTGTACTCGCCTCATGGTTGATTCCCATTGTTTCACCGTTATATGTGGCAATAGGTGCCGATCCGGCATCCTTTGCTAATACGATATTGGCGGTAGATATGGGAGGATACGCACTTGCGGCGGAAATGGCGCACAGCCAGCAAGCGGGCGTGTTTTCCTGGGTTTTTCTAGGGACCATGTTTGGCCCAACGCTCGTATTTACGATTCCGGTTGCCCTCGGCATTTTGGAAAAAGAGGATCATCCATATTTTGCAAAAGGTATCTTGATCGGTATTAGTACAATTCCCGTTGGTTGTTTCATAGGGGGAATAACCGCTGGTTTTGACGTGATAATGATTTTAAAAAATCTGATTATTCCCATGCTTCTTTCAATAATCATTATGCTGGGTTTACGTCTATTTACGGAGCTTACGATCCGATTGTTCAAGTGGTTTGGTAACGGCATTAGGCTTCTATCCCTTGTCGGTTTGGCAGCGATTGGGGTCGAAACCTTAACTGGATTTGTGATTATTCCCAATATGGCTCCGTTGTCTGTCGGTGTGCAAACGGTTGGAACGATTGCTATTGTATTGGCGGGTGCGTTTCCGTTGGTTGCTTGGATTACAAAAATATTTAAAAATCCGCTTCAACGGGCAGGACGTTTGCTAAACATAGATCCATCGGCTACTGCTGGTCTTGTGGCTAGTCTTGCTCATAACATTCCTACGTTCACTTTAGTCAAAGAGATGGAGCCCAGAGGCAAAGTGATTAGTATTGCTTTTGCTGTCAGTGGATCTTTCGTTCTGGGGGGACATCTTGGCTTTGTAGCAGGAATGGACAAGAATATGGTGATTGCCATGATCGTGGGTAAACTTGCAGGCGGGATCAGTGCCGTAATTGTCGCAGTTATAGCACATCCAGCTACTACGAATAGAAAAATAGAAAGCGCATCCAAGAAGGAGTGAACATGATGGATCATAAAAAAACAGCCAAAGAAGTATGGAGTGCCGTGGGCGGAAATGAAAATGTGAACAGTGTCATTCACTGTGTCACTCGATTGAGATTCAAATTGAAGGATAATCAATTACCAGATAAAGAAAAGATCAAGCAGATTGACGGTGTCATTACCGTCGTGGAAAGTGGTGGCCAATTTCAGGTGGTCATTGGGAATGAGGTTCCCAAAGTATACGAAGCTCTTCTGGATACAATGGGAGTAAAGCATGGAGATCAAATGGTTGAAGATGATCAAAAGAATGAAAAAGCGAGCCTATTCAGCCGATTTGTCGATGTAATTTCAGGTGTGTTTATGCCCGTTGTGGGTGTGCTCGCTGCTGTGGGGATTCTAAAAGGACTATTGGCCTTATGCACATCCCTGGGCTGGATGACTGATCAGATGGGCACGTATAAAATTTTATATGCGACAGCAGACGCAATGTTTTATTTCTTTCCGGTTATTCTAGGGTTTTCGGCAGGTAAAAAATTTGGAGGAAACCCGTATCTGTCTGCCGTTTTGGGAGCAGCGATGGTGTACCCGACTATTACTTCCGCCTTTACGGATAAAACGGCGCTGTCCTTTTTGACCATACCTGTCGTTCTGATTAATTATACTTCTTCTGTTATACCTATCATTATTGGAGCGTTCTTGGCAGCAAAGGTCGAAAAAATGATAAGTAAGTTTGCACCTGCCTCCATTAAAATGTTCATGGTGCCTTTTCTGACCTTGCTCATCATATCACCGCTTGTTTTTCTGGTTGTCGGACCGATAGCAACTATAATCAGCGATGGGTTAGCCAAAGGCTCTATGTGGATTTACCAGTTAAGTCCGGCTGTAGCTGGCCTCGTTCTGGCCGGATTCTGGCAGGGCATTATTATCTTCGGTCTGCATTGGGCGTTCATTCCAATTCTCCTGAATAATGTAGTTACGAACGGTTTTGATCCGATTAACGGTATGCTTTTCTGTACGACTTTTGCGCAAACAGGTGCGGCATTTGCCATCGCTTTGAAATCACGGGACCCTAAATTAAAACCTATCGCCACTTCTGCCACAATTGCGGGTTTGATGGGGGTTACTGAACCAGCTATTTACGGGGTTACTTTACCCGCCAAAAAACCATTTATTTTAGCCTCGATCGCTGGAGGTATAGGAGGAGCTGCTGCAGGCTTACTCGGCTCAACGGCATATGGATTTGCTTCAGGCGGCATTTTTGGTATACCTCTATTCATTAATCCAAAAGGCATGGATGCAGGTTTCATCGGCTTTATTATATCTTTGGTTGTAGCTTTTGTAGTCGCATTTATTTTGACCTATCTTTTCGGTTATAAAAATGCAAAACCTGCGTCTGAGATTAAAATTGCAGATGAAAACAAAGAAGAAGAAAAAGCGGTATTCAGTCCTCTACACGGTGAATTGATTCCTTTAACTGCAGTAAAAGATGAAGCTTTTTCCAGCGGTGCGATGGGCCAGGGGGCCGCAATTATTCCGAAAGAAGGAGTAGCCTATGCGCCATTTAACGGAACTGTTGTTACCGTTTTCAAAACCAAGCATGCTATCGGGCTTATTTCTGAGGATGGAGTTGAACTGCTCATTCACATTGGGATTAATACGGTCAGCTTGAAAGGAAAACATTTCACTTCCTTTGTGTCTGAAGGGGATACGATTCAAAAAGGGGACAAGCTGGTTGAATTCGATCCCAAAGCTATAGAGGATGAAGGATATGATATTACCACATCCGTCATTGTAACCAATACAGCCGTGTACACGGATATTTTAGTTGAAGATCCCAAGGATATTCATGCAGGAGACCGCTTACTAAAGATTAGATAGATTCCAATATTCCATAATAAAAAGGCAAGTAAAAGCTGACGATGACCCGTATATAAAAAGGGTTGTCGTCAGCTGTTTTTTAGTTACCTCACACCCAGCGTGTTCATCATCTGCCTGAAGGAGCGCACATATTTATCCGGTGCCAACAGACTAACGATTCGCTCCAGCCCTTTCCTGCGGATAGATTCGCGTTGAGGTACGTTGTTCATCAGGTCTAGTCCTTGCAATATCGCCTGTAAGATGTCTCCCTGCTGATAAAATTTACCAGTTTCGTTGTGGTCAATGAATGCCCGTACTCCGTCTGAATCAGAGCTTAATACGGGGCAACGACAGGCCATCGCCTCAGCTACCGCATAGCCAAATCCCTCCACCAGCGAAGTCGACAGCAGGTAGCCACCTGAGTCGCCAATCATGGAATAATACAGAGGCATTTGGGCATGAGGCACGCTTTGAAAACGCTCGATTACTGAGGACATGCCGAGCTGAGTAAGCATTTTTTCGAATTGTATTTTATCCTCTGGCTGTGACAATGTGTCATCATAAAACATCCAAATCCGAAGATCCGCACGATTTTGTAGCATCCAGTAAGAAATGTCGATAAAATGCCTCCAATTCTTATTGGGCTCCAGCCGCCCAACCCATGCAATAACCGGATTGGTCGGAGGAGTGTTAGGTACATAATTAAATACGCTGGTATCCAGTACGTTGGGAAATACATAACGATTAAGCCATGGACACGTGTTGGTAAATAGCTGCACCAGATGAGTTGTATTGGGCAAGAGCACCGCGTTGGCATATCTTTGAAGATACGGAACAGCATCCGCGACAACCCAAGCAGCCTCTTCGTGAGAACCAAAGCCCTGCGATTCATAGATTAATATCCCCTGATAGCCCAACATTCGCAGTCTGGCGAGCATAGGATAATCCGATGAGACGATAATTGCATCATAGCGATTAGTAATTACCAGCATTCGAATTTCTTCTTCAGATGAAGTCATGAACACAGGAATATCGCCGTTCAGGTTTTGCATCCCCGTACCCTGCTGATAATAGAGAAGATGACATTCAATCCCGTCCTGCATGAGCACTTTACAGCGTTGGCGGTTCAAGGTTTCCACGCCGCCGCTCGGTATATAAAAAGTAAATAGAACTTTGATCTCAATAACCTCCTTTGCCAATCACAAGCTCCTATACCAAGTTATTCAACCTACAGGACGGGGTGTGGGTTCCTATGGAAGCCTGGATTGAATTAGCGCATAATTATGGCTAAGGCGAGAATCGTCCGGGGCGTGCTCTGTTGCTTCTCTCGCAAATTCACAAGCTTTGTGTAAAAGTCCTAACTCGTAGCAAGCGAGGGCACCAAGATCATACAGTGTGGCGTCCCAGCAAAAATCTTCTTGCATGTACGTATCGGGTCGTGTTGAAATACGCAACGCTTCTTCAACCATATGATAGACGGCGGACCAGTTCCGTGTATGATAGGCCAGCTGAGCCATTTCCGTGTAAGGTTCACGTAAATACGGCGCTTCCGCAATAGCCCGGTATAACCAACGTGTTGCCTCCTGCCATTGTTCACTTGCTTTATAGGCTCTAGAAATAAAGCGCATCGAAGCGCTGCGTTCATCTGCCCAGCGTGCCTGCGGCATGGCAAGATGTTGTTGCAGTGTAGTAATGCACTCATCCCAGCGGCCATGATACATATATTCTCGCCCCAAGTAATGCATGTTGCGGTCATCCTCGGGAAACTCGCGCACAGACTGCTCCAGCAGCGGAAGGTATTGGCTGCGGGATTTGTGCGGATCGGGATCATGATACAAGCGGAGCTGATCGGATCGAATGCTACGTTCTTCACCCTCCCCGATATATTCAAGCACCTCGTGAACCGGGCGTACCCAGCGGTAACCGTGACGAGTGTGTATTTTTTCTTTCCAGAACCATGTATAAACGGTATCTTGCCCAGGCTGTCCATGCGTAAAGGCATATAGCATCCGGGTAGTTCCTTCTTTCCAGTTACGTTCCAGCCGCGACCGCCAACCTTCCTCCCAGACTTCGTCCAGATCCGTACAGACACAAATATCTATATCGTCAGGGACCAGCCGTAGGGACTCATTGCGAGCCTTGTCAAAACGCCAAGGAGTTACCTCGATACGATGCACCTCTGCACCCGCTTCGCGTAGCAGGGAAACAGTATCGTCTGTAGAGCCGGTGTCCGCTACAATGACAACATCGGCTTCACGCATGGTGTGCATCCAGCGTTTGGCGAATCGGGCTTCATTTTTGCTAATGGCATAGACAGCTATCTTGTACCGATTCGATTGTTGCATTCCGCTTGCTCCTCCTTTGACTTACTTAAAGATTGAGGGGTGAGTATGGGAGACATCTCTATTGGGGAGGATTCAGGATTGAGCTGAAAAATTGCCGATTATGCAGGACATGCGGGTCGTTGGGAACGTACATTGCAGCTTGTTCGTTGTGCCAATTCGCACGTGTGTAATCCTTCATCCGAAAATGGCAAATGCATAGCTGGATATGAGGAAACCACGTTTGGTACGCGTCCTGTACCGGGCCCATCGTGTCGGGAGGATTCAGAGTGGTAGCCATGTCGTACCAATAAATAGCTTTGGAGATCTCATTTTTATGCAAAAAATAATGACCTATCCGACAGCATAGATCTGCCCTGGGCGTATCGAAGGTCAAACTATGGAGAGCCGCTGTAATACTTTGCTCCAGCTTGCCAAGTTGTTGCAGACAGTCGGCCATTTTGCTACATGCACTAATCGCATCCTCTACCCAGCACTGTCCGGTATCTAGAAAATTCTGGTAAGCCTGCACGGCCTGCTCATATCTTTCATTATCTCTTAACTCGTTAGCGTAATAGTAGAGGTCACGAGGAGAGAAGGCATGACCTTGGGCGAGCAACTTCTCATAAATTCGCAGATTTCTTCCTGGAGAGACCGTATGTGTTCTGGTATGAGTTATGGCGATATCGGCATGTTGAATATTCCCGTCTACGGCGAGGTACTCATGCACGGCTCCGTGCCAACGGAATCCGGCTGACCTTCTGATCAAGCGGTTTCGGCGAAAATGTAGGGTGACATTGCCATGATCATCAAAGCCATAATGATAATTCATAGACACGGAATCGACGGTTGGTACGGCTAAGGAATCAAGGGTTTGCTTCAGCTCAAGCAGCTTGACGGCATCCTGCTCCTTCAAAATATCATCGGCATCAAGCCAGAGAATGTACTCCTGCGTAGCTTGCTCAAACGAGTAGTTACGTGCAAGGGCAAAATGATCTACCCATTCAAATGGAAAAATTCGATCCGTAAAGTTGCGACATATGTCAATGGTCCGATCCTGTGAACCTGTGTCCACGATGTTGATTTCATCCACAATAGGATGGACCGATTCCAGGCAACGGCCAATCGTATTTTGGTCATTTTTGACGATCATGCACAGGCTGATACTGATCAATTGAGCATCACTCCTTTGGGAACCATCTAAGGGTTCAGGTCAAACATAAAGTTGGATTTAAAAGAGGTCTGATTTATAGAAGCCCTGCCACAATCGCGGCAGGGCAAGGATAACAAAGCTTTTAACATGCTGTGCGGCTTTGTCGATAAGGTATGGTACATCGCTTAAACATGATGTGGTAGAAAAGGAGGTTAGAGTCCGGTAGGCCCCGTAGGTCCAGTCGGCCCCGTAGGTCCGGTAGGTCCAATCGGTCCTTGTGGACCAGTGTCTCCTGTTGGCCCAATCGGGCCAGTAAATCCAAACGGTCCGGTAGGTCCAGTCGGCCCTGTAGGTCCCGTGTCGCCCGTAGGTCCGACAGGTCCAGTAGCGCCTGTGTCGCCGATAGGCCCGATAGGCCCGATAGGTCCAGCAGGTCCTGTATCACCCGTGGCACCCGTAGGCCCGACAGGTCCGGTAGCACCTGTGTCCCCCGTGGCACCCGTAGGCCCGACAGGTCCGGTAAATCCAAGGCCGAATGGTCCAGTAGGTCCAGTCGGCCCTGTAGGCCCGGTATCACCCGTAGGCCCGATAGGTCCGGTAGCGCCTGTGTCACCTGTGGCACCCGTAGGTCCGACAGGTCCGGTAACGCCTGTGTCGCCCGTGGCACCCGTAGGTCCGACAGGTCCAGTAACACCTGTGTCGCCCGTGGCACCCGTAGGCCCGACAGGCCCGGTAGCGCCTATGTCACCTGTGGCACCCGTAGGTCCGACAGGTCCAGTAACACCTGTGTCGCCCGTAGCGCCCGTAGGCCCGACAGGTCCGGTAGCGCCTGTGTCCCCCGTGGCACCCGTAGGTCCGACAGGTCCGGTAGCACCTGTGTCACCCGTGGCGCCTGTAGGTCCGACAGGTCCAGTAACGCCAGTGTCCCCCGTAGCACCCGTAGGTCCGACAGGTCCGGTAACACCAGTGTCACCCGTGGCGCCAGTAGGCCCGACAGGTCCGGTAACACCAGTGTCACCCGTGGCGCCAGTAGGCCCGACAGGTCCGGTAACGCCACTAGCGCCTGTAGCACCAGTTGGGCCGGCAGGTCCGGCTGGACCCACAGCTCCAGCTGCACTTGCTTTGACAAGAGCAACGGCATCAATAGCTACATCAGCGGTGTTAGCCAAGGCATTTTTACTAATAATCAAAAAGGCAAAGGCTGCGTTGGCTGGTACAGGAGCTGTTACTTCGTATAGGCTTTGCCATGTCCCATTCACAGCGTCTGGCAATGTGCCTGCGCTCAAATAGGTAGTTAGCCCCGTGCCAAGGAAGCTAAAAGTTGCGTCATAGTAATACAGAAAAATGTTAACTTGAGGACTGGACAGGCTTCCTATTTTTGCAGCTGAAAGGCTTAACGTATAGCTTTCGCCTGGTGCAGCAAAAACGACCTGGGAAAGAGATGCATCTACTGCGCCTCCTGCCAGGATCGCACTATAAAAGTTTGTCTTTTTTACAGATAAGTTAGTGACAGTCACATTGACAGAGCTCCAAAAAAGGGTTGATCCGATCTCGAAGTCGCCGTTAGAAACTAGATTGGTAAACAATACACTCATCGCTTTTATACACTCCCTTCACACGTTGTAATGATAGTAGATGCAAATCCATACCTTAGCGAACCGTACAAGTTTCCGAGGGTAGATGTGTAATTTCATGTTCACATTTCAGACACATTATTTTAAGCTTCTATTTAAGTGACGTTAAGCTGGAGTTATATGTGGGGGATTATCATTAGAATTTAAAAGTGTAGCATGAGGTGCGGGGAGACCGCTTCGCGAAGGCTTTGGTCTTCCGATCGCTGGCGCTTCTCCAGCTCCAAATCCTCCGCTCCGCTGCTACCCGCTACTGATGCAACATTTTAGGTGGGAGGGAAGTAGGAGGAGGCCGCTTCGTGAAGGTTTTGGGCTTCCGAACTTATCGCTATGGAATTCTTTTGATATGTGTGTAGTTCGAAATGATTTATCAATACGATAAAAGAAAGGGTGAAACATGTGCTCAAAGTGCAGCAGGTGAGCAAGTGGTATGAGGGCAACCGGGGTGTACATAAGCTGGATTTTGAAATGCAGCGCGGTGAAATTGTTGGTTTCCTCGGGCCGAATGGTGCGGGTAAAACGACGACGATGCGCATGATTACAGGGTATCTTCAACCCAACGAGGGAGTGATTACGATTGATGGTATCCCGATTCAGGATAAGGGTAGACAGGCCCGTTCCAAAATCGGTTATCTGCCGGAGACTCCCCCTTTGTATGAGGATATGTCCGTAAGATCCTATTTGAAGTTTGTAGCTAGTATTCGGGACGTGCCTGCGAGAGAGCAGAAGCTGCGTATTTCGGAGATGATTTCCAGGCTAGGACTGAATGGGCGGGAAAAACAATTAGTCCGCAGTTTGTCCAAAGGGTATAAACAGCGCTTGGGACTGGCAGGTGCGATTATTCATAACCCGGATTTACTGGTGTTGGATGAACCGACCTCGGGTTTGGACCCCAATCAGATTTTGGAGATTCGTCAGCTCATTCAGGAGATTGGCGAAAATCATACGGTATTGCTTAGCACGCATATATTGCCTGAGGTGGATGCGTTATGCAATCGTGTTCTCATCATCCATGAAGGGAAACTGGTCATGGATGGGCGCCCTGACGCGCTCGGCGGTTCGATGGAAGATGGATTCAAGGTGAAGGTAGAGGTCAGAGGGAAGCGTGAGCAGGTGCTGGATGTCCTTCGTACTTGGGGAAAAGTAGAGGTTGAATCTATGACGACCACGCTGCCTCCAGCGAACACGAAGCTGACCGCCGCAGAGCCAGATATGACCGGATTGCTACTCACAGGAGCCTCCGGTGAGGATTTTCGCGAAGAACTATTTTATGTGCTGTCTGATGCGAAGCTTCCGATTTTGGAGATGAAAAAAGAAAGCCTTAGCTTGGAAAATATCTTCCAGCAGTTAACGACCCGCGAGACGGGAGAAGGTCAGGTCGGCGATCCAGCAGTACAAGACCTACATTCCTCGGAGACTTCAGCACCTACGGCTATTACGGTGGAGCATGGAGAAGCTGCGTCCAGCGACGATAAGGCTGAAGAAGATAAGGATACAGGAGGTAAACGGTCATGAGGCGTTTGTTCGCGGTCTGTCAAAAAGAGCTGCAAGCCTATCTGTGGACACCAACGACCTATTTTGCGCTTGCAGTGTACATGCTGCTCACGGGGTTACTTTTTTATACAAATTTTGTTATGTATCAGCCTAGCATTCTGGACTATCGGCTGGTACTCGGTGACACCTTGTCCATGCTGGTGTTCGTCGTCCCATTGCTCACGATGAGGCTGGTTGCGGAGGAATTCAGGCAAGGTACGGATGAACTGCTGCTTACCTCCCCTGTGAGTGTGACGGAAATGATCGTGGGTAAATTTTTGGCGTCGCTGGGCATGTTGCTCATATTAGTGCTGTGCAGTCTAGCGTATCCGGTCGTGATGTCCTTTTATGGGTCGCTGGATTGGACACTGGTATTTACATCTGTGATCGGTCTATTTATGCTTGGCGCAGCCATGATGGCGATCGGCTTATTCGCTTCGACGCTTTCACAGCATCAGATGATGTCAGCGGTCGTCGGTTTTATTATTTTACTTGTGTTCTGGATGCTGGATTCGTTTGGTGGACAGACGGGTGCATCTACGGCGGTACAGCAATGGCTGGAACCTTTTTCACTAACCGCACGGTTTGACAGTTTCACCAAAGGATTGCTGAATGGAGCCGATGTGATGTACTACGTGACGGTGGCGGTGCTCTTTTTGCTATTCAGCATCCAAGTGGTTGAACGGAAACGGTGGAGGTAATGAATATGAAAAAATGGCTGGGTCATACCAATAGTGTGGTACTATCAGTTGCTGCTGTAGGGATTTTTATTTTATTGACGTTATTTCTGCGGTCTTTGGGTGGCTTTCAACTGGATCTGACGGCAGGCAAGCAGTATACGCTGTCTGACCAAACGTTGACGACCATCCAAGGTGTAAAGGAAGATGTACGGCTCATTGCTTTTACCGTATCTACTTCACAAAATCAGAAGCTGAACCGGGATGTTACGGACATGCTGAATGAATATGCCAAGCGTAACAACAAGCTCAAGGTCGAGCAATACGATCTGAATCAGGAACCGATACTGGCCAAGCAATATGGTGTTACTTCAGCATCTATTGTGTTGGTGCAGGGGGAGAAGAAGCGGGTTATAGATATTGGGAGTCTATTTACGCAAGCTCAGGGGAGTGGTGAAGGGGCATACCAATTTACCGGCGAAGAAAAGCTGACTAGTGGACTGCTGGGATTATCATCTACCCGTCAAGGGAAAGTGGTCTTTCTAACTGGACATGAGGAAATCCCATTGTCCCAAATGACTGAATTAAGCAGCTCACTGTCACAAGATAATGTGAAAACAGAGGAAGTTCAGCTTAATCAGGCGGGTAGCGTGCCCAAAGATGCGTCTGTATTGGCTATTGTCGGACCAGAACGTGATATCAGTGCAACGGAACTGAAGAGTATTCGTACGTATCTGAATGATGGCGGAAAGCTTTTTATGGCACTAGGCTTTCACCCGAACATGGGGTCCGATTGGAAAAACCTTGATGCATTAGCAGCTGATTATGTAGTGAAGGACACTCATGCCATCGTGGTGGATCAGGAACAGACGAATACACTTGGACCTCTATGGACGGTTCCTACCTTCGGCAGTCATGCGATCACCGATAAGTTGGCGGCTTCCAATCTGTACCCGGTTCTTTCACTGTCTATTGCTTTGCAGGCAGGAGAGCAGAAGGATTGGAAGACGACGCTTTTGATGAAATCTTCTGCAGCCAGCTATGGTGAAACGAATATCCAAGGACTGCTGAACAACGAAACGCAAAAGGATGACAAGGACCCGCAGGGGCCGCTGAATCTCGGTTATGCGGTAGAAGGGAAAGAAGGCAAGCCCAAAGCCGTTATTCTCGGAACGTCGGCCCTCTTAAGCGACACTGAGATCATCACAGGAGGCAATCGAGACTTTGTGCTGAACAGTCTGAATTATGTGCAGGAACACTCTGATGGGCTCACCATTCGTCCTCGTCAGGAGCAGGATTATAAGGTAGCTTACTTGACTCCTGCACAAGCGAAAACGATATTGACCATATCTGTCATCGGATTGCCGTTGCTGTTCGCGGTCATCGGAATCTTATTATGGTGGAGGCGAAGAAGAGCATGAGAAAATGGATACCCACAGTGCTACTGTTAGTTGTATTGGGAGCGGGTATAATCTATGCAAAGAGCCAAAACTTCTTTCGTGAACAAGCGCCGGCGGCTCGCCAGCTGGTTCAGCTTACGCAAGAGAATATTACGTCTTTCGCGATCACTGGAAAGGACGGCAAGTCGGTGGAACTTGAACAACATGATGGTCAATGGAGTATGAGCAAGCCACGGACTTACCCATTAAACCAATATACAATAGACAATTGGCTAGCGGCGATTCAAAATGTAAAGTTGGGTGAAGTGGTGGAATCTTCTCCTACAGACGTAGCCAAATATGGGATCAGCGCTACCCATGATCAGATTGAGATTAAGACCAAGCAGGGTGACGTTCGTACCTTTGCCTTCGGTGAAACGTTGCCTTCCGGAGATGCTGTTTATGTATTATCAGACAAAAAAGAGATAGCTTCTGTACCTATAGATACACTTTCAGGGTTGTTGCTGGGTGCTGATGATTTTATAGATACAACGCCGTTCGATTGGGACGATACCAAGCTGAGCGGAATAGAGTGGGAAGGCCAAAATGCTTCATGGATGCTCAAATCCTCCGGTAACAGCGGAACCGGAGACAGTGCTTCCACATCTTGGACGCTGAACGGAAAGTCAGTAGCCAGTGACACGGCGACTTCCCTCTCGCAGCAAATCAAAAACCTGGCCAGCAGTCAGGCCTTGCGCAAAGCCTCTGAGCTGAACAAGCCTGTTCACCGCTTTACGCTGAGCATATCACTGGGTAAGGATGATTCCCAGCTGGTCTATCAGGGTTGGACGCTTAACGATGATCCAGATACCGTATGGATTGTACCGCCACAAAGTAAATGGGCTTATGGTCTGTCAGTATCTGACGTAAACCGTGCTGAACAGAATGGACACAACCAAGCTCAGACTGGAAAATAATCATTAGAATTATATTAGCGCACAAAGAGGCTCCAACGGCGGATGATCGTCGTCTGGAGCTTCTTTGTGTTCGTTACTCGTCAGGTTTGCTGCTTTTGGAAGAAGAATTGTTAGTGTCGTTTAATTCTTGGATAACCTGAATCAGCTCATGAAGTGAGAGATCCAGCTTGTCCAGCTTTTCCTCCATCGTGTGCAGGATGTGCCGCAATAAAATAAAACAAAGTCCAGCCGGAAAGCCTACGTTGGTAACCATAGAAAGAGCATCATCCATTTGCAATGTATTCCCTCCTTTTTAGCCATATATAAAGGAAGGTAAATTAAAAGAACCATATACAACTGCATGTAAAAATAGTATAATAAATAAGAACAAATGTTCTGTTTTGGTTGTAAAATAGGTTTGCAAATTACCCTATAGTATGAGGATTTAGAAAAAGTCAAATCCAAAGAGAAAGGGTGATTTACAATGGATAAGTCTCAGCTAACATTGGTGGAACAATATCGAAAGAAGCTGTACCGCATTGCCTGGAGAATCCAGTATCGTGCTCGGGTACAAACCAATCATGAATTTGTAATGGAAAAAAACGAAGCCGTCAGTGCCCCATCTTTTACAGAATCTTCAAACTCTAATATGTACACACTACAGCTTATCAACTCTCTATCTTCTGAGATCGGAAAAATGATCATCTTTGACCTTTACATACTAGACAAAACCGAAGCACAGATTGCAAAAGAGTTAAAGCTATCCCAACAGGCGGTGAATAAATGGAAAAAGAAAATGCTCAAAGAGTTATTTCGGATGCTGAGTTCGTCCAATTGCTAAAATTAGTACGAAGTGGAGATCAGGAGGCCATGTATAGGATACTTCAATTGTTCGAGGAAGACATTCAAAAGACCAGTCGGTATATTCGTATGTCCCGTGAAGATGCTGTCCAAAGCATTGTGACTGATTTTATAGAAGAACTGCGACAAGAGTTAAAAACAGTTCCATAGAAAAGTGGACAATGGATATAGCCTTGGCTATCCTTATCCATAGGTTTACTTATTTAACGGAGGGCTTATAAGTTTATGAGTGATAACAGGGCTTCTTTTGAGAAAAGTATGAAGATGTACCCAGTCAACAGTATTCGTTCCAATGTCATCATTCTTGTTTTATTACTGTTAGATCTGTTTCTGGTTATCCCCTTAGTGGGAAATCCATACATTGCAGTTTACGTTTATGTACTGTTGCCACCGATTGTTATGATAAACATTTGGGCTCTAGTACTGGTCATCATGCCACGCAAATTGCAGTTGAATTACATTTTATTCCGTGGTGTATTTGGTTTGATTTGTTCTATGGGCTTCATGATCATGACACAAAAGTTTGCTTATGGCATGTTGGGTCTGGATACTTCATGGTATTTTATAGGTTCTTTTGCCCTTTATGGAGTCGCCTTGTATTCCTTTATAAAATATAATTTGGCGAAATTCAAAGATCCTTCAAAACATAAGAAGAAACCAAAAGTTAAGGAAAAAAACAAGAGAGCGCCTGTAGTGACGATCACGACATTTACTGGGGCTGGTTATCTGATAGCTAATGTTTCCCTCGGATTTGCTACACAACAATTAGTTGCCACAGTATTGATCAGTGTATACTCCATGCTGGCATTTGTTCTTTTCCATTTTATTATGGATTTACACCGCTACTATTGGCTTCATAAGCTGAGGAATCAGAATCAAACAACCGATTGAACACAAGAATGGAATTACAAAGTATTACCACTATCAAGAAGTTTTGTAATGAATAATAGCCTGCAAACGCCCCATATATGTAGGGGTTCGCAGGCTTTTTAGGTTGTAGATTTATTTAGTCAACATACTTATTGCCGTCAGCATCAATATAGATGGATTGAACAGCTGTGCGACGGTACGGATAACCTGCCTCTGTGGTGCCGCTAATTTCATAGGTTACAGAATAGATGCCGGGCTTGTCCGCTTTGGATAGCTCTATTTGTCCGGTAGGGTTAACGGTTTTTTGCTGTACCGTCAAACCTTTGGAGGCAGAAGTGACTCCTTGCTGCGGATCACCATAATATTGAACTTGGTAGGTAACTTGTGTAACGCTGTCTGGGGAATCCTGTGGTTTCAGGTTTAGCTTCGGGCCCACTGCATTCAGATTGTATTTCAGCTCTGGAACTTGAACAGCCTGGTAACGTGCAATCAGGAGATATGCTCCTTGATCAGGAACTGTGACGTTCAGTTTATAGGTGCCCGGTTTTGGATTTTGAATGACGGCGTTATGATGCCAGGCACCAGCAAAAATATCGTCATCATAGCCTGCTTTCAGATTAATAATTTCACTGGTACCGTCAGGCTTGGTTAGTTCCAGCTTACTCACACGTTTATCGCTGATCCAGTCCAGATCAATGGATTTGACACCATTTTCAACAGTGAGGGTTTCTGAGGCTTTTCCATTATAATCGCCGCCTCGGATAAAGTAAGAATTATCGATCTCGTTATAGGTGGATTGTACAGCAGAAGCAGTCAGGGAAGAAGCTGAAAGTGCTTCAGTTTCCTGATTCAATGCTGGAGTGTTCGCTTGGAGGTAGGGTTGGATCAGGGAGAAGACGTAAGAACCGGTACGAACCTTGGCATGATCCCAAGATCCGATTTTAACTACACGTCCGCCGGGGAGCTTAGCGTTGTCGACTGTGACCACCCCATCATTTTTACCAAAGGTTGAGAGGTAAAGTCCGCCGAGTATGTAGGACGCAGTGCCGTCAGACCAGTTATCACCAGCAAACGTGAAGAATGGAATTGTAGTTGCGTTGCTGAGTGCATCGGTCTTGGATCGGAAATACTTCATATAAGATGTTTGTAAAGTGGAGGTACCGGGATTTTGTGAGCCGACGATGTCTGCCAGCCATCCGGCCCAGCTGCTGTAGGCGAGATCTGCAAGTTGTGAGCCATGATGGGGACTGCTGAGGGTGATGACACGTTGAACATAAGGAGCGGCTCCGTTATATACGAGAGCGGTTTGAGTATCCACTCCACCTTTGCTGTGGGCGATGACAATGAGCTTTTTTCCAAAGTGATTACTGATGACCTTGATTTTGTCGGCTAAAAGCTTACCATTGTCCCACATATCCTGGGATGTACCATTTGTATCGTACAGATTAATGGTGGCCGTCTGGTATCCGGCGTCACGTGCGCGATGAAGCATGTCGTTATTATTTTTGGTCCAGACTTCAGCGCTACTGTTCAAACCATGTACGAATAATAATGCAGGTTTGGCAGGATCAACGCGATTAGGTGGTGGGCCTTCTGCCCAGCTTCCGGCGGGATCTTTCGGGGGTTGGGGTGTAGTGGAGCCTGCAAAAGCGCCGACGGGTACAAGAGTAACTGATAACAAAAAAATGAGCATCAAAACAGTGATCTTTTTCAAATTGAAAATCCTCCTTTGTAAAATAAAGTATTTTTCAAGCTTATTATACATGCCATCTTGTGGTAAATCATCAATTGTATTTCATATTTACATTAAAATTTTATTTTTTTAGTCATTTTTTAGTCAGGATATCCCTATGATTCATAGCGCATGATAATCTCGTCACACATTTTATAATGTATGGAGGATGAGTTCATGCCAGGAACTAAGAAGGTCATCAGTTTTACGATTTCTGCTGCTTTACTCGCCAGTATGGCTGCTTTGACCGGGTGCGGAAATGCCGATCATAACGTTCGTACGAACAGTACACGTTATAACGCGCAAAGCACACATCATATGGATGGTGTGAACCGTAATGGTATGGATGGTGTGAATCGTTATGGGGTTAAGTCCAATGGTATGGACGGGATGTCATTGAATGAAAATGGCAACCGAACCGGACATCCAGTCCGTAATCTGCAAGTCGATCGCAATTTGTCCAAACGTATATCCGAGATGCCGGATGTAAAGTCTGCGACAGTGCTGGTCGGTGAACGACATGCCTATGTAGCCGTTTCCTTGAAAGACCAAGCCAACGGAACAGGTGTCGGTGCTCCAAGTGTTGACGGTACTCCAAGTGCTAATAGTATTGGACGTAACGGTAATGTACCGAGTGTGAATGGCGTTAATGGCACTAGAGGAAACCGTACTACGGATACTACAACGCCTGGAATGACAGACAATGGAGTTGCCGGAAATGGAGTTACCGGGAATGGAACACCTGCGCGTCGTGATGACGGTTTATTCGGTACGATGGGTACAGGCTCGTATGGTATGTTGCGTGGCTTGGCGAACAACAATGGCACAGATAACAGAAACACCACAATCGAGGGAGCAAGAACTGCATATGAACCAAGTGATGCAGTCAAGAGCCGAATCGCGAATAAAGTTAAGCAATTTGCACCTTCGATTGAACAGGTGTATGTATCGGCTAACCCGGACTTTGTCAAACAAGCCACTGACTTTACACACAGTGTGCAAAATGGTCATCCGATCAGAGGCTTGAGCAATGAAATGGTGGATGTGATTGAACGTGTATTCCCGACCCCGGCGGCTGGTACAAACCGTCCAATGGAAAATACAGCACCCACACGCCCACAAAATCATACGCCCGCGCCGATGAATCATCGCTAATTCAAACCCTATAAGTGTGTGCAATGCCAAAGAAAGAGCTATCCATCTCAGCGAATACGCTGGTGGATAGCTCTTTAGTTTTGGGGAATGATAACTATAACTGAATTATTTGCGCAATCCTTTAATCCATACGCCTTGCAGCTTTAACTCTCCATCCAGTAACAGGATATCTGCTTGTTTACCTGCTTCTAGCGAACCTGTACGATCAGCAATGTGCAAGGATCGAGCCGGATTTAGGCTGGCCATTTGTGATGCCGCGGGAATACTCATACCAACATGTTGAACCAAATAGCGGAAGCCTTCAATCATCGTTAGTGTGCTTCCTGCCAAAGTGACCCCATCCTCCAGTCGCGCTACACCGCCCTGCACGATTACCGGCAAATCGCCGAGCGTATATTTCCCGTCTTCCAGACCAGTAGCAGACATGGCATCTGTGATGAGAATGAGATTATGATCCTGCTTTAACCTAGCGAGCAAGGAAATGGCGGCGGGATGCACATGAATGCCGTCCGCGATGATTTCTGCTTCAATGCGCGGATCAGCAAGTACGGCTCCGGCGGCTCCCGGCTTGCGATGATGCAGCGGAGTCATAGCATTAAACGCATGCACCGCATGGTTCAGCCCCGCCGTCGCTGCCTGTTCAACCTCTTCATACGTAGCATCCGTATGACCGAGAGCCGCGGTAATGCCATGGCTGCAAAGCCATGCAATCAGTTCCAGCGCTCCTTCCCGTTCGGGCGCAAGCGTGAGCTGGCGAACAAGGCCTGGATAGCGTTGCTCCCATTCTGCCACCCATGAAAGATTCGGTGGCACGATATGTTCCGGGTTTTGCGCTCCTGGCCAGTTCGGACTGATGAACGGCCCTTCTAGATGTACGCCCTCCAACTGAGCATAGGGCATAGGTAGTGCCATATAAGCGTGAACTTCACTCAATACTCGGTCAATCTGTTCCTTGGGCGCGGTCATGGTGGTAGCCAGCATGGCCGTCGTTCCTTGTGAACCGTGAAAGGAGGTGATCGTATCCAGCACCTTTGGACTGGAGTCCATAAAGTCCTCACCGTTACCGCCGTGAACATGAATATCAATAAAGCCTGGTAGCAGATAGCCTCCTTCCAGACGCACAATTTTTACCGTTCTCGCTGCACTTTCTTCCTGATTTGCCAAGACTACCGATGTCCAATCGGCCGGCAAATTTCCCTCGGAACCAGCATAAACAATGGACTGCCCCTCAATGACGACAACCCCTTTTTCAATGATGTCATTTCCAACGACAACTTGCCCATACAGTAGCTGGGGTACGTTACCACTCATTTCATCTGACTTCAATTGAACCATCCTCCCGCTTTCTGATCCAGTAAAATAAGTACGTTGGGGTGACATTGCAGCAAAGAAGCCGGACACTCAGTCGTGACAGGTCCAGTTAAAGCCTGTTTTATAATGTTGGCCTTATCCGCACCAAAAGCCACCAGTATAATTTGCTTCGCCTTAAGAATCGTGCCTACTCCCATCGTAACTGCTTGCCTGGGTACAGCATCTATTTCGCCAAAAAATCGAGCATTTGCCGAGCGCGTACTTTCTTTCAAATCTACAACATGTGTGGCTCCAGCCAAGCTGTGACCGGGTTCGTTAAAGCCGATATGCCCATTATGACCAATGCCAAGCAACTGCAGATCCACGGGGCCATGATCCAGAATAGCCTGCTCGTGCGCTGCACATTCTGCTGCAAGATCTAGTGCATTCCCGTCAGGAACACGTGTATGGGATATGGGAATGTCGATATGCTGGAACAAGTGCTCATTCATAAAGCTTCGATAGCTCTGCGGATGTTCTAGGGGAAGACCAACATATTCATCAAGATTCACGGAATAGGCGCGTGCAAAACTGACCTGTTCCTTGCGGTACATATCTGCAAGATGTTGGTAAATGCCAATCGGCGTACTACCGGTGGCCAGGCCAAGCATAGCCTGTGGTTTGGATAGCAGCAAGCTAGCGATCACAGCGGCGGAAGTAGCGTTCAGGTCTTCACGGCTGTTCAAAATGCGTATGTTCATCTTAGTGACCCCCTGGTTGTTTTTTGAGCTTGCTCACTTGTTGATATGAACCTTCCAATCTTGGAATATATTTGTCAAAATCCGCGCTCACCATACCTGTAAACAGAATATCTATAATATGAAGCTGGGCGATGCGAGAGGCCATATCCCCACGTCGCATTCCTTCCTCCAATGAAGAGGAAAATAGCGCAATATCCGCAAGGCCTGCCAGCGTATTGTTTCCGAAGGAGGTTAGGGATAGTGTCTTGGCCCCCTGTTCCTTTGCACAGCGTAGAGCCGCAATGGTCTCCTGGGTTTCCCCTGAATAAGAGACGGCAAAGGCGACATCTTCCGCTCCGAGCGAGGAGGCAGAGGTGATCTGCATATGGGAATCTGCAAAGGCAGTGCTGTTCTTGCCAATACGGATGAGCTTCTGGTAAAAATCCTGGGCCACAATCGACGATGTCGCCATGCCATAAAGATCAATGCGGCTCGTGGCTGACAGCCATGCAATGGCCTGCTCCAGCTTGTCGAAATCCAGCAGTCGGGTCGTGTCTGCAATGGATGCGGTATGGTTCGCCTGAATAGCCTGCACGATTCGGGAAAGTGAATTTCCGGCGACAATATCCTGATAGGATTCTTCACCATTACGGTTGGAATGAGACAACTCGGCGGCCAGTTTCATTTTGAAATCGGGATAGCCTTTAAAATGTAGTGATTTGCAAAACCGCGTAACGGTCGCCGCACTTACACCACAACGCTCTGACAGCTCCCGAATACCCAGATGCAGCACATCTTCCGGGGATTGCAGGATGGATTCCGCCAGCTTGCGCTCCTGTACGGGAAGCTGCTCCAGTCTATGGGCTAATGTATGAAGAATGGGGGACATGAGCTGTGCTCCTTTGGCTGTAGAGTGTTTATGTGAAAATAAGTATCGTATATAATGGGAATATAAAGAAAAACATTTTCACGTGTATTGTAAAATAATTCTGCTGCTCATGCAAGAGATGTGAGAAGAATTTTTATTAGATTTTGCGAAAAAATAGCCAGCGAAAATTGTAGAAGTTATCATACATTAATTTACATATTGCGAGTTTTACTTACAAAACAACCTATTGACTTGTCTCTTCATTGGAGGAGTATAATTGAATAAAGTTCCAGTGAAGGAATTTTTCTAGGAGCTTTCTTTGCAGAGGGCATCGTTGGGTGGAACGAACAGAATCTCATTCACAAGGAGGAGTTTGCTATGCAAAGCCAAGTGATTGAAATGATCAGCGCGGTTAAGGAAGATCCTGAACTGGTCGCTAACCTGGATGGACATTCGGACATTATTCATGATGCGGGACTGGATTCGTTGCAGTTGGTTCATTTCATGCTGCAAGTGGAGGATGCGTTTGATGTGGAGATTGATTTTGATTCCTTTGAGCTAGAGCATTTGAGCTCGGTAGATGCGTTTTGCAGCTACATTCAGGGGATCAGCGATGCGGAACAAGCGCCGCATCTGGAGGGAATGGAGACGGTCTGACGTACAGCTAGGTACATGTGCCTGAAAATCCATTAAACGAGGTGTTAGCATGCAGCCCAAAAGCAATGTGCTGATTGATGAGAAAGCGTTCAAGCTCATCAAGCGTAACCTGAAAAACGCTTCTGTATCTTACCGTAACGCCACACAGGACCCTACTTTCAAAACGGACATGCCCCAGACGATCGGCATTAAGCTGACTAACCGCTGCAACCTGAGATGTACGCACTGCTTTGAATGGAACGAGGAAGGCTACCATCACCAAATGGATAAAGAAGAACAAAACATGGATCTTGCTCCGGACATGCTCCGGCAAATTTTGAGCGAAACCAAGGAAGCCAAGTCCAGACTGTACATGTGGGGCGGCGAACCGATGTTTCATCGACGTTTTGATGAAATTTTGGACGTGCTGGCGGAAGATCGGCGCGAAATGACCTTTTGTACAAATGGGTTACTTATTGATAAATATTTGGACCGGATTTTGGATTTGTCCGAAAATCTGGAGTTATTAATAGCGATTGAAGGTTTTGAAAGAGAACACGATTTAATCCGCGGTAAAGGCACTTTTCAAAAAACAATGCGGCAGATGGATAAGCTGATTGAACTGCGCGACCAGGGATTGTACAAGGGACGGGTAACTGTCCATGCGGTCATTAACGATAACATGATCGGACGGATGTACGAATTTCTGCAAATGCTGGAGGACAAAAGGCTGGATCTGGTGCTGCTGACGTTCCCCTGGTACATTTCCAAAGAAACCTCCCTCAAAATGGATGAATATTTTACACGTAATTTCTCCTGGCTCCGACAACTTGAAGAAAAAAATATTAGTAGCTGGCATGCTTTCAAATATAAAATCAACCCGGATAACATCGATCCTCTGATGCAGGAACTACAGCGGATCAATGAGCGAGTATGGAACATTCGCGTGCGCTATCAGCCCGGTTTGGATTATGAGGAAATTGATAAATTTATCCATGGCGAGGAAATGGTCAGTCGTTGTTCCAATCATTGTTTGGCGCTCACCTCCAGAACAGATATTTTACCAGACGGGAAGGTCATGCCTTGCAAATTTTTCAGTGAATTCACGATTGGAAGCATGCGTGAGCATAGTCTGAAGGAGATATGGAACTCGGATGCGTATGAGAAAACTCGTCAAAAGATTAATCATGAAGGATTGACTCCGGTGTGCTCCAAATGCAGCGTATTGTATCTGCATGGGGCAGGCTCTCTGAAGTACATTTAGTTTTCTATGGATGTTGTTTGTTACTGGATGGAAGAGAGAGGGATGATGACAAGACGTGACGACTAAAACTATTAACCTTGTGGAAGCGCTTGCGCATGAACGGGACCATGGAGTCCTGATTTGGCTGTTTAATATCGGCGCAGAGCAAGTGTGGCATCCATCCCCCCGCAAGGGGGGCATGGTAGACCGGGATGAACAGCAGGTCGTAAACCGGATGGAGGAAATGAATCTCCTGCTATGTCGAAGTCAGGATGTCATTGTACTTCGGGAACAGCCGGATGAGGCGTTTCTGGACATGCTTCAACGGTTGGGCTTTAGCCTGCCGCGTATTGAGGTGCCGGAGCCTTCTGATCCCCTTACGCCGATTTCAGAGCTGGTGCTGGCGGATGAGGCGCTTTTGGCACGACTGCGTACGGTTGCAGATGCAGGCCACAGCAGCAGCGGAGCCAAAGCGTGGCTCGTCCCCTATGCGGTCACACCGCAGGAGGAAGCGATCGCGGAGCTTTGCGGGCTGGAGCTGATCGGCGCTCCATCCGCGGTCAGTGCTCAGGTGAATGATAAAATATTCAGCCGCCTGACCGCGCAAAAGCTTGGTTTTGCTGTCAGCGAAGGCGCTGTATGTGCAGACGAATCGGCGATCCGCAGGGAGTGTGCCAGACTGGCTGACTTATCGGATGGACCTGTGAAGCTGATTATCAAGCAGCCGCACGGTGCCTCGGGACAAGGCATGTATATGCTGGACGAGCTGTCCAAGCTGGACACGCTGCTGAGTGTGATGAGGCGCTTTGGCGGCTCGTCGCCATCTTCCGGCGGCTGGCTGGTGGAGCGCTGGCACAATAAGCAGATGGATCTGAACTACCAGCTCTGCATTGACGAGGGCGGTGGTGTGACGATGTTTTCGCTAAAAAGACAAAACGTGGATGGCACCGTATATATCGGATCTCAAGTGCCGGCTGAGATTGGCGATGCGCTGGAGGAAGAAGTGAGACGCTGCGCCTACCAGCTGGGTACGTATCTCTATTCTATTGGGTATACGGGAATGGCCTCTATTGACGGTTTTGTTGACGAAGAAGGTTTGCTGGTTCCAGTTATTGAGATTAACGGTAGGTTTACGTTGTCTACCTATATTTCATTCCTGTCATCCGTCCTGGGAGAACAGCATAAAACATTATCCCGTTATTACCGCAACGTTACTGCTACACCTCTCACCTACAGCCGCTTGTGCGGGTTGCTCGCAGAGGAGGGCTTGCTCTATACGCCCGAACGTCCAGAAGGGGTGTTTGTGTATACGGCGGGTACATTGTCTGGTATTCCTGTGAAGCGGGGCTATGTGAACCGAATTTTCACACTTATTTTGGCAGACAGCTGGCAGGAAGCTGATGCGTATGCGCACAAATTGGAAGGTATCATTGCTGGATTAGGATGCTCATAAATTGGAGGGAATCAAAAATGAAAACAGATGTATACCATGTAGTACCCTTGCTGGAAAAGATTTTGAAGCTGGCTCCGGGAGAGCTGGAACAGTTGACTCCGGATCAGGATCTGCGAACCTTGGGGCTGAATTCCTTATCGGCTGTGGAATTAATTGTAGAGTTGGAAAATGAGCTTGATATTACGATGGAGGACGACGATCTAGTGCTGGAGCATCTATCTACACTGCAAGGCATTGAGCGTCTGCTGGGCAAATATGCATAAGGGCGCCGAAAAGGCAAGGTTGATGCAGGGATCCGATATGGAGACTCGTCATGATTCCGTTGTGGACTATGGTGTAGAAGAAGTGGCAAACGCTCTTCCAGGGAAACATTGTGTATATTCTTCCCTGCGTACCTCATTGCGGAGGTACGGGGTGAACATGGCCGAATCCGAGCTATTCATGCTGTGTGGGAGTATGTGCGCAGAGTACGGTGGAGATTTGAAGCGCTTCGGACCTGAGAAATATCCAGAGCAGCTTCAAGAAATGGCAGCCAGTGGCGGACCTGTTATTCGGGTGGAACCGTGGGTCGCTGGTGTCAGTGATGAAACCGACCTGTTGCGGGTACTCACATCGGGCTACGGTACCATGCTGCATACGTCGAGCACCGCTTTAACCTATCACGATGTATATGTGAAAAATTACCCAAGGGGCCACGTGATTGAGTTGTGCGGGTTGGACTTGCGAGAACGGACAGCACAGGTGAATGATAGCTTCCTGCTCGATTCCTCGGGACATGCCATGACTTATGTGGGCTCAGCCCGGCTCGACGATCTGATGCAGGGCATTATTGAGTATGCATGGCTGGTGGAGCAGCCTGCCCCGCTTTCGCCAAGTGAGATGCATGCTGCGTGTGCTCATCATATTCGACAGTATTTGACTGGACACGAAGCCATCTGGAGAGGCGTACCTACGTCTAATGAGTCGGAAAATCAAACGGGGAAAGCTGTAACAGGCAAACAGGTTAAGCGGGGAGATGAGGGGTACCGGGCATTTGTCGGTGACTTCCGTCTGTTGGCAGACATGGAGGATCAGGATTTTCGGACGTACTGTCATGAAATCTATTACAATCTGCGATTGGGCAGTGCCCTTCACTTGACGGATTATACAGCTGATTATTGCTTGCTGCATCAAGCCACGCTGGGGCCACAAACACAGCACGTAATTGAATTGGCACAGGGGCTGTACGCGGATTGGCACAAGCTTAATCTGCATATTTACAAAACAGGGCTTCAACTGCGCAAGCATCGGATGCCTGAGATTACGGAACGAGCTTTGCATTTAATTGAAAGACAGCGGCATATGCTGGAGGAACTGATGATTTTAGCAGAGCAAGCAGCCGAGTAGTTCAGAGCACTCGGCCTTATCAGGCACGTTCATCCAGGGGTTACGCGCAGAGGAAAGAGGAGGGGAATTGATTGCCGTCCATTACATTAAACCAATTGTCGAAAACATTTACGTACTACAAAAAGGAGCCGGGCGTGCGCAAATCGTTACAAAACTTGTTCAGGCGTCAGCAGCTGACCAAAGAGGCTGTACAAAATGTCAGCTTTAGCATTGAGGAAGGCGAAATTGTCGGATTTCTCGGTCCAAATGGAGCGGGCAAAACAACGACGCTCAAAATGCTGTCTGGCATTCTCCATCCCACGGACGGGGAGGCATCAGTACTCGGCTTTACCCCGTGGAAACGACAAAAAGAGTTTAAACGTCAGTTTTCCATTGTAATGGGACAGAAAAACCAGCTCTGGTGGGATTTGCCTGCAAGCGAGTCATTCGAGCTGAACAAGCTTATCTATGAAATCGATGACAACCGTTACAAAGAGACGCTGGATGAACTGGTCACCCTGCTTGGGGTGGAGGAGCAGCTTCATGTGCAGGTTCGGCGGCTGTCTCTCGGCGAGCGTATGAAAATGGAACTGATCGCCGCGCTGCTGCATCGTCCACGGGTCATTTTGCTGGATGAGCCGACCATCGGACTGGACCTTGTTTCTCAGCGGCGGATTCGAGAGTTTTTCAAAGCCTATAACCGCACGCACCGGACGACCATCCTGCTGACAAGCCACTACATGAAGGATATTGAGGATTTGTGCAGTAGATCCATCATTATCAGCGGGGGCAGATTGGTCTATGACGGAGACTTACACAAGGTGAATGAGGTCATCGGTGCCCGTAAATTACTTAAGGTTCGACTGGAGACCCCTGTATCCAACCTAACATTGGCGAGCCTCGGCAAACTTCGCTCCAACTCGGAGATGGAGGCGGTATTTGAGCTGGATGCAGAAGATACCTTGGCTTGGTCCAAAAAGATTTTGGACGCACTGCCTGTCGTTGATTTTACGATTGAGGACGTCCCGCTGGAAGAGGGGATAGCCAATTTGTACGATGGGGGCAGGCTGGCCGATGCGAAATAACAAATATGTGAAGGTACTCCAGCTTGGCATGCAAAACGAAATGGAGTATCGGGCTAATTATTGGCTCCAAATGGCGGGATTTATGCTGCCGATCATGACGCAAATTTTTCTCTGGCTAGCTGTATTCGGTTCTTCGGGACAAGCAAGAGTGCTGGGCTACTCTCTGCCAGAAATGCTGGTGTATGTGGTCATGGCGGGAGTAACTGGAAAACTGATTGCTACGGGCTTTGAATACGAAATTGCTACAGATATCAAGGAAGGTGGACTGGCAAAATTCATGGTACAGCCTGTGCATTATTTTGCTTACCGTTTTTGCCGGTTTATCGGAGGCAAAGTCATACAGTCCGCGGTCGTGCTGCTGGCGGCTGCTATTTTGCTGTTATGTCTTAGCCTGGAAGGACAAATCAGCTTCGGGCTATCGTACATCTTGCTTTACATATTGGCGTTGCCGGGAGCGCTTGTGCTTAATTTTGTGGTCTATTATGCGCTGAGCGGCATAGCCTTTTGGGTGACAGAATCGGCGGGGCTATTTTATACACTGTCGCTTGTCATTTACGTAGCTAGCGGTACCGTGTTTCCGCTGACGATTTTTGGAGATGTTTTGGCCCGTCTGTTCAGTCTGCTGCCGTTCAGCTACACTGTATTTTTTCCGGTGAATGCGTTAACGGGCAAGCTGACTTTGCTGGAAGCCGCTAAAGGCATTAGCGTGCAATGGCTCTGGATTGTAGTGCTGGCGGCCGTATCACGCTGGGTGTGGCAAGCCGGGGTCAAACGCTTTGTCTCGGTGGGGGGTTAACATGAAAAATGTTTTCCGAAACGTTTTGCGCTACATCAGACTGTACTGGAAGTTTGTCCAGTTTTCCGTCATGTCGCAGATGGAATACCGCATTAATTTTATAACGGCATTTCTGGTTGAAACAGCTTATTTGCTTATCAAGCTGCTGTACGCATCGGTTCCATACCGCGCCGGGACGGACATTAACGGCTGGTCTCCTGACGCCATATTGTTATATATCGGCGTGTTTACGATGATGAGCGGATTTTATAGTGGATTATTCTACAGTAATTTTACAAGCCTGCCTGACAAAATTCGTACCGGCTCACTGGATGTGCTCATGACCAAACCCGTATCGCTGCAATTTATGGTGACACTGCGTCAATTTGAGCTGGGCTATACCGTGCCGAATGTAATTGGCGGCGGAATTATGACAGGGATTGGATGGTATCGACTCGGATTGTCGTTTAATTTTGAAACCGCGGGAGGGTTCTCTGTGCTGCTCGGATGCGGAGTGCTTACGGCATACTCCGTATTTTTGCTCCCCCAACTGCTGGCCTTCTGGATTATCCGCACGAACGGCGTTACGGAGCTGTCCAACAGCATTTTCGAGACAAACTATGTGCCGATGGCCGTGTACAGTAATCTGATTCAGCGTATCGGTTTGTTCGTGCTTCCGGTGTTTGTCATTTGTAATTTTCCGCCCATGTTCATTCTCGGCAAAATGGATACCGGGTTGGTGGTATGGGCATTTCTCGCACCTCTCTGGCTGCTGGCGATCATCCGCCTGATATGGCAGTTTGCTCTACGTGATTATACGAGCGCGAGCCAGTAGCGCTACCGTGTAGTGGGCCAATAATGAAGCAGGAAAGGAAGCGAATCATATGAATGCGATACCGAATCAGCGTCATTTGTATATGGGAACGTTCGAAGCGGAGGCTTACTGGCGGGATGCCCAGTTAGCTTCCCTGCCAGCCCTGCCTGACCGGGCTTCTTCTGCGATTGTAGCAGCCATGGATGAACTGCTGTTCAGCTTTTGCCAGCCAGGAGATGCGTTATTGACCCGTTATGCCATTTCGCCCGTACATCGTCAGTATATCGCGCAGTTGGGCTTTCATCCGGCTGTCAACGAACGAGATTTGACCGACGGCATGGAGCGTGCAGGTAACGTATCAGCCGCTTCAGTATTTGAACTGCTGGGCAGTCGTAAGGCCGATGCTGGAGAGGGGTTTCCTCAACTGGAAGGCTGTGTGCTTAGCCCGTTTGCGGGTTTACCGCATGTGGAGGAGGCTGCACGTGCTTGGGGTATAACACTGCATCAGCCGCCGCTGGAAACGATTCGCAAGGTAAATGCCAAAACGTATTCCTCTGATCTGAAACGCAGTCTCGGTCTGCGCAACCCGGGCTATATTGTGACTTCGTTTGCAGATGTCGCTGAGGCGGGGCGTAAGCTGCTGCGGGATGGAAGCTTTTTAATCAAGGATGATTTTGGCGTATCGGGCAAAGGAAACCTGCACATTACCTCCACACAAATGCTGGACCGGATCGTATCGTATTTGCGTGGACAGGAGCGTAAAGGCAAACAGGTGCTTTTCCTTTTGGAGCCTTTTCAGGAGAAAGAGCAGGATTTTTCATGCCAATTTACGATTGGTGATGATGGAAGTGTCGATATCCTATCTGTACAATGGCTGGCTAATACTCAATTCTCTTATCGGGAATCCTTGTCGCCGGACGTGGCTTTTTTAGAGCGGCTGGAGCGCGAGGGCTATTTTAGCTTAATGCAGGATGTGGGACGGCAATTGTATCAGGATGGTTATTATGGCGATGTATGCATTGATTCCATGACACTTCGTGGTGGGAAGCTGGAGCCTATTATCGAAATTAATGCCAGAAAGTCGATGAGTTTGATCAAGCATCAGCTCGATACCTTTCTGGCCGGGAAAAATATGCGTGGCACGCTGACGAATTATTCACTGTCCCATGATGGCAGTTTATCCTATGAAGAACTGCTGGAAGGGCTGAAAGGTGAAGGATTGTTGTTCACAGGTGAACGTGAAGAAGGTGTCATGCCTCTGGGTGCCAATACATTATATGTGAACACAGGTGGACGAGATGGCGAGAACAAGATTGTGGGCCATACAAGCACGCCAAGCAGAAATGCAACCGGGCGCGGAGGCAGATCGCCTGCCAAGCAGGTTCGTGTGAGCGGGATTGGGGCCAGCGATGGCGGATCAGAAGGGAACGGCATGGCTAAGCCGGACTTGAATGGTAAAAAAGAAACTGCTGGAAGCGAACGGGCACGAGGTAAGGGGCGTCTTTATTTAGAGCTGGTTGCTGCGAGCGATGAGGATAAAATGCGATTGACTACAAAGCTGGAGCGTTTTTTGGCAGAGCATCATTTTACAGTGCTGAATTAAACGGGAGGCGTATGAGCATGCGTAAGAGTACGGATAAGCTTATGAAGGTAACGATTTTGTGTTCCGGTTTCGGATTGGGCTTTTATACCCCTGGCTTGTTGTTGCAAGCGGGTCTTCGCAGGCTGGGCGTGGATACGGCGATTCATGTATTTGAAAATGTGCTGCCAGAATCGGC
The DNA here is from genome assembly GCF_011066115.1 of Paenibacillus sp. EKM212P. Lineage (NCBI taxonomy): Bacteria > Bacillati > Bacillota > Bacilli > Caryophanales > Paenibacillaceae > Paenibacillus > Paenibacillus sp. EKM212P. The sequence continues at coordinate 207,714 of NZ_JAAMNR010000006.1, forward strand.
CCGTCTCAAGGTCGACAAAAGCCGCAAAGCTTACCATGACAATTTTGCGGTGGCCTTAATGTCACAAAAGGTCCCGCAGGATATGCGTAATTCACTGGATCTCGCTGCAATGGAAGTGCTGCTGAACCAATGGATGAAGGAGGATCGGCGGTATTTTATATGCTTATCCGGTCATTGGATGTATGTACTGGAGGAGTATCGCAAGCGCAGAGAACCGGAGTCGGTGCATGTGGACATCGTGTACATGGATTCGACACCTTCTCCTTCTTGGAAAAATCTAGCCAAGCATAACCCGCGTTTTGCGGAGGGCTGTGGAGAAATGACCTTTTTTGAAAATGATAAGAATAGAGTCAGCCACTATATTGATGTGCCGGCCGTGGAGTATGTACCGTTTGAAGCACGGCAATCCCGCTTATTCGTACATGGCGGCGGTTGGGGGATGGGCACCTACCGTGACAAGGTTGGACGGTTGGAAGAAGCGGGCTGGGAGCTGGATCTACTGTTGTATGATCAGGATCAACCGAATGAACAGCGGGACAGTATACGCTATTTTCAGATGGACCCGCAGTGGAGGACATGGCAGCGTAATGAAGCCGGGGAGCATACATTTCCGCCTTTCGGAGAGGTGAAAAGGGGCGAGAAGACAGTATATCAGGTCGGACCGGATTACCATAGCATGCTGGACCAAGCATGTCGTGTCCAGGCCATTGTCAGCAAGCCAGGTGGTGGCAGCCTAACCGACTCGTTCGCTACAGCCACTCCACTCATTATGCTGGAGCCATTTGGTGTGCATGAAAAGCATAATGCAGATCTATGGGAACGGCTGGGACTTGGTATGCGATACGATACGTGGATACAAACCTATGACGGCAGTGCTCAGATACTGGAGGATATGCATCGGAGGATCGTAGAGCTGCGCAGTCGGACGCCGCGTTATATAGAGTCGTATGTGAATAGCATACAAATGCAGGCAAGAGCATCGGGAATGGAGCAGGGATTATGAACGCTGCCGCGGCTGCGCAAGAGCCTGCGATGCGAGATATTCGCTTTGGGATCATTGGCTGTTCTGCCATTGCTCCCCGTGCGTTGCTGGAACCGATCCGACATGTTGCAGGGGCACGCGTGACCGCGCTTGCGAACCGCACGGTTGCCAAGGCAGGAGAAATGGCAGATCGTTTTGGCGTCAGTGTCGTTTATCGGCATGCTGAGGATATGCTAAAGGACCCGGAGATCGATGCTGTATATATTGCGCTCAGCAACGACTTACATGCCGAGTGGATTGGCAAAGCACTACGGGCTCATAAGCATGTGCTGGTGGAAAAACCGTTATGCCTGAATACGGCTGATCTGGCTCCCTTGGCAGTGACAGTCGAACAGAGTAGCGCTTACCTGCTGGAGGGAGTGATGGTGCAGCACCATCCTTGGCAGCATGAACTGCGGAGGATGGTAGAATCGGGGCGTTATGGTCGCTTACGCTCCATAGAGACGAGTCTATGCATTCCGGCAAAAGAAGGACATGCGGACAATTACAGATCTCGTCCGGAGCAGGGTGGGGGATGCTTTTGGGATCTGGGCGTGTACTGGCTACAGCTGCTTCAAGCCGTCGTTGGATTAGAGCAGGCGGAATTCCATAGTCAATCGGATTTCGATGGTCCTCATGGCTGTGACTGGACATTTCGTGCGCAAGCCCGTTATCCGAGCGGATTGGAGGCATCTGCCCTCTTTTCATTTGAGCGCCCTTATCGCTGTGCTCATGTACTGACCTTTGATTCGGCAGTAGTCACTTTAAAGGACTGCTTTCGGGCCAATTTAGGTTTTTATAAAATGACACTCAAGACAGAAATAAAGAAGGATATCATGCCGAATATAACGGATGTGGATGCACTGCCTGTGTTATCACAGACATCTTCGCATACCAAAACGGTTTTCGAGCCTATGAACTATTATGTCAATCAGTTGAATACCTTTTGTAACATCATCCGGGGAGAAGCGGAGCCCATTCCATTTCGCGAGGCTGCTGAACGCGTCAGACTGCTGGCAGCCATTCATGAAGCAGCACGCTCGGGCGAGACGATTTATGCAGTATGAGTATGATTGTGTTTTCGAGCGGAGGGAAGCAAATGATGCAAAATACGGAGTATCAAGGCAAAGAGAGGAGGGGAACTCAGGTGATGGATAAAAAGGACGAAGCCTTACTGGAGCGTTTCGGCGAGCATCCGACGCCATTTTACTATTATGACGGGGACGCGCTGCATGCCCACGTCAGCTCGTTGCTATCCCGATTGCACCCGGACGTGCGTGTACATTATGCGCTCAAGGCTAATGGTAACGTAGCCTTGGCTGGGTTGCTGCGCTCGTTAGGTTGTGGTGTTGAGATTGCTTCGGCTGGAGAAATGTTCGTCGCTATGGAGGCCGGGTATGCTGCGGAAGACGTGCTGTACGCCGGACCGGGAAAAACAGTAGCCGAGCTGAACGAGGCGATAGCCTATGGAATCGGCTGTATTCATGTCGAATCGGTGAGGGAGCTGCGTCTGCTGGAGGACATTGCTGCCCAAACGGGCCAGCTTGTCAGGGTAGCGGTCCGCATCAATCCCGATAACGATCTGTCTGGAGCAACGATTAAAATGGGTGGTGTTCCGCGCCCCTTTGGAGTGGATGAAGGGCAGCTGGATCACTTTTTTAAGGTGCTGGAAGATTGCCCACACGTCCATTTTCAAGGTATTCAGGTATACACAGGTACGCAAATGTTGAAATCGGATCAGATTTTAGCTTCATTTGCGAATACGCTGCAGTTGGCAGAACGGGTACAGGCTCAGTATGGTGTGGCGATGCATACGGTCAATTTGGGCGGCGGATTTGGTGTACCTTATTTTGCTCATGAGGAGCCGCTCGATATGGATCACGTCATTGACGGACTGAACACACTCGCGGAGCAGACCCGAACCCGCATGCCCGGGGTTAAGCTAATCATCGAAAGCGGCAGGTATCTGGTTGCTCAATCGGGCATGTATGTCTGCCGAGCATTGTATACAAAGGAATCCAAGGGAGAGAAGTTTGTCGTGGCTGATGGTGGCATGAATCACTACGCCGCAGCTACTTTTCGAGGACGCCGCATTAGGGACAACTACCCGGTGCGAATTATGCGCAGGCAAGCGGGAGAATCGAAAGAACCCAAAGAACGAGAAGTGGAACCAACCCTACGGATGGGACAGAGAGACGCTTCTGCTCAAACGGCTGTTGCTGTCGAACAATCACTAGAAGAGGTTGCAAACCGAGTAGGAGGGCCTCTGGAAGAGGCATCCATAGAGCTTGAGACGGTAAGCGTTGTTGGTCCGCTTTGTACACCCGAGGATTGTATTGTGAAAAAAGCGCAGCTTCCCCCGATTCACGAGGGCGATTATATTGTTTTTCCGAATGCAGGTGCCTATGGATTAAGCTATAGTCCACTACAATTTCTGGGACATGCTACCCCGGCGGAGCTGCTCGATTTTCGTGGGGAGGTGCATGTCATTCGTGAACACGGTGACCGCACAGACCTGCTGCGTCATCAGCGCATGATTCCGTTGCCTGAGGATGTGTTGTAAGTATGTAAAAAAACGCCAAACTCATGGGAACCGATACAAATCGGACCTGTGATTTGGCGTTTTTTACATGATGAGTAGGGTAGTATCGACTTAATGTTGCTTGGAACTGCGTATTTCCTGACGCACAAGCTGCCATACCATAAAGATCAGTACAGCGATTTGTGGGACAAAGGTTTCCCAAGTTGGATACATTCCCAGCCAGCTAATAGACGGAAGCGAGGAGGCAGTGTGCCCCGGAAGCTTGCCAGCCACCTGAAGCGAATGAATACTTTCGCCCAGAAATCGGAATACGAGATAGTAAATCAGTACAGTGGCAGTCAGGAAAAATGCGCGAATCGGCAACCGTACACTGAACTTAATGATCGCAAACGCCAGAATGACTAGAACAACCGTCGCCGAGCTAATGCCGAGCAGCAATTGCGAGGTTTCGATGGCTGGAGCCATACCGACATAAAAGATAGCTGTCTCGGCTCCTTCACGCAGAATTGCGAGCGCAGAAACCGCAAATAGCGACCACAGGCTTCCCCGTGCCAGCGCGTTGCCCACGCTGTTTTCCACAAAGCGGTTCCACGCGGCAGCATTGGATTTGCTATGCAGCCAGCTACCAACGGTCAGCATCAGCACGACCGCCACCAGCCCAGTGACACCCTCCAGCAACTCACGCATGCTGCCTGATGCGGCAGCTGCCACCAGTGTGGTGAACAGTACTGCCAGAATTCCGCTCAGCACCAGCCCCGTTCCGGCTCCTGCCCATATCCACCGTCCAGCCACGGCTTCGCCGCTTTTTTTGGCATACGCCAGCAGAGCTGCGAGCACGAGGATGGCCTCCAGGCCCTCACGCAGCAAAATCAGCGCAGCATCCCACGCAGTGTAAGAACGTTCTTCCGTCAACGGACGGAGTCTGTCCAGCATCTGATCAAGAGTCTGAATGGCTTTGTCCGTATTCGGTGGAGAAGACAGCAGATATCCTGAAGTCTCGGTCATTTCATTTTCAATTGCAGTGTAAGACGTCGGATCGGCAATTTGTACATGTCCTTCGACAGAAGGCCACAGAGCGATAAACTGCACTACCTTGTCAGCCGCTTGCTCTGGCTGATTAGCTACAGCATTTTGGCGTGCGGATTCGAGCAAGGTGACTGCATCGCCTAGGGAAGCTGCCGAACCATTCGCCGTTCCGGCAGCCGTATTGCCTGCATTCGTTCCTTGACCTGTGTTCATAGATTTACCCTGACTATAATCAGACAGCAGAGTCGTTAATTCCTGCATTTCCTTGAGAGCCTGTTCTTGGCGAATAGGCTCAGCTTGCATGGAGATGCGGATGAGACTGATTTTAGTTTCGAGCGAACTGTATACCGGAAAATTGTCCAAACGAATCGGTGTTTCTACTTGATACCAGTCTTTGACGATTCGATCGTAATCCACCCGGGCAGCAGCCCAATCGCCTTTTTGCATGGCGGCCAGACTGCCCTTCGCCATGGGAAGCAGTTTTTCCGCTGCTTTGGCTCCAGCCGGGGCTGGTTTGTCCCCTTCGGCAGCAGTGACGTACTCATTGACCGAGCGCGCCAGCACGGATAAGGCAGCTTTCGCTGGTTCCCCGCCGCCACTGGCGAGTGTCTGCTCCGCATCGGTGAGTGCTTGATCTACAGCTTCGATGTGAGCTGAATCTCCGCCATTTGTTTTGGCGGTCTCCCACAGCGTGCGGAATTCTTTCAGATCCTTGGAGGCTTCCGTCCATTGGGCTTGTCCCGCCTCTACCAGTGCTCCGCCCACTACAGGCATTAGCTGATCATTGGTGACAGCTTTGGCATCTGTTTGTGCAAAAGCGACCGACCCGGAGCCGGAAATGAACGGAGTTACGGTCAGCAGCAGAGCTGCCACCAGCACAAACACCCACCCCAAGCTTTTATTGCGCCGATTCATATAAATCCCCTTCCTTGCCTGCTGTTAAAATAACGTATCCCCGATGTAGCCACCTTGCGATACACCTGGGAAGCAGGCGAACACCGCACTGCCTTTGTGTACAATGTATTCGTTCAGCTTGTCATTGCGTGCAAGCTTCTCCTGAATATGAACGAACTGCTTGAACAGATCACGCTGATAGCTGATGAACAGCAGCCCAGCATCCAGCTGTCCTGTTTGCTTGTCCAATCCGCTTGAATACGAATAAGACCTCCGCAAAATATTAATGCTTCCGTCCCCATGAGCCAAAGCCACATGAGAGGTGGGAGGTGTAACCGGCTTGCCTTCCGGATTTTTGGCCGCCAGATCAAGCTTGTCGAACTCCTTGACCTTACCGAGTGGGGCCCCGCTGCTGCGATGACGTCCAAAAGTATCCTCCTGGTCGCCCAATGTTGAGCGATCCCACACCTCTACCCGCATGCGTACACGGCGAACAGCCATATAGCTGCCGTTGCCCATCCATGCTGGTCCGTCACTGGTCTGTGTCCACACCAGCCGATTCATCTCGCCTGCCTTGGAGGTGTCGGGGTTCCCTGTACCGTCCTTGAAGCCCAGCAAATTGCGCGGTGTGCTTCCCGCAGGATCGGCCTGTGCTGTCCGCTGGAAGCCTTCCTGCGTCCAGCGAAGCACCGCCGTTCCTCTGGCGATACGTGCCAAATTACGCAGGGCATGGAAGGCTACCTGCAAGTCATTGGCACATACCTGCACTCCGATGTCGCCGCCGCACCATTGCTCCTCCAGGGCATCCCCTTGAAAACGGGGCAACTCACGGAACCCGACAGGTTTAAGCCCGGCCAGGCCGTATCTTCCATCAAAAAAGGATGGGCCCACACCAAAGGTGATCGTCGTGCGGGATGGCGACAATCCTGCCGCCTCGCCCGTATCGGAAGGAGGGAGGTTGAGGTTTTCATTATCGTTGCCAAGCAGCACGCCAGAAGTCATTGTAGCGCTTGCTTCCGTCCAAGCTTTGAAAAGGCTGCGTACCTGTTCCTTGTCGCTGGTTGTTAGATCGAAAGCGGCGAAGCAGATGAAATCCTGCGCCGGAGTCACAATACCTGCCTGATGCTTACCGTAAAAAGGGATTACATCTTTGGTATCCGCATCCGTCATCATGCTTTCGAGACGTTGACCGGCTGACAGCACGGCTCCCACGCCCCCGCCGCCAAGCAGGAGGCCTAGTCCACCTACCCCGGCCAGCTTCAATAGGTCTCGGCGTGATACGGATTTGCTTTTTCCTGACGGCTCATCTTCCACTAGCTTCGCATCCTTTTTTACCAGATCGCCCTGTTCATTATGGGATTCCGCATACTGCGGCTTTTCTAGCCCTTTTTGCCGCTTAAAGCCTTTCATATCATTACACTCCTAACAATTTCCCCATTTGGGACAACGGTTCTGCCAAAGCATCAAGGTTTTGGCTCAGCTTTTTAACTTCTCCCGGTTTCAGTTTTGTATACGATACATAGCCTTCTCCGTCCTTAAAAGGAGCCAACTCCTGCTGCAAGGCCGTAAAGCGCTCACCGATTTGTTTTTCCAACGCCGCATCTTTTTGGTTCAGATCTGTTTTCAAAATGTCATATATCTTTTGTGCGCCTTCTACATTGGCAGCAAAATCGTACAAATCTGTATGAGAATATCGTTCCTCTTCACCGGTCACCTTCGAGGTGGATACTTCATTCAGCAACTCCACTGCACCCGTTACCATCAGGCTGGCGTCAATATTAACTGTTTCTACTTTGGCGCGCAGCAGCTTGGCATCACTCAGCAGTCGGTCGGAAAACTCGTCCATTCCTTTGGTTGTGTTTTCTTCCCATAATGTTTTTTCAATCCGGTGAAAGCCGCGCCAATCCGCTGCATCCACATCACCGTCACGTGCATCAATATTCGGGTCAAGATCACCCAGCGCTTCTGCAATCGGTTCAATCCGTTCATAGTACATACGTGCAGGAGCATACAGCGCCTTGGCTTTATCCAGCTCGCCAGCTTTGACTGCGTTCGTGAATTCTTCTGTCTTCTTCACAAACGTATCGCATTGCTCGATGGCATAGGTGCGGTAAGCTGTTACCGCTTGATCAAAATTAGGAGCAGAAGCGGCAGGAGTCGTTGTCTGTGTTGTTGCTCCTGCATCTTTGGTCGTTGCGGCAGGCTGTTGAGTAGCAGTTCCGGTTTGTCCGCAACCTGCGAACAGAATAGAAGAGATCAGCACTCCGGCCGGTACGGCATAACGTAGTTTCATAATCAATGAACACCCTTTCTGGCCAAACTGGCCTTGAACCATAGTCTGTTGCGCGATATCTATATCGAATTTTTATTTTGATAATGATTATCAGTCGCGGTTTTTCTTATCATAAGGCTGGCCCATATGCCTGTCAATACATAAATTAGACGCAGAGTCCAACCCTCCATCGAAGGGAGTTAGTAAGGTGCCTATGCCCATTTTTATCCGCATATTGAACCATACCTGAGCACATGACATAAAATGTGTTGACTGTATCCCTTAACCTTGTTACACCACACAAAACCCGAGCAAGGAGGGGTGAAATTGACGAAGGGTAACGACCACAAAAACAAGTTTTTGTTAACTCACCGTGAACGTGAAGTATTTGAACTGCTCGTGCAGGACAAAACAACACGTGACATCGCCGGACAGCTATTCATTAGCGAAAAAACGGTCCGAAACCATATTTCCAATGTGATGCAAAAATTGAACGTAAAAGGTCGTTCACAGGCGGTCGTGGAATTAATCAGGCTTGGAGAATTAAAAATCTGACCTCTCGTTCCTTGCGGGGTACAAAGTCTTCTCGATGATCCTTCGACAGTGAAGGGTGGTCGGGAAGGCTTTTGTTTTGTGGTATGTTAGCTGATCAAATCTAGCAAGTTTATTCTATATTTCAAATTGAGGAAAGAAGCTGGAAAATCTATTGTAAACGTAAAACAAGCGAGTGTCATAGCAATGGACATTCGCTTGTTTTGAGCGTTTTTTAGTTTAGAAACGATAATCCTGAAGCTGTTCCCGGCAGTTATCTATTCTTGCTAGCTCTGATTTGGGATAGCCCAGTCGTTTTGTTTTATTACTGCACATCCAGCAGGAACAATGGATTTTTCCTTTGGAGAATACACCATCGAATTTGATGACCCATCCCCGGTGTGCTGAAAGCCGTTTTTTACGCTGAATAACACGTTTTCTGTGGTGCCTAAAATAAGCTCGATTACGATTTTTTTGATTAGGTTTCATTACCATCACGCTCCCTTGGGCAAAGGCTCAGCCCGCAGGAGAAACCAAGGGTATAAGTAATACTTCTACGGGCTGAGCATGATGGTAATCAGATTTAAATGAAGAGACATGTGACCACCTGCTTGGAATTATTTTAAAGGTGAAAGTGGGGAGTGGATGTTCATTAAATCAAAGTCAACAATTAATTTTGTTTTTAGCATAAAATCAATGCCTAATATGCCATCAAATCCATACGGCTCTTGAATAGAGCTTAGTTGAATTGGAAATGTATCTAATTGAATATGACCGATTTTTAGATGAGGAATTACCTGTTCGTAGCAAATTTCACTTGTACCGCCCACCCCGTACATCCGCTTTGCTCTCCCGTTAATGAAATCAATGTGAATGCCGATTTGGGCAAGTAAATCCGTATCAAACACTGTTGCAGCGCACCCTGTATCGAACAATACGTTTGGTAATAGAGCAGTTTGGTCGTGATGTCTCAATGTTAAGGAAACAATTGGCAAACCATTATGAAGGTTAATCTTCATGTACGCTGCCGTACTCCTGAGAAAAACTCTTCTACAACCTCGACATCGGATCGACTGGTATGGAACACATACAGTTCGCGTGACGGATACAGTTTGTGAAAATGTTTATACCCGCTCCATGCATCTTTTGGGTTATCGTAATCCTGAATAACCGCCATGTCTTCAAGATTGCGCACGCGGTTATTGGAACTGGCTTTTATAGCCTCAACCAACACAAATCGCCTTGGATGTGATTCGGCAATTTCTTCCCATTTCATCGACTTCACCTCGCTCTTTTTGCTTTATTTTATTATAACATAATCGGGGGGACGGCAAGGAAGCAGTAACCTCTACCATGTGATCAGTCCCGTAACCCTTTTAAAAAGGATGAAGGCTTTTGTTTTACAGAATAACCGCTGAAATATGTGGGAATTTGCGTGTAAATGATGTACTATATATAGAAGGAAGAAACTACCATTAGAGATCATAGTGCAACTAACAGGAGTGATCAAAACATAAGACTGTACCACAAAGTTATACTAAGATAGAAATGCATCTGGTGATAGTCTAAGAATATAAATCCCTACAAAAGCAGTATTCAGCATGACGACAGGATGGAAGATGGATCAGGTTTTGAGCTATACTTTTATATATAGGTGTTGAAGAAGAATCACAAGGCAGAAAAAGCTCATTGCTTCAGGTAGTAGGAAGTAGCTTTTGCCTAGAGCTACCTGTGGTATATTCTTGATCGGAGGTGAACGTTAAGACATATGACACCCAACCAACACTTGATGACTTATACGCTGAACAGCGGTATAAAGGGAACTGTCGACCTAACCAGTAAGCAGGTACAGGAATGGATTAAAGCATATCGAATTGGCAGCAAGTTTGTAACGGTTGTGGGGAAACAATATTTTGGTTTAAACCCTGAGTTGGTAGCAGATTTCAAGGTACATAATGAATACTCGGAGCAGAGAGAACACATATCCATAATACAGCCTGTAATGGAACGCAAAGCTGTAGATCTGGACCCACTGGTAGAGGCGTACAGCCAGTATAAAACATTAATTCAGGTAGAATGTAAATGTGGTGCTTCCTATATAGAAGAGTCACCGCACAAAAGAACCAAGTGGTCATGCAAGGAGTGTAATAACATTGTGTTCCTGGATCGTAAAAAGGGCATGGTGGATACAGATAAAGGCAAGGCATGGTACATGACCAACAAATACTATGTGGAAAGACAAAGCAACTGACTGATTGTCAGTTGCTTTCTAACTATACACTCACACCTCTTGTGTGCCTACCAAAATGATATTAGGTCTTTTGCCAAATAATAAAATTGATGTTTTTTACGCTTTGTAGTACATTATCAAGTGTATTATAAGGAGGCTTCTCATGTACGGACATAGACAAGATGATACTTTATACATCATGACTTACACATTAAATAGTGGTATCAAGGGCACAGTGCCTTTGTCTAATCAACAGATACAGGAATGGCTTGAGTGTTACAGAATCGGCAAAAAATTTGTAACCGAGATTGGCAAAGAGTACTTTGGACTGCATGCGGAACTGGTGGCTGATTTTAAGGTGCATAATCAGTATTCAAGCTATCAGGAGGTTATTATCCCGATTCAACAGCCGGATACTGGCCTAAAAGAGTTGTCCCAGGCTTACAAATCAACTGAAACCTTAATTAAAGTAGATTGCAAATGTGGTACATCGTATGTAACAGAATCTCCCTTTAAGCGGACCAAGTGGTACTGCACCAAATGCCGGGAGATTGTTTTTCTCGATAATAAAAAGGGAATGGTGGATACTTCCAGAGGCAAGGCCCATTATATGACCAATAAGTATTTTGTAGAAAGAGAAACAACTGGCGTATAAGCCGGTTGTTTTTTTGTTCGCAAGGTTTGTATAGGTCCTGACTTTTCAAAGCCGATTGCGCTATAGTGAAAAAGGGGAAAGATCAATCTTGATATAACGATAGTCAGGTGGTGAACGTCATACGGGAAGATCATACGAATGGTGCAAGAAACCGCATGAGCACGAACAATGTGTACATACACGAAACGCTCCATATGGAACAAATCATAAGTGACCTGCGGGTGATGGGCTATGTGGCTTTTCATCATCATCCGCAAATCACAGGTGAGCTTGAAGAGCTGGAGGCGTTAAAAGAGCAACTATTGTCGTTTTTTCAGCATCATGTATTGTGGATTGAGCTTGACCCGCTAACGCAATATGTGGTGGTGAATAACATGGGGAAGGCCACGGTTCTCAAACTCATGGGTCGAAAAATGAACCCGCTCCGGGATATGAGAGCAAACGCTGCTTTGGCTGGACAGCCGCTGCATGAGTTGGATCGGGAGATAGAACGGCTCAATCGGCTGGCTCACCTGTTGCGCTACACCCGTTTTTCTTAAGCGACGGAACTAACGTAAAAAAGCATTCACGAAGTATGGATGATCCCATGCTGTGAATGCTTTTTAGTATCTATTTTTTACCGCATAAGATGAGCAAATCTACTGTGACATACGGTAAATTTATTTCCTGCACTCGCTGCCAGTCTGCTTCCGTAGCTCCCCACGATAAGGGAGTCATATGGAGCAAAGGTTTCAAGAGGTCGGCATTTAACATAAAACGATAGGTTACCCGTTCGGCGGATAGAAGTTTAAAATGATCTTTAAATCGGCTTAATATATTGTCATTCGAATAAGCAGGCGTATTCTTTTTCTGTTCATACAAGCATCTCAATTCCCGAAGATAATATTGTTCGGGAATAACTTTCAGGACGCAGCCGTCCTCCGAAAGAATTCTTGTAAATTCAGCATAATTAGAAGGGGATAAAATATTGAGTACACCGTCAAATTGTTGATTTGAAAATGGACAATGAGCCAGATCAGCAACACACCAGAGGGGATGAGGATATTCTTTGGCTGCGGCCATAATACCTTCTTTAGACAAATCCATACCTACGCTTGTTAGCTCGGTGATTCCCTTCCAAGTCAGCTTATCCTGAATGTGGCTCAAATGAGTGCCTTCCCCGCAACCTGCATCGAGCAAGTAAAGGTGTGATTTTTGATCAAACAGCGGCTTCATAAATTTCATTATAGTGCTGCTTATCGCTTCATTTAAGGGATCGAAAAATCCGCTATTGCACATCATTCTTCTGGAGGAAAATAGTTGTTTATCATATTTGGTCTTATAGGACCGGGCGGCTAAATGTAAATACCCGTATTTTGAAAGATCATAGCAATGCTGACTCGTACATAGGAGGCTTTTACCTTCCACCATACGCATCGGTTGAGAGCATAGAGGACACCTAAAGAGATGTTCATGCTTACCAATCAGGCCAGCCTTCATCTCGTGTTTATTCCATTTGGACACAGAAAAGCACCCCGTTCATTCGTATTTGGTGAATGAAAAAAGGCACAGCCAAATAGACCCAACCTATTTTTTGGAAAAAATAGGTTGGGTTTTCATGAACTGTACCTCACATTACCGTAAACGAATAAACTGAATAATCATATTATGTAGCGCTCCTCCAAAAAAAATAGAAAGGGCTTTCGCCCTCTCTATTGTAACTTAGCCATAAGAAGTTGTCATGTGCTTACACCGATTTCAAAAACTCTACAATTGTCAGGAGACCCTTGTCAAAATTATCCAAGTTAAAATGCTCGTTAGGCGCATGCAGGTTCTCATCTGGCAAGCCGAAGCCCATCAGCACGACTGGGGCAGTCAGCACACGGGAGAAGGTTTCCACGATTGGGATGGAGCCTCCATCTTTGGTAAAGAGGGCACGCACACCGTATACCTTCTCAAAAGCATCGGCTGCCGCTTGCAGAAACGCGTGTGACGGGTCGATGTTAAAGGCGTTTGCTTTTTCACCCTGTTGAATATCCAGAGTAGCTCCTGCCTGAACATGAGCGCGCAAATGGCGTTCGATTTTGTCTAGAATGTCTTGCGGGTTCTGGTTAGCCACCAAGCGGCACGTGATTTTAGCATGAGCTTCTTTCGGAATGACCGTTTTCGTGCCTTCCCCTTGGAAGCCGCCGTATACGCCGTTCAGCTCTAGTGTCGGACGCGCCCCAACACGCTCAACGAAACTGAATCCTTCTTCGCCATAGAGGGAATCAAGTGCAAGATCTTGTTGCAGCTTGCTCTCATTGAAGCCTTGCTTCACGAATTCTTCTCTCATCTCTGCCGATAATGGAGCGACATCGTCGTAGAATCCTTCGACGCTAACGCGGCCTTTGTCGTCATGCAGGGTTGCCAGCAAGGACACCAGAGCATGCAGGGCATTCGGCACGCCGCCACCGAAAGAGCCGGAATGTAGATCTGTGTTCGCCGTGTGAATGGCGACTTCCAGTGAACATAGTCCACGCAAACCTGTGCAAATGGCAGGCTTCCCTTTTTCGATCAAGGAAGTGTCGGACACCAGTACAGCATCGGCAGCCAGACGTTCAGCTCCAGTTTGTAAAAACTCAAGCAAGTTCGGACTGGACACTTCTTCCTCGCCTTCAATGCAGAATTTGATGTTCAGCGGCAATTTGCCTTCCTGCTTCAAAATGGCCTCAACTGCCTTAATGTGCAAGAAAACCTGTCCTTTATCATCTGTCGCTCCGCGCGCATACAATTTTCCATCACGGATGGATGGCTCAAACGGCGGCGTTTCCCACAGGTGAAGCGGGTCTACGGGTTGTACATCATAGTGTCCATACACGAGGATCGTTGGTTTACCAGGTGCGTGCAAATGATCGGCATATACCAGCGGGTGCCCTTTGGTTGGAATGATTTCAACGTTTTCCAGACCGGCAGCAGTCAGTTTGGCAGCCAGCCATTCAGCTGCTTGGTTAATGTCCTTTTTGTGCTCCGATAATGCTGAGATACTCGGAATGGACAACCACTCCTGTAACTCGCCCAGTTGTTGCTCTCTGGCTTTTTCAAAATATTCGGAATAACTCATAAACTATGTATCCTCCTTTTTCAATGTAAATCGTGTGAATGTTGCGCTATCCTCCGAACCGAGGTTGTGGACGATATGTCTAGTTTACTACGTTTTGTGCTGAACGAAAAATAGGGAGATAAAAAAACGATTCTACCCGGGTCTGTTCAGACCTGAGCAGAATCGCCCTTAACCAAGCATATGGATGCACTTATGCGCGAATGTCCAGTTGACCCCCGAGATGAGGCTGTACGCTTTTTTCCATCATCTGCACTAAAGCCTGTCCTTGTTCACTGGCCTGATCCTTAGCCATACTTAATACTTTCACACTTACGGCTTGAGCTAAGCTGGCCTGACTCATACCTGTTGATAATGCTGCGATATCCATGTTCCAACCCTCCTTCATTGTGAAGACTCTTTCTCTGTATTTATCGGTTGGAATGGTTATTTTGTTTCATCCAATTGGAATTGTGTCAGTAAATCTTGAAGCTGCTCTGCCAGATGGGTCAAATCTGCGGCAGACGAACCGATCTCTTCCATGGAGGCGAGCTGTTCCTCTGCGGCTGCGGACACGGTCTCCGTATGGGATGCCGCTTCTTCAGCGATGCGTGTAATTTCCTCCATGCTGCTGACGACTGTACTCGTTCCATCTGCGACGCCAGCGGTAGAAGCTGCAACGTTATCAAGCTGCTTCGCTGATTTGGCTACTGCTCTACGGATGCGAGAGAAGGAGCGACCGGATAGGTCAATGGAATTGATACCATCATTTACGCGTTCCTTCGCTGATTCCATAGCAACCAGAGCTTCAGACACACCGTTCTGTATCCCTTGAATTTGTTCACGAATTTGTTGTGCGGAATGAGCTGAGTTTTCAGCCAGCTTGCGGACCTCTGTCGCCACGACAGCAAAACCTTTGCCATGCTCTCCTGCGCGTGCTGCCTCAATGGAAGCATTCAATGCGAGCAGATTAGTCTGGCTGGCAATTTCCGTAATGACAGTGACGATCGTTCCGATTCGTCCAGATCGGTCACTCAAAGCACCGATAATCGTATCCAGTTCTTCCACGGTAGTACGAATGCCGTCAATGGAGACGACGCTGTTGCCGATATGCTCACTGCCTGCATCCGACGCCTGAATGGCCTGTGTGGAGTAAGTGGTCATTTCAGCCATAGTTTCAGTCATCGCGGTGATGTCTGTTGCCATGTCGCTAACCCGTGTCTGATTAGCTTTAGCGCTGCCCACTTGGCGTTCGCTACCTGCGGCCACATCTTGAATGGCTATGGTCACATGCTCGATAGCCCGGGTCGTTTGTTCTGCACCTGCTGCAAGCTCTTGCGAGGATGCCGACAAATTGCCCGTCATCGCTTGAATTTCTTTAATCATGTTACGCAGGTTATCTACCATTTTTTGAAAAAATCTGGATAATTCACCAATTTCATCTGTGCTGGTCGTAGCTACGTTAATCGAAAGATTACCTTTGCTGATGGCATCCATAGAATTACGTAATCTTTGGATGGGCTTAAGTATACTGCTGATTAGCCACATTGCGAGTACACCAATGATGATGGCTGCAATCACCAACACAATGATCGTCGTGATAAGAATCGGCTGGGCGGAGGCACTGGTTTCTGCTTTGTCCATCGTTCCGGCAATTTTCCAGCCCGTCAGCGCATTAGTTTTGAAAATCAGGTGTTTGTCTACGCCATTAAAATCGTAACTAAAGCTACCTTCCTCGGAGGCAAACAGTTTGGGTATCGTTTCCCCCACTTTGGTACTTCCGCTGACTTCTGTCGGGTGGGTTACGATACGTTTGGTACCATCCAATATCATAATAAAACCATTTTGTCCTATTTTTAACTTTGTGATTTCTTTTAAATTATTCAGGTTCAGGGAAAGACCAAGAACGCCGCTGTTGTCGGGAAGTGTGCGTGAAATATACACAACGGGGACCTTAGCCGTATTGAGTCCAACAGGGCTGATTACGGTTTGTCCGGGTTTCTCCATGGCCTGTTTGTACCACGGACGCTCACGAGGATCGTTTGTGGAGCCTACGGCTTTACCAATAATGAGTTTACCTTCGGGAGTTCCGACAAACATATCAACAGCTTCTGCATGCATTTTTAAATATACTTGTAATTTTTTCAGAATGGCATCATCTGCTTCAGCACTGTTATCACTAACCGTCATCGTTGTAGAGTAATATTCGAGATCAGCAATTTTGGCCTGAATCGTTTGAGTAACAGCACGATCAGATGCGGTAACGCTAGACGTTGCACTGTCCAGTAATTGGCGATCTGTCTGGTTGTACGCTGCCTGATAGGAGAAAGAGCCCACAATAATACTAGGAACAAGCATGACTAGTAGAAATGCTGCTGTCAATTTCTTGCGTAGTGTTAATGTTTTCAGTCGTTTCAGTTGTTTCATTAAACCCCTGCTTTCTATCTACATATTCATTTCTGATATTTATACCATATGTAATTACTATCGGTTATTTTGAGCTGAATTGATAGATTTATTACTAATTTGTCCAATACGCTAAAGAATTTCTTGCATAGCATGGAGTATCTTGCAATTTGGAGGGATAGGGTATGGGTTTTTTTCTGGATATGAGAAGCTCCACCAATTCATCAAAAACAGGTGAGGGTCCCGATATACAGCTGGGTCCTATACCGGAGCGGTTCGGTTTGATCACCCTGCGCACCTTTCTTGTGCCGGGTCCGATTGTAACTTTTAGTGGTTCCATTGGTCTGATCGGTGAGCTTGGTGATACGTATGCGGTTGAAATTGTGCGTGGAGCCGACTATAATCCGAGCGAAGTAGTCTACCGCGCCGAGGGGGTATTGGGCGTGACTGGATCTAATGAAACGCAAGCTTTTAATGCACAGGATCTGTCCGCTCCCTGGGCAATACAAACCGTATATTCTTCTTATATTTCTGGTGTATCGACCACTGTTCGTAATGGTCCAGAGGTGTTCACGGGCATCGCTTCGACTCCGTTTTTGTAAATATATCAGGTGAATATTTCTTTAGTGAATGCTCGCTGCCTGTTCGTGGTTCTCCTAGGATAGGTCGCTGAGCCCAAGCTTAACTAGCCACGAGCATAGACAGGCATCTGCCGCAGACTCGTGGCTATAATTCTTAGCAACAACACCCAGAGCACAAATGACCTAGTTGTTGTGATTTACTTCATGAGCGTGTTCTACAGAGTTGATTGTGCTTCTCGGATTCTATTTCTTTAGAATCTCTCGCAAATACACTGTCAACTCATCTGCTGCTTTGGCATGGGCGGAGAGCCCGGGATGGCTGCGAGATCCTATCGTTTCTTCCGTCGTGTTAGGCAGTTGGAATACGGACACATTCCGATCCCTCGTTCTTTTTTTGTATGCGTCTACCGCTCGGTAGATTGAGGGCATCATCGGAGTACCCAGCATCCCATAGGCCCACACAATATGGGCAGCAGGATTGCAGGTCCGAAGCTTGACAAGAAAACGCTCGATAGCGCTTTCAAAAGCTTGTAAATCCTCTTCATTGAATGTACCGTCCTCGTTCAAGCGTTGCTTGTACACTTTCCCGCTTGCTGGGTCCGTCCATGCAGGAGAATAAAAGGCTCCCCCGTCATTAGTCCCCAAATTCACTACGACCACGTCCGGCTGCCATGGGGTAAAATCATGATCTGAAAATGCCCCTAATGCTTCATTTCTCTCACCGGTTAGCACACCACATACCTGCTCATAATATGCGGGTATGTTTGCATGCGGATTATTATCCCAGCTTGTTAGGACACCCCATCCGCTTTGTGATAACACTCGGTAGTCCGCATTCAGTGCTTCGGCTGTTATGGCTGTATAATTGCGTAGTGCTGTGAACAGCATGGGAACCCAGTCTGTCTCCTCCTTCGCTCCAATCGTTCCTTCTCCCGAGGTAATGCTGTCACCGATAAATTCCACCTTGAGGGATTTATCAGTGACTGGCAGCAATTCCCCGTCAACCTTCAGGGCATGGATTTGTAACAAGCAGCGCGAGTCCGAACTCATAGGCTGGACATCCTTGACCACACGGACATTTTTGACCGTATCAGGGTTCAATCCTCTCAAAAGACAGATCCAATGTCGTCCTGCGGTCACCATCAGGCGACTCATCGGAACACCATTGATGACAATACTGATCCAGGGTTCATACACCTGGTAATCGGCCTCAATTTCAATCCACAGCTCTGAGCCTTTGATATTCAATTCAATGCCACTGCCTGTCCAAAACAGAGTAAGAGGTTTACGTGTTTGCGTAGTTCGACCATGAACCTTTACATGCTTTGCTTTAGCAAGTGGGTATGTCTTCAATCTCTTGTTATGTGACATTTTCGATATCCTCCTCATAATTTCTAAATGAATGCTAGTTTCTGTAATATTGTAAAAGAAGTGACAGGGAATCTCAAATTCTATTTCTAAACAAGCAAGGGTCCAAGGCTTTATATGGATTATTCTTTTCGATCATGGACTTAGGACAACATATGATATCAAAAAGCACCCGTAAATTTCAATTTGCGGGTGCTTTTTGATATACGGAGCAAAGATTACTTACTAAGTAGTTTTTTCACAAATATTATTTTATCTATTAATTAGCTTTGCCAAACATGACGATATTAATCGCCTTGCCGAAGTCTATACCTATTTTGCCAGTTAGCTCTGCTGTTTTTTGTGCTAACACGACTGCATTGACACCACAAGAGAACAGCGCAATATCGAAGTCATCTTTGTGTGCTCCGATCCATTGGAGTGTTTCAGGCATTTGTTCATATTGATGAAATGCGAGCGTGTGGGCGATATGCAGCCTGTACGGATCAGCCTCAAGAACAGGCTTTGCTTCAGCGGCCGTCCGGGTGACCAGCAGGATGCGTCGATTTTTCAGCATCTCCCAGAAAGCGGGTGTCTCAGCCAAATACCGATTCAGGCAGGCGTGACAGGTCAGCGCGGGGGAGAGAGCATAGTGAGCAAAGACCTGATCAGTCAGCTCCCGTTTCATATAGGATGGTGCTTTAATAGATTCGTCATCATATGGCAAAATGCCAGCAATACTGGCTTTGCTCACTGCCTCAGCCACCGCATCTCGCAGTTCCGTGTTCGGCAGAAACAGTCCCTTTTGACCGAGATTGGCTTTGACCGCCCAACGTTCCTGTAATACCTTTTCCATCGGCCAGACGGTGTCCTGCGCCAACACTAAATTTTCACCATCTCCAATACGTATGAGCGAAAAGGGCTGGTGTTGTTCGAGTGCCAGCTTCAAACGTTTCAGTACCTCGTCAATCTCCAGATACTTTGGATTCGTCATATCAAGTTTCCTCCCTGTCATTCCTGCTTGTTCAACTTTTCATATGGATCAAAAAACTTTGTATTCTATCATATGTCGGAAGCGAAAAGGTTTTTGTATGAACGGCTATTCTTTTTGGATTCTACCTATTTTTACAAGATTCGTTGCATCTGTACGTGCCGTTTCAGGAGCGTCTTCATAACTTGAGAGAAGACGGTTGAAAGGGAGGAAGATCAATGAATCGCAAGATTGTAATTGAAATTAATTTTAATAACTATGGGATGAATCCTAACCGCCTGACACGTGAGTGGATAAGCGAGCGATTGGATATATTCAGAACCTTTACGCTGCGCAGTCTGCTCAGTCAGACAAATGCGGATTTCCTATCTGTCGTCAAGCTGGCGGGCGGATGCAGTGACATCGTGGAAGAGGAGCTGGCCAAGCATGAGCCCATTCCCGACCGCATTCGTTTTGGTACGAGCATTGAAAGTAAACGTCGTATCAATGCGTATATCGAAGACGCGGACGAACTGCTCATTGCTCGAATAGATTCCGACGATTTGTATCACCAGTCATTTGTACAACAGTTGCATGATTACAAGTTTCAACCGGAGACAGTTGCGCTGGTGAACCAGATGGGTTACCTGTGGGATGCGGTTGAGGGGCAGATGGCACCGGTGTTTCACCGTTCGCCTTCCTTTTATGTGTTTCGCTATCAAGTGGAGGATTTTCTGAATGATTACCGTGTCGTCATTCCTGGGAAGGGTACGCATGGATATGTAACGGAGCTGCCGCATGAGGTCATTCCACTTCGTAACTATGTGAACGTCATTCATGCCGCAAATACTTCGGTGAAAAAAGTGCCGGCGAAGGATCGGCTGTCAGAGAATGAAATGAATGCTGTGCTGGCTGAATTTCTGGGAACAGGCATTGTTAATTCGTAACGGCAGGAGGAGATTATATTGTTCAAAGGAAAAAAACTGCTGGTGACCGGAGGAACGGGATCTTGGGGGCAACGCCTAACGGCTGAATTGCTGAAGGAGGGACCGGCGGAAATTCGTATTTTCTCACGCGGTGAATTTGCACAGATTGCCATGCAGCGGCAATTTCAATCTGATCCTCGCCTGAATTTCATGATTGGAGATATTCGAGATCTTCAGGCATTGCAGGAGGCATGTCGCGGAGTGGACTATGTATTCCATTTGGCGGCATTAAAGCATGTCCCCGTGTGTGAGAGACAGCCGGAAGAGGCTTTCAAGACGAACGTACACGGTACGGAAAATGTGATTCGGGCCAGTATTGAACAGGGAGTCGCCAAGGTAATTGATGTCTCTACAGACAAGGCGGTAGACCCGGTGAATGTATATGGCATGACGAAGGCGATAGGTGAAAGACTGATGATCCGCGCCAACACTTTGAGTGAGCGTACTCGCTTTGTGTGTATTCGTGGCGGCAACGTGTTGGGGACGAGTGGAAGTGTGGTACCCCTGTTCAAGCGCCAGATCGCGGAAGGGCAGGATTTAACGCTGACGAGCCCAGATATGACACGCTTTTTCCTCACGCTCGGAGAGGCGATTGGCTTGCTGCTGAAGGCTTCTGTCACGGCGATTGGGGGAGAGACACTTGTGATGAAAATGAAGGGCTGCAATATTGCAGATTTGGCAGAAGTGATGAAAGAACAGGCAGGTCAGCCTGCGTTGAAAGTGAAGGAAATTGGTATACGTGGTGGGGAAAAACTGCATGAGGTGCTGATTTCACCCTATGAGGTGCCGCACACGTATCGCTATGATGATCGTTATTTTGTTATTCTTCCCCAGCAAGCAGACGAGCGCTTACTGAGCCAATATGGTGGATTGGAACGAGTGAGCTTTGATCAATATCGCTCGGACGATGAGTTAATGGATCGCGCTGGAATTGCTGAGCTACTGCGAGGCATGGAGTAACGATGAAAGAGGTGGGTATTTTGCAGCTTATGGAAAAAATAACTAAAGGAACTGTAAAGGTTGCGGTCATCGGCCTCGGTTATGTAGGGCTGCCCATGGCAGTGGAAATGGCAAAGGCTGGTTATGATGTATATGGTGTGGATTCCGATCCCGTCAAAGTAGCCAAGCTGCTTCAAGGAAAGTCGTACATCATAGACATTGGTGATGATGCATTGGAAGGTCTGATCGGGCAGCAATTGCATCCGGTTACGGATATCAAGGTACTGGAGCATGCGGATATCGTCGTGATCTGCGTGCCTACGCCACTGACGGACGGACACCAACCGGATACGTCCTATATTGAAACGGCTATTGATCAGGCCATACCTCATTTGCGTAGACAGACACTGTTGATTCTGGAAAGCACCACCTACCCGGGGACGACTGAGGAATTGATTCGTCCGGTGATAGAGCAGCGCAGGGGCTGGACGGTGGGGAAAGATTTTTATGTGTGTTTTTCACCGGAACGTGTCGATCCGGGCAGTGTTCATTTTAACATTCGCAACACCCCCAAGGTGATCGGCGGCTGCACGCCAGATTGTTTGGCAGTGGGAGTAGGTTTCTATGGGTCCTTTTTGGATCAAATTGTACCAGTCAGCTCGACAACCGTGGCGGAAGCCGCCAAGCTGTTCGAGAATACATTCCGCAGCGTCAACATTGGAATGGTTAATGAGCTGACAGCCGCCTGTGAGAAAATTGGCATCAATATATGGGAGGTACTGGATGCGGCGGCAACCAAGCCATTCGGTTATATGCCTTTTTATCCGGGACCTGGGATCGGGGGGCACTGTATCCCGGTTGATCCGCTATACTTGTCATGGAAATCCGAGCAGCATGGTTTTCCACTGGAATTCGTGGACTTGGCAGATCGCATGAATCGGCGTATGCCGCTGTATATTGCGGAGCGAATTGAAGCCATGCTCGCTCAGAAAGGTAAAGCCATAAACAAAGCCAAAATTATTCTGGCAGGTGTGGCCTACAAAAAGGACATTGATGATGTTCGGGAATCCCCAGCTCTTGTTCTGTTTGAACATCTAATAAAACTGGGAGCTTCGGTGAGTTTCACCGACCCGTATGTATCGAGCTTTAAGCTGAACGGTGAAGCAATCTCCTCTCGAACGGCAAATACCCAGTTATGGGAAAGTGCAGATATCGTAGTCATCACGACAGACCATTCTGTGGTGGATTACCAACAGCTGGTCGACCATGCCCCGCTGGTCTTCGATACACGTAATGCGACTGCACATTGTACAAGTGGACATGTCGTGATCTTGGGGCATCCCGGTGATGGAGGGGGCGCCGCTGTTGGCTAACCGTGATCAGGTAAATGAACGTTATTACGGGCAAATCAATTCGGAAGAGTCCCATGAAGCCACCCGCAATAGAATTCACTGGATTTGCCGCCATGTACAGGGCCATACCGTGCTGGATGTTGGGTGCAGTCAGGGCATAACGTCCATTTTGCTTGGGCGGGAAGGTTTTAAGGTAACGGCCATTGATTTGGAAGAGGGTAGCATTTCTTATGCAAAAAAAGAACTTCGACAGGAATCCGCACCCGTCCGGGGAAGAGTCCACTTTCAGTTAAAGGACATTTCACAATTCGAGCGTCCTCCCGGTGGATTTGACACCATTATATTAGGAGAGATTTTGGAACATTTTGCGCATCCCGACACCCTGCTGGCTCATGCTTATCGCTTGTTGAATAAAAAGGGAACGCTCGTCTTGTCTGTACCTTATGGATACCATCCGTTTCATGATCACAAGCGGACTTACTATGCCGGGAGCCTCTCCCATGTGTTGTATCCTTATTTTGATGAACAAGCGCTGGAGGTGCATCACAAATATTTGTGCTTTGCCGGCCGCAAGAAGTCGAAAGAACTGCGTGAGGCCAAACCAGGGGTAGAGCATCTGAATGAGTGGATGAAACTGGACGAGAAGCAATTTCGACTGGTGGAGCAGCAGCACGTTCGCAAAATGAATCAGCGAAAGGCCGCACTCGACAAGGCGGTACAGCGAATCCGGCATATGGAGGAACAACTTTTGCCGTTGCAAAGGTATTCACGTGTCGAACAGTTAGACAAGACGCAGGCTGAAAGGAAAGGGGCATATACTGATGGCGAGTCTACTGGTAAAACGACGGCAGAATCAGCCAAAGGTAAAGGGGATGACGTGAAGTCATGACTGAGCATCCAATGACTATCAGCTTGTGTATGATCGTAAAAAATGAGGAGCAGACACTGGCCCGCTGTCTGGATTCGGTCGCAGACCTGATGGATGAAATCATCATTGTGGACACGGGATCGACGGATCAGACGAAGACGATAGCAGCCCGCTATACGGATCGGCTATATACGTTTGAATGGAGGGATGATTTTGCAGCCGCCCGTAATGAATCGTTTGACAAGGCGAAGTGTTCCTACATCATGTGGCTGGATGCGGACGATGTGCTGCTGGAGCCGGACCGTGAGCGCCTGCGTGCCTTGAAGCGGCGTTTGTCTATGGATATCGACGCAGTGGTAATGCCACTTCATTTGGCAGAGGGGGAGCAGGGTGAACTGTTGTTCACCTCACGCCGTATCCGTCTTGTGAAGCGTGAGCGACAATACCGCTGGGAAGGGCGTCTGCATGAGGATCTGGTCATACCTCAGGGGCAAATCGTGCATTCGGATGTGGCAGTAACTCACCGTCGAATTCAAGACCACACGCTCCGTAACCAACGTATTCTCGCCCGGTGGATCAGCGAAAGCGGCAAGCTGGAGGGGCGTCTGCTGTATTTGCACGCCAATGAATGTTTTGACCGTAAAGAATATGCCGAGGCGGCAGAGGCGTTCAACCATCTGTTGGAGGAGCCAAGCGGCTACCGTGAGGATCGGATTACCGCTTGTGCGCGGTCGGCGGAATGCTATCTTCACCTCGGGAAGCCGGAGCAACAGCTGGATAGTCTGTTACGCTCCTTTCGATACGGTGTACCGCAATCAGACTTGTGCTGCATGATCGGTGACTGGTTTTTCACACGAAACGAATGGACCACCGCCGCATACTGGTATGAAAAGGCATTGGAGCAACAGCATCACCTTCCGGGTATGCGACCTGTTCCACTACCATGCTACTCCTGGTTACCTCATGTGCGGCTTAGCCATTGCTATGCCCATATAGGTCAGCTGGACGCTTCGTATGAGCATAACCAAACCGCTTTACGCTATTTGCCCGACGACCCGCATTTACTGGATAATGCACGCAAGCTCAAGGAGGCTATTTCCAACTCCCCACCCTCAGCCCGTTCCTCAAAATAGTTCAAGCTGTTCCGGTCCGTTATCCTCTTCGGGTGGCTTGCGAGGGGGAAAAGGTTTAGGGTCCATGCCAAGCATGGTCATGAGCTGCTTGGCGTTAGCAGCGGCGTCTCCACCTGAATTGTTATTGAAAATAACACACACCTCACGGCTTTGCTGCTCCAGCTCCAGCAATCTGTCTCTCCATTCGGTCAACTCTTGTGCATTGTACCGATACAGATAACGAACCTCCCGCCAATTAGGCGCGGAGCTTTGATTCCAGCCCGATATGTTCCGTCCGTGGAGACGTACAACTGTCAGATTGCCGTCTGTAGCCAACGGCACAATGGGAACCGACCCCGGTCCCGCCTGCGGCTCGTCGCATACGCTGTGTATCCAGCCTTCTTCACGCATGAATGCCAGCGTTTGTTTCCGAAAATCGGGTGTGAACCAGCTTTGATGTCTGAATTCAAGTACGGATGGGACCTCTCCCATCCTTTTTTTCGTGTCTCGCAGTACAGCGACATTCTCACGTGTACAGTCGAACCAGGGTGGGAATCTGTATAAAAGATCTCATAAATAATATGTACATAATAAGTCAATGAAGACGTGATGTTAAGCTTTATAGCAATGTTCACTAGATAGACCTTTGTACATTATTTCCATATATTATAATATATAGTTGTGACAGTATCTAACATTTTCTAACATTATGTGTGTTGTACATAATTATCTCAAGGAGGAGGTTATTGCTTGACGGGAATAGTTGATAATGTTACCCCCTTTGATAACTACGGCTATAAGTTCGTTATCGTTCCTGTTTGGATTAACAGAGGTAATAAGGAAACGACAAAGAAGCAGCACTGCATGATAGGGTTGAAAAATGTCGTACAGGAGAAGCAAATTATTCATCCCATAACAGAGTTTATTGTAGAGAATTGGTTGGGAAGAAGCTACAACACTCAGAGAAAACATGCGAACAACTTAGTTTATTTTTTAAATTACATTATTTCAAATATGAATACCCTTCGAATCGTTCATTATCGTGATCTTTCCTTGGAGCACGGTACTTTGTTTCTGAATTGGCTTTCACAGAACAATAAAAAGAGAGAAACAGTTATTTTATATGAGCGGACGTTAACTCATTTTTTTCTATGGTTATCCAAAAAAGGAGTGCTTAATATTCAGCAAGATAAGTTCATAAAGGTTGAAGGACCATATGGTGCTTATTATAAATCTCCATTTGGTCACGTTAGTTATCCACAAAGACAACCAATAAATACGGAACACATGCTTCCGATTAAGTACATCCCTCTGCTTTTAGAAATTGCAATATTAAGTGCTAAGCCGATCGCACTTGGTATATACATGCAAATATTTGGAGGTTTACGTGTCGGAGAATTGATGAATGCGAGAAGAGCATCTACTATGAGGAATTTTAAAAACGGAAATTTATTAGTGAAATTAGAATCGGCCAATTTTAGATCAGATATAAAGAATACTTCTGGCTCTAATTACACCAAAAAAAATAGAAATCAAGTCGTCCTACAGATCCATGATTGGGGAAATACCCTCTTTCTTGATCATATTAAGTTGTATAAAGATACTGATGGTTCGGGTGCGCTATTTGTGAATAGAGATGGACGTGCTATGACTGCGGAGAGCTATAGACAATACTTTACCAAGGTGAAAAGAACGTTGGTGAACTTTCTGCAAGCTCATGGATCTCCCCAAGATAAAATTGTAGCGTACCATTTAAATTACTCGAGTTGGAGTACACATATTGGACGAGGGACATTTACAAACATACTTGCGGATGAGGTGGAAAATGCGTTTGATTTGGCATTTATGCGCGGGGACAGTAATATGCTCTCTTCTCTCGCATATATGACAAACACTGAACGAATGAGAATTAAGATTGAGAATAAATTCCAAGAGATGCATGGTGTCTATATTCCTAAACTAATTGATCGGTATTAGAAAGGAGAAATTCATTTGGAACATAGGGATGCTATTTACCAAACAATAGACGGTATATTCAAAGAATTGAACAAAGAATTTCACAATTTTACGAAAGCTAATTTAACTAATGTAATCAGCAAATTTAGAAAAGAGAAACGAATTACGAAGCAAAAGACTGGAGAAAAAAATGAATTTACAGAACAAGATCTACTTGTGATATCTGATTATTTTAGAAAAATGAACTATCATCTTGATCCCAACTATATAAAAGAAAACTATTTCACTTTTAAAGAGGCAGCGAAGTTTCTGAAGAACACTCCTTATACAAAAGATATAATTCTTAGTCTTGCTGATGAAAGAGATTCTTTAGGTGTTATTATGTACAAAAGTGTCCTACGCGTGCCTAAGAAATTAGTATTCGAGTTACAAGAAAGCGGTGATGTAAGTAATTATATTCGTGCAGGAGAATTAGCCCGTCAATTGAAAATACATGACTACCTAGTTACAAGAAGAATTCAAAACGGCTTCTTTAAAGACACTAAGAAAATTGGTGGTAGACTTTTTGTCTCCATTAAGGAAGCAGAAAAATGGAGCAACGAAATCACTGAACCTATTGAAAAATATACCAATGATTATGCACTTTTGGAGATAAGAAATTATCTCAACAATCTTTCAAAACGTATACCGATACATTCGCATACTCTTTTTGATACATGGATCATTTCAAAAATATCTAATTCTCATGGAAGAGCCACAACTATAAAGCATATTGTCATATTTGGGATTGAACTTTATGAGTTTTTATTAGAGTATCTACCACAGAACGTGGAAATTTATGACCTCGATCATAAAATAGTTGAGGCTGTAGTTTCTTTAGATACAAATAAAAGACTAAAAAAGGAATTTGTTTTATTCTACAATTATTCTCTTACCTATTCACTTGCATCCCCTGATAAACAGCTCAGAATCGAAAGGCCTAGTCGTAATAAGAAATTGAATTACAATCGGAGCCAAACGAAGAGAATTTATCATCCAGCAATATATCAGAGATATTATTCTTATGTGCAAGAACTTCAAATCCATACCAAAAAAGGCCTAGAAACACGTAGTTACGCAAATATGTGGCTCTTTGTCATTATGCATTTAACAAATATTTGGAGAGCAAATGATATTATTTTTCAAATGCCACGCATCTCAATCGAAAACGTAGGTATATCCGATTTTAACTGGTTTGAGAACAATAAAATAAGTACATCACAAGCACAAACGATTGCAAATGAAGTATATCTTCATTTCCATAATAAATTGGCCAATAAGAATCTCAATATCCTAAGGTTTTACTTAGACCCTACCCTTTTATTAGGTTTTGCAACGGCTATTGTTATTTGTGAACTTCATAGCAGGTTCCCACCAAAATCGTTATATAAACACAGAGACGAGTTGTTGGGTACGTTTATTTCGGGGAAGAAAAATGAATATATATTTAGTTCAGGGCTTTCAGTGCATAAAAAATTTTTCGGAAACCATGATGATCTAAAAAACTTTAGTAGTCTAGTAATGAACAGAAGTACTATGGTTTATTTTTTTCATAATACTGTGGAAGGTCATAGTAGCGATACAGATGTTGCATTGGAGTTAACTAAAATGGTTAGATCCCATTCAGAAAACAACACAACGGCTATATATGTTGAATCATCGAATCAAGACGGGGCGATTAACAGAGTTTCTATGAATCTTTTTTGTAGGGGACATTTTGGGTGGTTGTTTAATTACATGATCAATTTAGTGATGAGTCCAAATTTTCAGTCATTAGAAGAACGTACTGCTCAAATAATAAATTTAAAAAATGAATTTTCTCCTCTTCAAATTGAAGGTTGGTCAGAATATTTTATAAATAAAAAAAGTAACAAGAGTTCTGCAATAATTCAATTATCAAGGCTTTCAGAAGAAAAATTAATAAACCTACTATGTAACATATTCAAGGGCAAAATGCCGTCTAAGCATAAAGAAGGGCAATGTTTGACATACCCTAATTGTGAAACTCCTCATCACAAAACCTGTTTTGGTTGTAATTTTTTTATACCACAAGAGTTTATTTTATTAGAAGCAATAGATGAATTGAAAAATAGAGTTCCAATTCTGCATAGTGCAACCATGGAAGCAGTAATCATACGAGAAAGTAAAATTATAAACTCAATCTTACTCTTACTTTCTGAAGCAGCTAGGTTCTTAGGAAATGAAAAGTTAAATTCATTCATTTCTAGGAACGAATTAAATGAAATGATGTATACAATAAGCAATAAACTCCTACTGACGGAAGGATGAAGTGCGAAAAGATGAAAGTGAAACGTATCATCGACAGTGGCTCTACGAGGATTGAAGTCATTGAAAAAATACAATTTGATCCCAGTAAATTGGACTATTACGTAGATCTTTTTCAATCATTGAGAAAATCAGGGTATTTGATTGCTGAGGAGTTTAATTCGATATTTTGGTATATAAAAGATGAAATAGAAGCGAGTCCTCAAAAGCTCGCATTTGATATTGAAGTATATCGCGAGTTAAATCTTGCTTTTAAGGCGTACACCTTAATTATTCGGATGTCCGGTGTATCAAAAAAGACAATAGCCCAGAATATTAATCTTCTAAAGAAAATTATACTTGAGTCGAATGCTTTTCGTAATATAGAAGCTTTCGAGGTATATCTCCATAGTTTAACAAAAACTACTGCTTACACGACAGCGTTAGCATTGCGCTCCTTTTTTGAATTCTATCCTTTACCTGAATCGGATTCTTGTTTGCAAAAATTATCAATGTTAGAGCATCCAAAGAACTCAAATAGAAGCTTACCGCCATTTAATCAAGTTTTTGAATTTGATGATATTATCAATGAATTTACCAAAAATGAACCTGAAGCATCACCACAGAAGCAATATTTTTATATTGTTGAGTTATGGTGGTATCTTACAAATATTGTGCCTATGAGACCTAATGAGTTCCTTCGAATGAGGAAAAATTGCATAGAGTATAGAAACGATGGTTCTTACTGGATGGAAATCCCAAGATCTAAATCTCATAGCCAAACACTTGAAAAGGAGATATGGTATCAGTGGATTCAAATTAATTATGAGACAGTTAATATAGTTAATCAATATATTGAAAATTTGAATCAACACATTTCTGATAGTTTATATCTTTTTCCTATTGAGTTGTACGATAAATTTGTTAAGGCATGTAACTCGAAAAGAATATACACAGATGTTAAATTTCTTAATACAACTCAACTAAATGATCGGATTGATAGGTTCTACCAAGAAATTGTAGAACAGAGATATGGAGTGTATGGCCATAGAAAAATTAGAGGTGGCGACACAAGGCATTTTGCAATTATAAACATGTTCCTGCAGGGATATAATATGTTGTCTATATCCAGGATGGCTGGACAAACAAGGATTGAATCGCCTGAGAATTATTATTCGCATATGGGGAGATTGGTAGAAACATACACATATCGATTAGCATCTTTACGGATGAAAGAAGTAAATGTGGAGAAACAACTTTCTGCTGGATTTTTTGGTCTCAGAAGGAAGGTATATGATATTGGAAAAATATATGACGAGGAAGAATTAATCCATATGCGTGATGTCGAGTTTGGTAAGTGTAAGGATCCGCATTTCCCTAATAACTGTATAGAAGACTGTAGGCATTGTCCTAATTATATTTTCTTCCCTCCCGTTAATCAATTCAATGATGGGATTACATGGCTTGAAGATCAATCTAAGGCTATTGCTCAAAAAATGAATCAACAAGTAAAAAAGATGGAGATTATTTTTGGGAAATCAACAGAATTAAATGCTGAAGAAGTTCAAAATGAATTAAAACAAGCCTCTAGGAATCTTCAACATTATATGGATCAGAGAATTAACATCGATATGCAATTGTTAGAAAACTTTATCCATACCGAGGCGAGTAGATGATGGACAATAACACTAAAAAAGCTAGAGGAAAACCGAAGCAATATGGCGATGAGCAGCTCAAGCAGATTGCGTTAGACGTCAAATACCAGCTAGGTGGAGCGAAATTAACGTTTAGTGTTTTAGAGCAGAAAACAGGAATTAGCCGAAATACTTTTCAAAGACGAATTAATAGTTATATTACAGAACTAAATACACCGATAGTGCGCGAACTTGAAATAAGTGATAAGGACGCAGTGTATTTCCCGAACTTTGAGAAAATCTATGAGGCTTTTAGAAACGATCCTCAGCGCATGTTATCGGAGATGCGCATATTAGAGATTACCTTTTATGAAGTTTTTGAAAAGCTGGCTAAAGCAAACAAGCAAATGGAAAAGTTAAACACTTATAAAACCCAAATTGATACTCTTCAATCAGATTTAAAAAAATATAAAGATCAAGCCCATTTTTATAAGAACTTATATGAAACTACTGTTGTAAATAGTTTGTATGCAGATAAGCGTAAAGAAATGGGCTTGAAAAATTCACTTATCGATTTTAAAGAACATGTCTCTAAGCACATTTCACTAAGAAATATGGATGATATGTTTAGAGAAAGTAATGTGCCAGATGAAGATATTTTAGAGGTTTTAAATCCGATGACAAAGATTAAAGCTAAATATCCTAATCTATTTGAGGATAATGAGTCAAACAGTTGAAAACAAATTATAGGCTAACTCATGATTGATTTATTTTAATTCAAGGTTTTTTTAAGATATGGCTACAAGGTGAATAGTCAAATGTAGTAGTAAAGAAGAACAAATGCTTCCCACATAGTAGGAAGCATTTGTTCTTCTAAATCCGTAGCGGCCTTTCTCACCCCCATCATACCCGAGTGAACCTTAAGCCTGTCAATTGAGTGACAAGCGCCTCAAGCACCTTTGAATCGCTCAGAATGCGTTCCTAAATTCATTGCGGTCACTTAAAGGGCTTCAATTCTGTTTTAAGCAACTTGTATACCGATTGTCTATGAAGAACCCCCTTAAGGATCAGGGGAGATCATTAACCCTTTCTCCATCTAAATGATTTTTTAACCTCTTCAACTTGCTCCGGATAAGCTCCTTTTAAAGCCATAATAGATTTTCTAAGAGCTGTTGCAACTGTTTTGTCCTTTTTAACAATATCCAGTGAGAGGAGAGATCTTTCATCTTGAAGAAGTAACAGTTCATCTAGCGTTTCTTTTTTAGGGATCTTAAGATCTTTTCTAGAATGTACTGCTGTAAATAAAGCAGTCATAGTCCAGCGATCTATTCCCTTTATTATTTTTACAAGTGACTCTTGGAACCAAGTATTAAGTTTCGATGCATCAACAGATTGAATAATAGTCTGAACAATTTTTTGAGAAATAGTATTACTAAATTTCCAGGAACTTAGCTCGCTGATATATTTAATATTCGGCTTCAATCTAAAGCTCTCAACTAATTTTTCTCCAAATTCATCTTTTAATTCTTCAGATGAATCATATTTTTCCAGATACCTTTTCCTTTTAGAGACATCAAGGAAATCCCATCTTGCGATGGCAATATCCTGGTGATATTCACTTTCTAAAGTATGATTTGAAACAAGGAATTCATGGTAAGCATTATTATCTAATTCCAATTTCTTACCTAATGTTATAATCAGAATATCAATTGTAGCTGAATCAAGATTATCAAGTAGCTGTTCATCCAGTGCTCTTTCCAAGAAGTCTTCCCAGTTGATATTCTCATTGTTCGCTAACTGCTTAATTAATATATTGATATAAGTGGTGTGGTGGTTACTATAAATAGTATTCATTGGTGTCTGACCCCGTTTTACTTTAAGCAATTCAAATATTGAATCTACTACCCAATCAGCTAGCGCCTTATTAATATTTATGAAAGATACTAAGAGTTCAGCTTGATCTTGCACTACAACTTGTGGCCAATAAAGCCAAATGAGTTTGTTATTTAACGGAAAAATTTCAGTAGTTAGGGGTTGCATTTGCTCAGCCCACATAGAGTTAGTGATAAGCTTATCAATAATTTTTGTTGCTATTGTTTTTCTGTTATTGTTTTTAGCACTGTCAAGTTCATCTTTAATAACAGATATGTTTTCATCAAGTTTACTCTTATTGATGTATATTGCACGATTCGTTAAAATTTCCGTTGTTAATTTTAGTACCTCTTCTCCTAATTCAAAAGAAAAGATTTTGGACGAAAACCCAACAACTCCTGGAGCAGATCTCCAATAATTCATTAAATCAAATGTTTTGTCCTCATCCTCTTCCCACCATGTACTAAAGATTTTGTGAACACGATCCGAAATTGATTTATAATCGAGATCCTCAAAAAACATAGCAAGTTGCTTGAGGTTATCCTCTGTGAAGCCAGAAAAATTATTATTATTCATTAAATCTAAAAGTGTGTTCATATCCGCTTGTTTAGAATTGGACGATTCGTACAATGCACACCACAGATCCCCAATGCCCTCTAAAAAGGACTCCTGCTTAAAATCAAATTCATCAAGTAGTCCGTTAGTGAGATCAGATGTTAAATTGCCACCAGTTTTTTGTGCCCAAATAGGGAGCCAAGTAGATAAGAGCCCATCTGGTAAATTGTTGGAGGACATCGAATTGATTAGATTACCGATCCAATCAAAGTTTTCATTTTTCAGAATAGAATTATTTGAGCTAATCTTGGCTAATTCATTGGTAGCGGTATGGGACTTCTCTATATTTTTTAGTGTAGAAATAATTTTCTCACCAATGTCGGGAATCGCAAGATTCTCCAAAAACTTTGGATTTTCAATCCATAACTCAAAAAGCTCCTGATGGTTCCCCTCATTATCAATTTCTTTTCCGTATGCTTCCCAGACAAAATTATTACATCCTATGTTCTCCAACCCTCTACATACTTCAAAAATTTCAAATTCGGATACAGCATCTATATTTTCAACAATGATTTTTTCCCAACGATTTAAGTCCATTTCTTTTGTGTGGCTTAGCGCATCATTATTTTGTATAAGTACTTTTAAAGCATTATTTGCAAAGATATTGCTTGTAGTATCAATATCTTCTAATGTTGAAGATATAACTACTTCTCTATCCTCTGGTGAAAGCACAAAGAACTCTTCGGAGAATTTTTCATTTTGCCCGTTTAGTATATATTCCTTTGTGCTCTCGAGCTCAGGTCGCCCTGTTAAAGGATTAAGTAACTGATTGTTAAAGTAGATAAATGGACGGGGATCTGTTGGCATATGACCGTTGACTCTGGAAAGAAATGCTTCAAGATATTGAATTGATTCATCAGGTTCCTCAGGTTCCTCATCCTCTGGGGGCGAATTCTTCTCCTCATTGATAGTCTTAATTTGTTCTTCTATAGGTTTTTGAATTATAAATGGGTTTTGGCTAACGAGATGAAAATAGTTAGGGAAATCAGTTTTTAAAACAGTAAAAATTGCGATATGATTAGGCTGCTTGCTTAGAAATTCCACTCCGGCTTCAGCGTCTCGTTTTAGAGCTAGGTACCAGTCAAAAGCATATGCGTTTAGAATTTTTTTCACTTGTCTTGGAGTGCGCACACCTGAGTGAATTAATATACCTAGAAGTCTTTCTATGGAAATATTTTCGTCTAATGTCCATTTTACCTTTTGTTCCGTAAGCAAGGTTTTTGCATATGTTCTCATATTCACTTTTTCTACGTGGGGCAGATGAAGCTGTAGATCAAATGTTTTATTTAAATATTCACTTACTGAGAAATTAGACATCTTTTTTTCCGTAAAGGCTGAAGATATTCCTTCTAACAAAATTTCTTCATCACATGGGACTATAAAGGCACACTGGTTTGAACGTAAAAAAGTCTTAATTGTATTTAAAGCTGCAACCAGTTGCATTGGGGGAAGCCTATCTAAGTCGTCAAAAACCAAAATGAGTTTTTTTCCTTTATTGGCTTTCAGATATTCACTTACAGCACTTTCAAAACGATGTTCGAATTGATCTCCATGCTGAAGAGCTAATTCTTTTTGTGTCATCTGATATGTTAGTTCAATTCCATTTTTGTTAATAATTGTACTTAGAATCATGATTATCAACAAAGAAGTTGAACTCATAAAAGATAGTGCCCAAGCATCTTTAAAATTAAATAACCATTCATACAAAATTGTTATAGCTATAAGTGCTGTAACATAGAGAATCACAATAAATCCATGTCTTGTCCAAAGTTCTCGTTGCAATAGCGACCATATTCCCGTTGTTTTTCTCATCTCTAGTGTAGTGGTTTCATGTGTTATACCTTCGTTTTTTTCAACTTTCAGTTCCGATTCGACTTCTCTTACAATTTTTCGATGTAAAGAAGGCGCATCATCCGCAAATTTCCACACATTTATAAATTTCAACAAGTATTTACGGTTGTTTTTTCTCCCGGCATTAACCTTGGTCTCGAGCAGTCGTAAAACTGACGTTTTTCCCGTTCCCCATGAGCCCATTAAGCCAATATGTAGAGGTAGTTGTCCTTCTTCTAGTAATTCATAAATTATGTCAGCCATTTGGCCATACTGAAATTTATCTTCCTTTCTACTTGTGACTGGAGAGTCCTTGAGATAAAGAGGTTCTTGAATCAATATTTTTTTTCGTGCAACGGGATTTTGAAAAGGAATGATTCTTTTTAAATTACGAAGTATTTTTTTCATAAATATAATACGCCCTCATCTTTAGAGAATAATCACCTGATATCCATTATATTCCTCATACTGATAAAAAAACATTATTATTTTATTTCAAGTCTTAAGTTATCTGAAGTGAAGACTTGCAGCAGGAAGTCTCATTTATAATCCCTTCGATTTTCAGTGATCTTTTTAAGGTACGGCAAGCATTAATCAGGGAAGAGGCTCTTACAATACAATTCCTGTTCTTTCCTAGCGCTCCCTAATACTATCGGTTGCTTTTTCTTTGTACAAGAATGACCTTGAGAGCCTAGCTTTAAATTAATGTATAATATTCTTCGAGCTATTTTTGGTTGTAACAAATTTGGAGATTGTACATTGAGAGAGAGTTGTTTTAATAGGGGGGCGTCTTGTCCGAGTAAGAAATTTGTGTTTATTTAATGAGGTATTCTAAGAAAATTACATATTTGCTAAGTATATCAAAAAAAATAACCTACCCAGGCTATTGTTTGTGTAGGTTATTTTTTTCTATATGAGAATCTACTGTGACTAAAACATTATGCGCCAATTGCTGAATCATTTGAATATCATAAACAGATCTCTTTGACAATAATTCACTCAGGCTTTCTAGAATCCTTTCTCTATCCCTTTCTTCTTCAGAGAAGTACTTATCATTATAAAATCTAAAAAACTGGTCAGGAGAGGTTTCAAGAGCTTCTAAAATTCGTTCCAATGTCTCTAAAGAAATATTCCTCTCACCTCTCTCTATTCCCCCAATATAGGGCTGAGGCAAGCCAACTTTTTCACCGAGTTGCTCCTGAGTGTAATTTTTACTTTTCCGGATAGCTCTTATTCGCTCTCCTACATAATCAGTAATACGAATTCCCATAGCAACCACCCCTCTTTACAGATTAGGTAAGTTGCTTCCTGTATTACAGATTTTCATGTTATATATTGTTATTTGAAAATATATAACTTAAGGTCTATATTATCTAATAACAACTACGAAAAAATTTACAGAAAAGGTGAATAAACTATGAATAGCTTGCCTAAGCCAATTGTTATTGAAAATGTTCTTCAATATAAAATGCGCGGTAAAGTAGCCTATCAAAGTTACTTAGCTGCTTCAACTGCACTAAATGCTACTTATGTAAAGCATTACGATCATCCTGCTGGTAAAGGGTATCAACGGCCTATAGATTCTAAAAGAAGTACTGATTTTGCAATATATTTATCTAAAGGTGACGATGCTTTATTTACACCTGTTTTGTTAAATGCTGCTGGGAATTGGGAATTTTCAGCTTACGATAATATAAGAACAAATTATGGAAGACTTGTGTGCAAAGGGAAAGCATCCCTGATGGATGGACAACATCGTCTTGGTGGTATTGAACGTTATATTCAAGAAACTAATGCTGAATTAAATATCCCTTTCCTAGCTTTCCACTATCTTGATGAAGATGAGGAAATACAATTATTTGATACTATTAATACTAAAGCTAAAGGTATTGGGACTTCTTTAAGTAAATATTTACGTCGAAATTCTGATGAATATAGCTGGATTGCAACAGAGCTAATCACTCGTCCTGAGAGCCCCTTTCACAACATCGGCAGCATTGTTGGTAAACGTACACGTGGTCGCCATATTACTCTTCAAAATCTGTATCGAACACTCCAGTATCTATTTAAAGAACAAAAACTGGTAGCAATGAACAACGAAGAAAAATATCAAATCGCTTTGAATTATTATCGTTACATCAAAGATATTTTCTCGAAAGAATGGATAGATTATGGGGACTATCGTATTACTCATATTGTTTGTCTTGATGCCCTTTCTATTGCCGGTGGCAAGATTTTGACCAAGAGTATAAATGAACGTGGTAGATTAGATTATAATCTGATGCACAAGCATGTAAAAAAACTTGCGTCAATGAACTGGTCCTCAGAAGGTCCTTTAAAATATGTTAAAGGTATTAGTGGATCTAAATCTTTGGCGATTGATTTAATTGATATGATGTTGTTGTCTTCAAATTAATGAGTGTCCAAAGAAAATACAATTTTTACATTGAACATACTTTATGTTGGTTAGATAACGAGAGCAAGCCCTTTTGATGGGACTTGCTCTTTCATGAACTATATCAATTTTTCCATAATCATAACGTCTATATATTGGCCGTCCATAACCCCTTGTTTTTCAAAAACACCGACTTCACGGTAACCAATCTTCCGATAAAGCCTCTGACCTTTTTCATTAAAAGGAAAGGTGAATAGGACGATCTTATAAAAATTGTTTTTCTTAGCCTCTTTCTCTAATTCCGAATGAAGGGTACTACCAACGCCTTTACTGCGGAAGGTTCGGTCTACGTAAATCGATAGGTCTGCTACACCATCATAAGCACAACGATGAGAATAACGATTTAAAGAAGCCCAGCCAACCACAATTCCGCCTGATTCTGCGACTAAAACAGTGTAGCGACCTTGATGTTCCCTTAACCAGTCAACCATATAGTCGAAGTCTTTGGCTTCCGTCTCTAGTGTAGCTATCCGATCTTCAATCCCCTGATTGTAAATGTCTAGAATACGATCCAGATCTTCTGAGGTTGCTGTTCGAACGTTCAATATTGGCATACTGATCCCCCACCCATAAGCACATTAGGCTTTCTTGGCCTTTATGATCGCTGAAACAATGTAATTATCCACGTTTGCACCAGGTACCCAATCTTTGATGAATGACTTGGACTCATCTTTAGGCTCGATGTTAATACTCGTAAATCCACTTTGCAGAAGCATGGATTTCACTTCTTCCAATGAAGAGGCGCCGGAAATACAACCGGAATACAACTCGTTCAGATCGTTTTTTATTTCAGAAGGAAGCTCTGCGGTGGTAACAATATCGGAAATTGCTAGTCTGCCGCCCGATTTTAGAACACGAAAGGCTTCGTTGAAGACCTGCTGTTTATCCGGTGAAAGGTTGATCACACAGTTGGAGATAATCACATCTACTGTGCCATCTGCTACTGGGAGATGTTCGATTTCTCCTAGACGAAAATCAGTGTTTGTGAAATTCCCCTTAGCTGCGTTACTGCGGGCCCGGCTGACCATATCTGGGGTCATATCGACTCCGATGACTTTACCGTTCTCTCCTACTTGTCGTGAGGCCAAAAAGCAGTCAAATCCACCGCCGCTGCCCAAATCCAAGACGATTTCACCGATCTTTAATTCAGCAATAGCTTGTGGGTTGCCACAGCCAAGCCCGAGATTTGCACCTTGGGGAACAGCTGTTAACTCATCTGTGGAATAACCCATTTGTGATGAGAGGGCATCCACATCAGACGGGGCCCCACAGCAGCTACCTACTGCGGGGGGATTGACTTCCTTAACGGCAATTTGTTGGTAATGCTTCCGTACATTTTGGCGAATTTCATCATTTGTAGGTTTATTCATCGCAAAACACTCCTTTAAATTGGATAGGTGGAACAGGATTTTAACAGCTATTATGTTTTAGTTAGCAGCAAGGCGCGCAGCAGATGGAGGTTTGCACTGGCTTAGGAAGAAAAAAGTCAAAAGACAACCGGCTTTTTTTAGAATTTGCATTTGACCATTTCCAAACGGATTGAGATCGGTGCTGCTTTTCCAGTTCATGAGCTTTCATCAGGTATTCTGCAACATAGATGTTTTCATTCATTTTTAATACCTCCAACGATATGAATTCGATAATTGTAATTTGCAAGTATAAGAAGTGAGTATTATCCTTTCACCGGAAAACAGCATTTGCTGGATTGAGCCATAGCATCATTAAAGAGTTTTACGGACCGAATCACCGTTTCTCGTTCAAAGTCGGTCAAATATGAAAAAACTTCGTTTAAGTAGTCATTCATTTGTGTGTCAATGGTGGTCGCTACATATTTACCTTCCACGGTGAGGGATAAGGTATAGACTCTACGATCACTAGGGTCCGGCGTTTTCTCAACCAGATTCATCTTGGTTAAGCTCTGAACCTGTCTACTAAACGTGGTGATATCGGTTCCAAGGGTTTCAGCAATTTGCTGCATGGAAGGTTTATGCTGGCGATCAATTTCATAAAGAATATGGCTTTGAACCGGAGAAATGTCGTGCCCACCAACCGTACAACAGTTTTTGTTCAGTAAGCCTAAACGACGGGTCATGTTTTGAAATAACTCTCGTGTATTTTCCATGTATGTTTCACCTCATGCCTTAGTTATATATTATTAATTTGCAAATTGCAAGTAATATTCTTTATTGATTTCAAAATGAATTTGAATTAGCATATAAGCATACGGTTATATAAATGAAAGGAGGCTATGCATTGGAGCAACTTGGTTATGTAGCCGATCATTTAAAGCTATTGGGGGATAAAACTCGGCTGGCAATGCTTTCTCTATTGAGAGAAAGAGAATGGTGCGTCTGTGAATTTGTAGATATCTTTGATATGTCGCAGCCTGCCATTAGCCAACATTTGAGAAAATTAAGGTCGCAAGGGATGGTTAAAGAAGAAAGAAGAAGTCAGTGGGTATACTATTCCTTAAATGTAGACGACAAACCACATATTCAAGCTGTTCTTGAGTGCATGCCAGATTCAAAGCGTATTTTACAATGGCTGAATAAAGAGGGACCCATAGTAACTTGTGGACCGGATTCCTCAGGCTGCTCTTCCTAAAGGTTGTTCAGTTTATCTCCTTGTGGGGATAAATGTTGTTTTCAATATAAGTATATGATTATAAGATTATGGATTACAAAGAGGAGGAATTAGCAAAACGAGAAGATGAGGACTATGGATATCACGGGTAATGGAGGTTTTGAACATTGGTTTGGTTGGCATGCATTATATTTCTAGCCACTTTAGTGTTGGTGATCTGGCAGCCTAAAAATTTGTCTATTGGCTGGTCCGCCTGCGGGGGAGCTGTACTTGCTCTACTGGTAGGTGTCGTTGATTTGCATGATGTTTGGGAAGTGACTCAGATTGTCTGGAATGCAACCCTAGCTTTTGTGGCCATCATCTTGATTTCGTTGGTGCTTGATAAAATCGGATTTTTTGAATGGGCGGCGCTTCACATGGCACGAGCTGCACAGGGAAGCGGAACTCGGATGTTCGTGTACGTGACCATTCTTGGAGCTGTTGTCGCTGCTTTTTTTGCGAATGACGGTGCGGCCTTAATTCTGACACCCATTGTTCTAGCGATGGTTCGAGCACTTAAATTGGATGAGAAAATGGTTTTTCCGTTCATCATAGCGAGTGGTTTTATTGCGGATACGACATCACTTCCGCTTGTGGTCAGCAATCTGGTGAACATTGTATCAGCCGACTTTTTTGGCATCACGTTTATGGAATATGCGGGTCGTATGGTTGTACCTAATTTATTTTCCTTATTGGCTAGTATTGTAGTACTGTATCTCTTTTTCCGCAAAAGGATTCCAAAAACGTTTGATGACGCACAATTAATGGCACCTACAGAAGCAATTAAAGATCCAAAAATGTTCCGTATATCCTGGATTGTTCTCGCGGTGCTGTTGGTTGGCTACTTTGCATGCGAATTTTTTAGTATTCCTGTCTCAGTCGTAGCCGGTATCATAGCCATATTTTTCCTGCTGCTGGCGAGAAAAAGTCCTGCGGTACCGTTGAAAGAAGTCATCAAGGGTGCTCCATGGGCTATCGTATTTTTCTCTATCGGCATGTATGTAGTGGTGTATGGTCTGCGTAATGCCGGTTTGACGGATCTGCTGGCTCATGTGATTCAAGCTGCTGCCGATCAAGGTATGTTTGTAGGCACCATGGGCATGGGTTTTATCGCGGCGGTTATCTCATCGTTGATGAATAACATGCCTACGGTCATGATTGATGCGCTTGCCATTAATGCCACCCATACGACTGGAATGGTCAAAGAAGCGCTGATTTACGCTAATGTAATTGGATCGGATTTGGGTCCGAAAATAACCCCGATTGGTTCATTGGCCACATTGCTATGGCTACATGTGCTTAGCTCTAAAGGTGTGAAAATATCTTGGGGAACTTATTTTAAAACAGGCATTGTTTTAACGATCCCTACTCTTTTTATTACGCTATTGGGCTTATATCTGTGGTTAGTCATTTCATAATTAAACATTAAAGGAGACGTTTCCCATGGAGAAAAAGACAATTTACTTTTTGTGTACTGGTAATTCTTGTCGAAGTCAAATGGCAGAAGGATGGGCTAAAAAATATCTAGGAAGCAATTGGAACGTATATAGTGCAGGCATTGAAGCGCACGGCCTTAACCCTAAAGCTGTGAAAGCGATGAGTGAAGTAGGTATCGATATTTCTGGTCAAACTTCGGATATTATTGATCCTGTCTTGCTGAACAGCGCTGATCTGGTTGTGACGTTGTGCGGGGATGCGGCTGATAAATGCCCTATCACTCCTCCACAAGTTCGCCGTGAGCATTGGGGATTTGATGATCCGGCCAAAGCTGAAGGATCGCTAGAAGAGAAATGGAGCGTCTTTCAGCGGGTTCGTGACCAGGTAGGAGAACGCATTAAACAATTTGCAGAAACCGGAGAATAGCAGTTACTGCTATAACTGGATAGAGGGAGAATGATTAAGGTGAATTATCACGCGCTTGTTGAGAACAAAGTATATATTGGCGGAGAGAGTGCATTGCTTCAAGTTCTTCGGGAGCAAGAGATCACAGATGTTTTTGATCTGCGAGATAACGGTACTGAGGCAGAAGGATTTCCGGCAAAGGTAACGCGTCATCATTATCCGATTGTGGAACATGAGACTGGACAGGAGGATTCTGTGCAAGCTGCTATTCAGGCGGTTAAAGAAGCGGTGAACAGTGGAAAGACCGTGTATTTCCATTGCGCCGGCGGTCGGAATCGTACAGGAACCGTAGCAACTGGAGTGTTACTTGAGCTGGGTTTGGCTACCACAGTGGAAGAGGCGGAAGCCTTGGCCAAAGAAAAACGTCCAGATATCAATATCAAGCAAGAGATGCGTGATGTATTGAAGGGATTTTATTCTTCCAAATAATTAAATCAATATGGCAAAGGGACTATTTCCATTGGGAGATAGTCCCTCTTTAGCTTTTTTTGTCAACAAAGTATTATGAAACTTACCATTAATTATCAAAAGAGATTTACCATATTCATATAATAAGCTTAATTTTTTTGTTCTATTAGACGAACTGTCTTTAATTATGTACATTTTATATGTCTGACCAGTCATTTATGTACACATATAGGTTTATGTACAATTAGAAATTATTCATTTCCTCCATGAAAATCAAGGGATTATATAAAAAATAGATTTATGAGCATATATTTTTATATAGATACGGGCGGGTACTGAAACAGCACGGCTTTGAGCTTGCCCGCTTCGCGAAGAGGCTGTATAGATGCATGCAGTGCTTCGTACATGGCATCTATTGTTTTGAAGTAAGGCTGCTTGCCGCGGGTATGTCCAGTCATGCCTTGATAGGCTTTGACGAGAAATGAAAAAGAGTCAGGGGTTTCCGCCGCCCAGCGTGCCATACGATCTGTGGGCTGCACCGCATAGAAAGAACTATCCATCTCTACTACCGGAAAATGGCTTCCATAGACGCTTAGTTTTTGGTTAGCTTTGGTGCCGGTTGGATACAAGTCATCATGATCGCCCCAACCCGTAAGTCCAATTTGAATCATAACTTCCCCGCTCCTTTCTCTTATGAATACTTCCAAAGGCGCTCCCATGAATCATTTTAATGATAAAATGAGGTGAATCACATGAAGTTGGTATGAAGTTCCTATGAATATTTAAGCTCAAATGAATCCATTTCATAAATGATTAAACCATTTTGATCTATATGTACTCTTTATTAAAGCTACTGAAGGTATTATGAAATGGATTCAAATAACGATTATTGTAACATGTTTGTTGTTCAGAATTTTTTGTAAAACCCTTATTCGTAATCTTTTGAGTTTCCAGTTTGAAAAAGCTAATATAGTATGTAATAGAGCGAAATGAGTTCATGGAGGAGAAACGATATGGCAGAATGGTACGAGCAAAGCTTTGGGGAAGATTATTTATTGGTATACAAGCATCGCGACTTTCAGGGAGCCTATCAGGAAGTGCAAAAAATGATCTCCTGGCTCAAATTACCGCAAGGCTCCAGCGTATTGGATTTATGCTGTGGGATGGGCCGTCATTCGCTTGCGCTCGCAGATGCAGGTTATAAGGTGACAGGTGTAGACCTTTCCAATGTGCTGCTGAGAGAGGCTCGTGCAGCTGATTCCGAAGGGCGGGTAAGTTGGCATCAAGGGGATATGAGAGAGGTGCCGCTGGATGAAAGCTATGACGCGGTGATGAATTTGTTCACCTCCTTTGGTTATTTTGAAAAGGATGAGGAGCAGCTTAAAGTACTAAAGGAAATATATCGGCTGTTGAAGCCGGGAGGACGCTTTATCATAGATTATTTGAACCCTGCTTATGTAGCCGCTCATTTGGTACCGCATTCGTCACGGGAGGATGAAGGGAATTGGATTGAGGAGCATCGGGTCATTGAAGATGGCTTTGTGAAAAAACAAATTGCGATTCGGTCAGCTGCATCCGTTGCGGGCACTGAGGTAGCCTCTGCTCTGGGCACGACTCCTACTGAGGGAGAACCTGCGCGCGTGTATCATGAACGAGTGAAGCTATATCCATATGAAAAGTTTCGTGGATTGCTAGAACAAGCCGGACTATCTGTAGAGCAGGTACAC
The DNA here is from genome assembly GCF_011066115.1 of Paenibacillus sp. EKM212P. Lineage (NCBI taxonomy): Bacteria > Bacillati > Bacillota > Bacilli > Caryophanales > Paenibacillaceae > Paenibacillus > Paenibacillus sp. EKM212P. Next base: position 251,829 of record NZ_JAAMNR010000006.1, read on the forward strand.
GGAAGCTATAATGAAGATCAATATATTGAAGATGCTTCGCCTCGAATGATTTTTGTCGGCGTGCGGGCTTGAAACAGAAAGGCGGATGGAAGCCATGAAATTGCCAGAGCTTACACCATGTGAGCGAATAGACGGAGGCTTTCAGGTCAAAATATCCATGTCCTTTCCGCTGCGCTGGGTGAATAGCTATGTGCTCAAGGGACAGCACGGTTTTACGATTGTAGACCCGGGGCCGCGCAATATGGACACTGAGGCAGAATGGGCGCATGTCTTTCAACAGCTGGGGATGTCCTTTGGGGATATCTCTGACATTGTGGTGACTCATCATCACCCCGATCATTACGGATTGGCGGGCTGGATGCAGCAGCAAAGTCAGGCTCGTGTACATATGTCAGCTCGAAGCCATAAGGAAGCGATGATGATGTGGGACGCTCCAGAATCGACGGTCGTAATGGAGAACAGGCTTCCCAGCTTTTTTGTCCAGCATGGCTTTCCTTTGGAGCAAGTGTCGGCCTTGGAATTACATATGCGACAGGCTTATTTGCAAGTGAATCCACAGCCTGAGATTACCGTTATTCCTACCGGAATGGACGCTCGTCTGGAATGGGGTGGACGCAGTTGGCTACCCGTCGAGACAGGAGGACATGCGCCCGGACATGTGTCCTTATATGACCCGAATAGCGGCGTTATCCTCTGCGGTGACGCAGTTTTGCCGCAGATTTCTCCTAATATCAGTCTGCTGCCAGGCAGTGATGCCCAGCCGTTGAAGTCTTATGTAGACGGCTTGCAGCGTCTAGGCGAGCTGGAGGTAGCGTGGGCATATCCGGGGCACCGCAATCCGTTTGGTTATTTTCGGGAGCGGACGCAAGCGTTGCTGGCGCATCATGAAGAACGGCTGGAGAAATTCCAGCAGCTGATCCAACCGGAGGGCAGCACAGCCTATGAGCTGTGCATTGCCATGTTCGGTGGCAAGCTGGGTATTCACCAGTTAAGGTTTGCCATGTCCGAGACGCTGGCTCATCTGGTGGAGCTGGTGCGCCGTGAACGGGCCTCTATGAGCGAGACGGACTCAATCACGCGCTTCTATCCCCTTTGCCGTCAATAGTCGCGGAAAGTTAACCAACAAGTGACATAACGAAGCAACATGACAAGCGGCATGCATGCCGGAAAAGAGGATTTTATGAATTTGCTGCTGCTGGGAGCTACCGGACGCGTAGGACGGTACATATTAGATTATGCATTAGCGGACGGCCATGCCGTTACGATCCTTGTTCGTTCACCGGACAAGCTGGAGGATTACGAACCCGGATACGGGAATCAGCTGCAAATCGTACAAGGCGATGCCACTAATGCAGAGGACGTAGCACAGGCGCTGAAGGGTGGGGCGACGACTGTGATCAGTGCGCTGAATACGGATGGAACGACTACCTTATCCGTTAATATAGCTCTGTTGATCCGGTTCATGCAGGAGCAGTCCATTTCTCGGCTCATTACGGTAGGAACGGCAGGAATTTTGCAAAGCCGGACCGAACCGGACCTGTATCGTTACGAGTCCTACGATACCCGACGACGCAGCACTCGTGCGGCCGAGGAACATCGGCGAGTGTACGAATTGCTGCGTGAATCGGCACTAGACTGGACAATCGTATGTCCAACCTATCTGCCGGATGGAGCGCGGACAGGGATTTATCGCGTGGAAAAAGATTTTTTGCCTGAAGGTGGCTCACAAATTAACACCGCGGATACGGCTGATTTTACCTATCGTCAATGCAAGAGTTACGAATTTGTCCGTACACGGGTAGGCATTGCCTACTAATCATGGAACGCCAAACATAGCTTCATTTTTAAGTATTCAACCAGAGCGCGGTAAGTGTACCTACTCATTGCGTTCTTTTTTTAATTTGACAAATACTCAGGCTTAGAATACTATGATTCTTAACGGAAACACTGTTTCCTGAAATCTTGTGTAGATCTTTAATTTATTATAGTAGCATCAAGCGACAGTTCTTAATAAGCAAAAGGAAGTGTATTGAATCATGTCCGAGCCATCGCATCCCTATAAAACCTATTCGGAAGTGAAGCTACAGCAGCAGCAATTGCTACGTAAAAATGTCATCGATGCGGCATGCATCCTTCTTGCGGAAGAAGGGCCAGAGGCCGTGACCGTGCGGCGAGTTGCGCAGAAATTAAGCTGTTCCACCAAGATCATTTACAGTATTTTTGGCAGTAAGGACGGTCTTGCCAATGAGATGTACCTGGATGGATGTCGGCTATTGGCTGAATCCTTCCAGCAAGTACCTGTTACCGAAAGCGTACTCGCTGATCTTGAAGCTCTATGCTGGGCGTACTGGGAATTTGCGCAGCTTCATTCAGCTTATTACAAAATGATGTTTGGCGGTGCATTATCTGATTTCAAGCCGGATGAACAGAGCTTGGAGGGTACCACAACGGCATTGTCACGAATTCTGCACACCGTCACACATGCTATGGAGATAGGGGCACTGAAAGAGGAAGATCCGCTGTTGGTTGTCCGAATGCTGTGGTCTGCTTTACATGGAGTCATACATCTTCAGTTTGCAGGTCATTTTTCAGATGTAGATATGGCTCAAGGAGTGTATACATTTACACTGAAGAATACGCTCGTAGCATTTAAAACATCCTCATCCCCATCGTAAATATGAAGTGTACTGAGGTCGTCATAGTAGATGACTTCAGTTCATTATAGAGTAGTGGTAACAATGTTTCTAAAATAAAACAACGATACTATGGAGGTTATCATCATGTTTATGTACGCAAATAAAACAGCTCTGATCACAGGGGCTTCATCCGGGATTGGCGAGGCCTTTGCCTATTCGCTCGCAGCTAAGAAATGTAATCTCATTTTGGTAGCACGCAATGAAACCAAATTAGAGACGCTGGCTAAAGAACTCTCAGATAAATATAACGTAAAAGCAACGGTGATTGCGCTGGATCTTTCCACACCAGGAGCACCCCAAACATTGCATCAGGAGGTTCAAAAGCAACAGCTAAAGGTAGATCTCTTGATTAATAACGCGGGTTTTGCCACCTATGGATACTTTGAGCAGGTTTCAGGAGAACGACAGCATGAGGAAGTGATGCTCAATGTGGCTGCTTTAGTCGACATCACACATGCATTTATGCCTGATTTATTGCGTAAGCGGGATGGTGGATTAATCAATGTTTCTTCTACAGCTGCATTTCAGCCCGATCCTTATATGGCGGTGTATGGAGCAACCAAAGCATTTGTGCTTTCTTTTACTGAAGCGCTATGGGCCGAAAATCGGAAACGGGGGCTTAAAGTTCTGGCCCTTTGTCCAGGCTCAACAGAAACGCCTTTTTTTGATATTGTTGGCGCAAGTGAAGCGTCAGTTGGAATTAGGGAAACTCCCCAAACCGTTGTGAAGAACGCGTTGAGAGCATTTGAAAAGGGGCGTAGTCACATCATTTCCGGTCGCCAGAACTATTGGGTAGCTCAGGTGTCCCGGTTATTCTCTCGTCAATCCACGCTGGGAATTGTAGAACGTGCACTGCGTCCAAAAAATGGATTGTAATTTATGAATGAAGGTAATCTGGGCTTGAAATGTCAGGATTGCTAATCAATATGTTGTGAGTTTTATGCACCGGGTCTGATCGTTTCTAACTCGACTTGAATCAGACCCGGCGTTCCTATTTGTATAGATCAAGCACTTAGACCCTATTCAAGCCCTCGGGAATATAGTAAAATTCCATCCCGTTTCTCCCAGCCGTTAGCTGACCAGAAGCGTTGACCCCCTGCGTTATGCTCCATTACAAACAGATGACATTTATCAATGCCTTCTCTCAGCAAAGCAGATAACGCCTTATCCACCAGTCTGGGCGCGATCCCTTGACCACGATGTGCTGTGGCTACACCCAGATGATACAAAAACCCCCTGCGAGAATCGTGACCCGCTAAAATCGTGCCTATAATGTTTCCGTTGTACTCACAGACAAAGCTAAGTCCTTCGTTCCGTTGTAAAAAGCGTGCAATCCGCTCCCGTGAATCGGCCTCGCTTAATCCTAATCCGTCTAAGCCATTCCAAAGCTCAATAGCCTGATCATAATCGTCAGCCTGCATCGTACGGAATGTATATCCTTCAGTTACGTTTGCCATGTCTAGTTCTCCTCTAACCCTGTATATATCTGTTGTATTCCAAGCGTTGTTTGTTATTTAACGTGTTGTATTCGGTGCGCTTTCTTCCCCAAGCTCCTGCTCGCGCTCTGCCTGTTTGCGATGGGCGATACGGCTGCTGGCCGAAGCTGCGATAGCGCCCACGATGTCGTCCAGGAACGTATGGATCGGCCCGAGGCTTTTATCGTTCAGGCGTTCCAGCACACCCGGTTTGAGCTTATCGACATAACCGTAATTGGTAAATCCAATGCTGCCGTACACATTTACGATGGAGAAGGCCAGAATCTCATCCACTCCGTATAATCCCTCATCATTCTCAATCATGTCCTGCAATGGGGGAAGAAGAGCGCCCTGTTCGGCAAGGATGTCCAGTTGGATGCCCGTGAGCACTGCATTTTGAACCTCGCGCTTCATCAGCACCTTGTCCACATTCTCAATACATTCTTCCATCGTTAGGGTCGGGTAATATTTCTTTTGTAAAAGCATGACCAGTTCTGCGATTTCAGTCAGGTGTACACCACGCTTGTGCAGCAACTCGCGGGTGGCATCGGCTACCTTTTTACTATTCAGGCTGTATGGTGCTTTTTTCTTGTCCATAAAGTTGAAATTCCCTCCTCGTATAGATCCTGATTTCTACTGCAATTATGACCAGTGTGTCCAGTCTGCTGAAAAAGTAGTTATTTTTTACGCGAGGCTCGTATACATATTAGTACAATCTGTACAAAATTGTTAGGGAGGAACTTCACTTATGAATATAAAACACCCATGGCGTATGACCACTGTAGCTGGACTGCTATCCCTACCCCTGTTGTTGTCAGGCTGCAGCCTTTTCGGCGACGAATCGGCATCCATTGACCCCCCGCCGTCCACGACAGAGCAGTCCATGATTAAGGCTGTAACCGGAAAGGCACCTGCCAGTACAGGGCAACTGAGGGCTGTTTTTTTGCAAGATCATAACGGTTTGCTGGCCCCGGTATCTTTACCGATTGCTACAGGCGATGTGCAGGCAGATGCCAAGTCAGCGCTGGAAACATTGGTTGAGGGCGGGCCATATGCCGGATTATTACCAGAGGGATTTAAAGGGGTAATCCCCCAGGGTACGGAAGTGAAAAGTGTGACAGTGGACAAGAACAACAAGCTGGCTGTTGTCGAATTCAACAAATCTTTCGCCAACTATAAGCCACAGGACGAGCGCAAATTAATGGAGAGCTTGACCTGGACCCTGACCGACCGTCCCGATATTGAGAGCGTACAGATCTGGGTGGAGGGCAAAAAGCTGAACGAAATGCCTGTTGGCGGCACACCACTGGATCATCCGTTGACGCGTGCAGTAGGTATTAATCTGGAGATTGGTCATGGCGTGACACCCCTGGATTCCAGTCCAGTCACTGTGTATTTCTCTTCATCTTCTCCTGCTGGAGTTCAATACTATGTACCTGTAACACGGTTGGTTAGCCCTGAAAAAGATCGTGTCCAGTCAGCGTTGCATCAATTGATTCAAGGGCCGGAGACCAAAGATGGGTTACAAGAAGTGATGACAGGGGAGACGGCGCTGAAATCGGTAGAACGCTCCAAAGACAACGTAATTACGGTATCTCTCTCAGATGATATGTTTGCTAAAGGAGAAGCTGTGCCTGCTGAATTTTTGGAATCGGTTGTGCTGACAGCGGCAGACAATTCGGATGATGCGGTCAAAACAAAAATTCGGATTGAACTGAATGGTGAAAAAAACGTAATTGGACAAAATAATCAAAATTATGGAGAGCCTGTAGCCAAGCCGCAACATATTAACGAAATCCCTCTTTAAGGGCGGGAATCGTCCTTGGGGTGCTTTTGCCTGCACACTTTGGTAAAATAAACATATAAGAACAGGTTGCATACGACGTAGGAGGAAAAAGCATGAGTAGATCTAACGGACGAAACGGTGATGAGCTGCGCCCGATGAAATTGACAGCAGGAGTAAATAAGTACGCGGAGGGCTCTGTTTTTATAGAGGTTGGCGAGACGAAAGTCATTTGCACGGCTACTGTAGAAGAACGCGTACCCCCCTTTATGAAGGGACAAGGAAAGGGCTGGGTGACCGCAGAGTATTCCATGCTTCCGCGTGCGACTCATAGCCGTAATCAGCGTGAAGCTGCGCGTGGCAAGCTGACAGGCCGTACCATGGAAATTCAGCGTCTGATTGGAAGAGCGTTGCGTTCGGTGGTCAATTTGCAGGCGCTTGGTGAACGGACGATTACGTTGGATTGTGACGTCATTCAGGCGGACGGCGGAACACGCACAACCTCAATTACCGGTTCTTTCGTAGCGTTGGCGATTGCGGTCAATAAAATTGCCACCCAGCACAAGCTGCCTGTTTTTCCAATTACCGATTTCCTGGCTTCCGTCAGCGTAGGGGTTGTTGGTGAAAAAGCGTTGCTGGATCTGAACTATGAAGAGGATTCCAAGGCCAAAGTGGACATGAATCTTGTCATGACTGGCAGCGGAAAATATGTTGAGCTGCAAGGTACAGGTGAAGAAAGCCCATTTGACCGTAACGAATTGGATCAACTGCTTAGCTTGGGCGAACAAGGGATTCTGCAAATGATTGAGCGCCAAAAAGAAGTACTTGGACCGATTGCTGATAAGATCGGTGCTGGACGTACAGGAGCTGGCGCCTAATGCGGCTGGATGGCCCGGTCGTCATTGTCGCTACGAAAAATAAAGGAAAGGTGCGGGAATTTGCGCATGCCTTTGCGCCGTTTGGCAAGGAAGTCAGAAGCATGTACGATTATCCCGACATTCCTGATGTCGTTGAAGATGGCAAAACCTTTGCCGAAAATGCACTGAAAAAAGCTAAAGCGGTTGGAGATGTGCTCGGATTGCCCGTGCTGGCCGATGATTCCGGCCTCTGCGTGGACTTGCTGGACGGTGCACCGGGGGTATACTCTGCCCGTTATGCTGGAGAAGGTGCCAGCGATCACGAAAACAATATTAAGCTGCTCGACGTTCTGGAATCGAAGCAGCTGGGTGATGATACGGGACAGCCTTTGCTAAGCCCGGCTCAATTCGTCTGTACCTTGATTCTATATAATCCGCAGACTGGCGAGACGTTGGAATCGACAGGCTCTGTGGAGGGCTGGATTACTACTGAAACCGCCGGCAGCGGCGGGTTTGGGTATGATCCGCTGTTTTATTTGCCAGAGTTTGAAAAGACAATGGCCGAGCTGACGTTGGAACAAAAGCAGGCTATCAGTCACCGAGGGATAGCTCTGCGTGATTTGGCAACAAAGTTGGGTAATCCACAGGCATAGCATTGGTAACAGGGGCGAAATCATCCCCCATTCACATAATGAAAAAAAGGCTATCCGTCAGTCATAAGCTGCGGATAGCCTTTTTGGTACTTTCTGTTCCCCATATAGTACACAGCGAAAAATTGCCGCTGCCGCTTAGAAGCTCTATTGCTTCAGCATTCAGCGTAGCTTATCGAATAGCAACCTTGTAAGTGCGCAACCAGTTATCCACTTGAGCCAAGTAGGCGAACAACTGGGGACCCGACATCAGCTGCCCAAACCAAGGCAGATTGGTGTATGCCTCCGGTGAGGCGGCAATATCGCGTACCTTTTGCGCATCGATCAGCTTGAGCAGTGGGGAAGATGAATCATCCAGCAGCTGCAGCGCCTGCTTTTTCACAGCCTCAAGATAGGAAGGGTTATGCGTTTTGGGATATGGGCTTTTTTTGCGATACAGCACATCATCCGGCAATACGCCCTTCAGCGCCTTGCGCAAAATACCTTTTTCACGTCCGCCTGTCATCTTGATACTCCACGGAATGTTCCATACATATTGTACCAGTCGATGATCGCAATATGGCACCCGCACTTCGAGTCCAGCTCCCATACTCATCCGATCCTTGCGATCCAGTAGAGTAGGCATAAAGCGGGTGATGTTCAAATAGGACATGACGCGCATTTGTGCAGCTTTTCCTGTTTCCCCCGGTAGCTTCGGCACTTCTCCTACCGCTTCTGAGTAGCGATCGTTCAAATACTCCAGCGGCTTGATCCAGTCGCGTACCTCGGGAGACAACAGACTAGCTCTCATATCGGGTGCAACTGCCCACGGGAATGTACCCGAATTCAGCATATCTTCCCGGTGGAACCATGGATATCCGCCAAAAACTTCATCCGCAGCCTCGCCGGAAATAGCGACCGTAGCTCCTTTTTTAATCTCCCGGCAAAAGAGATACAGCGACGAATCCACGTCCGCCATGCCGGGTAAATCCCGCGTTAGCGTGGAGTTGTTCAGAGCTGCTACGACTTCTGGCGTATCGAATTCAATCCAGTGATGATTTGTCCCTAATTCATCCACCATCCGCTGAATCCAGGGGGCATCGGCTCCGGGTTGAAACGCATGGGCTTTAAAATGCTTGTCGTTATCCACATAATCGACCGAATACGTATGAACTTGTCCTTGCCCGGTACGGTTGTAATAATCGACAGCTAATGCGGATAGAGCGCTTGAATCCAGCCCGCCAGACAATAAGGTGCACACTGGAACATCCGAAATGAGCTGCCGCTCCACCGTATCCAGCAACAGTTCTCGTACCTTGAGCGCCGTTTCTTCGGTGTTATCCTCATGCGCAATGCTTTCCAACTTCCAGTAGGCTTGAATGCGCACACCGTCGCGGGTGTAGGTTAGCGTATGCCCGGGACGTAGCTCCTTCATGGACGAATAGACGCCGTGTCCGGGGGTACGTGCAGGCCCAATGATAAAAATTTCGGCCAATCCCTCGGCGTCCACTGCTGCTTCTACTGCTGGATGCTGAAGCAGTGCTTTGGGTTCTGAGCCAAATACGAATACTTCTTCGGTTTGGCTATAAAATAACGGCTTTACTCCCAGCCGATCCCGTGCCAGAAATACCTGCTCCCGCTCGCTATCCCAGACCGCAAATGCAAAAATGCCGTTTAACCGATCCACACATTCAGGGCCCCATTCGATATAGGATTCGAGCAGCACCTCCGTGTCGCATTGTGTACGGAAAAAATGCCCGCGCTGTTGCAGCTCTTTTTTCAGCTCAGGCGCGTTATATATTTCCCCGTTATATACAATCGTATAAGTGATATCCTCCAGCTGCCGGATCATGGGCTGAGCACCATTTTCCGGGTCCATAACACTCAATCTTCGGTGTCCGAAGGCACACGGGTTGGATATCCAGGTACCCGCAGCATCCGGTCCGCGATCGGAGAGCGTTTGTGTCATATTCAGCAGCAGCTCAGATTGATGCATTAAGTCTCCGTTCCACTGTATGAAACCTGTAATTCCGCACATGTCTGTTCATCCTCTCTTTGTCGTGTTCATCCAGTGTTGGAATGAAACAAAAACTAAATCCCCAGTTCATCAGTATATATGCCGAAAAGAAGCATAAAATGTCTGTCCGTTCCGAAAACTACAGATGGGGCAACCCGTGTACTCGCAAGGAAGGAGGGAGACCATGTACTACATCAAGGATGCCAAAATACGCCGGTTCACTGAACTTGACGGAGTGCGCTGCGCTGAGGTTGAGGTGCGGCCCGGTGCTGCAGATGACCCGGAACTGCTGGTCTATATTACGGCCAAGGATCAGACGGATGGTCAGCATGACTATGACATGGTACGGATCATCCGCAATGACGCCGATCTGGAGCTGGATTGGTACGACAATAATCTGCATTCGGCATTTGAGGAAGTGACAGACAAGGCTTTTACCGACTCTACACACATTACTGCTGGTGAGGAGCGAGAGAAGTTTAAAAAAGAATTGCTCTCCTATGGGCAGCTCAGCACAGAGTTCGCCAAGGAGTTCGGGGCATGAGGATATGGTGTGCTATGCCTCGGCTTTTGTTGATTTGGGCCCCGGCGCCATCGCCGGATCAGCGTGAAAGGAGGGGGAAATCATAGACGGCAAAGCGAATTATAAGAAAAACAAAGGCAGCAGTTATATTCATAACAATGAGTTCGCGGAAGAAGTGCTGGAGAAAAACGTAAGACATGAAGTACGGAGAAGTCCTAAACGCTTTGGGAATAAATAAGCAGCCATTGAACCAAATAGCAACAGCAACTCATTAAAAATGACCCTAAAGAAGCCTCCGTATCCCGCCAAATTTGCGGTATGTAGGAGGCTTCTTTTTGAACTAAGCCGCTTCACGCAGCGTCATAATCCCTTTGTAGATGTTATAAACAAAAACCCCGAGATAGACCACTACGAATAGCAGCACAAACCCGATCACTGAACCTGCATGATTCGCCGTAATAATAAAATACACTAGCGGAATTGCCGCAATAATGGGGAAAATATGCGATAAAATAGCCTTTTTTGCATGTCCCTGAACATATTCGTCCCGTACTGCAATCCACACAATGACAGGCACTAGAAAAGGTGCGAAGAAAATGCTGAAATAACAAAGTGACGACAAAAGACCTCTCACGGCTTTACCCCTCCTTTAATGGCATGATTCTTTGTACATAATACCCCGTTAGCGTCCAAATGATTCCTTTTGCAGCCCACTTCCCTATATCATGAAAAAATGCTTTTGACAGTTGCCCGAAATGTGATATAATAATCAATGCGCTGAATACATAAGGTTTTATTGATCACCATCTTGTCCCAGTAGCTCAGCTGGATAGAGCAACGGCCTTCTAAGCCGTCGGTCGGGGGTTCGAATCCCTCCTGGGACGTCGAAGCGTTCAGATATGTAAAGTTTGAACGAAATTAAAAATGCTTCAAATCCTTGATATATAAGGGTTTGGGGCGTTTTTTTTCTTTTATTGGGGTTACGATAGAAAACGTTAGAAAAAGGTGTGATTAATACACCTGTTTACACAAATTATACACACGATTTTTACACGCTATATAAACTAATACCCCTAATAGCACGCCTGTTGAATAACCACAAAATGGCAGAAAAAAGATCGTCTTTTCTGCAGAATCGTTGGTACCATCCAAACGAATTCGAAAGAAGACGATCTCATGAAAAATTCTATCACGATTACATCTATCCTTCAATCCATGCTGACTCCTGAAGAAGTTCAAAGGGTTGTGAAGTTAATAGGTTATGAAGACAAAGCCCGCAAGTTTACGGTGTACCATTTACTCCAATACTGGTGCATGGCTGCGTTGGAACAATGGGGTAGCTATCGATCCATTGGGCTCCTTATCACGGAGAGCGTGCAGCTATTAAACTTCATGTCGCTTTACGAGCAGAAAATGGGCAACCCCTTCAGGGGGTCGAAACAGATCTATAAGGCTCGATGGCAGATTGAAGTCTTCTTTCGTTGGATCAAGCAACATTTGAATATTCCAACGCTGTTTGGTACGACTGAAAATGCGGTCTATGGGCAATTATTCTGTGCTCTAATCGTCTATGTCCTGCTCAATTGGCTATTTGTTGCTGCTCAGACTTCATGGCCCCAACATGCCGTTCTTTCCTTTGCGCGATTTTCTCGTCTATTTCTTCTTCAAAACTACCTGTTGAATGGCTGATTCAGATTCGGCGCGTTCTTCAGTGCACCTCTTGTTTCATGAATTGAGTTACTTATTTTGGTTATTCAACAGGCGTGGCAGAATCTAAAAGTATCTATAATCATAAAAGATTTATTCCATTTTTAGATAAGGATTGAGAAGACCATTTCAGCTAACTGCGGCTTTAGTTTAATAACAATCTTCCATAAAAGAGCGCGATTCTATAATAAGGATCAGTTCGTTTTCATTAAAGTGCCATATTATATCTTTTAATTTAAGTGAAACTGCCTAAAAAGTATGTTAATATCAGATTTAACAGACAGACAAACTAGTATTTATAGAGGCGAAATTATGAAAAAATATAGAATATATCAAGTAGACTCATTTACAAAAAATAGATTTTATGGTAACCCTGCTGGGGTTGTTCCAAATGCAAATGGACTTACAGATGAGCAGATGCAGAGAATTGCAAGAGAATTAAATAATTCGGAAACCGCATTTATTTTTGAAACAGATTCTTCAAATTATGATGTTGAAGTAAGATTTTTTACTCCAACAACAGAGGTTCCAATTTGTGGTCATGCAACAGTAGCAGCGCATTATATTTATGCAATTGAGAGAAAAGCTGAAACTGGAAGAATTATTCAAAAAACAAAAGCAGGTATATTGCCTGTTGATGTTATAAAGTATGAAGATGACTATTCTATTGTAATGACACAGGGAGAACCTTCTGTATCAGAGCCTTTAAATGATGAAATAAGAAGTCGGATTGCAAATGCGTTAGGTATTTCTTGTAAAGATATTTGCATGGAATATCCAGTTGCAATATCTTCAACAGGTCATTCTAAGGTAATGGTTCCGATTTACTCCAATGAAATACTACATAGTTTAAAACCTGATTTGCAGAAGCTTACAGAAATCAGCAAGCATATTGGATGTAATGGATATTATGTTTTTACATTAAATCCACAAGAGGATATATTGGTTCACGGAAGAATGTTTGCTCCTGCAATTGGAATAGCTGAAGACCCGGTGACAGGAAATGCAAACGGACCGCTTGGAGCCTATTTGGTACACTATAACATTTTGCAAAATGAGAATGAGCAGTCTTTTGATTTTGATATTTTACAAGGTGAGGCAATCAAAAGAGAGGGAACAATGCATGTTCATGTGAAAAAGGAACAGGGAAAACCCGTATTAGTTCAAATTACGGGGAAAGCGGTTATTGCTTTTTCAACGGAGATCATACTTTAAAAAAGTCTAACAAATTTATCAATAAGCTTAATGACGGATTGTCAAGCCAAGTACAAACCCAATAACACCAACGTCCCAGCAAGTACTCCTGGGACGTATAGCAAAAAGCTTCCTACATGTAGGAAGCTTTTTTGTGTTCCAGCAGGATGATTGCTGCTAGCTTTATACCGTCGCCTTCTCCTTATGAGCAAAGAATTGAGGTAGATGCTCCTTGTGTGCTTCTAGTAATTCATCCAGTACGGTTTGAGCAATGTCACCACTTGGTACGAGCGGATTCAGGGTGAAGGCTTGCAGTGCTGTTGCATAGTCACCGGTGACCGCCGCTTCAATCGTCAGCTCTTCCATTGCCTTCATCACTTGCAGCAAGCCCCGCTGTGCAGGTGGGAATTTGCCAAAGTTGACAGGTTCGGCACCATGGGCGCGAATGACACTGGTCACTTCGATGGCGCTATCATAAGGAACATCATCAATCGCACCATTGTTACGTGTACTAACCACCATCAATGTGCCTTTGTTGTTATAAATGGAATTAATGATCTCACAGGCTGCATCGCTGTAATGCGCACCACCGCGTTTGGATAGTTCCTCTGGTTTGTAATCCAGATTCGGATCTTTATACAATTCAAACAGACTTTCTTCCAGACGTTTGACTACTTGGCCCCGAGTTCCTTCGTTTTTGGCTTCCTCTAATTCTTCCTTGAGCATATTGTCCGTCATATAGTAATACCGATGGTAAGGACAAGGCAGCATTTTCAATTGACGAACTTGATCATACAGGAAGCGCATGTTTTTAATATTTTCAACGACCTTCTCCGGTTTTGCGCCCGGAGCGTACAGTCCTTCAATGACTTGCTCTGTTAATTCGGCCCCTGTTTTGTCATAAACTTTGTGCCAATGAAGGTGGTTAATACCTGCAAATTTAAAGAACAGCTCTTCTTCCGGTTTGTCCAGTACAGCCGATGCACTCTTGATCGCGCCGATTGGAACATTACATAATCCGATGACTTTATCCCACTGACCATAACGAAGGACGGCTTCGGTAACCATACCCGCAGGGTTGGTAAAATTAATTAACCATGCATTCGGACACAGTTCTTTCATATCTTCGACGATACTGAGGATAACAGGGATGGTGCGAAACGCTTTGAACATTCCTCCGGCTCCATTGGTCTCCTGACCAATCATGCCATGTTTTAACGGAATACTTTCATCCTTAATCCGGGCTTCCAGCAAGCCTACCCGAAATTGGGTCGTTACAAAATCGGCGTCCTTCAACGCTTCCCGGCGATCCAGTGTCAAATGTACCTCACAATCAATGCCTGCGGCCTTCACCATCCGTTTGGCCATGGCGCCTACAATCTCCAGTTTTTCACGTCCTGCCTCAATATCTACCAGCCATAATTCCCGAATGGGAAGCTCTGCATAACGTTTGATGAAGCCTTCTACTAATTCTGGTGTATAGCTGGAGCCTCCGCCAATGGTTGCAATCTTTATGCCTTTTTTCATAGTTAGTGCCTCCTAAGTATGTTTTGTAAACCGCTTTCTTAAGCACAAGTTCACTGTAATCCCTGTAATGCATTACAGGTCAAGCGCTTTTAAAAAACTTATTTTGGGAAGGTGACAATTATAGGGCGGACACTACGAACATGCTAAACACGAACATGCTAAACACGAACATGCTAAAATAGAAAGAACGAGGTGAAAAAAATGGCGAATATTCATGAAATTGCAAAGCTGGCGGGGGTATCCTCGGCTACGGTGTCCCGTGTCATTAACAACCATCCGTACGTGAGTGAACCCACAAGGCAGCGTGTGCAAGAGGTCATAGATCGACTGGATTATGTTCCTAATTTAAATGCGGTATCTTTAAAAAAAGGCATGACCAAGCTCATAGGGATTATTTCACTTTCTTTTAATGATTCATTGGGCTTATTTGTTCGTGGATTTACAATGTATGCTCAGGAGCATGGCTTTAATATAGCGCTGTTTATTACGAATGGGGAGAAAGGCCGAGAACTTGAAGCGCTGGAAATGTTGCGGAGAAAGCAACTGGACGCCTTGGTCTGTATGATTCGCGTTAATGAGTGGAGTGTGATTGAGCATTATACAAAATATGGTCCGATTGTGACCTGGCAGCGTGTAAACATTGAGGCAATCCCGTCTGTATTTATGGATCAGTATCAGGGCTATACGCTGGCGTTGGAACATTTGTACGCCCGAGGATACCGGAAAATTGTGAATGTGTATGGCAGCATGCGGGGGTTGAATACGAAAGAACGCATTCGAGCTTATCATGAATTTTGCGAAAAATATGATTTGGATGCTGAGGCCTTCCCGCATTTTTATGATTTAAATTCAATAGAAGCTGGTGAACAAATAGCTCATTGGTGGGCAGAACGAGCACAAACAGATAGGCCGGACGCCTTTGCCTGTTCTACCGATTATTTGGCAGCAGGTCTTTTGACTGAAGCGCGTAGGCTAGGTGTTTCTGTACCGAGTGATTTTGCAGTCGTAGGCTTTGATAACACCGAAATCTCGCATTTGCTTGATTTAACTACGATTCATTACCCGATAGACAAGCAAGCTGAGAATGCGTTCATTATGATTCGAGATGCCCTCGAAGGGCTGGATGAAACGATACATCATCTGGAATTCAAATTAGTAGAGCGAGCGACCACCTGATTCCAAAAGAGACTTCTTGTTAGTGGTTATTAATTACCATATTCAAGTTTATATAGTAGGAATAATGGAAGAAAAATGTTGACACATGTTAAAACTTGGTGAATAATTTGAGGTGAAAGTATAAAATTTGGATTTTTTGTATGAAGGGTGGTTATGACTTGGGACATACACCTACGATTTTGGCGAAGTTAGAGGATTATTTAGGGGAAAACAATTTGACGCTGGCACAATTTGCCGAACATTCAGGTGTTCATCAAAGAACACTTAATAATTGGATTGCCAAGCATCGTCCTGTTGCTATACATCAGCTAGATCGCATCACTTGGGCTATGGGACTACCAGAAGGTTTTTTTTACGAACTATACATAGATAACTACATCATTGAGCGTTCCCCGGATTGGAGGCGAATTGAGCCGTTGTTGTTTCGCTGTGCGGAACTGGACAAGTTGGATGCTATCCAGCTTGTAGTGGGACATATTATGGACAACCTTCTATATTCCCCAAAGTTATTTGATGCAGCAGAAAAATTATTCGCACAAGGCCAGCACAATGCTGCATTGCTGCTCTACGAAGGGATTGCGGAAGGCGAGAAGTACCAGCATTCTGAACGTTTGGCTATCTGTCAGTATCGTCTGTTTACCATTCAGGTGGGTAACAATCAGATCCGAAATCTCAAGGCCGCTACACGATTTGAACCCTTTGTCGAACGTCTGAATGAAATAGATCAACTCGATGCGTTAAAAGATTTGGCGAATGTGTATCGTTCTCTGCGTGAATGGGACAAGCTCGATGCAACTGCTCGAAAAATGAGAGCCAAAGCGGAGATCCAGTATTCTTTGAAACATCAACAGAAAAAGCGAGAGTGGGAGGAGTCTGAAAAGAGGCTGAGTCGCCCGATGTTTGTGTACATTACCTATGCTGATTTACTGTGTGCGAGTGTCTGTGAAGCCCGAGGCGATTATCAGCAAGCATTACAATTTACAAATGCCTACGCAGATTTAGATTGGGTGATCGAGACAGACCAGAAAACTCAACACTGGGTCAACTTGTTCAAGCATTGGGCAGAAGGTAATACTTATGTAAATAAACTCCTATCTGGAGATACGAATGTGCTTCCTCATTATGTTGAATATATTGCATCCACATCAATCACTACCGAGAATGAAAAGCTATCCAAGTTGCTGAACGTTATGATAGCTGCTAACCGATATGCAATAGATATCAATGATGTCCTTTCACGTTTTGAAGTGGAGATTAATTCTTTTGCTCTGCTATCACAATCTACTGATATGTACACCCAACAAGTGATGCCGGATTATTTTGCATGGTTTGGTTATGAACTGGCTTATTACTATTTAAGACGGGGAATGTTCAATGATGGCTTTAAACACTTAATATATGCATTGGTAAAAGCCCACATACTAAATAATGAGACTTATTTTATAAACTGTACGGGACTTTTTGCACATTTCCAAGCACATGCGCTTCCCGAAACAAGGGAAGAGTATTTCAAACTATTAGAAAAGGTGTGGTTAGACAATGTTGAAAAAAATGATTCTGCTGGTCATCGCAGCTAGCTTCTTGTTTATTTTATCAATGCCTGTTCAGTCGCATAACCAAAATCAAAGAATAACGCCTCAAGTACAAATTGGAGGTGCTTAAAACGGTTAGGTTGTATGTTCTAATATTCATTGAATCTTTTTATGAAAAAGAGCCTCGGTCCCGCTTTATTAGGGGGGACGGAGGCTCTTTTACGTGGATTTTGGGGCTTTGCTGTTTATGCAAACTTTTGTGATGTTCTTTTTTTGTTAGGCGCATCATTTGAAAATCCAAAAAACGTCTTTTTGTTATAAAATATGACATATAGGAGGGATCATGCTGATGAATCAAAGTGTGACTTTACTTTGTGTCGAAAGGGCTAGGAAGAAACTGTACCAGGTCCAGAAAAAGTATGGATTTTTAACACATCCCAAAGTAATAGAACAATCTAAAAAGCTGGATGATCTGTTGAATCAATATCAAACATGTAGATCGGATCATTGAGAAATGAGACCATATTTTTCTTTAATTCCTTGACCGCACCTCTAACCTGCTCTGTCTGTGTCACGGCTGAAATCACCGCTACACCATCTGCACCTGCACGTGCGACTTCCTCAACACGGTCCACTGTAATACCTCCGATTCCAACAATCGGCACATCAATTCCCGCTTTACGCATCTCATATAAAATTGCCGGTCCCTGTACGGCATGGGCATCATCTTTCGAGATAGTGGGATAGATGGGCCCGACGCCGAGATAATCAGCACCTTGCAGGATGGCTCGACGTGCTTCCTCAATGGTATGGGCGGAGACGCCTAAAATTCGATTTCCGATTCGCTCGCGGACGGAATCGGCGGATTCATCGTCCTGACCGATGTGAACACCGTCGGCGTCCAGTTCAAGAGCCAACTCCACATTGTCATTGATGATGAAGGGGACACCAGCGTGACGGCACAGTTCCTGTAGCTGGCGCGCGAGTTCGAACATAGGAACGCCCGTTAACGCGCCGAGACCCTTTTCTCGGAACTGGACCATGGTTGCCCCGCCAGCCAGAGCCTCCTGCACGACCCAGCCTGGTTCCGCGAGGCAATTCACGCTTCCAAGCACCAGGTATATCTGTAGATGGCGGCGCACCACCTCTGACAATATTCTGCCGCTCATAGAAGCATCTCCTGACGACGTCGGTAGGCCCAATGATTGGTTGGGCCGTGTCCCTGTCCCAGAGACAACGTATCCTCAATCGCCGCCTGGATGAAGGCTTTACCATTCGAGATAGCCTCCGGTACAGACATCCCTTTCCCTAATTCCGCGGTAATCGCTGCAGAGAAAGTGCACCCTGTTCCGTGTGTATGGACAGTCCGTACTCGCTTGCCGCTCAGCTCTATAAAGGCGGTTCCGTCAAAAAGCAGGTCAACAATTTGTCCGCTGCTCTCGCTCTCGTCAGCGTGGCCACCCTTGATCACAACGAATTTTGGTCCCATACTGCTAATATGTCTCGCAGCCTCGCGGCGATCCTCCATCGTATGGATACTTATCCCTGTCAGGGCTTCCGCCTCCGGGATATTCGGTGTAACGACCAGTGCCAAGGGGAGCAGGTCGTCCTTCAAAGCCTGCACCGCTTCCAGTTGCAGCAGTTCAGCGCCTCCCTTGGCAATCATCACGGGATCGACGACGACCTTTTTCCAGCCGAACTTTCGGATCTGCTCGCTCACAAGACGGATGATGCCGGCATTAAACAGCATACCAGTCTTCAGGGCATCCACTCCAAGGTCTAATCCTACGGCTTCGATCTGTTCTGCTGTTGCTTCCTCTGGTAGCGGATATACGCAGTGGACTCCTAAGGTATTCTGTACGGTAACGGCTGTAATAGCCGACATGCCGTACACGCCAAGTTCTTGAAAGGTTTTGAGATCAGCTTGAATTCCAGCCCCGCCGCCACTGTCCGAACCAGCAATCGTCAGCGCTCTGGGTACACGAACGTCTGTCATCGCGCACCACCTGCTGCTGTTGTTCCGGCTTCATGGATCGAGACATGCCCCTCTAGTGAACCTGTATGCAGTTTGGCCAGCTCGTCGAGAAAGGCAATCTGGAAGCTGCCGGGCCCCAGCTCTGCGGTACGTGCTGCGGCTCGAGAAGCTGCTGCACCGTAAAATGCCAAACCTGCTGTACCTGCGAGCAGCAGGTTGGGTTCAACAGCTGCAAAGGCACCTAACACAGAGGTCAGCAGGCAGCCTGCTCCGGTTACCTTCGTGAGCAGCGCGTCTCCACCGCTTATCATTCGTGCTTCGGCCCCATCGGTGATGACGTCCTCTTTTCCAGTAATGACAACCATTGTATTGAGCGTTCGAGCAGCCCGAATTGCCAGATCGACATTTCCGCTGTCAGCACTGTCACCGGCATCTACGCCTTTAATCTCACGCGCTTCTCCAACAAGATGTGCGACTTCGGCTGCATTGCCTCGCACCAATGAGATTTTGACTTCACTCAGGATTCGCAGTGCCGATTCAGTTCTAAAGCTCGTTGCTCCCGCACCGACCGGATCTAGCAGCACCGGAACACCGTGTGCATTCGCCGATTGTCCAGCAATGATCATGGCATCCACCAGTTCGCGGTTCAGTGTACCGATGTTTAATACGACGGCTCCCGCTATTTTTGCCATGTCTGCTACTTCCTCGGGTGCATAGGCCATCACCGGGGAGGCGCCCAATGCATACAGGCCGTTGGCCGTAAAGTTGGTGACTACCACATTGGTCATATTGTGAACGAGGGGTTTGCTGTTTTGTACCTTCGTCAGGAGATCCGAATAACTTTTTTCCCATGTACTCATAATGTTTATCCTCTCTATAGTTAGTGGTCCAACAGGGCATTAACCGTACTTCACGCATCGAATCGCCAGGCTGACTATTCCAAGACCGCTGCCTGCATCTGGACCGGCCATTCTTCCTGCCTATAAGCCATATCCCAGAACTTATATTCCAGCTGGCAGCTCAGTATAAAATGCTCAATCATCCGCTCTCGCTCAGCAGCCGTTGCGCCTTCCGCCCAAGCATCTACACGTTCTCGGAACTTGAGTGTTGTATCATCAAGCTGGTCTCCATAGAAGCCCATCCATTCATAGAACGGATGAGACTCATCCGGCTTTACTTCATCCAGCAGCCTGCGACCAATCTCGGCATACGTCCACATACATGGCAGCAGCACAGCCAAGATCTCGCCCAGGCTACCCTCATGGGCAACCGTCAGCATGTGACGGATATAGTGATGAGCCGACGGAGCGAGCGGATATCCCTGCAACTCTTCATAGGTCACCCCTGCAACAGCACAGAAATTTTGATGCGGATGAACCTCGCTGTGGAGAATAAAAGAGATTTGTTCATTTAATACAGCCATATCCTCCCGATTGGTGCATTTGGAGATTGCGATGCCGTATATCCGCATGTAGGCGTTCAAATATTCAAAGTCCTGTTTTACATAGTGAATCAGCTGTCCCCTTGTCAAACTTCCTTCAGCAATACCTCTCACAAAGGGGTGCTCAAAAATCGCTTGAAAAATGCCGTCCGCCTGCCGACGGAGTTCTTGTGTAAAACTCAATTTCCCCACCTCCATCAAATTGAAGAGCAAGAAGTCCTGTAAGAATATAATTCCGGAACAACGCTAAAAAGCCGCCCCGGAAAAATGGGAGCGGCTTCAACAATAGGCCCAATACGCAAAAAACGCTTGAAACCTTATATACGAAGGCTCCACTTTCCTACGCTAGTACGAACTAGATCAGGTTCAAAGGGTCCAAGATACGTTCTTGTCTCAGCCATAGCGGCTCCCCTAGTGGACTTCTATTCTTTTGACTATTACTGTACATACGTTCATACGCTATGTCAAACATAGTGTGCAAAATATGAAATTTCCTCTAGTTAGGTGTTTTGAGCTTAGTGAGGGTGATGAATTACACTTTCCACAGCTTTGACCTTGGCATATTCCGGTTTCCACATTGCATCTCGTATAGCTTGTTCCACATCTGAAATGTGCGCCTGAGCTACCTGATCCTGTATCGCGGCTTTTGCAACCGCAATCGCAACAGCGTACGAAACTTCGCGTAATTTTCGGATATGAGGGAGTAGCGCACCGCCAGGCGTATTCGAATCTACACCATTGGCAACAGCAACTGCTGCCGCTGTAAACATCGCAGGGGTAATCCTTTTGGCTTTAACCACAATCGCACCCAGACCCAGTCCCGGAAAAACAAAGGCATTGTTCGCCTGTCCAATCTCAAATTTCGTACCGTTATAGGTGACGGGCTCAAAAGGACTTCCGGTTGCAATCAGTGCTTTGCCATCGGTCCACCGGATCAAATCCTCGGGTACTGCTTCTGCAAGGTTTGTAGGATTGGACATGGGCATAATGATCGGGCGTTCTACATGTTTCGCCATCTCCTTGATGATCTCTTCAGAAAAGGCACCTGCTACACCGGAAGTTCCAATCAATATCGTAGGCTTCACCTGACGGATGACCTCTAGCAGTGGTATTTTGCCGTCACACGACCGGGTCCATGAGCTGACTTCATCCTTTTTGCGCACATACGGTTTCTGATATTCCAATACGTCTTCCATATCTTCCATTAACAGCCCGCGATAATCAAAGGCCCAAAAGGACTTGAAGGAATCTTCTGCGGAAAGGCCGTCCTCGATCATAGCACCCCGAATTTGATCAGCATTACCGATTCCTGCTGCCCCTGGGCCGAAAACAAGTGTTTTTTGTTCACGCAGCGGAGTCTTGGTGACACCCACCGCCGAAAGAATCGCAGCCAAGGTCACCGCTCCTGTACCTTGTATATCATCGTTGAAGGTGAGTATGCTTTGACCGTATTTTCCTATAATATGGCGTGCATTTACGCTGCCCACGTCTTCCCAATGTAAAAGCGCCTTTGGGAATTGCGCTAACGTTTTGCTGATAAAAGTATCAATAAACTGGTTATAGGCTTCTCCGCGAACCCGTTTATGGCGGTTTCCGATGTACAGTGGATCATTCAGCAGCTTTTCATTATTTGTACCTACATCTAGTACAATTGGCAGCACCCGCCCGGGATGAATGCCTGCCGCAGCCGTATACACTGCAAGCTTGCCGATAGCAATGTTAATCCCCCCGACGCCCCAGTCACCAATCCCTAAAATACTTTCGGAATCTGTCACGACGATCAGATCCACATCATGGCCACTCAAACCAGAATTATGGAATGCTTGTCCAATACCGTTCGGGTTATCTATCGACAAATATATGCCTCCAGGGCGGTTGTACTCGTGACTATATTCTTGAATCGCGGTTCCTACGGTCGGCGTGTAGACTACGGGCAGCATTTCACTCAAATGATCGGTTAGCAGCCGGTAGTAGAGTACGACATTTCGGTTGTGAAGGTCGTTGAGAGAAGCATTTTTTCGCAGCATGGTGGGTTGTGCCAGAAACTGCTGATATGCCCGTACGCTCTGTTTCTCCAATGAAAGGACGGTTGGAGGAAGGATTCCTTCCAAACCCAGCTCCTTGCGTTCTTCTTCTGTAAAAGCGACACCTTTGTTCAAAAGGGGATTTGCCAACACATCCTTTCCCCGTAATGGAGTAGAAATGACCCATCGCGATTGACATAAAATGCTTCCATAGAAAGACCTTCCTTCTCTTCATTTTCATAACTATTCATAACGAAAGATGACATGTTGTCCATAGTATGGACGTGCAAATATGTTTTATTCTTGCATTTATCTATGACAAAATAACCATATTTGTTTCTTTCTAATGATATAAATGAACTAACTTTCGATTTAGATTCGCTAACCATTCCTGATGACTTTGGTTCTAATGAATCAGGTCTAAGTGCTCTGTTTTTATCAAATATGAAAATTAGTTTTTCTTCTCTTATCTCCATATATATCATGGAGTGTCAGCTATTTTGTTAAGAAAATATGAAGCATTTGGACATTAATTTAATCCCTATAAGCAAACATTCTTAATTCTTTTTCAACAAAATAGAACTATTCGGAGGAAAAGGAGAGGTTTGTGTGCAGGGACCTATAGCCATTTTTAGCGATAACGACAGGGCTATTGATTATCCCAATGTGATTTGTTTTTACCAATTTATACAGTGCGAGGACACGGAGGCAGCTTCAGTCTACGAGAACGCATGTTGTTGCCTGATTGATTATAGGGAGCCGGGGCAGGCAGTGCGGAAAGCCAATCAGATCCGTTGCCAATTTCCGCAAATGCCATTGTTACTAGTGACGGATGTAACATTTCCGTTCAGTGATCAGCATATGGTGCAAATCATCGGAGTAGGTCGTTTGCGGCTGCTATTTTGGCAAGCCAATGACAACGAAGAAATGCTTTCGGAAATACAAAGCTTGCTCTATCCCGAGTATTCGACCAAAAGCCAACATATTGCATTTATCTTGTCTGTATATAACGAAGAGCAACGTTTTGTTCATGTCAAAACCTTTGCTGAACGATTGCAGGTCTTTATCCGCAGCCATATTATTGAAGGTTCGATTTATCTCATTGATGATGGCAGCTACGATGGTACGAATGCCTTGATTAAAGCGCTGGAGGTAGCCACGGACTTGTCCGTAAACCGGATTAATCAGAATCTTAGCCCGCTGCTTCAAACAAGGGAATTGGGACGCAATACACGTAAGGCAGGGACGTATCTGGAAGGGATGCGGACCATTGGTGCGGATTACTACGTATTTGTTGACGCAGATGACTCCTTTTTTATTGAGGATATTGCCAGAATGATTAATGTTGTTCAGCAGGGCTATTATGATGTCGTGATCGGAACCAAGGATATGACCGCTGAGAATCGATCTTTATTGCGATCTGTCGTCAGCTTTGGTAAGCGAGTCATTTCCCGTCCTTTTTTACCCACAGGTGTGGTGGATTCCCAGACTGGGCTTAAAGTGATGAGTTCGGTTGCAGTGAAGCGAATGTTTCCGCATTTAAAGGAACAGCTCGGACTGGCGTTGGATTTGGAAATGATGTTTATTGCCAAGCGACTCCAGCTTCGTGTGCTGCAATTACCCGTCAAATGTATTGACCGGGATGGCTCGCACATCCATGTCTGGAAGGATTCTATTCGTTTTTTGCGCTCCATCATTGATATTTGGCGACTGGATCGGCGGGTGAGATAACAACGTGAACAACCGAGTACGATCGTTGATGTTTCCTCTCTTTAATGTGCTGCTTAACGGATTTAATTTTTTCTTTCACATTGCAGCGAGCTGGTATCTTACCGGACAAGCTTATGGCCAGGCGAATGCGCTGCTGGCGCTTTTTGCGCTTTTATCCGTTTTGGGTTTATCCATCCAGCTATTAACTGCCAAACTGGTCTCTAAGGGAGACCAAAAGCTTGCGCTACGAAGCTTACCGCTCGGTTCTCTATTACTCAAAGCACCTCTGGTGCTAACCGTGCTTGCCATGATCATTTTACTCATCTTTCATCCGTTACTGCGTTCGCTATTAGGCGTCGAATCCGGCCCGCTGTTCATGCTGTATGGCTTGATCGGACTGCATATTCTTGTGAGTTCGTGCCGCGGAGATTTACAGGGCAGGGAACGCATGTTGGCGCTCAATGTGAACTATTACATTGAGGTATTAGGGAAGCTGAGCCTGTTTTTTGTTCTGGCTGCACTGGGGTTAAAGCTGGAAGCCCTACTGTTAGCGAGCTGTGGAGGAATGTTGCTGTCGCTGCTCCACGGCTGGATCGTTTCGGCTCGCGGCTTGTCCCTTTTCACATACAGTGGAGAACATATCCCTTCTGGGCTATGGAAATCATTGGGTCAGGATTTCACCGATAGCCTTATGACGAATTTATTTATTTTGTTTTGTATCTCCATCGACATGTTGTATGTACAGCATTACTTTCCCGAGCAGGCCAGCAGCTATGCCATTGCGCTAAAGTACAGCCAGTTGGTCTATTACGTTTCGTATAGCCTCATTGCTGCCTTTATTCCAAAGATCGGTGCGCAGGGGCATGACCGCCAAGCTTTGGGCAAGTTGATTGCCGTCTATGCCGGATTAATGGCTGTAGCCGCGACCTGTGTATATGTGGGCACGACCTTTGTGTTCCCATCCTCTATTCCCATATTATTCGGAGCCTCTTACCAATCGGCCGAGACTTATATTCCATGGGGAGGATGGGTGTACTGGCTATTTTCCATCGTACTGTTTTTTGTGCATGTGCACGTATTGGTGGGCAGACGCAAATTTATGTTTAGTCTGATGGCAGGAGCCGCGGCCTTATTAGTAGCCTTTCATATAGCCCACACAGACCCGGTAGATTTTTTGCTATCTGAGTTCATTGTTTACGGAGCTATGGCTCTCTACTTTGTGATAGACGCCTATGTGCATTTGTTCAAAATAAAGATAAAGGGGGATTTACCCCATGAATACCATACATGAACAGGACGGTAAAACCGTAGTTCTATTGCTTTCCTGGCGTGACATTCGTTCACCTAAAAGCGGGGGAGCAGAAATTTTCACCCACGAAATGCTTAAACGCTCACAGCAAGGCCGCTTCCAATTCATTCATTTTTCACCTCAATTTGAGGGGATGTCTGAGCATGAAGTTATTGACGGTATTACGTATATTCGAAAAGGGAACATATACAGTGTTATTTATTATGCGATGCGCTATTACCGTCGTCATCGAAGGAAGATCGATTATGTGATTAACCAGGCAAATACGCATCAATTCTTTACCCGATTTTGGGTGGAGGCATCCAAGCGGATCTTTTTCATACATCAGCTAACAAGGGAGATATGGTTTGAGAACGCCAAATTCCCGCTAAATGTTATTGGGTTTCATATGGAGCCCTTGATGCTTAAGCTGGCTCGTAAGGATCGGACGCTTACGGTATCTCCGTCTACTCGATACGATCTACTTAAGCTGGGCTTTCACCCGGATCGTGTCCATCTTTTACCGGAAGGCATTGAGTTTGATCATTGGCCGCGCGAACAATTTTTAACGAAGGAGCCTAATCCGACCTTCATGTATGCTGGGCGCTTCGTCAAATATAAAGGCATTGATCTGGTTGTTGAGGCCTTTGGGCAGCTCAAGGAAAAGTTCCCTCAGGCTATGTTATGGATTGCCGGAAAAACCGATAAAACCTATGTGGCAGAACAATTGTTGCCGATTATGAAACGATATGGATTAACATACGGAGAACCGGATGAACAGGGGCAATCGCAAGCCGATATTACCTTTTACGGATTTGTTTCAGCAGAGCATAAGCTGGAGCTGATGAGTCGTGCCCACGCGCTGGTGTTTCCTTCCTTGCGTGAAGGCTGGGGGTTGACGATTACCGAAGCGGCAGCCGTTGGAACGCCCAGCATTGTCAGCAATTCACCGGGGCTGGTGGATGCAACGGATTTCGGAAAAAGCGGGTATCTATGCTTTCACGGCGACATCCGGGGATTATCTGAACAAATGGAAAGAGCAGCGAAGGGCGGCGAAGATTACATGGCCATCCGTGAGCGGGCGTATCAATATGCGTTAAGATTCCATTTTGATCATACGGCTGCTGCGTTTGAGCAGTTGATGGAAGATTGGGTAGAGGAGGCGGAACAGAGTGGACAAAGTGGTCATTCTCTTCTCCACGTACAACAATGAGCGGACGATAGAGCCTTGTTTGCGAAGCTGTATGGGGCAAAATTACAAGGATCTGCATATTGTAATTGCTGATGATGGCTCCAATGACCGGACCGTCGAGACGATTCGTATGCTGTCGGCAGGGAGTTCAGTACCCGTAACGGTACTGGAGCTTCCCCATGGGGAGCGGGGAGTCGCTAGGGTCAGGGCGGTTGAGGAAGCAAAACACTTGGGGGCCGAATACATATTTGTATTGGATTCCGATATGATTTTAGCCGAACATCTGATTCAGCAGAGCATCGACTTTTTTGACGATCATCAGGATATTGGCGCCTTGGTCATTCCGGAGGAGGCGTATTCGGAAGCGGACAATTTTTTTTCCAAAGTGAAAGTTTTTGAGCGAAATGTGATTAACAATGCGGGTGAGACCTTGGGAAAACGCTCCATTGAAGCGGCACGCTTCTGGCGAATGAGCGCTTATGAATCGACGGGCGGTTTTAATGCGGAGCAGATTGCTTTTGAAGAAATACAGCCAACCTTGCGTTATATAGAGTCTGGCGGAGTTATTCGCCGGGCGGTATTTACACGGGTATACCATGATGAAAAACAGGTGTATCTGCACGATGTATTACGTAAAAAAGCCTACTACTTTTCGGTGATGGATCGTACGATGTCATCTGAAGAGGGCGGATTGCGAAAGGCGCTGGAACGTTGGTACTTCTTTCGTCCGGTGCTGTATACATGGGGGAATTTGAAAAACTATATCCGTCACCCCTTGCTGACGATGGGGATGTTGTGGATGTATGTATGCCTGACTGTGATTGGGGTAGCCGCCGTGTTAAAGGGCGGCACCCGTCACTCAGGCGATCTCGCTAAGGCGGATAAGGCGTAACGATGAATGGCCAAGGGTCAGCGTATCCAGCGTGTACAGGTCGGGATCGGAAGATTCCGACTCCTCATACGGTATATATAATGAATGCGTGGTTAACTGAATACCTTCCCCGTCAGGATGACGTAGTGAGCAGCCGACAGGATACAGCTCAGCGAGTGCAATGTGTACAGCGGTTACGATATCTTGTTCATTCAGCAGCACATAGGGTCGGTACGGTGCATTCAAAATGCTGTCTATAAAAACTGACAGGTTGGAAGCTACGTTCTGGTCTGCATGTAGGCTGTTTCGGTTGAGTTTGGCCTGATCAAGCGCCTCATACAGTATTTTTTTTAGCGTATCATCATCCAGCTCCAGCGGTTTCGTCAAAAAACGGAACACACCGACTTGGTTAATCGCCGATAAAATGGACTGCGTATGCAGGTGACCAGACAAAATAATTCGTACGATATGTGGATAATCCTTCTTAATCATGCGAAGGAAGGTAATCCCATCCAGACCAGGCATGAGCAGATCGGAAACGACCACATCAATCGGGTGCTGTTCCAGCACTTGTAAGGCTTGTTTGGGCGTGTGAGCGGTATGTAAGGTGAATGCTTCTTGCGTCAAGGTCCGTTCAAGCAGGGACAGAACCATAGGGCTGTCGTCAACAAATAGAATGTTTTGGGGTGTCATAAGAACTGCGCAACTCCAATCAGGAAGTAAGAAATGAGGAACTACATGTATAATATCAGCGTTTTGGCATTTTTGAAAGATGTCAATACAGAACGGGCGTTGCGTCTTTTTTGTGAACGATTTGATTCGGCTGAACATGCCCTCTGGGAAAAAGGTATGCGTCTCCTTCATCAGTATCATGCTGCACGGCATACAGGAGTGACCCTGGCTGTCTCCAGCGCACTTCAGCATATGGACGATCGTCATGATATTTACGTTGTTGATCTGCGAGAATACGGCGAGGAAGAGCTGGATCGCTTATATATCGCAAAAACATGCGAGTTGATCCTACTGACGGACGGGGCAACGGAAACCGCTGCAAGGTTTGCTGCCCTCCAGCGTCGCACTCCCCGGTTGCTGTGCGCACGGCTACCGCTGGTCAGCTACGAGCTGGAATGCCTGATGCAGGCTATTTTGAGCCGTCTTGAACAAAATGGAGGGGACAGGGAAGCATGAAACAATGGGCTTTGTTGAAACCAGGTTGGCAAAAGCTGATCCTGTACCTGATCGTTCTGGGTGTGACAGTGTTTTTGGCCGCTGTGCTTCAATGGTTTGTCGTGCGACAATTCAGTGCTCACTTGGCGGAGATTCAGAACGAACAGCTCCAGTATGAGGTACAGGAACTTTCTAGCAGCATAACCGAGCGTTATGCCGCATGGCAGGCTGAACTGAAGGAGCTGTCGTCCAGTCTGGGCAGAGATATGCTGAATCAGGGAACACGCCACTATCCTGAGGGTTTTAAGCGTGAAAGCGGGGCCTTTTATGTGCTGGATGAGCAGTATCATGTGATGGTCGGACGAGACAATCGTGAGATGAAAAGTGTAGTCCAGCAGATTAAATGGCTGCAAAATGGTTGTGCAGTAAGCTCTTTTGTGACAGAGGATCATCAGCCTGCCCAGTATATAGCATGCAGGATTCAAGGGGCGCAGATAGGCGGTTTTATGGTGCGCACGGTTGACGCTGATATGCTCAGCGGGATTATTAAAAGTGAACCGATTAACCAGCATGAGACTTTATTTTATAACGGTCAATTTAAGGTCGTAGCTTCCCGAAGTACTTCGGATATTAACCGAACGGACATCACGGGCGTAACCCGTAGGTTGCTGGAAGGCAATACAGGTATCATCGAAGATGGCGGAGAGAAACACGGAATAGGATTCAGCCGCATTGGGGAAGAGGCCCTTTACATATCGGTTAAGGATGTCAGTGAGGATACAGCTCAGCGAATCAACTCCTTTCGCAAACAGTTATGGATGGTCATGGTTTTGATATTGTTCATTCTGTGGGCCATGCTCGTACAGTTTCGCAAACGGATTGTAAAGGATGCCATCGTGAACAATCAGGTGCGTGACCAACGGCGAGATGAAGATATGCGACAGCAGCAGGACACCTATTATTTGCCGTTAATGCAGACGATTGAGCAGCAGCTACAAGAGCTGCAGGAGCAGACTAGCCGTCTCACGGGCGGCGACGATTTGAAACTGCTGGGATTTTATCATGATCTAGCAAACCGCTTTGAAGCGGCTTCGAGTCAGGGAAAAGGAGCCTCTCATGAGGAACTGGAGTATTTTCGCGAGTTGAATGAAAATTTCATCCAGGGTCGTCTCAGACAGGAATCCTCACTGGGAGAGTTACTGACGGGAGTTCGTAGCTTGCGCGATGAGCTGGAAGAGAAGATGCATGATAATAGTGGAATTAGCTTTACAGATATGAATGAAGTATTGTCTGAGTCGCTGAAATGGGCGAACCGTTCATTGAATATGAAGAACATTCAAGTGATCTTGCGGCAAGAGCCTGTTCCATCAATTGCAGCACAAGCACCCATGCTGTACAAAACGATTCAGGGGCTGCTGGAAAATGCAGTGCAGGCCATGGGCCAAGGTGGAGAGCAGCCTGAGAATCAGGAAAAGAGCCGAACAGGTCTGCGGTCCAAGCGGCAATCTCAAGTGCTTAAGGTTAGTTCACGGCTGGAAGAAGGAGAAATTATTATTAACATTGAAGACACGGGCGGCGGGATTGATGATAAAATGCGTTGGAGCTATTTCCAGCCAGACTATTCCCAAAACTCGCAGGAGCATGCGTTCAGCCTGTATCATATGGATGCATACCTGAAGACCATAGGCGGTCGTTTAAAGCTGCGTAATACCGATCAGGGCTTGCAGGCAATCGTTCGTTTGAGAAGATAGGCCGAAGATAACGACAGATATACGAGAAGTTCAAGAGAGGGGGACAAGCATGAAAAAATGGATATTTCGCTACCGCTACGATATGGCGGCAATGATGTTGATGCTGATTGCGATTGTTGCATATCTTGCACCCATCTATGGACCAGGGCAAATTGTGTTTAGCGACATTGCTTTTGGAGCCACCTCTCATCGGTATCTGGAGGAAATAACCGGAGTATGGAACGAGCGATGGTCTACCTCGACCTTGTTCAATGCTCCACGTATCCTGTACATCTTGCCCTTCTATGGACTGTCACTCTTATTTGACGAAAGCGGCCCGGTCTTGCTCAAGTCGTTTATTACAGGCTTGTTATTTGTTTCGGCATTTTCGATGTATGCCTTTGCCAAGCGTCTGGTTAGCGTGTATTATTCACCAAGCTTTACGAAGACCCGTATTTTTGCCATCATGGTCGGCTCGTTGTTTTATGCGCTGAATCCGTGGGTTATTTTCCGCATTCAGCATATTTATTTGCTCTGTGGATATAGTTTGTTTCCGTTAATGCTGCGATTCTTCTTTAGTGCGGTGGACCCCAAGTTTCAAATTCAACAAATAAAAAACTATCATCCCCACAAGCTGTATCAACGGAACTGGATCGACCTGTTCCTGTTGGCTGCGGTATTCACCGTTAGTGCTGCGGCCATTCATTATTTTTTCTTTGGCATGATTTATTTGGGATTGTTCACCTTGTTGCTACTGATCAAACTAACCTGGACCCACCGAAAGGCTGGTCGCAGCTATTTGCAGCCGTTATACGGCAATTTTTTGCGTAAAGGGATGATTTTTGGCGTCTTTTTTGGTCTGCTCAGTTTTTATTGGTTGTCTCTATATGTCGGTAGCATGTTGATGGACGCTCAAGCGTCTCAGCATAATATCAACGTCGTGGATACGTTGTCTCTGTTCAGCCGCAACAGCAGTTTATATAACGTAGGTTATTTACTGAGCTATTGGTGGCCTATGTTTTCCTTTTCCTCACTGCCTAGCATGTTTTATGTAGGAGGGGGATTTTTGTTGCTATTGATCGGGTATGCGATGGTGACACGTTCACATAAAAATCCGATCATTCTGATCTTCTCGCTACTTACGCTGCTGTTTCTGGTTGCAGCTACCGGGACGACGTTCCCATCAATTGCCAAGTGGTTTGTCATTTTGGTTACGAAAACCCCTGTGATTGGTTCGGTTTTCCGTGATCCTAACAAATTTATTGGACTGATTGCCCTTAATTTCGGGGTGTTGCTGACCTTTGGTGTCATTCAATTTATGGAATGGTTCGGATCATCCCCGTTGCAGCGTGTATATAAAAAGCTAGCAGTAGTTATCGTTGTCTTGTGCCTCGGGGTATATTTTGCTCCCTTGCGTACTCAGTTCATTGAGGGGTACTACAAGCCGGTACAAGTGCCGGAGGCTTATAGTCAAATGGCTGAAAAGCTGACTGACCCGGATCGTTTCGATAGCAAGGCATTATACTTTCCGATTGCTGACAATATGATTCAGAGCTATAACGGAGTAGCCACGCCCAAATGGAATAAAGGGAAGACCGCAAACGAGAAGGCAACCGGAGATTTTCAGGTATACTCTTCTCCTAAAAATACGATCTTTCACCATGAGGGCAATGATCCCGGCATTACATACTATATGAATTTTCTACAGTATGTTATGGACAACGGATTAAGCTCCCGATTAGGCTGGTTGTTCTCTACCTTTGGGGTCAACCAGTTGGTCTACCATGACGAATATGTGGGCCAGGAGAAGCGGCAGGATTTTCACCTGTCTCAGCTGGAAGGTCAGACCGGGTTGAAACGTACGTACCAAAACGGGCTATTTTCCATATTCAATCTCGATCAGACACCGCCCTATATGAACATCCTTGCGAGTAAAATTGTAACACCTTACGGTTTTAGCCGACTGGAGAGCTACAGTCATCTGCCTGGTTTTGATTTTAACCGCTTTGGAGTGCTGTTCAGTGCGTTAAGGCCTGAGCTAAAAACCATCCAGACGATTAACAAAGGGGATTATGTGGAAGCGGCGTCCTTTAATGACTTGCTGTTGTCACAGCTTCCAGCAGAGGATTACTTACGGCCTTTTGATATCATTGAGGATGGTAATGCCTTTTTAAAATGGTCCAAAACCTTTGCCTCGACCAACGATTGGTTATGGTATTTATCCTCCCAAAATATACGGAACTTTCCGTTCGATATGGAAATGGATGCAGGAATTGCGGTTACCTTTGCCAGTAAGAAGCTGGATGTGGCCCCGTATCAGATGAGCAGCATCGAAGGGAAGACGGTCGTGGACTTTGATTCCATGTTGCGAACCGAAACCTTCTTCAAGCCGGATAATCCGCAGTTGTTCAGTGTGCAGGCTAATCCCCGTGAGGAATTGAATGATGTACCCACTCTGCACGGCGAAATTATGAAGGGAGACCCGAGTAATATATGGCAGGTCGCTAGATCGGGTTTGCTGGAAGCCAAGGAGAATAATCCGTATCAGTTCCAAATTACTGTTTCCGGCCGCGGGACGAACAAAATGCATGTAAAAATGAGATTTTACGATAAGCAAATGCGTGAGCTGGGGGTTAGCTATGTTGTGGCGCCCTCGGAGGGATATAATTTTGACAGTGTGAAATTTTACGGGGAATACGTTTCGCCGCCAGGCAGCTATTGGATGCGAATGGATTTGTTAACCTTACAGCGGCCACAGCAAAAAAATTACTGGTGGATTCATGATATCCAGCTGCGTGATTTGGGGCAATACAGCAAGCCTAACACGTTTACGATGCACAAAAAACTGGATCAACCTCAAACCTCGCATGTATATGCTAGAGTGTTTATGAATAAGGCAGGCGGGAAATTGCAAGTCACGCTGCCGGACAAAGTGGTTAATATCAAAACTCAGGATGATGGCTTGAACCAATTCCAATGGGTCGATCTGGGAGTGCATGCCTTTCCCAAAGGAGATACCCCGGTCACGGTTAATAACCTGCAAGGCTTTAATGCGGTCAATCAATTTGCGATTGTGCCTACAGACCAACTAGATCAGCTATCTTTTCCCGTGGAGCAGGCATTGAAGCGGGGCAAGCTCTTTTTCACCTTGGAGGCAGAGAACGATTTTAACGCCGAAGGGAATGTGCAGACGGAGCGTGCTTTACCAAGACTTAGTATGGGGCGGGGAATCAGCTATCAGAAGGGGACGTTAAGCAGGGATGTGGAAGTCGCCAAAACGGGAACCTATGCCACAGCTATTTTGGCTAATCTCCCCGCCGGGTACCAGGGGTCATTAACGATGAAGTGGACGAATGAAGAGACGGGAGAGGTGTTGACCAGAACGATTCATACGGGGGAGCCGTATAAGCGATTACCTGCTACCTCTTTATCCGAAAAGCAGGTTATTGAAACGGTGCCCAATCAGGATGGTTTTGCCAAGAAAATCATACAGATTCCCGGTCTGCTGAATGACTATGGCCGAGTCGAATTTAAAAATCTGTTCCTAACCAAGGGGAAGTATCGCTTAACCCTTGTCCTGGATAGTCAGGTGCCGTCATTGAGCCGTTTTGGAGATATTCATCGAATGGGCGGGCAGGAAGTGACGGTGATGCCTGGGGAGGATACGAAGGAATCATTGAGCACGACGGATGTCGGATGTGTGGCGGATATTCGACCTGGGCAGACGAATCTGTCAATCAAGGACACAGGACTGTCTATCCGTTACGCACCTAGCTATTCCTGTGACTGGAATATTTATGCGTCCAAGAAAATGAAGGCAGAGCCGCTGCAAGAGTATGCCGTGCAGTTGGATGCGCGATCAGAACAAATTGGAAGTCGGCATATGAAGGTCATTTTTTTGAATAAAGCGTCCCAGGTTCTCCAAACCTCCTATATTGATGAGGTGGAGGAGAGAGATAAGGAACAATGGAATCATTACGATCAAATTGTGAAGGCTCCGGCAGGAACTGCCTTGATGCAGTTTCAAATTTTGGCGCACGCGCACAAGAAGCAGTCAGGCTTATTTCAAATGAAGCAATATTCCATCATCCCTTATCAAGCGATGATTACTGTGGATCAATTTACGTTGTTTGAGGGAACGGATATGGATACCTTTTTTATGGCTCCCCACACTTCGGAAAGCATTCAGGCTACTCGTGAAAATTCCATGGAACGCAGTTTTACGCTATATAATCCAACGCATCAACAGGTGCTGATCCGGGAGACCGAATCACCCAATCCACTGTGGGAGTTCAGGCTGGGTAGCGAAAATCAGCGAGCCCGTCTGTCCGTCAATGGAGTGACTACCGGATTCATTACCCATGGTAACGGAAACGGGAAGGTCGTCGTTATTTTGGCTTCCGCCTACCGTTTCGGCTGGGTGCTGTTCCTCATAGGGATACTGGGTGGAGCAGCTTGTTTTCTTCCTTATCGGCGATGGAAGAAGCGAAATCTTCCATAAAAAGCAAGCTGCTCAGTGGAGAAATGGGTAGCCATGATACGGCTACATCTCATATTTGTAGCCTCTGCCCCATACAGTACGGATGTGCTGAGGATTTTTAGGGTCACGTTCTATTTTTTTGCGGAGGCTGGAAATATGTACGTCGATAGTGCGATCCAGATAAGCGCCATCTCCGCCTTTGATCCGATCCATCAGCTCACTGCGGGTAAAGACTTTACCTGGATAACAGGACATCTCTTTTATAATAGAAAATTCGATTTGAGTAACTTCTATTTCTTGGTCATCGACTAACAGACAATGACGGTAATCATTCACCCAAATCCTTACCTTTTTAATCTTTTGAGTTACCGTTTGCGATTCAGTGAGCATGTTGCGGCCGCAGCGGCGCAGCAGGGCTTTGATACGGGCATTTAACTCTATTAGACTGAACGGCTTGCATAAGAAGTCATCTGCTCCGTCATCCAGAGCCTTTATTCTTATATTCAGCACGGTGTTATTAGAGATGACCAGCACAGGGACTGTGGTAAATTGGCGGATTTGGCTGATCAGCGCACATTCGACTTTACCGGAAAACATCAGAGCGGTCACAATAATATCCGGCTTAAAACGCATAAGTGTAGGAATTGCAAGTTTAGAGTCATAAATAAGCTCGGTATGATAGCCTTCCTCCTGAAGATGAAGAGCAATCATATCTGCCAAACTTTTTTGATCTTCAATGACGAGTATTTTTATGGGCATGACTGACATCTCCTGTACAGACAAAGATACAATAGCAGTGCATAATCATGTATTTTCCACGATAATACATACTTATGTATTCGGCAGAAATGCGAAAATTGAACAGTCCTATAATGTAAGAAAAATATTAATTTACAGGAAGAAGGTTGCATCTTTGCGAATGATTTTATTATCTGGAGGTTCG
This sequence comes from Paenibacillus sp. EKM212P, assembly GCF_011066115.1. Taxonomy (NCBI): domain Bacteria; kingdom Bacillati; phylum Bacillota; class Bacilli; order Caryophanales; family Paenibacillaceae; genus Paenibacillus; species Paenibacillus sp. EKM212P. The sequence continues at coordinate 287,766 of NZ_JAAMNR010000006.1, forward strand.
GGTAAACGTCTATGGCCCTTATCCAATGTGAACCGTCCCAAGCAGTTTCTTTCCATACTACGTCACGACGAACGGCCCGAAAGTATGCTGCAACGAATATGGAGGCAATTAGATGAGGCGAATTTGGCAGATGAGGCCTATTTTTCGACGAGTGGAACTCAGGCCGAGCTGATCCGGGGGCAAATTGGCGGAGATGCTGTAGTCATTGAGGAGCCGACTCAGCGGGATACCTTCCCGGCCATTTCCCTGGCTACGGCCTACTTGCATGACGTTGCAGGCGCATCACGCGACGAGATCGTAGGGGTCATGCCTGTGGACGGGTATGCGGGAGATGAATTTTTCGAGCATCTGCGCAGGCTTCCTTCAATATTAGAGCAATCAGGAAGCCATATCGCATTAATGGGGGCTGCTCCAACGGAGCCTTCTGATAAATACGGATATATTGTGCCTTCAGCCTCTTCTTCACTTGACCAGCCATATTATAGAGTTAGTTCATTTGTAGAAAAGCCGGATCTGATCCGTTCAGAAGCATTGATCCGTGAAGGGGCCTTATGGAATTGCGGGGTGTTTGCTTTTAGACTGGGCTTTTTGTTGGATATTCTGGAACAAATGGGTTTACCAGCCGACTACAATTCTCTTTCGACAAATTATGCAGACTTGCCTAAAACTAGCTTCGATATTGCAGTAGTAGAGCATACTCATAAGCTCTCCGTGCTTCCATACCATGGAGAGTGGAGAGACTTGGGCACATGGGATTCGTTGGTGCGGGAAGTAAGTTCGAAGCTAAGTGGCCCAGGATATATTTCAGAAGCTTCACATGACTCGCATATCATCAATGAACTGGAGATTCCGGTTAGCATCTGGAATGTCCCGGACATTATTGTCGTTGCTGGTCCAGATGGCGTGCTGGTTACGGATCGACAGTCGTCAACAGGAATTAAGGATATGGTGGCGGAAATTGAAATCGGCCCGCGTTTTGAGGAGCGCTTCTGGGGAAAGCAAACTGTATTGTCCCATCAGCAGGCGGCAAGTGGATTGCAGACAGTGACCAAACGCGTGGTCATATCGAACGGAAGATTTATCAGCTATCATGAGCACCAGTACCGTAAAGAAGTATGGACCATAGTTTCTGGAACCGGAAGTGTCTCTATCAATGGTGTGACACAGATAGTCAGCCCAGGTGAGGTTATTGTCGTAGAACCCGGTACAAAGCATTTTATAGGGGCAGTAGAGGGAGATTTAGAATTCATTGAGTCACAAATCGGACATATCGTATCCGAAACAGATATTATCCGATATGAATTTCCTGATTCGATTGACGACCATACTCTATAAGTGTCTACCATTATAGGGACTGATAGATACGAACGAGGTTTATCAGAAGGCAGTGAAGAGTAGGAGGAACTATTTTTTATTAGAGCTTAGATGACCTGTGCATTCCTAAGAAAAGGTATTCATGCATTATAGACATGAATACCTTTTTTTGCATAAACAGTTCTTTGTGTTTGTAATAAGATGAATAGAAAAGAGACTTATAAAATAATTTTCTTGGAAGTCAGCCACTCTTTTACGGCGTCCGTACTGAGGTCTCTTTTAGGTGTCCATTCTATTTTATCAACCAATTTGCCGTTTCTGAATTCTGCAATGGTGGGGGTGTATTTTATGTTGTAATCCTCTTTGAATTTATTCCATTGGGACTTGTCCTTATGGATTTTGTGAACGTTCAAAAAAGTAATTTTAGAGCCTAGATTATACTGCTCAATCATCTTGTTAAAGTTAGGCTCAAACCGGTTGCAGTCGCCACAACTGGGTCTGCCGACATAGACAAACACACTTTGATCCTGTTGAATCAAACTCTTAAAACCATCAAATGTAACCGCATTCAAGTAGTCATATATCTCTGGGTAATTGCTTTTGCTCGCTTGGATTTCTTTGTCTTTTTGTTGAACAACCTGCTCTAGGTCTTGAAATTTAGCTACAGCTGAAATAGCGATACCAATGATAAGTAATACAATGACACTTAACCCGGCGATATATCCTTTTTTCACAGAAATCCTCCTTTTTTTACAATCTTACACTTACAGTAAATGATATTTCCATTTCTAGCTGTAACACTTGTCTCATTATGTATAAAAAAAGAAGCTTTCCATTGTTGGGAAAGCTTCTTTAGTCTGATAGTTAAAACGTTAGACCACAACAGTCAACAAGTAATCCTCACGCTTCACTTCAGTTTCCATTGTGTTCAACACATCCAGGTATTGAGCGGAATTTGTTACGATAATTGGTGTAGCTGTAGTATAGCCTGCCGCCTTAATTTGCTCGATATCAAATTCAAGCAACAATTGTCCTTGCTTAACCACATCGCCTTCCTTGACGCGCTTGTCAAAGAATTGCCCTTTCAGCTTCACTGTATTCACACCCACGTGAATCAGAATTTCTGCTCCGTCATTGGAAGTAATACCGATTGCATGTCCGGTCGGGAATACTGTCGTAATCGTTCCATTGACAGGAGATGTCAGCACACCCTCTGTAGGATCAATGAGGATTCCTTTCCCCATAGCACCTGAAGCAAAAGCAACATCAGAAGATTGTTCCAAAGGCAATACTTTACCTTGCAGTGGGCTTACGAGAATTTCCTTTTCGATTGCCACTTCTTTCTTTACGGGTGCAGCTTCTGTTTTTGCAGTTTCTTCTTTTGGATCTTCAAAGCCCAAAATCATAACCAACACAACTGCGAGTACAAAGGCAACGAGCAAACCGATGACTACCCACAAGAATCCAGGTCCGAAATAAGTCGGCAACGCCAGTAGACCCGGTAATGCAAAGGATTGTGCGTGCGCTCCGCCAGAAGCGATAATCGCCCCGCCGATTGCCCCGGAAATACAAGCATAAATGAACGGTTTTTTCAATTTTAAAGTTATGCCATAAATTGTTGGTTCTGTAATCCCGAAAATAGCCGCCAGTGTAGAGGAACCTGCCAAAGCCTTCATCTGAGTGTTCCGGGATTTCAGGAATACCCCCAATGTTGCACCAGCCTGAGAAAGTACGGCTGCTGTAAGCATCGGAAGCATCGTGTCATAGCCCAATGTTGCAATATTCGACAGCATGACCGGAACGAAGCCCCAGTGTACGCCGAAAATAACAAATACTTGCCAAAATGCTCCGGCAACAGCCCCAGCGATCAATGGACTTAAGTTGTATACCCATGTAAAACCGTTTGCCAAGCCCTGACTGATCAGGTTACCTACTGGACCAAAGGCCAGAAATGTTAACGGAATAACGACCAAGAGCGAAAGCATCGGCACGATAATGTTTTTAACCGATTGATGGATAAAGGAATTGAACCAGCGCTCCACATAGGACTGAACCCAGACCGCAAGAATAATTGGAATGACACTGGAACTGTAATTAATCAGAATGATCGGAATACCTAGAAACGCCAATCTTTCTGGATTGCTTACCGCCGCTATAACTGCTGGATAGACCAGAGCTCCGGCGATTGCCACCGATACAAAGGTGTTTGTCTTAAATTTACGGGACGATGTAATAGCCAAAAACACAGGTAGAAAATAGAAAACACTGTCGGAAGCTGCACTTAGGATCAGGTACGTACCGCTTTTATCATTAATCCATTGAAAAGATAAAATTAACGCCAGTAGTCCTTTAAGCAAACCCGCCCCGGCAAGAGCACCGAGAATGGGAGAAAAAATGCTGGAAATGATATCGACCGCTTTGCCAAGAAAATTCGTTTTTTCGGAAGAATCTTCCTTTTTCGCATTTGGATTATCTGCATCCTGTAAATTTGTTTCTGCCATCATATGCTCAAACACTTGACCTACATTGTTGCCGATGACCACTTGAAACTGGCCGCTGTTTTCCACTACTGTAATGACACCAGGGGTTGCTTCCAGTGCGGCTTTGTCTGCTTTTGTACGATCATTTAATTTAAATCTCAAGCGTGTAGCGCAATGGAATACCGAATTGACATTCTCTTCGCCACCAACGAGGGTCACTATTTTTTTAGATAGTTCTTTATCACTCATATTCAGAACTCCTTATGGGTTATTCTTGCTACTGATAGGGTTTACTGTTTACATCTGTTGCTAAGATGCGCCGGCGTGCATCTTTTTAAACTCGTAAACAAGAAAAACCTAAACTCGTGGTGAAAACTACGCACTCTCCTATAGAGGAACGTCGATTTCACCATCAGTTTAGGTTTTGCCTGCCTTACCAGTCACAATCCATGAACGATGAAAGTATGAAGTTGTTAGTCTTATATGTTATTACGCTCAGTTACCCGATGAATATGGATAGTTAGATATACGTATTCATCCTTGCTTAAATATTGATCGTATGTTTTTTCCAGATACTCATTGATCTTTTGAGCACAAGCAAAAGCTTCGGTATACGTCTGCTTCACCTGGTTGTACAAAAATTCTTCGCCACTGTGAATGACTTCTTTGCGAATCACTCGCATCGCAAAATATTGCAAATGTGTCAAAAATCTTGAATAGCTAAAAGAAGACTCATCCAGCACAATCCCGTAATGGTACGTAATAATGTTCAAGATATGTTGGACGATCTCAGTCATTTTCAGCGTAGCTTTCATTTCGTTACCGTCGATTCGTGCATTCACCATATGCAATGCAATAAATCCCGCTTCATCTTCGCCCAATTTTACTCCGAGCGTATTTTCAATTTTTTGGAGAGCATCCAGTCCAACTGCAAATTCTTTTTTGTAAAAGCGTTTAATTTCATACAGCATCGCGTTTTGGAGTGCCAGTCCTTTTTCTTGCCGTTGTATGGCAAAATGAATATGGTCGGTCAACGTTAAATAAATATTATCGCTTAACTCCGTATCCAGCACTTCCGTTGCATGGGTTACGATTTCATTCACGACCTCCAGATGAGACACTGGAATATCGTTCAGCAGCTCAGTTAATTTAGCCGTGAACTCGTTTTCATTTAACATGAAAATCTTATCTATTTTATCATCATCGACTTGATCGCCAGCCACCTTTTTGAAGGAAATACCTCTTCCCATCACGATGACCTCTTTACCTTTATCGTTTTTAGTCAATAGGACGTTGTTATTGAGCACCTTCTCAATAATCATTGAAGTTCCCCCTCCCATCCTTTACCAATAAAAAATGCCTAAGCACAATTCAATACTATTGTTAGCAATAGCACTCAATTGAACTCAGGCATTGCCCGCATCACCGGTCACAATCCTTCGATATAGTGCTATTGTAGCACAAAAAAAAGCGATTTCAACATATTTTATTCTCTTTCGACAAAAAATATTTCATATCAAGGCCCTTTTGCCTAATTTGCAAGTAAATCGTTACCTTATGTAGTCGTACGTTCAATGAGGCTGTACTCTAGCGAATGAAGCTTCATTTGGCGTCCAATCAGCTGAGGGGAAAGCATGAAAAAGGCATTTTGTGCTTGAGCCATGATAGGATTTTGAATCGTTGTAATCCCCAGTGTATGCGCCAGCTCCGTGTTATCGAATCCAACAATTGCCAGATCTTCCGGTACGTTCAGTTTTTGTCTGCGTGCTTCGCAGAGAATGCCCACTGCTACATAATCATTAGCACATAAAATAGCCTCTGGGAATTCGTCCCGATGCTGTAACAAATTCCGTACGACCTGTTCGCCATCACGGATATTATAAATAGAAGAGTGATTCCAGTGTTGCAACACTGGCAGATTGTGCTCACTCATGATCTGTTCGTAGGCTCGTTGTCTACTATGGGTATTGATGCTGCTCGGACGGCCAAAAGCATTGGCTATACGAGTATAGCCTTTTTGTATCAAATGTTTGAGCGCTAACATATATCCTTCATACTGATCCATAGCGACGGAGCGAATATCGGTATGCTCCATTCGTTGCCACGACACGATCGGGCCATATTTGCAATAGGTGCTCAAAAAATCAGTGTCATTCACGCAGGAAATGATGACCAGCGCATCGACTCTTTTTCTTTTTAAGTCCTCAAAGGCTTGAAGCTCTTTCTTTTTGTCTTCTCCCGAAGTATAAATAATGGTTTGAAATTCATATTGGCCCGCTACTTCCACAAAGCTGTCCAGAAAAGCGAGAACAATTTCATTAATAGTTGAAGTAATGATACCGATCTGAAGCGTCTGACCCTTGGATAGAGAAATGGCATTTCGATTAGGAACATAATCTAATTCCTGCATGATTTTCAAAATTTTAGCTCTTGTTTCGTGACTAACATGGGGGGACTGATTTAATACTCTGGATACCGTAGCTTTGGAAAAGCCCGCCAGTTTTGCAATTTGATCAAGATTCGACATGGTGCTTCTCCTCACATAAGAAAAAAATAAATTCTTGACATGAAACGCGTTACAACGATTAGGATGCTTATGAAGGCATTACGTTTATTTTAAAGTATCTGTCAATGCATTTCAAAGGAGAACGGTTATCGTTAGGTATTGATTCATATTTGCAGTACTTGATGGGATGACTTGACCAAAGTAAAAATCTTAAATACGGAAAGAGGTTTTTATACTATGACGAAGACGCTAAAAGGGTTTCCGAAAAACTTCTTGTGGGGCGGGGCAACCGCAGCCAACCAATTGGAAGGCGCTTTTGACGTAGATGGAAAAGGATTGTCCAGCGCAGACATGGTTGCCTATGTACCCAAAGCAGAGCGCAAGAACGATCACGCTATAGAGATTTCGTCCGAACGACTCGAAGACATTTTGGCAGGCAAAGTCAATGCACGTTTTCCAAAGCGTGAAGGTGTAGACTTTTACCACCATTACAAAGAAGATATTGCATTATTCGCTGAAATGGGCTTTAAAGTATTTCGTATGTCCATCCACTGGTCGCGGATTTTCCCGAATGGCTATGATGCCGAGCCGAATGAAGCAGGATTGCAATTCTACGACAATGTATTTGATGAGCTGCGCAAGTATAATATTGAGCCGCTGGTAACATTGTCACATTATGAAACACCGCTAGGTCTGACGCAGAAGTATAATGGCTGGCTGGGACGCGAAGTCATACAGCATTACGTAAATTATGCCGAAACGGTGTTTACACGCTATAAGGATAAAGTAAAATACTGGCTGACCTTTAATGAAATCAATGTAATGACCATGAGTCCGTTCACCGGTGGCGGTGTGGTTATTGACCGTGTAGAAAACAAACAACAAGCGATATATCAAGCATTGCATCATCAATTTGTAGCTAGTGCACTGGCGACCAAACGGGGACATGAGATCATCCCGGGCGCTCAGATCGGCTGTATGCTGGCACGTATTGAAAGCTATCCACATACGTGTAACCCAGAGGATATACTGAAAGCCCAGCATGAAAATCAGATGAACCTTTTCTTTACGGATGTGCATGCCCGTGGGGAATATTCCAATTACATGAATCGTTATTTTGAAGAAAATAATGTTGTAATACACACAGAACCAGGCGATGCTGAAATATTGAAAAATAACACGGTTGATTTTATCTCATTTAGCTACTATATGACCTTGACCGTATCTGCAGGTCCAGAAGGTGAGAAAGCAGCAGGAAACCTGATTGGCGGCGTGAAAAATCCATATTTACAGTCCTCTGACTGGGGATGGCAAATTGATCCGATCGGTCTGCGTGTTACGCTGAACACGTTATATGACCGCTACCAAAAGCCGCTGTTCATCGTGGAAAATGGCTTGGGTGCGTATGATAAGGTAGAAGAAGACGGTTCTGTGCATGACACATATCGTATTGATTACTTGCGTCAGCATATTGTTCAAATGAAGGAAGCGATTGCCGACGGTGTTGATCTGCTTGGCTACACCAGCTGGGGCCCTATCGACCTTGTGAGCATGTCTACTTCCGAAATGTCCAAGCGCTACGGATTTATTTACGTTGATCTGGATGATGACGGTAACGGAACGCTCAAACGCTCCAAAAAGGACTCATTTAACTGGTATAAAAATGTGATAGCAACCAATGGTGAAGAATTGTAATTCCATATCGTCTCGGGCGGGTATAGCAGAGGACATTCTAAGGATGCAATCTGCTGTACCCGCTTTTTTGATAGACACAATAATAATATTTCAGAGGGCTTCACAAACTTTTCACTTGTAATAAGCTGAAAGTTTTCTGTATAATGAATAAAAATTTCATATGTCTGGTTGATGTTTGCGGGAGATGGAACGAAAGTTCCGACCGAAGGGGCAAAACTCTCAGGTGCTTAGGCTGATTACAGCAACAAGCGGGGACCGTAAACGGACAGAACTCTGGAGAGACCCTTAATTGGGCGCCGAAGGTGCACCGCAGAGAACATCTGCTTAAACTCTCAGGCAAAAGGACAGAGACGCGAATAACCTGTGACAGGGAATGCCCTAGGCTTTTTTATGAGCTATTAGTGGCAGAAACCTGCACAAGATGGTTGTATTTTTTCGTGCCTTTAACCTCTCCAGGAGTCGAATCAGCGGATTTGACTCTTTTTTGTTTTCTAATATGCTGGAGGAGCGGGTTGAAATGAATTTGGTACATGTGTTAGAAGCGATTAGCAGTTGGATATGGGGGGCGCCTCTCATCATTCTTGTCATGGGAACGGGGTTGTGGCTGACCATACGTTTGAAGATGCTGCAGGTATTCCGCCTGCCCCTGGCGATCAAGCTGATCGGTAAGGCCCCGAATGAAGGCAGCGGGGATGTAAGTAGTTTTGCGGCTTTGAGTACAGCGTTGGCGGCTACAGTTGGCACAGGAAGTATTGTCGGCGTAGCGACAGCCATTAAGCTGGGCGGGCCGGGTGCCTTGTTCTGGATGGTCGTTGCAGCCTTTTTTGGGATGGCGACGAAATATGCGGAAGGTGTACTTGCGGTAAAATACCGGGTGAAAGATCGGAATGGACAATTTTCCGGCGGCCCGATGTATTATATTGAGAAAGGTCTTGGACGCCGTTTTAAACCACTGGCGATGCTGTTTGCTTTTTCGGGCATGCTGGTAGCGTTGTTCGGGATTGGAACGTTTCCGCAGGTCAAAGCGATTGTATCTTCCACTGAAAACAGTTTTGGCGTTCCGCCCATTGTAACGGCACTGATTATTGCTATCCTTACAGGACTGGTTACTATTGGAGGACTCAAAAGCATTGCCAAGGTATCGACGAAGGTCGTTCCTTTTAAAACAGGTTTGTACGTACTGATCTGTCTCATCGTACTGATTCGGTTTGCTGACCAACTTCCTGCCGCAATTGCGCTGGTGCTCCATTCGGCATTTTCAACTACATCTGCAACGGGCGGATTTGCCGGAGCTACGATTATGCTGGCCATGCGTAGTGGGGTAGCCAGAGGTATTTTTGCCAATGAGGCCGGATTGGGGAGCGCACCGATTGCAGCCGCAGCTGCCAAAACCAAATGGCCTGCGGAGCAAGGGCTAATTTCCATGACAGGCGTGTTTATTGATACGATGGTTATTTGTGTGATGACTGGGTTGACGCTACTGGTTAGCGGTGTGTGGAGCGGGCCTACCGATGCGGGCCTGATGACTCAGCAAGCATTTTCCAGCGCATTCCCGCTGGGGGCAGAACTGCTCACAATTATTCTGATTATGTTCGCGTTCACCACCATGCTCGGCTGGAACTATTACGGGGAACGCTGTGTTGAATATTTGCTTGGGGTCAAGTGGATTAAACCATACCGTTATCTGTTCATCGTACTGGTTGCCGGGGGCGCGTTCATTAAACTGGATGCGATTTGGTTGCTGGCAGATATCTTTAACGCAATGATGGCTTTCCCGAACCTGATTGCACTGCTCGGCTTATCAGGAATTGTAGTTGCAGAAACCCGAACCTATATGGATTCTCTGAATTCTAGTAAGAAAAAGGGCATTCTTGCAGGTGCCAGTGTAGGGGCAGCTATTCAAGTAGAAGAAAAGGGACAAACGGTTAATTCATAAATTCCAAAAGGGAGTGCCCTCAGCCATCACAGGCTTGAGGACACTCCCTTTTAAATGTTATAACGATGCACGCAAAATAGCTAAAATATCTTCTTGATTCAGCTTTTTATAATTACCAAAGCCTCCGTATTCCATTTCACGGGCTGCAATGTTTGCGACTTTTTCCAATTGCTCATCATTAATATTGTAATCGGCCAGGGTGGAAGGGGCACCGAGACTTGTCCAGAATGCACTAAGACGGTCAATACCTTCCAAGGCGATTTCTCTATCTGTTTTACCTACGGTGTCTAAGTCAAACATGCTGAGCATCAGCCGCTTCATGCGTGCAGCATCCTGATCCACTGTATGTCTCATCCAGTTGGGAAACAGAATCGCCAGACCGCCAGCATGAGGAATATCATATACAGCGGATAATGCATGTTCAATCGTATGCGAAGCCCAGTCCCCGAAGTAGCCCATTTGCAGTGTTCCGTTAAGGGCGATCGTTCCAGCATATAAAATCGTTTCACGATGCTCGTAGTTGTGCAAATCCTCCAGCAGTTTAGGTGCAGTTTCGATCACGGTTTGCAGCACGGAAAAGCACATACGATCTTGCAACGGTGTATTTTTAACATTGTGAAAATACTGTTCAAACACATGGCTCATCATATCCACCATGCCATATACCGTCTGATCACGTGGCACAGAGAAGGTGTTTTTGGGGTCCAGAATCGAAAATTTCGGATGCGTCACCGCGCTGCCCCATACGTATTTTTCGTTCGTTTCCCAGTTGGTGATGACAGAATCCGGATTCATTTCTGAACCGGTGGCGGCGAGTGTGAGGATGGTGCCGAATGGTAGAGCCTCGGTCGGCATGTGCTTTTTGTTGATAATATCCCACACATCGCCGTCATATTTAGCCCCTGCTGCGATGGCTTTGGTGCAATCAATAACGCTTCCGCCGCCTACTGCAAGTAAGAAGTCGATGTTTTCATTTCGGCAAATGTCGATGCCCTTCTTAACGGTGGACAAGCGCGGATTCGGCTCTACGCCGGACAATTCATGAATGTTAAGATGTAGCGGCTCTAACGCGTTTAATACCTGGTCATACAGACCATTTCGCTTGACACTTCCGCCTCCGTATATCAGTAAAATATTTTTGCCGTAATTCAGCAGCTCCTGCTGCAGTTCTTCAATTTGATTGTCTCCAAATATTAATTTGGTGGGGTTATAATATGTGAATTTGTTCATCTGGAAAGTTCCCCTCAGTTCATAGTTCATGTTCAAATCGTAAATCGCTTAACCTAATTGCCTGTTGGATACCTAACTTCATCATGTAAGCTATTTGAAATGACGATTAACCATTATACATGAAATGAATAAGGGAATTCAAGTAAATCTAATCTTTGACCGCTCCAGCGGCAAGATCGGAAATAAACTGGCGACTAATGAAAAGAAACAAAATAATAAGTGGCAGTACAGCCAGCAGGGTGCCCGCAATGACCATCGCATAATCCGTATTGTAAATCCCGTTCAATTGTGACAGTGCAATCTGGAGCGTGAATTTACGCTCATCCGTTAAGACAATTAGCGGCCATAAATAATCATTCCAGGCTCCTATAAAGGTAAAGGCGCCGAGAAAAGCGAACGCAGGACGTAGAATAGGCAGTGCTACATTCAAGTACAGTCGAAAAAAGCTGCATCCGTCCATCCGGCCCGCATCCAGCAGCTCCTTTGGGATGGATTCTTCCGCATATTGACGAATCCAGAAAATGCCGAAGGCATTTACCATCCCCGGGATGATAAGCGCTTTGAACGTACCTACCCATCCAAAGGAGGCCATCATGACAAAGGAGGGGACAAGCGAAAGTTGTGAAGGGACCATCATCGTAGCTAGCAGAACGATAAATAGCACTTTTTTGCCCGGAAAATCAAACTTGGCGAATGCAAAACCTGCCAGTGAATCGAAAAACAGAACCAATAGGGTAACAGAACTGGCTACAAAAAGGGTATTAAAAAAGGCTCCGGCAAAATTAATCTGCTGTAATACTCTCGTTATGTTATCCAAGAAGTGGCTGCCAAACCACAATTGCGGTGGAAAACGGTAGATGTCTGAAGTGGTACGAGTTGCCATGACGATCAGCCAGTAAAATGGAAACATCGACAGGATGATTCCCACCAACAATCCGGCATATAAAACAAAGGATTTTGCGCGTGTCTGCATCATGTTGTGAAGCTCCTTCCCATCGTTATTTTTTACCTTGAACGAGTTTCCAGTTTATGATGGAGAATAGAGCAATGATGAGGAACATGCCCCATCCGACGGCTGCACCATATCCAAAATAGTTGTTAATGAACGACTCGCGGTACAGGTATAAAACGATGGTCATGCCACTTGCCCCGGAACCGCCGTCATTACCGACCAGGACCTGTGGCTCGGTGAAGAGCTGCATACCGCCGATGGTGGACGTAATGACTGTAAACAGAATGACTGGGCGCAGCATGGGGATAGTGATGCGGAAAAAAGCTTGCGCTCCGGTTGCCCCGTCTATTTTGGCGGCCTCATACAGCACATGCGGAATACTCTGGAGTCCGGCCAAATAGATGATTGCGTTATAGCCCATCCATCTCCATACGACCATAGAAGAAATGGCAATTTGGATACCCCATGGCACATTCAACCATTGAACCATGGGTAGTCCCAAGAGTTGCAGAAGGTAGTTGAGAAATCCAAAATTGTTGGCAAATAAGGCACCAAATATGATGGCAACAGCCACAATAGACGTCACATTGGGTAGGAAGAATCCAACTCGCCATAAGGTGCGCATTTTCACAAAAGGGGCATAAAGCAGAAAGGCAATAATCAGTGCGAAGAATAGCATCGGAATCGTTGCATACACCCAGATCACAAAGGTGTTGCCTACAGCCTGCCAAAATTCATTGTCTGTCACAAGGTAGCGAAAGTTGCCCCAGCCGTTGTAGGTCATGTCCCCGATCCCGTCCCATTTGTGAAACGCTAGATATAATGAAAAGCCAATCGGAAACAGTCCAAAGATGCCAAACAGCAGATAAAACGGCGAGATCGCAGCATAAACGGCACGGTGCTTCCAGATTTCTCTCAGCATAATGTCCACACGCCTTTTTTGAATTTTGTTTTTTACCGCTGTAATTCTCGTTCGATTCGATCCATGGTTTCCGTACATAATGCATCAGGATTAGCATCCTGCTTGGCGACATTAGCAAGGCGACGGGTCACAATGCCGTGGATGACAGGATAGCGCTCGCCGAAATAGCTGCTTTTCACATGACGTGCGGAGGTGGCAAAGATGAGTCCGGTGGCCTGACCACCAAAGAAAGGCTCGGGTGTCCCCATGATAGGATCGTTATAGACGCCGGGAGTGGACGGGAACAGTCCGATTTTGTGGTAGGCTTCCAGCTGGTGTTCCGGGTTTTGCAGCCAGGTCAGGACTTCAAAGGCTTCTTTGGGATGTTTGCTGGACTTGAGGATAGAAATGAAAGAACCACCCAAGTTGCCGTCTCCTCCAGGAGCACGGGCGACTCTCCATTTGCCCGCTGTATCCGGCGCGGCCTCTGTGAGAACTTGCTTCATCCAGATAGCCCCTACAAAAGAGGCAATTTTGCCGTTATTGACCGAAGCGTTCCATTCGGGAGTCCAGCCATCCGCATTGGCGAGCAGATGCTTCTTGTGGAAATCGACAGCGGTTTTCCAGCCCAGACGGATGTCAGGAGATTGATTGCCGATGTAGCTGCCATCCGGCTTGAAGTAAAGGTTTGTGTGCTGAGCGAGTACCTGATTGTAAACGTTTACAATATTATCAGCCAAAAACGAACGGCTTCCGAATTTCTGCTGAAGTTGTTCTCCGGCTGCCATGTAATCATCCCATGTGCGGATGGAGGCACTAACCTTTTCAGGATCACTAGGCAAGCCTGCTTGTGCAAACAGATCACTTCGATAGAAGAGAGCGGTAGGCCCAGTATCCATGGGAAATGCAATCATTTTACCATCAGGAGTGATCCCTTGATTCCATTTCCATTCCAAATATTGATCCTTCAAGCGGTCTGCTCCGAGTTCCCTTAAGTCATAAAAACGATCCGCACTGGGGAACAGTTCCACCATCCAATCGTTCAGAGCTACGATGTCTGGTTCACCGGAACGAGCTGCGAGCGTTGTCTTCAGTTTGGCTTTGAAGTCACCGCCTATTTTTTGAGTTTTTAATTCAATGTTGGGAAATTGTTTTTCCGCCTGGGCGAGTAGTTCATCGTCAATTGAACGGTTCCAGTACCACAATGTAAGCGTTATCTTTTTTTCGTTTGACAAATTAGTTTCAGATGATTGACTTTCAGAGGACGAGGGTTCACTACAAGCACTGAACATCGTGAGAAAAGCAAGACATAGTACCAGCCATTGTACTGTCTTCACATCATTTCCCTCCTTGCTGTCTGAGATAATCTGCCTGCTAAACAAGTTGTAAATGGTTTAGCTCCATCATATGAAGCTGTTACCCATTTATGTGCATTGCCTTAACCAAAAACAAAAAATTTGAAACGTTTATTACTAAAAAAAAGCACGCGCGTCTGTTATATGAAGAACGCACGTGTTTAAGTTAGGGATTCAGCCTATGACATCAAGCGCTGTATTTCATCTTTCAGAATTTCGGACCGAGTCCCGAAAATAACCTGCAGGGTACCATTACCAAGCCTGATGATTCCCGACGCTCCGAGCTGCTTGAGAGCTTGATCGTTAACCGCTTTGTCGTCTTTGACGACAAGACGCAGCCGCGTGATGCAGGCATCAATGCTTTGGATATTGTCTGAACCGCCGAGATAGGTTAGTATTCTGCCTGCCTGACTGGACTGAGTGTTGGATGTGGTGCTTGCCTTTCCATTGGGTACAGATTCGTTAGCCTCAGACAGGAGACTGTCTTCTACATCGTCTTCACGCCCAGGAGTTTTTAGGTTGAATTTGAGAATGATAAATCGGAACAGAAAGTAATAAATGAGGGCGAAGACAAGCCCGACCGGGATCATTCGCAATGGGTGGGTGGAGAGTTTCATATTGACCAGATAGTCAATGAGTCCTGCTGAAAAAGAAAAGCCGAGTTTGACATCCAGTAGGTATACGACTAGGCCACTCAGGCCTGTCAGCAGAGCATGAACGCCGTAAAGTAATGGTGCAATGAACATAAACGAAAATTCGAGGGGCTCGGTAATTCCGGTCAGGAACGATGCCAGCGCAGAACCGATGAAAATGGAAGCGACGGCTTTACGTTTTTCCGGTTTAGCCGTATGGATGAATGCGAGAGCGGCTGCCGGGAGAGCGAACATCATAATAGGGAAGAAACCGGACATGAATAGACCAGCTGATTTATCGCCTGCAAAGAAACGGGTCAGGTCACCATGAACAACTTCGCCAGCTGCATTCGTATAGTTACCAATCTGAAACCACGCGATTGAGTTTAGTACATGATGCAAACCGAGCGGGATCAGCAGCCGATTGGCAATCATGAATACCATTGATCCGATTCCGCCAAACCCGACAATCCAATTGCCGAAGGCTGCAATCCCATCTTGTACCGGACTCCAGATCATTCCGAGCAGAATGGCCAGAATCATGGTCGTGAAGGCGGTAATCATGGGGACAAAACGTTTGCCTGAGAAGAAGCCAAGCCAATCCGGGAGCTGAATATTATGATATTTTTTAAACAGAAAAGCAGACCATCCACCGATAAAAATACCACCCAATACGCCCATATCCAGCTTGACGTCGTCTGGAATATATGCAAATATACCCGGCACTGCCGCCAAAATACGGGTCAGCACCATATAGGCAATGACTGCCGATAATGCGGCTACTGCGTCGCCTGCCAGACCAATGGCAACACCAATGGAGAAAATGAGCGCAAGGTTACCGAAGATAGCCCCCGCCCCCTCGTTCAGAAAAGGTGTGACATAATGATTCAGAAATCCGCCAACTCCAGGACCAAGCGGTATATCCGTTTCATAATTAATCAGGGCTAATCCTTGCAAAATCCCTGCAGCGGGTAGAGTGGCTACTGGAAGCATTAACGACTTGCCGATTTTTTGCAGAAATTTCAGCATAACATTCTTCCCTTCTTCATCGAGTTTGGGAGTGTCGTATTCATTCTGAAATCCTTATATTAAACCATTTTTTTACATCATAGATCGGAGAATCTAACATGGTCAACGATTATTTTAAGCTATGAAAAGACGTAAATCCGCAGTTGACATCGCTTACATGCTTATATAGTATCAAATTTAAGTTAATAATCGTGACGGAGACAAGAGAGCCACGCAGACATCCCATGGTACAGCACAGGGTTGATTTGTGATGGCTTTTCTTTTTTTGTGCGATGAAAGCGATCAAAATCGGATGATCTATTGAGGAGGTAGGTTGTATGTCGCCATACGCAGCCGAATTCATAGGGACAATGATTCTTATTGCCCTAGGTGGCGGAGTGTGCGCAGGGGTGTCCCTGAAAAAGTCATTTGCCCACGCTTCCGGCTGGATTGTGGTCGGAATGGGCTGGGGGCTTGCGGTAGCTATTGCGGTGTATGCAGTGGGTCAAATCAGCGGAGCGCATTTGAATCCGGCAGTTACACTCGCGTTGGCATTTCAGGGTAGTTTTCCATGGCAAGATGTTCCCGGCTATATTGTGGCTCAGCTTCTCGGGGCCATGGCGGGTGCGATCATCGTCGTTTTGCATTATTGGCCCCACTGGAAAGAGACGGAGGACACAGCAGCCAAACTCAGTGTATTCGCGACAGGACCAGCTATTGATCATCCGTTTGGCAACGTGCTTAGTGAAATGATAGGTACTTTCATCTTTGTTCTTGCTTTACTGTCGTTTGGCACCAATTCATTTACAGACGGCCTGAAACCGCTGATTGTTGGTTTTTTAGTTGTCAGTATCGGTTTATCCCTTGGAGGCACAACGGGCTATGCCATCAATCCAGCGAGGGATTTTGGGCCGCGTCTGATGCATTATTTACTACCGATTCCCGGTAAGGGGGCGTCCAACTGGAAATATGCATGGGTGCCCATTATAGGACCGCTATTGGGGGGATCTTTCGCAGGGCCATTTTATCAGGCCGTTTTTAAGGGGAGTGTGACTCCGGCTTTCTGGATTTTATTAGGGGTTATCGTGGTTGTACTCTTGATTACCTTCCGTATGAGTCGAACTTATAAAAATCATAAAATGGATCACAAACTTACAGCGTAAAAACGATGGATTTACACGGGGAGAGATGAACAATGGGAAAATATATTTTGTCACTAGATCAGGGAACGACAAGCTCAAGAGCAATTTTGTTCAATAGCGAAGGAGATGTAGTGTACTCGGCTCAGCGAGAATTTCCGCAGTATTTTCCTCATCCCGGCTGGGTAGAGCAGAATGCGAATGAAATCTGGAGCTCTATTCTCGGGGTCATTGCCTCCTGTCTTTCCGAATCCGGTGTAAAAGCAAATCAAGTGGCTGCCATCGGCATTACCAATCAGCGAGAATCGGTGGCTGTATGGGACAAAAATACAGGAGTGCCCGTGTATAACGTACTCGTATGGCAATCACGCCAAACCTCGGACATCTGTGAAGAATTGAAGCGGCAAGGGCACGAGGAGCTTTTTCACAGCAAAACAGGCCTGTTGATCGACCCGTATTTTTCAGGCACTAAAGTAAAGTGGATACTGGACCATGTGGAGGGTGCACGGGAAAAGGCAGAACGAGGTGACCTGTTATTCGGTACGATTGACTCGTGGCTGATCTGGAAACTATCCGGCGGAACGGCACATGTAACGGACTACTCCAATGCAGCCAGGACGCTGATGTACAACATTTATGAGCTAAAGTGGGACGAAGAGCTGCTGGACATTCTGGGTGTTCCGAAAATCATGCTACCTGAGGTAAGACCTTCTTCCGAGGTATATGCGCACACCGTGGATTATCATTTCTTTGGTCAGAATGTACCCATCGCCGGTGCAGCAGGTGACCAGCAGGCAGCCTTGTTTGGTCAGGCATGTTACGAAAAAGGGATGATCAAAAACACTTACGGCACAGGCTGCTTCATGCTGATGAATACGGGGGATCAACCAGTGGAATCCAAGCACGGCCTGATTACGACCATCGCTTGGGGACTGGAGGAAGGCAAAGTGCAATACGCACTCGAGGGAAGTGTGTTTGTAGCGGGGTCGGCGATCCAGTGGCTGCGAGACGGGCTACGCATGTTCCGTGAAGCGAAGGACAGTGAACCTTATGCCGCCCGTGTTTCGTCTACGGAAGGAGTGTATCTTGTACCCGCTTTTGTCGGACTGGGCAGCCCCTACTGGGATAGCGAGGTGCGCGGAGCGATGTTCGGTTTGACACGCGGGACCACGAAGGAGCATTTTATCCGCGCCACATTGGAGTCACTCGCTTATCAGACCAAGGATGTGCTTACAGCCATGGAGATTGATTCAGGTATTGCAGTGAAATTGCTGCGGGTGGATGGAGGAGCTGTATTGAACAATTTTCTGATGCAATTCCAGAGCGATATTTTGGATGCAACAGTGGAGCGGCCAGTTATCCATGAGACGACGGCACTGGGGGCTGCATGTCTGGCAGGTTTGGCTATTGGATATTGGAAGAGTACGGATGAACTTCGCAAGCGGGTGAGGGTGGAAACCTCTTTTGCCCCGAATATGGATGAAGCAACACGTGAAAGCTTGTATAAAGGCTGGAAAAAGGCTGTGAATGCGACGATGGCCTATAAGTAATAGATTAAGCGATGGGTCTCTGAATATTAAACTGCAAAAAGATGACTTCTGAATTTATCAGGAGTCATCTTTTTTAAGGCATATGCTAACTCTTGACCTTCGTATGGTTCCAATGTTGCCGGGCTCCGCAGGAGCTACGAATGACTAGTTCCGGCTCTACTTTAATACATTTTGTATCCATTTGTTTATTCATCAGGTCAAACAGCACCATAGCGGCTAGACGGCCTATTTTTTGCTTGTCTTGTTTTACAGTCGTCAGTGGAGGTTCGGTATAACGACAGGCTTCTATATCATCACATCCCACTACAGCAATATCCTCGGGTACCCTCAAGCCGCTTTCCTTGAAAGCACGTATGGCACCAAAAGCAAGCAGGTCGGTCGCCGCAAAAATAGCTTTTGGTAAATTTCCTTGCTGTATCCACGCCTTCGCGACCTGGTATCCATCTTCTGCCGCGTAGTCCTTACCATACACGACCCATTCAGGTCTAACGTCAAGACTAAACCGTTTTAGTGAGGCGATAAAGGCTTCCTCTCTCTCTTTAATAACCAAGGAGGGGCGTTCAATGCCTATAAAACCCATGTCGCGGTATCCATTCATGTAAAAGTGCTCAACAACCTTCATTGAAATCTTCTGATTGTCGGACATAATGTAGCAAGAACTGGCTCCGGTTAGTTCAATATCGACACCGATACAGGGGATAGGGCTGGCATCGAGATCAAAAACACTCTTCTCCACTTCATCTCCAGCAATAATAATGCATCCGTCCACAGAAAAATATTTTGAGCGTGCCAAATAGTCCTCTCCATTATCCAGAAATTTCTCATTTGAAAAAAACAGCAGATCGTAACCGAGCAAGCCAATCTGTTTTTTGAAGACATTAATGATATCTACAAAAAAAGGATGACTAAAATCAACATTCAGCTTGCCAGCAAATATAACGCCTACCAGATTAGATTTTTTGGTAGCAAGCGTTTTAGCCGAGGAGGAGGGTCTATAGCCTGTTTCCTCCATGATTTTAAGTACCCGCTGCCGGGTTTCCTCACTGATGTCTGTGTAATTGTTAATGATTTTCGAAACCGTTGCTACTGAAACGCCTGCCATGCTAGCTATTGTTTTTATATTCATGGAATCCTCCGCAACTAAACTGATTTAGTTAAATTGACTTTGTTTTTCAAACTTAATGATTACTCGTATTCTATGCTACCTCATAGAAGTGAGTCAACCGTGCTAATAAAGGATGTTGCCTAATATTTTAAAGAGTAATAACGATAATTTGTGTTTTTTTTGATAATTTACAAATCTCTATTTACAAATACAGGCTATCCGATACATAATAGTAGCTGTAATTAACTAAACCGCTTTCGTAAAGTGAATGCATTTATTCTAAGATTACAGGGGGGAATTTTGCAATGCTGAAAAAGTGTTTTTCTTTACTTATTGTAACCGCTTTAATAGTGGTATTGGCTGCTTGCGGCAAAGGTGGTGAAGCTGGACAGAACGGGAATAAAAAGGTCACGTTAAAGATTATTCATTGGCAGCAAGAAAATATTAATAACTATATAAAGGAATTTAATAAAAAGTTTGAAGAGAAGTATCCCGATGTTCAGGTGGAGTATACGACGGTTCCTGCTGATTCAACGTATGATCAACTGATGCAAACGCGTATGAATGCTGGTTCAACCGGTGATGCAGACATTATTCCTTTGAAATTCAGCTTCGTAGGCGCACCGCAGGAATGGTCTAAGGGAGCAGCTGATCCGATGTGGAAGCAGTGGATTGAGGGGGGACTCATTGCAGATCTGTCGGATCAAGCTTTTATCAAAAACTATAATCCTACAGATGTCAAAAATGCCATGACCTACAACGACAAAGTATACGGTGTAAACATGGGAAAGGTGGCCCTGACAGGTCTGTTTTACAACAAAGATATTTTTGAAAAATATAATCTTGCTGTGCCGACGACATGGGACGACCTAGTGAATGTGATGAAGGTGCTCAAGGATAATGGCGTAGAACCGCTTGGTTTTGGCGGTAAGGATGTATGGCCTATTAACCTTGCTGTCCAAGGGCTTCAAGCCTCTATCCATGATGATCAGCTGGAATATATCAAAGGGCTGTGGACAGGTAAGACGAAGCTGACAGACCCCGTCCAGCTCGAGGTTTTGGAAAAATCACAAATTTTGATGAACAACGCCATTAGTGGATTTATGGGGATTGACTATGGAACCTTGCCAAGCTTGTTTGCTTCAGGTCGTGTGGCCATGATTGCGGATGGTACGTGGGATGCAACTACGATTCAGACAGCCAATCCAGAGATGAAATTTGGATATTTCCCAATTCCAGGTAGTAATGATCCTGCCAAAAATAAAAATCTAGCAGGAAAATACGATATGACATGGATGGTCCTGGAAAAATCACCGAATAAGGATTATGCGATCAAATGGCTTGAAATGCTCTCCGAGAAGCAGAACTACACGGATTTTGTGAACGCTGCTGGATTTTTGCCAACACAGTCTGATGTGAAGATAAGCAGCGACTTTGTTAATGAAATCCAGCCTTCACTGGAAAACTTCAAGCTCTCTTGGGATCAGCTGTTTATCAATCGTAAGAATGTTGGACAGTACATTAAGGAAGCCAGCGTTCATGCGGAATTTTTGGCGCCTGCTGGTCCGTTAAAGACGCCTTTGGAGCTTGCCCAGAAATCTCAGGCAGACTGGGATGCGGCAGCCCCTAAATAAATCTATAGATTTTACAGGAAAACAAATGGGCAACTGCAAAGCTCCCATAATAATGTAAAAAGGTGTGAGACCCATGTATCCCTTCGGAAAGGGTGCGGCCCGGATAATGCCCTATCTTTTGCTGAGTATTCCGGTGCTGCTCTATTTGCTTCTTGGTTTTGGACCCTCTATGGTAACCGTGCTTTTTTCCTTTACAGATGCTACCGGGGTTCCGGGACAGACGTGGAATTTTATCGGATTTGAGAATTACACGACCTTTTTCACCTCCTCCGATTCTGGAGATCGCATTGCTTCCATTGGCCGTTCCTTATATTTTGCCGTAGCAGTGGTTGTGATTCAAAATGCAGTGGGGCTGTTCATGGCCGTCCTTATTAATAAGAAGCTCAAAGGGGATATGTTATATCGCTCTGTATTTTTCCTGCCTGTTGTGCTCGGGGTAACGGTATCCGGCCTGATCTGGCAGCTGCTTGCCAATCCGCTTGGGGGTCCTGCGCAAGCCTTGATGAACTTTTTTGGAACCAGCTCCAACTTCTTCGGGGATTACGATATTGCATTTGAATTGATTATTTTTGTACAAATTTGGATGTACATGGGTTACTCGATGACTATTTTCTTAGCCGGACTCCAATCCATCCCCAGTGACTTATATGAAGCTGGGTATATGGACGGTGCCTCTGGATGGAAAGCGTTCAAAAATATTACTTTTCCGATGATTGCGCCGTCCTTTACCGTCAATATGCTGCTGTCCATTATCGGCGCATTGCAGACCTTTGACATTATTTATGTGCTGACAGGTGGTAAATTCAACACGACGACACTTGCGTTTGATGTATATGCAACTGCCTTTGGTACTGGGACGTCAGATTACGGACTTGCTTCCGCAGTTGCTATGATCCAGTTCGTGTTCGTGTTTACGGTATCTATGATTGCCCTGTATTACTTACGTAGAAGAGAGGTGGAAATGTAATGAGCAGTACCAAAGGAGCCAAAATTCTGAGCTACATTATCGTACTGCTCATGCTTTCGTTGTATGTGTTCCCGCTTTTCTACCTTTTTAATGTATCGATGAAGACTCAAAGTGAGTATCTGATGGACCCTGTAGCTCTAGCCAAGAGTATACGCTTGGAGAATTTTATGGATGCTTGGGAAAAAGGAAACTTCTCTCAATACATGTGGAACAGCATTTTGTATACAGGTGTATCTACGTTATTAACGCTGATTATATCCGTGTTTGCGGCTTTTCCGCTGGCGCGGGGATACGTTAAGTTCAGCACCTACTTTTATGTGTTTTTCCTGATATCCATGTATCTCCCGAATCCGCTGATTCCGCAATTTGCTCTCATTAATAGTCTGGGACTTTACAATTCCCAGCTTGGTTTCATTTTGCTGAAAACAACAGGTACTGGCATCGCTTTCCTGATGTTTGTGGGGTATATCAAGTCTGTCTCCCGAGAGCTGGATGAAGCGGCTGCAATGGACGGGTGCGGATATTCACGATATTTGTTTACAATTCTTGTCCCGCTGATGAAGCCGGTGTTGGCGACAGGCATTATTTTGACAGCTATTGGGGCGTGGAATGACATTATAGGTCCTACTATTTATTTGTCTGATCCTGCTTATCAGCCAGTGACCAAGGGATTGTTCTCCTTCTACGGACAATACATGAACAACTGGCCGCTGCTCGCTTGCGGCATTCTGATTGTTACACTACCGCTCGTTATTTTGTATATTTTCCTCCAGCGCTTTATTGTCGGCGGTGCAATGGCCGGAGCTGTGAAGTCTTGATTCCTGAAAGGATGATACCGAGTATGAGTGAGAATACCTATACATTCCCCACCACGTTTATGTGGGGAACTTCGACCTCTTCTTATCAAATTGAAGGTGGCGTGGATGAGGAAGGGAGAACGCCTTCTATTTGGGATACTTTCTGTCGAGCACCCGGGAAGGTGATAGGAGGGGACTGCGGAGATGTGGCTTGTGACCATTTTCACCGCTTTAAGGAAGACGTGCAATTAATGAAGCAACTTGGCTTTTTACATTACCGTTTTTCCGTGGCCTGGCCGCGCATTATTCCCGCACCCGGCGTGGTTAACGAACAGGGGCTACTTTTCTATGAGCGTCTGCTGGATGAGATTGAGTCGGCCGGGCTAATTCCAATGCTGACGCTGTATCATTGGGATCTACCGCAGTGGATTGAGGACGAGGGCGGTTGGACGCAGCGAGAGATTATCCAACATTTTAAAACGTATGCCTCTGTAATCATGGATCGATTTGGACAGCGTATAAGCTGGTGGAATACGATAAATGAGCCCTACTGCGCCTCTATTTTGGGCTATGGCACAGGCGAGCATGCCCCCGGCCACGAGAACTGGAGGGAAGCCTTTACTGCCGCTCATCATATTCTGATGTGTCACGGGATAGCCATGAATTTACACAAGGAAAAGGGCCTGGCGGGCAACATCGGTATTACGCTGAACATGGAGCATGTCGATGCAGCCTCTGAACACCCTGAAGATGTAGCCGCTGCTATCCGGCGGGATGGTTTTATTAATCGTTGGTTTGCCGAGCCATTGTTTAACGGGAAATACCCTGAGGATATGGTGGAATGGTACGGGGTGCACTTGAACGGATTGGATTTTGTACAGCCTGGTGATATGGAGCTGATTCAGCAGCCAGGGGATTTTTTGGGCATCAACTACTACGCCCGCAGCATCATTCGAGCGACTACAGACGCTTCGTTGCTTCAGGTCGAGCAGGTTTCCATAGAGGAACCGGTAACGGATATGGGATGGGAGATTCACCCTGAATCCTTTTATAAGCTGCTAACGCGCATTGAGAAGGATTTTTCCAAGGGATTACCCATCCTGATTACGGAAAACGGAGCAGCGATGAAGGACGAACTGGTGAATGGAAAGATTGAGGACACTGGACGTCAGTATTACATTGAGGAACATTTAAAGGCATGCCATCGCTTTATTGGGGAGGGAGGTCAGCTTAAGGGCTATTTTGTCTGGTCATTCCTCGATAACTTTGAATGGGCCTGGGGATACAGCAAACGTTTTGGTATTATACACATCAATTACGACACGCAGGAACGGACACCCAAACAAAGTGCGCTGTGGTTCAAGCAAGTGATGGCGAATAACGGGTTTTAAATAGAAATGGGGTGCACGATGCAGCAGTATTATTTTGACGATCAAGGACGTTTTGTGATTGAGAATTATGCGCAGGCCAAGCCCTTTTCCAGTTTTCTACCCGGTATTGCTGGTGTTCAGGGAATTCCTCTGTGGGCGTATTATGTTAATCGTGGACAAGGAATTGCAAGCTTTGGTGTGGAGGATAAGAATGGAGCAATCATGGAGTTTTTTCCGGCCAACCGCAGCTATAGTCTCGTGCCGATACATGGCTTTCGAACGTTTTTAAAGGTGAAGATGCAGGGGGAGTGGAGCTATGTGGAGCCATTTTCGGCTGTGCATCCTGTGGAGCGTGAACAGCAAAAAATGCTGATATCCCGCCATATGCTGGAAATACACAGCTCTAATCCAGACACAGGGCTTGAGGTGCGTGTGCAATATTTCACACTTCCTCATGAAAGTTACGCTGCTTTGGTGCGCAAGGTGGAGATTGTCAATCATTCCGCTCAAGAGCTTGAACTGGAGGTGCTGGACGGCATGCCTGCCGTGCTGCCCTTCGGTATTGATAATGCGGCATACAAGGAGCTTGGACATACACTGAAAAGCTGGATGGATGTGTATAATCTTAACAATAGCATTCCTTACTATAAGGTACGTGGAAGTACAGCGGATACAAGTGAGATTCATCAAATTGAAGCGGGACATTTTATGTACAGCTTTGTGGAGAGGAGGGCAAGACCAGGCTATTGAGTCCAATTGTCGATCCGTCCGTAATATTTGGTGAAAATACGGCACTGACCTTCCCGGATCGCTTTATCCAAACACGCGTCGAAGACTTGGTTTCACAGCAGCCTGTGACGACGAATAAAGTGCCTTGTGGGTTTAGCGGCTACACAGCACGACTGGCGGCAGGTACTGCCGTCAATCACTGTACGATCATCGGGCATGTGAATGATATTCACTCTATCAATGAACGGATTACGGAAATCGCAACCATGCCTTATATCGAGCGGAAGGCGGAGGAAGCCAAAGCGTTGATCGAAGAGTTGACGGATGAAATGGCAACGCGGACATCCATTCCGTTATTTGACGAATACTGCCGTCAGAACTATCTGGATAACCTGTTACGTGGTGGTTATCCATTGCTGCTGGACAACGGCACGGAGCAACCATTTGTATATCATGTATTTTCACGCAAGCATGGGGATCTGGAACGGGACTATAATTTCTTTAAGCTCCAGGCGGGATATTATTCTCAAGGAAATGGTAATTTTCGCGATGCAAACCAGAACCGGAGAAATGATGTGTGGTTTAACCCCGGCATAGGAGATTTCAATATCCGTTTGTTTATGAGCCTGATTCAGCCGGACGGCTATAATCCGCTTGTTGTAAAGGGGTGTAGCTTTCAAATACGAGAGCTGGAACCTTTGCTGGGACAGGTGGAGGTGGCAGATCATTCGTCTTTGCGTGCTTTTTTTCAATCGTCGTTCACCCCGGGTGAGCTAATTCAACATATCATTCATGACAACATCGCGCTAAAGCAAACGGTTGAGACGTTTGTAACCGAAGCTCTCAAGCATTCCGAACAATGCTATGAGGCTGATTTTGGTGAAGGTTTCTGGATCGACCATTGGACATATAACATGGATTTAATCGAAAGTTATCTAAGTATCTATCCAGACAAACAAGAGGAACTCTTGCTCGCGACCCGAAAGTACATGTATTACGACAGTCCGGCATGGGTACAGCCACGTCGAAACAAATACGTGCAGATGAAGGACGGACGTATCCGTCAGTACGGGGCGGTCGTAGAGAGCAAGGAGAAAGAAGCTCAACTGCACGCCCGGGATCGCGATGCTCATTGGGTTCGAACCGAACATGGAAGCGGAGAGATTTATAAGTCAAATTTATATGAAAAGCTGCTGTCATTAGCAGCCATCAAGCTGTCCACGCTGGACCCAGAGGGCTTGGGAATTGAGATGGAGGCGGGCAAGCCGGGATGGAATGATTCCATGAACGGACTTCCGGGGCTGTTTGCTTCTGGATTCAGTGAACTGTGTGAATTACAGCGACTTGTAAGATTTTTAATACATGCACAGGTGAAGCTTTCGGGCGATTCTGTGCTACGGTTGCCGCGAGAAGTTGCTAAGTTGATCCAACAGCTGAGGCTCGCAATGGAGGAATACTACCATGATTCGGATGAGGCTGATTGCAGGGATGAAAGCAAGGATTACAGCTTCTGGTCACGAATTTCGGATGCTAGAGAAGCGTACCGCGAATCGATTCGTTTTGGATTTGAAGGAACAGAAACACCACTAGCGTTTGAAAATGTACTGGTGTTTTTGCGCCAAGCTGAACGTAAACTCCAACAGGGGATGGATAAGGCTCTGCTTATCGGTGAGGGGATATACCCAACCTTCTTTTATTATGAAGCCAGAGAATTCGAGGTACAGGAGGATGACTGCGGGGGCAAGCTCGTAAACATACATTCCTTCGAACGTAGGGATACACCATATTTTCTAGAGGGACCGACCCGGGCTATGAAAGTGGTTGGCGACATTGTAAATGGGCAGGAGCTATATCGGCAAATCAGGCAGAGCGGGCTTTACGACAGGAAGCTGGGTATGTATAAGGTGAATGAAAGTCTGGCGGGGCAGCCATTTGAACTCGGTCGTTCCAGAGCTTTTACGCCGGGTTGGCTGGAAAATGAATCTATATTTATGCATATGGAATATAAATATTTACTTGAGTGTTTAAGGGCGGGTCTATACACTGAGTTTTTTTCAGACATTAAAAAAGCGTTTCCGCCTTTTATGGACCCAGAGGTCTACGGGAGAAGCACGCTGGAGAACAGCTCCTTTATTGCTAGTATTGCTAATCCTGATGCAAGTTTGCATGGAACGGGATATATTGCGAGGCTGAGCGGATCTACGGCAGAATTTATTCATATGTGGTTATGGATGATGACGGGCGGGCAGCCGTTTGGGTATGATCATAGGGGACTATCCTTGGGACTGGAGCCTAAGCTGCCAGGCTGGCTGTTCACAGCTACAGGTGAGCTATCTTTCTGTTTTCTCGGAAGCTGCCAGGTGACTTATTTTAATACGGATCGTAAGGATACTTATGCACCGGAATGCAGAGTGACCCAATATGTACTGCATTACGTCAGTGGCGAAAAGAAGACGATATGCCAGGCTGTATTAGATCAAAAAGAAGCGCAAGATGTGAGAGATCGGTTGATTTCTCGTATCGAGGTATATTTGGGGACATAGCTCCATTAATTAAAGCCGTCATGCTGCCATAACAGAGCATAACGGCTTTTTAAGATTTCATAAATCCTTGTGTCAGGGCAGGGGGGACTATGCTGAAATATCTTGTAAATCCAATATCACAGGGCAGTGGTCACTGCCTGTAATATGACAATCAATGCTCGCATCCATCAAAAGCGGACGAAGTCTCTCCGAGACGAGGAAGTAATCAATCCGCCAGCCGATATTCCGTTCTCTCACCTTCGGCATGTAGGACCACCAGGAATAAACATCCGTCCGGTCAGGATAAAAGGATCTGAAAGTATCTATAAATCCGGCGTCTAGCAGCTGTGACATGCGTTCCCGTTCCTCAGGCGTGAATCCGGCATTTCCGTAGTTAGCTTTGGCATTTTTGAGGTCGATCTCCTGATGAGCTACGTTCAAGTCTCCACAAACGATGACAGGCTTCAAAGCATCCAGTTGTTGCAGGTAGCTGCGAAAACGGTCTTCCCATTCCAGTCTGTAGGGTAGTCGGGATAAGTCCCGTTTGGTATTCGGTGTGTACACATTGACGAGATAAAATTTTTCGAATTCCAGAGTAATGGTTCGGCCCTCTGGTTCTTCGTTTTCCTCAAGTCCATAATGCACAGAGAGCGGCTTGATTTTGGTGAAAATAGCCGTGCCGGAATATCCTTTTTTCTCAGCGTAATTCCAGTATTGTGTGTATTCCTCCATGTTCTCCATGAGGATTTGACCTTCTTGAAGCTTCGTTTCCTGTACGCAAAAAATATCGGCATTTGTTTCTTTTAGATAAGTATAAAACCCTTTGGTCACACAGGCCCTTAAGCCGTTTACATTCCAAGATATTAATTTCATTTGATTAATCTCCTTGCTAATTCACGCGGTAAGCGATGTGATTTGTATATCCTTTGTTGACATAAGCTTATAAATGTCTTCTATCTGGACTTCATAGGTTTTTCATTAAAATGGTCCTGAAATGGTGCAACATGATAGATGATAGCAATTTCTGCCCTTTTTTGAAAGAGTAGAGACTTGAAACCAGCGCCTAAAGTAGTGATGGGCAGACTAATCTTTCTACATTATTTATAATGAAAAAAAGCTCCCTTATGGAAGCTTTTTTTGGTGTGATTTATCAAGAGAGATACTCTCCCTATGGTCGGCTGCGAAGTATAGGCTAACGATACCGTTGACCCGACGTTCCCCCGTGGTTTATCTCATGACAACAAAAAAAGCCTCCATTATGGAGGCTTCTTGTTATGACGTCCCAGGAGGGATTCGAACCCCCGACCGACGGCTTAGAAGGCCGTTGCTCTATCCAGCTGAGCTACTGGGACATAAAATTCAAGCGAATATTAATATATCATATGGATAAAAGAAATTCAAGTCTTATTTTGCATATATCGCTTGTTTAGGCTTTATACAGCATAAATTCTGAGTAGGCGTAGTTTTTTTTGCCTTATAAAAGGGTATGTTAGAATACAGGTGAATATGTGTAAGACGAGTGGTTGGACTTCGGCTACTGTTTCTCATATAATCTACAAATACTTGAGCTTGCGAAGGAGAGGGGGTGCCTTGAATAAAGGACTCCAAGGTGACGACAAAAGAAAATAATATTGTATTGTTTCCGAAGACACTGGACTATTATCAAATTCAACTTACTGTGATGCTTGAAAACGAACGTTACGGAGAGGCGATGGCGATGCTGCGTTTTTTAATGCAGTGTCAGGGACAGGAGCAGAAGCAATACGATGAATGGAACGCTCTATTACAATGGCTGGAGGCTGCATTTCCACAGTACGCTGACAGCGGGGCGGTAACGGACGCTGTGGAAGAAGAGGTCAGTGAAGTAGAGTTAGCTCGCCGTCATGCACGCTTTAAGCAGGAGCAGGATGCAGGCTACGGCAACAAGCTGTTGCGGATGGCTATGGATGAACCCTTATCCGAACAGACGATTTTAGCGTTGGAGCAGTTGTCCTATCTGGAACTGCCAGAAATCGACGATGCCTTGCTTCGCTGGATTACGGAACGGGAAATCCATCCCTTACTTCAATTCCGTGTTCTACAGACAATGCGACGACGCGGAATGGAAGGGACGATAGAAATCAGACGGGGTGATGAACAAGCGGAAATCGACATTGAAACGGTTCCGTTACAGCCAGGTGATTTTCCAGAGTCTATTATGCGTATTTTGGAACGGGTGGCCGATCAAACTGAGGTGCACGAGCCTACACTATTCTATTTTGCACAGGAGTTGTGGTCACAGTTTGTGATGGCAGTATACGGTACAAAAGATTATAGATCAATGTTGGTGGAAGAGGACGGAATGCCGGATATTTGGGCTGCAGCACTCCATCAGACAGTTTCGGAAAGTTTGAACGGAAATAATAATGAGGAAGAAACCCGTGCTATATATGGCATTACAGATGCGCTGCGCTTCCGTTTTGAGCAGGCGTATCGGTCGATGCGACTATTCGTAGTGGCGGGAATGAACACTCCTTAATGACCGGAAACGTTTACCTGTGAAGCATTCAAAGGGCTGCTCTTGAAAAAGACAGTAATGTTAGATATACTATAGTGGTTATTTTGTGTACGTTGATTGTAATGAAAACTAAGTGAAGATTTTGTTGGAGGGGAAAGCATAAAATGAAAGCAACTTGGGAGAAAATAGAGAAGAACCTTGGGGTTCTTGAAGTTGAGGTTGACGCGGATCGTGTAGCCGCTGCACTCGACAAAGCTTTTAATAAAGTGGCAAAACAAGTAAGTGTACCAGGATTCCGTAAAGGTAAAGTACCACGTCCTATCTTTGAAAAACGCTATGGTATTGAAAGTCTGTACCAGGATGCAATTGACATCCTGTTGCCAGAAGCTTACAGCCAAGCTGTAGAGCAAACAGACATCTTCCCGGTTGACAGCCCTGACGTTGAAATTGACCAATTTGCTAAAGGCGAATCTTTCAAATTCAAAGCAAAGGTTACTGTTAAACCTGAAGTGACTTTGGGCGATTACAAAGGCGTAGAAGTGCCTGTAAGCAAACTCGAAGTAAGCGACGAAGAACTGGCTCAAGAACTGGAGCGCCTGCAACAACGTCATGCTGAATTGGTTGTCGTTGATGAAGATGCTGCTCAATCCGGTGATACAGCTATTATTGACTTCGATGGTTCCGTGGATGGTGTACCATTCGAAGGCGGACAAGCTGAGAAGTATTCTTTGGAACTGGGCTCTAACACATTTATCCCTGGCTTTGAAGAGCAAGTGGTTGGTTTGCACACTGGCGATTCCAAGGACGTTGAAGTAACGTTCCCTGAGAACTACCATTCTGCTGACCTCGCTGGCAAACAAGCGGTATTCAAAGTGAAAGTTCACGAACTGAAACGCAAAGTTCTTCCTGAACTGGACGATGAATTCGCTAAAGATGTAAGCGAATTTGACACACTGGCTGAATTCAAGGAAGACTTGAAAAAGCAATTGTTGGATCGTAAGGAAAACGAAGCTAAAGCAGCCCGCGAGGGTGCTGTAGTGGAGAAAGTTGCTGAGAATGCAACAATCGACATTCCTGAAGCAATGGTGAAGAGCGAAGTGCAAAACATGGTTCGCGATTTCGACAACCGTTTGCGTAGCCAAGGTATGAACCTTGAAATGTTCCTCGGATTCTCTGGTCAAAGCAAGGAAGACCTGGAAGAGCAAATGAAAGCTGATGCTGAGAAGCGCGTACGTAACAACCTCGTGCTGGAGCAAGTGGCTAAAGCAGAAAACATCGAAGTTTCCGAAGCGGAAATTGATGAAGAACTGAAAAACATGGCTGAAGCTTACAAACGTTCAGTTGAGGAAATCCGCAGCATTCTGGAAGGTAACGGCTCGTTCGCTAACCTGAAAGAAGAAATTTCACTGCGCAAAACGATTGCTTTGTTGGTGGAAAACAGCAAAGAAGTAGAAGCGCCAGTTGAAGCTGCTGAATAATTCAGACGATAAAATATACGGAGTATGCTGTAACAAGCTGCAACGTAGCAATTAGATAGGGATAAGGCACGTAGTGAAAGTTACGTGCCTTATTTTTACCTTTGGTAACCCAAATTTTAGTCGTTTATGGAAAGTGCTGTGAGTCGTGTTTTTTGTTTTACATAAGTCACTACCGTATATTTGCACATACATACGAAACATGGTTAAATATGAGAAGGTCTCGGCAGAGTGTACTTTAAACAGCCTGCACTGCATATATGAGCGCATGCAAATATGACACGAGACTCTGAACATGTTAAAATATTTTGTAAGGTGTTCACGTTTCATGCTTGCTGCTTCCGTTTTAATGGGACATAAGGAAGCGGATGAATACAGGTGTTCATTTTAATAAAGAAAAGAGGTTGGTCGTGATGAGTCTCGTCCCTATGGTTGTGGAACAAACGAATCGAGGAGAACGATCTTACGATATTTACTCGCGGTTGCTTAAGGATCGTATTATTTTCCTAAGTGGCCCGATTGATGACGATGTCGCCAATCTCGTCATTGCACAGTTATTGTTCCTTTCTGCGGAAGATCCAGAGAAGGATATTAATTTGTACATTAACTCGCCAGGCGGTTCTGTAACTGCGGGCATGGGTATATATGATACAATGCAATTCATTAAGCCGGACGTATCGACGATCTGTGTAGGCATGGCTGCAAGTATGGGTTCGTTGCTTCTCACAGCGGGTGCGCCAGGCAAGAGATACGCGCTTACCAACAGTGAAGTCATGATCCATCAGCCGCTCGGTGGCATTCAAGGGCAAGCCTCCGATATGCTGATTCATGCGGACTGGATTATCAAAACACGTGCTAAGCTGAATCAAATCTATGTAGAGCGTACGGGTCAGCCCCTCGAAAAAATCGAACGTGATACTGACCGGGATTTCTTCATGGAAGCGGAAGAGGCAAAAGCATACGGTATCATTGACCAGGTGCTGTCTAAACCGATTAATCTGTAAAGGGGTGGCTCTATGTTTAAATTTAATGATGAAAAAGGACAATTGAAATGTTCTTTCTGCGGTAAATCTCAGGATCAGGTTCGCAAGCTTGTTGCTGGACCGGGCGTATATATATGTGACGAATGCATTGAGTTGTGCACGGAGATTGTAGAAGAGGAATTGGGTCATGAAGAAGAAGTAGATCTGAAAGACATTCCGAAACCAATGCAAATCCGTGACATTCTGGACCAATATGTCATTGGTCAGGATCAAGCGAAAAAATCGTTGTCTGTAGCGGTATATAATCACTACAAACGTATTAATACTCAAAACAAAATTGATGATGTAGAACTGCAAAAAAGTAACATTTTGATGCTTGGACCTACAGGTTCGGGTAAAACGTTGCTTGCGCAAACCATGGCTAAAATTTTGAACGTTCCTTTTGCTATCGCAGATGCCACTTCCCTTACGGAAGCAGGTTATGTGGGTGAAGACGTTGAAAATATTTTGTTGAAACTGATTCAAGCTGCCGATTATGATGTGGAAAAAGCCGAACGCGGCATTATCTACATTGACGAAATTGATAAAGTAGCCCGCAAATCCGAAAACCCGTCCATTACGCGTGACGTATCGGGTGAAGGTGTGCAGCAGGCGTTGCTTAAGATTTTGGAAGGCACAGTTGCTTCTGTACCTCCGCAAGGCGGTCGCAAGCATCCACATCAAGAGTTCATTCAAATTGACACCACGAATATCCTGTTCATTTGCGGTGGTGCCTTTGATGGTCTGGAGCAAATGATCAAACGCCGTATCGGTAAAAAGGTTATCGGCTTCAACGCTACTAGCGAACAAAAAGATCTGAAACCAGGCGAATATACTTCAATGGTATTGCCTGAGGATCTTTTGAAATTCGGCCTGATTCCGGAATTTGTAGGACGCTTGCCAGTAATTTCTACGCTGGAGCCGCTTGATGAGAACACATTGGTTCGTATTCTGTCCGAACCGAAAAATGCGTTAACCAAGCAATACCAGAAGCTGCTTGAACTGGATAATGTGCAACTGGAGTTTAAGCAAGATGCTCTGGAAGCCATTGCTCGAGAAGCGATCAAGCGTAACACGGGTGCCCGTGGTCTTCGCGCGATCATCGAAGGTATTATGCTGGACGTAATGTATGAGGTTCCTTCCCGTGAGGATGTGACTACTTGCGTCATCAATGAGCAGGTTGTAAAAGACAAAATCGCACCGGAACTCGGTGGTACAGATAAGGATAAAAAACAAGAAGAGAGCGCCTAAGGATTGATACTTCGCGATCTCTAAAACATGAGAAGCCGGATCTCCACTTCACTAAACCTGTATGAGGTTTTAAGGGGTGGAGGTTTGGTGTTAATGGGAGAGAAAAGTACATGTTCTTAAGACAAGACACACGTCCCGTTAAAGTCGGGAATCTGACGATTGGCGGCAGCAATGAAGTCATCATCCAAAGTATGTGTACAACCAAAACAGCAGATGTAGAAGCAACTGTAGCCGAGATTCTTCGCTTGGAAGAAGCTGGATGTCAACTAGTGCGGGTTACCGTCAACAATGAGGAAGCTGCCGCAGCCATTAAGGAAATAAAAAAACGGATTCATATTCCGTTGGTTGCAGATATTCACTTTAATCACAAGCTGGCTCTACTGGCAATTGAAAATGGAATTGATAAGGTTCGCATTAATCCAGGTAACATTGGACGACGTGAAAAAGTGGAAGCTGTCGTGAAGGCATGTAAGGAAAAAGGGATTCCGATTCGGATTGGTGTGAACGCCGGGTCACTGGAACAGCATTTACTGGATAAGTATGGCTACCCTACGCCAGAAGCGATGGTAGAAAGTGCACTGTATCATATCGGGATACTGGAAGAACTTGATTTCCATGACATTATCGTGTCACTGAAGGCGTCTGATGTTCCTATGGCGATTGCAGCTTATACGAAGGCCGCTGAAATTATTAAGTACCCGCTCCATCTGGGTATTACCGAAGCGGGTACGCTCTTTACTGGTACGGTTAAAAGCGCGGCAGGTATGGGCGCTTTGCTGGCCTCAGGCATCGGCTCTACAATGCGTATTTCGCTCAGTGCCGATCCGGTGGAAGAAGTGAAGGTAGCACGTGAGTTGCTCAAGACATTTGGATTGATCACAAACGCAGCTACACTGATTTCTTGTCCGACTTGTGGACGTCTGGATATAGATCTGTTCTCTATTGCCAACGAGGTGGAGGACTACATTGCAAAACTCAAGGTACCGATTAAAGTATCAGTACTGGGTTGTGCAGTAAATGGCCCGGGTGAAGCGAAGGAAGCTGATATCGGAATTGCTGGGGCACGCGGTGAAGGCCTTTTGTTCCGTTATGGAAAAATGATTCGCAAAGTACCAGAGGCTGATATGGTGGACGAATTGAAAAAAGAAATTGATATCATCGTCAAGGCATATGAGGAAACAGGGAAAATCCCTGGACGTGAAGAACGTCATACCGCCGAGAAGGTGTAGGCAAAGCAGTTATATAAAGAGGCATAGTCATAATCTATTGTCATCATTTAAACGCCGTGGAGAGCAGCTCTGCTACAGAACTGTTCTCCACGGCGTTTTTGTATTTCTCTCTGATCTTTTGAAAGACCGCCGTTTAGCTATCGCGGAAAAGGAAATACTGTTTTTCATAGAGCGGCATTTTTCAAATTGCTGAGATGAGAAACGGAGGAAATACGATGGACTTGACTATGATTTTGTTATTGGTGCAAATGTTTTTCGGGATTGTTATTGGTCTGTATTTCTGGAACCTCCTGCGGAGCCAGAAAACGAACCGTAGTGCGGTGGATCGGGAATCCCGCAAGGAATTGGATAAGCTGCGCAAATTGCGTTCTATTTCACTTACTAAGCCATTGGCTGAACGCACACGTCCTGCCACATTACAGGATATCGTGGGTCAGAAGGACGGACTGCGCGCACTCAAGGCAGCGTTATGTAGTGCGAATCCGCAGCATGTCATTATTTATGGCCCGCCGGGTGTAGGGAAGACGGCTGCTGCACGCGTGGTGCTGGAAGAGGCTAAGAAGAATCTGTCCTCCCCGTTCAAGGGAGATGCCAAATTCACGGAGATTGATGCTACGACGGCCCGCTTTGACGAGCGCGGTATTGCGGACCCGCTGATAGGTTCAGTGCATGATCCAATCTATCAAGGGGCAGGAGCGATGGGGGTGGCGGGAATCCCGCAGCCTAAGCCCGGAGCTGTGACGAAGGCGCATGGGGGAATGCTGTTCATTGATGAGATTGGTGAGCTGCATCCAACGCAGATGAATAAACTGTTGAAAGTACTGGAGGATCGCAAGGTATTTTTGGAGAGTGCGTATTACAACTCGGAAGATTCGAACACTCCTGCTTATATCCACGATATTTTCCAAAACGGTTTGCCAGCCGATTTTCGTTTGGTAGGTGCGACGACCCGTTCGCCGCATGAACTGCCACCTGCGATTCGCTCCCGGTGCATGGAGATTTATTTCCGTGCCTTGCAGCCACAAGAGATTGCTCGTATTGCAGAGGATGCTGTCCACAAGCTAGGCTTTGGCCCTTGCCCTGAGGCGGTAGAAGTTGTACAGCGTTACGCAACGAACGGTCGGGAAGCGGTCAATATGATCCAGCTGGCTGCTGGTTTGGCACTTACCGAGAAAAGGGAGCGTCTCAATGCTTCCGACGTGGAATGGGTAGCGGGCAGCAGTCAAATTCAACCACGTCCTGACCGAAAAATACCGGGCTTGCCGCAAATCGGATTCGTTAACGGATTAGCTGTATATGGCCCGAACATGGGGATGCTGCTGGAAATTGAAGTTACAGCAGTTCCGGTTCCTGAGGGAAAGGGAATTTATAATATTACGGGGGTCGTGGATGAGGAAGAAATTGGAGGTGGGTCCCGCACGCTGCGCCGTAAGAGCATGGCTAAAGGTTCTGTGGAAAATGTTCTAACCGTTTTGCGTACGCTCGGATTGTCTCCATCGAATTACGATTTGCATATCAATTTCCCTGGGGGTACGCCAGTAGATGGCCCGTCCGCAGGAATTGCGATGGCAACAGCCATTGCTTCCGCGATGCGGGGAATTCCGGTGGATCATGAAATTGCTATGACTGGCGAAGTTAGCATCCATGGTCGTGTCAAACCGATTGGTGGTGTATTAGCCAAGGTTGAAGCCGCTTTTCAGGCTGGAGCCAAAAAGGTGATCATTCCGCAGGACAACTGGCAAGCTCTTTTTGACAGCATTGAGGGTTTAAAAGTCATCCCCGTACAGTCGGTTACCGAGGTGTTCCGACATGTGTTTGGGGAAGAAATGACGTCAGATTTGCCTGTGCATGCGCCAATTGAGACTTTTCGCCCATCCCAATCTTCCTTGTTACAGGCTGATGGAACGCATAACGGGACGATATCAGATACAGGATCTTGCTGATGAACCACCCTTTCATTGGTT
Source organism: Paenibacillus sp. EKM212P (assembly GCF_011066115.1). Lineage (NCBI taxonomy): Bacteria > Bacillati > Bacillota > Bacilli > Caryophanales > Paenibacillaceae > Paenibacillus > Paenibacillus sp. EKM212P. Next base: position 325,026 of record NZ_JAAMNR010000006.1, read on the forward strand.
TTTTCATAAAACATTTGATAAAATATGAAAGATAACAACGTGAGGATTGTAAAATCCGGAACCTGAGAATCACTGGAGGTGCGAAAGCGATGGGACCCACCAAGACAAAAGGTCGTCGTTTTCCTTTGCTGCCTTTAAGAGGACTTCTGGTCTACCCGAGCATGGTTCTGCATCTCGATGTGGGCCGGGAAAAATCGGTCAAGGCTTTGGAAAAAGCGATGGTTGAAGACAATTTGATTCTCCTGTGTTCTCAATCAGAAGTAAATATTGAAGAACCCACACAAGAGGACATCTTTCGAGTCGGCACGGTAGCCAAGGTACGCCAGATGCTCAAGCTTCCTAATGGAACTATTCGAGTATTGGTGGAAGGGCTGGAACGCGCCGAGATTATTCAATATACGGACAATGAAGAATATTACGAGGTAATGGCGAAGGAGCTGCACGAGGCAGAAAACGTACAGCCTGAGACGGATGCGCTTATGCGCACTGTATTAACTCAGTTCGAGCATTATATCAACTTGTCCAAAAAGGTAACACCGGAGACTCTCGCTGCGGTATCCGATATTGAAGAGCCGGGGCGGCTTGCAGACGTGATTACAAGTCATCTGACGCTTAAAATTAAGGAAAAGCAGGATATACTGGAGACGGTCGACGTTACTCAGCGTCTGGAGAAGCTTCTGGATATTTTGAACAATGAGCGTGAAGTACTGGAGCTGGAACGTAAAATCAACCAGCGTGTGAAGAAGCAAATGGAGAAGACGCAGAAGGAGTATTATCTGCGTGAACAAATGAAGGCGATTCAAAAGGAACTTGGCGAGAAGGAAGGCCGCGCAGGAGAAGTTGAAGAACTGCGCAACCAGCTAAGTGAACTGGAGTTACCTGTTCCGGTGAAGGAGAAGGTCGAAAAGGAAATCGATCGTCTGGAAAAAATGCCGGCAAGCTCTGCCGAGGGTGGCGTCATCCGTAATTATGTTGATTGGTTGTTAAGCTTGCCGTGGAACAAGTTTACCGATGATGATCTGGATATCGTCAAAGCTGAAGAGGTACTCAATAACGACCACTACGGACTCGATAAACCGAAGGAACGTGTATTGGAGTATTTGGCTGTGCGCAAGCTGGTGAAGACCATTAAGGGACCGATTCTGTGTCTCGTAGGCCCGCCAGGGGTCGGCAAGACCTCGTTGGCCCGTTCGATTGCCAAATCCATGGGTCGGGAATTTGTCCGCATTTCTCTCGGAGGTGTGCGGGATGAAGCGGAAATCCGTGGTCACCGCCGGACTTATGTTGGCGCGATGCCGGGGCGGATCATTCAAGGGATGAAGACCGCAGGAACGTCTAATCCGGTATTTTTGCTGGATGAGATTGATAAAATGGCTTCCGATTTTCGGGGGGATCCATCGGCGGCATTGCTCGAAGTGCTTGATCCTGAACAAAACAATACGTTCAGCGACCATTTTGTCGAGCTGCCGTTTGATCTGTCCAATGTAATGTTTGTAACGACAGCCAATGCTGCACACAACATCCCGCGTCCGCTAATGGACCGTATGGAGACACTCTATATTCCAGGCTACACCGAACTGGAAAAGCTGGAAATCGCCAATCGGTACCTATTGCCCAAGCAGAAGAGAGAGCATGGCTTGAACGAGGAACAGTTGGTCATCGGGGAGGATACGCTCCTGCGTGTCATTCGTGAATATACCCGTGAATCCGGTGTGCGGAATCTGGAACAGCAAATGGCTTCTCTGTGCCGCAAGGCGGCGAAGTCCGTTGTATCTGGTGGCGAAGGGCCGATTCAAATCACACCGGATAATCTGAAGGATTATTTGGGTATCGCTAAATTCCGTTACGGTGTTGCAGAACTGGAGGATCAGATCGGTACGGTTACAGGCTTGGCATGGACAGAGGTCGGTGGTGAAACACTGATGATTGAAGTGACGGTCGTACCCGGTAGTGGTAAACTGATTCTTACGGGTAAACTGGGAGACGTTATGAAGGAATCTGCCCAGGCGGCATTCAGCTACACTCGTTCCAAAGCAGTTGATCTGGGCATTGAACTGGACTTTTATGAGAAAAATGATATCCACATTCATATTCCTGAGGGTGCGATTCCGAAGGATGGCCCATCTGCGGGAATTACTATTGCTACCGCATTAATTTCAGCTTTGACCAACCGTCATGTATCCAAGGATGTAGCTATGACAGGCGAAATTACTTTGCGCGGCCGAGTATTGCCGATTGGTGGTTTGAAAGAGAAGTCGCTGGCTGCCCATCGGGCAGGCTACAAAAAAATTCTGCTTCCCAAAGATAATGAACGGGATTTGAAGGATATTCCCGACAGTATCCGGCAGGATGTTGAATTTGTCCCCGTTGCCCATATGGATCAGGTGCTAAAGCATGCTTTGGTTGAGCAGGCAAGGGTACATTAGAGAGGAATTAAGAACACAATGAAAGTAACAAAAGCAGAATTTATAATAAGTGCGGTTGGCCCCGATCAGTTTCCTGTGGACGCTTTGCCAGAGATTGCTCTGGCGGGGCGCTCCAATGTAGGAAAGTCTTCACTGATTAATCGGTTGATTAACCGTAAAAATTTGGCGCGTACCAGTTCTACGCCAGGTAAAACCCAGCAACTCAATTATTACCGGATTAATGATGACCTCTATTTTGTCGATTTTCCCGGTTATGGTTATGCCAAGGTATCCAAAACGTCTCGCAAGGCTTGGGGGCAGATGATTGAGTCTTATTTGCTGGAGCGTGAGCCACTTAAGCTGGTGCTTCAAATGGTGGATTTGCGTCATCCGCCGTCCAAGGACGATATCATGATGCACGATTGGCTGCGCCATCACGGGCTTCCAGTCTGCGTTGTAGGCACTAAGGCAGATAAAATCCCTAAAACGCGGCGAGAAAAGCATTATAAGGTAATCAAGCAGGAACTCGGAATACTTCCCGGGGGATTGTTTATCCCCTTTTCATCCGAAGAAGGTATGGGCAAGGAAGAGCTGTGGTCTGTCATCTCCAGCTATATAGAGAATGACGACGAAGAGCAGACGGAATTGTAAGGTTAGGGACGTCCTTGAGGGCGTCCTTTTTTCATGATTCGGGCTTCACAAAATATTAAACTCACTAAAATGGTGGGAATAATATATAATAACTAAAGGAACTCGTGGAATTTAAGTAGAAGAGTGAGGATATGGGGTATAATGCAGTCTCAACCCTATCATTTTCCGTTTATTTCCGATGTATGGCGGAAATTTATGATTTGATGTGCAAGAAAAGCGTTGTAGGTCTGATGTATAATAAAGCATAAAGCTTAAACTTATAGGTTCAGGAAAGAATTGAGGAGATTGGTATGGCTCAGCGGTTAGCCACAGAGTATGTTAAAACCACTTTGACCTTGTCGGAAACTCAAATGGACGAATTTTTGCGGGCAGTGGATGATCCCCAGGTGCATTACTATATTAAAGTTCTAGATAACGGAAGACAGGAAATCGTTCTGGAGCATAGTGCGGGTGAGGAAGTTCATTTGTTTTTTGAAGCCCAAGAGGGAGCGTTTGTGTGTGAATTGACTTGCCGCTTAATTCATCCGCAACTAACCCTGTTTATACGCAAACTTTTTGTTCGTTTTAAGGGCGAAGGCATCGTTTACCGAATGTATCAAGGATTCACTATGGTGTATTTTTATAATGAAGGTACGGTTCGTAAAATTATGGAGAAGAATGCCGTAGGCTCCAGGCTGGTATTTGAATATAAAAATACGGTTCAGGAACTGCAACAGCTTTTTCAGCATCAGAACGTCGAAAATGAAATATCAGACGTATATCATCTCATTAATTCGTTGCTTGACCAGCGGAATTTGGCGCGTACTTTCTCGGAGTTGGAACAGATTGACCACAAGCTTCGAATGAGTTGCTCGAAATTATTTGCACTGGAAGCTTAATAAGGCATGAATACATGGAATGAATCGTTATGCAGTGTAGTCCCTTTCTTTACCGAAAGGGGCTTTTTTATTCCAAAAAAATGATTGCATTTGCTGCACATAGATGTTATTTTTAATCTCGTTGAAAATGAATATAGGAACCAGGATTCACTCAGGACATTGAATGTTGCGAGAGGTTATTCCCTCGGGAAGTGAATGACGTAGGTCCTAGCGGATGAAATTTTTTCAAACATTTTATTCCTAGGAAGGGGGAACCGAAAGATGGAATTGGAGTACTCAACTTTCGGAAGACACGTTGCCGTAGATACTTGGGGTGTTGAGTTTGAATTACTGAATGATGCGCAGTTTTTGGAGGCTCAATTAGTTGAAGCAGCTGAAGCTTGCGGAGCAACGGTGATGTCTGTTCAATCCAAGCAATTCGAACCACAGGGAGCTACCGTGCTTGTACTGTTGTCGGAGAGTCATCTCTCTATTCATACGTATCCTGAGAGAGGATTTGCCGCTATTGATTGTTATACTTGCGGTGAGACTGTCGATCCGCAGCTGGCTATTGATTACCTGGTATCCGTTCTAAAACCGAAAAAAACATATGCGAAGAAGCTGATTCGCGGCTTGGGAGAACTTCAGGTGGAATCACCGGAGTGCAAGTTGGCTGAGTTGGTGTAAATCGTTCTTTTATGGAGCCATTTGTGCGTCCTATATTATAACCATGGAACATTTCCATGGTTATTTGTTTTAAAAGTGGTCTACACTAAATCAAATCTTACAGAACATGCTAGATGTTCATGAACGTCATCCAATTTTCATAAACAATTCATAAAACAGCCGGAGGAGATTCGGACTTCTGTGATATAATTAACATAGTTTATGATAACAGTGGTTATTCTTATTACAGTTTAGGCAGGTGAATTTGCAATGCACATCGTCGTTGTTGGGTTGAATTATCGTACGGCGCCTGTGGAAGTCAGAGAGCGTTTTACATTTGCAGAAGAAGATTTGCCAAAAGCGCTGGAACAACTCAAACTTACCAAAAGTGTGTTGGAGGGCGTAGTTGTCGCAACCTGCAATCGGACTGAAATATATGTTGTGGTGGACCGCCTTCACATGTGCGGTTATTTTATACGCAGTTTTATGGAGCAATGGTTTGGTATTCCGCGTGATCAATTTACACAACATTTATATATATATGAGGACGAGCAGGCGATTCGGCATTTGTTCCGTGTGACTTGTGGCCTTGATTCTATGGTAATCGGAGAAACACAAATTTTGGGACAGGTAAAGAACGCTTTTCTTCAGGCTCAATCCCAGAAAATTACGGCAACGTGGTTTAATATGTTGTTTAAGCAGGCCGTCACATTGGGCAAGCGTGCCCATTCGGAGACGTCTATTGGAGAAAGTGCCGTATCTGTCAGCTATGCAGCAGTTGAGCTGGGCAAACGGATTTTCGGGATGTTTACCGATAAAAAGGTACTGATTCTCGGTGCTGGTAAAATGAGCGAGCTTACCGTTAAGCATTTGTACAGCGGTGGAGCAGCCGAGGTTATTGTAGCAAACCGAACCTTGTCCCGTGCGGAAGACCTTGCCTCCAAGTTCCATGGAACGCCGGTTACGATGGAGGAAGGTATGAATCGGTTGGCGGATGTGGATATTGTCATTAGCTCGACAGGTGCCCAGGGTTATATTCTGGATCGGACTCGGGTTGAAGCAAGTATGAAACGTCGACAGTCCCGTCCTTTGTTTATGATTGATATTGCGGTTCCACGTGATCTCGACCCGGCTATTGGTGAATTACAGAATGTTTTCCTGTACGATATTGATGATCTGGAAGGGATCGTGGAGAGCAATTTGGAAATGCGCCGTACCGAAGCTACAAAAATCGAGCATATGATCGAAGATGAGCTTAGCGAGTTTTATCAATGGTTGAAAACGATGGGAGTGCGTCCGGTGATTCGTGCATTACAAGAAAAAGCGGAGTCTGTACATCAGGATACGTTGGAAAGCTTGTTCAATAAGCTTCCCGAGCTGGATGAACGGCAACGCAAAGTGATTAGCCGCTTGACGAAAAGTATGCTGAATCAGATGATGCATGATCCGATCAATCGGGTAAAGGAACTGGCTGTTCAAAAGCAGGGAAATGAGGCCCTAGACATGTTTAGCCATATTTTTGCTCTAGAGGATCGTTTGGATGACGCCGCTCAGAAAGTAGATAAAAGCGATGCGTCTGCGTTAATGAAACCGGAAGCCGGTGTTCATGAAAAAACCGTTCAGGCTCAGGCTTTGCCAGCGTCGTTTGCGCCGGCCAGCCTGTAAAGGTGGGTGAACAGAAGTGGCTTCAGGCATGCTTATATATGATTCAATGATTTATGTTTTTGCCCTGAGCCTTCTGTTTGTATTCTCGGATGGGATTCGTCGCAATGCGAATGCTAAACGGACAGGTACAGGGCTTCTTGTTGTCGTTCTGGTGCTCCAGCTTGCTTATATGGGGATAAGAACCTGGAATGAAGGGCATCTTCCTATTTTTGTGACCTACGATTTTCTATTTCTGTTCTCAGTTATTTTGGTACTGATTTCTTTGATTCTGACACGTTATCAGCGATCCGAATTTGCGGTATTGTTGCTTAATATTATTAGTTTTGCAGTGCTAGTGCTCAACAATATATGGATGGAGCCTCTCGACAACCCACTTGGAAATTGGCATACAGTTCATGGTCTGCTCCTGATTCATATTGCGCTGGCTAATCTTGGTTTTGTAGCAATGACGGTAGCAGCTGTATTTTCGGGGTTATATCTGTTTTTGCATCGTAAATTGAAAGTAAAGAAATGGAATGACACGATCAGACGCCTGCCGAGTCTAGAAATGATGGACCGGTATACGCATATGGCGCTGTTGATTGGTACTCCTTTGTTGGGGGTCTCAATTGTAGTTGCCGTTATTTCAATTATTGCCGAGGAACGCTGGCGTCTCTTGCTAGATACCAAGGTGCTGATGACAGCGATTGCCTTGTGCGTGTATATTATATTTTTAGTGAGCAAAAGATTGAATCAGCGTTCAGGGCTTGTCATGGCAAAGTGGGCATTGGTGGGCTACACGCTATTGATTCTTAATTTTTTGCTGAATTCCTGGTCTGTATTTCATCAGTGGACGGGAGAGTGAAAGCCTTTTGCAGCATTTTGTCCCGATTTCGTTGAATTGTAAGAATAAGATCTGTTGTGTTGTAGGTGGCGGTAGGATTGCGGAACGAAAGGTAAAGGGGATGATGGAAAGTGGGGCATTCATTACCGTCATTAGCCCGAATATAACGCCGGATTTACAGGTTCTGGCGGATCACAAGCAGCTCCACTGGGTAAATCGCGTATATCGCGAGGGTGACCTCCAGGGAGCCTTTCTTGTATATGCGGCGACGAACCAGAGAGAAGTGAATTATGAGGTTGCGCATGAGGCCAGACAAAGGGGTATACTGGTAAATGTGGCGGATCGATCGGAAGAGGGAGACTTTATAACGCCGGGTATCATTCGACGAGGAAGACTGACGATTAGTATTTCCACAGAAGGGGCTGGCCCTGCTGTGACCACTGATATTACATCAGCTTTGAATACGTTGTTTGGTAGCGAATACGAGCCATATCTGGATTTCATGCACGATATGCGACAGATCATCAAACGTAAGATAAGTTCCCCACAGCAAAGGACCAAACTACTGAGGCGCTTGGCGAGTAGCGGAATTTTGGATCAAATACGGCGTCATGAATTTATGGCTTGGACCGAAAAAGAAATAGACCTATGGATTGCGCAAAATCAGGAGGAATAACATGCGAACAATTGTGGTAGGCAGCAGACAGAGTGCGCTGGCGTTAACTCAGACCGGGCATGTCATTGAAGATTTGAACGCGCTGTGCGCAAAGCATGGAATGGATTTGCAATTTGTCGTGAAGAAAATCCTGACCAAGGGTGATCGAATATTGGATGTAACCTTGTCCAAAGTGGGTGGCAAAGGGCTTTTTGTCAAAGAAATTGAACAGGCCATGCTGGCTGGTGAGATTGATATGGCAGTACATAGTATGAAGGATATGCCTTCCGAATTGCCGGAAGGGCTTGTTAACGGCGCTGTGCCGCGCCGTGAGGACCCGCGTGATTGCCTGATCACATTGGGCGCCAAGAGCCTGGAGGATTTGCCTCAAGGGGCAAAGGTGGGCACGAGCAGTCTGCGCAGAGCCAGTCAAATCAAGTCCATGCGACCTGATCTACAATTGGAGCCTGTGCGTGGTAATATTGATTCCCGTCTGAAAAAGCTGGAGACGGAAGGTTTTGACGCTATCATTTTGGCGGCAGCAGGCTTGCATCGGATGGGCTGGAAAGAGCGAATTACGTCCTATATACCGGAAGAAGACTGTTTGCCGGCAGTCGGGCAGGGAGCGCTAGGTATTGAATGTCGTGCGAGCGATGAAGAGCTACTGGCCTTGCTGCACCTTTACAACGACCGGGATACCTCGGCTACCGTTGCGGCAGAACGAACCTTTCTGGGCGTGTTAAATGGGGGATGCCAAGTGCCGATCGGGGCTCATGCGGTCTGGGCTGGTCAAGAAATCAGCCTCACGGGCATGGTAGGCTCGCCAGATGGCGAGGTTATTTTGAAGGAAACGCTCCAGGGAAATGATCCGCAAAAGCTGGGAGAAGCGGTGGCGGCCAGTTTGATAGCCAAAGGAGCGGAACAGATTCTTGCGCAGGTGAGGGGATGATAGCATGGCAGGAAAAGTATATTTGGTAGGTGCAGGACCCGGAGACGCAAGATTAATTACGGTCAAGGGTTGGGAATGCATTCAATTGGGCGATGTCATTGTATACGACAGACTGGCAAGCCCGCGCCTCTTGGGATTGATGAAGCCAGGTGCCCAAAAAATCTATGTCGGCAAGTTGCCAGATCGTCACACCATGAAGCAAGAGGAAATTAATCAGCTGCTGGTGGATTTGGCCTTGGAAGGAAAAACAGTTGTTCGTCTTAAAGGGGGAGACCCCACTATATTTGGACGAGTCGGCGAGGAAGCCGGGCTACTGCGTAAACATGGTATTTCTTATGAAATTATACCCGGCATCACATCAGCAATCAGTGTGCCCGCCTATGCGGGCATTCCAGTCACACACCGGGATATGGCCTCATCGCTGTCTATCATTACAGGTCATGAAAGTCCCGATAAACTCGACAAAAGTATTCATTGGGATAAAGTGACGAACGCAACGGGCACACTGATCTTTATGATGGGTGTAGCCAAGATCGGCTATATCAGTGAACAGCTGATAAAACACGGCAAGCCGTCAAATACTCCTGTTGCCTTGATCCGTTGGGGGACCCGCGCCGAGCAGGATACGCTGGTGGGTACGCTGGCGGATATTGAAGCTAAGGTGAAGGCTGCGAATTTTCAACCTCCCGCCGTCATCGTTGTCGGAGAAGTGGTCAATCAACGTGAACAGTTAAAATGGGCTGAGGACATGCCTTTGTTTGGCAAGCGGATTTTGGTTACTCGCGCGCGTGCGCAGGCCAGCAGTCTGGTTCACCGGATTGAGGAGCTTGGCGGCGAGCCTTATGAATTTCCAGTTATTCAGACTGTCGCCCCTTCGGACGAGTCAACCAAACAGGAAATTAAAGAGGCATTTGCGCGACTACCTGAATATGATTGGGTGTTTTTCACTAGCGTTAATGGAGTTGAATACTTTTTCACGCACTTAAAGGAACAGGGCAAGGACGTACGCATGCTGTTCAAAGCTCGTATTGCCGCAGTCGGACCAGCTACAGCAGCTGCGCTTCGGACACACGGAATTGTGGCAGAACAGATCGAAGGCCCTTTTCAGGCAGAAGGCTTGCTCGAAGGGTTTGAGCAGGATTTGCAGGCAGGGCAGAACGTATTTCTACCTAGAGGTGATCTAGCACGGCCGTGGCTGCCAGAAAAGCTGAGGGAGATGGGGCTTCATGTGACCGAGGCTGATTTGTATCAAACTGTGCTGGCAGCCAACACACAGGATGACGAGCTCCTCAAGCTGCTTGAGGAACGTGCCATTCATGCGATTACGTTTACGAGTTCCTCAACCGTCACCTTTTTTCTGGAAGCGCTCAGGCAAATGGGGATCCATGATCCATTGTCGCTGCTGGAGGGAGTTACGATTGCTGTAATAGGTCCTTTGACCGGTGAGACAGCTACCCAAGCCGGTTTGACTGTGAGTTTTATGTCAGAGAAGGCAACCATTGAAAGTCTGATCCAATCGTTATGTGACTGGAAACGATCAAGTACTCTTATGACATTATAATTTTTTGTTTTTGCTAATGAATGTATAAAAAATGGAGGTTTGTATTCATGAGTGTTCCTTTTACTAGACATCGTCGTTTGCGTCAGTCGGCTGCAATTCGCAGTATGGTGCGTGAGACGGTATTGAATTCCGCTGATTTTATCCAACCGATCTACGTAACATTTGGCACTGGGGTGAAACAGGAAATTAGCTCTATGCCAGGTGTATACCGTTTTTCTCTAGATCGGCTGGAGGAAGAACTGAAAGAGATTAGTGAGCTTGGCATTCCCGCCGTGCTCCTGTTTGGCATACCGGAAACAAAAGACAGTGTAGGGACTTCGGCTTTTGTGGACGATGGTATTGTTCAGGAAGCTACTCGTTTGATCAAGTCTCGTTATCCCGAACTGCTGGTTGTGGCTGACACTTGTTTGTGTGAGTTTACGGACCATGGACACTGCGGTATGGTACACATGCATGAGCATGATGGTGAGGTATGCGGTGAAGTATTGAATGATGAATCTCTGGAGGTGCTGGTACGTACAGCAGTTTCTCAGGCCAGAGCTGGTGCGGATATTATCGCGCCATCTAATATGATGGACGGTTTTGTACAAGCGATTCGGCAGGGGCTGGATCTGGAAGGCTTTTCACATATTCCGATTATGTCGTATTCCGTCAAATATGCGTCTGCTTTTTATGGTCCTTTCCGGGAAGCCGCAGATTCTGCGCCGCAGTTTGGTGACCGCAAATCCTATCAGATGGACCCTGCCAATGCACGTGAAGCATTGCGAGAAGCGGAGTCTGATGTGCTAGAGGGTGCGGATATGCTGATGGTGAAGCCTTCTCTTTCTTACCTGGACGTGATGCGCACGATTAAGGATCAATTTGATCTGCCTATGGTGGCTTACAACGTTAGTGGTGAATATGCCATGGTCAAGGCAGCCGCTCTTCAAGGCTGGATTGATGAAAAAGCAATGGTGCTGGAGATTCTGACAAGCATGAAGCGTGCGGGTGCAGATATGATTATTACCTATTCGGCCAAGGATGCGGCAAGATGGTTGAAGCAATAAGTCTATTTTCAGAAGATAGGAGTGGTCAGATTGATCGACGAACAACGGAAAGTGCGCAAGGATACGAACTCCAAAGTAGCCTTTGATGAGGCAAAACAATACATTCCGGGCGGCGTTAACAGCCCGGTACGGGCTTTTAAATCTGTTGGGATTACACCTGTATATATCGACCATGGCGAAGGATCGCGTGTATATGATATTGATGGTCAATCCTATTTAGACTATGTATGTTCATGGGGACCGCTTATTATGGGCCATGCACATCCCGAAGTGGTTAAAGCTTTACAGGCTGCTGTTGTAAAAGGAACCAGCTTCGGCGCACCAACGTTGGCAGAAACCGAAATGGCCAAGCTCGTATGTGAGCGTGTTCCTTCTATGGACATTGTACGTATGGTTAACTCCGGAACTGAGGCGACTATGAGTGCGATTCGACTCGCACGTGGATTTACGAGCCGTAGTAAAATCCTTAAATTTGAGGGATCATATCACGGTCATGCGGACAGTTTGCTGATTAAAGCAGGCTCTGGTGTTGCGACATTAGGCTTGCCCGATAGTCCGGGTGTACCTGAAGTCGTAGCTACCCATACCATCACCGTCCCTTATAATGATTTGGCTTCGGTGAAGCTAGCTTTTGAGAAATTTGGCGAAGAGATTGCCGCAATTATTGTCGAGCCTGTAGCAGGCAATATGGGAGTTGTACCGCCACAGCCTGGATTTTTGGAAGGTTTGCGTGAGGTAACCCAGCAGTACGGAAGTCTGCTGATTTTTGATGAAGTGATGACTGGATTCCGGGTTGGACTTCATTCGGCTCAAGGTCGCTTTGGTGTGACGCCGGATCTTACCTGTCTGGGTAAAGTGATTGGTGGTGGACTCCCTGTAGGTGCTTACGGCGGACGTCGGGATATTCTGGAGCAGATTGCTCCATCGGGGCCAATTTATCAAGCGGGTACGCTTAGCGGAAATCCGCTGGCTATGGCAGCAGGTTATTCGACACTTAAATTGCTGACGCCAGAAGTATACGATCGCCTGGAAGAGCGGGCAGCAAGACTTCAAGCCGGATTCGAACGTAATGCGAGCGAGCTGGGTATCCCTGTCACGATCAATCGCGTGGGTTCCATGGTTTGTCCATTTTTTACAGAAGAAAAGGTTGTCAATTTTGACACAGCTAAAACGAGTAATCAGGACCACTTCCGCCGTTACTTTACTGAAATGGTGAATGAGGGAGTCAGTGTGGCACCATCTCAATTTGAGGGTATGTTTGTGTCGGGCGTGCATACGGTAGAGGATATTGATGCCACCATTGAGGCGAACTATCGCGCGCTCAAACGTCTATGAGCTGGCAAGGTGGCTGGAAAAGAAGAGGACCGTGGCTGGAAGTCACGCCAGGACGGGAAATCACAGACGGGGAAAAAAACAATGCTGATGCTGTAGATCAGTGGTTGCTGAATCGTTTGGAATTACCGGAAAAGCTGTGGCGCAGACTGCGTCATGCAAAAGAGATTGAACTTACAGGGGACCGGCTGCGGCTGGCCCTTTTTCCTGTAATAAACCTTGGAATCACCCCTCGTTGGTATGATTTGAAGGTACTGTATGAAGATGATTTTTGCCTGGTAGTGCATAAACCGGCAGGTATGGCAGTACATCCGGACGGCGCTGTGCAGGATGGTCCGCTGACGTTGGATCATGCTGTCGCATCCTACTATGAGATGAATGGCATTCATGCGGCGGTACGGCATGTACATCGTCTGGATGTGGATACGACGGGCCCAGTGCTATATGCCAAAAATGAATTTGCGTTGCTCAAGCTGGACGAGCAAATGCGAGCTAAGGATATAGGCCGCAGGTATGTAGCTTTGGTACGAGGGAAAGTACCCCCATCGCTGCGAACGTTGGATTGGCCGATTGGCAAGGACAGGCATCATAAGCAGCGCCGTCGTGTATCTCCAACTGGGCAAAAGGCGGTTACCCATATTGAACTCGGGGAAGTATGGGGAAGCGGTCCAAGTGCAGTGAGTCTCGTATATCTGACGCTGGAGACAGGCCGGACGCACCAGATTCGCGTACATCTTAGTCATGCTGGCTACCCGTTGCTCGGGGATGTATTATACGGGGGGCGGGCTACTGATTTTGGCAGGCAGGCGCTGCACGGAGAGAGTCTTACCTTCTGTCATCCGCTGAGTGGCGAAACGATTACCGTGGAGGATGCTTGGCCGGATGATTTTCAAAAGCTACACAAACAGCTATAAAAGATGGCATGCCTTCTATTTTGGCGCATATACTTGAACCTAGAAACGGTTTGCAATATGGAGTTTCCGTGCGCCTGACCAGAAGTCAGAGGATGTGCGGAGACTGCCCAAAGGAGGATGCCATCCTTGAATAAACAACAGAATGATCAGCCGCAAGGCTTGCGTTTTGATATTTATGAACGCATTCATTTGACGGAGGAAGCTGCCGGGATTGCTGAGTTGGAGGAAATTGAGCTTCTGCCACGCATTCAGGTTGTAACCCACGGCGACCATGCCGCTTTGCGAGGGCATTTGCTGCTGGAGGGCGTGTACCGCACACCTGAACAGATCACGAGCGAGCTTCATCATTTGATCCCTGTGGAAATTACCATTCCGCTAAACCGCGTAGGGAGATTGGAAGATATCTCTGTCGAGATTGAAAATTTTGATGTGGACCTGCTTTCTTTACGTAGTCTAAATATTACAGGCGTTCTTTCTTTGCATGGCGTGGAAAGCTCGCACGCGGAGGAGACGGCGGTTTGGCTGGATGAGGAATTTACCGTAGTGCATGCACCTGAGCATCCGGTTCAATCCCTTTCCGCCGATGGAGAGCATCATGCAGAGGCCTATTCTACCAATGACTCGTCCTCCGATTACGTTACAGATCCTGAAACTTCCTACAGAGTGCCAGCACAACAGGAGTCCGTTTCTTGGGAACAGCCGTCTAAGGACCATGAGGAACAGAAGTCATTGTCGGAACAGCAAGCTTATGAGTCGGCAGTAGATCCTAACCGATTCTATGAGCCTTGGACGGGCAAAGCAGTTGAAGACAGCTCTCCCGAGGTCAAGCATGAGCATGGGTCTCCGGAAGTGTGGGGATTTCAGCAAGAGGAAGCATGGGCAGGGGGAAATGAGCCTAAAGTATCTTCCGCATCTCCTAATATAGTATATGAACCTTTGCTGTCTGAACCGCATCATGCCACGGAGTCCGAGGTCTATCTGGAGACACAGTTGGAAGCGAGTCAAGTAGATAACTTCGACTTCAGGCCTGAAGCGTCAGAACAGGTTAACCACGAGGCCCATGATACCTTTACTGAGGATAAGCCAGAGATGCGTGTAGCGCTCAACAGTAAAAAGGATGAAGGGGCAGACGAGCCAGACCCGGTTGTCTACTCATCATTGCTCCAATCCAGCCGTTCGGTGAAGGAAGCCGAATACCAGCAGCAGTTGGAGCAGGAGCCGCAGGATCAGGATCATAAAGCCGAAGAAGAGCGAGAGAATGCCAAGTGGAAGAACCTTTTTTTTCATACACAAGATGAAACACCTTTTCGTAAGGTGCGGTTATGCATTGTACAGCGCGAGGATACACTGGAAACCATAGCTGACCGTTATCAGCTCAGCACACGTGAGCTTCAACTGTATAACAGATTGGCGGAGCATCATGTGGAAGAAGGACAGGTATTGTATATCCCTTGATCCGGTTGCTGAAAAATGCACGGCGGGTGTTGACTATAGTCAATGGGAAATGTATGATGTGGTATAGTTATTGAAAGACTGAGATCGGGAAGAGTAGGCAGCAAGCCCTTCAGAGAGTGGAATTGCAGCGCTGTGAGGTTCCGCAGGAAGCTACTGGCCGAAGTCACCCGGGAGTCGCCTGTTTGAACGGTTCCTCATTTAATTCCTACGGAAGATAAGAGGCTCACGGTAGAATAAGGCCGGTCCGCAACCGTTATCTGCATAAAGTGTCACACCATGTGTAATGGATCAGTGGATACATACACAAGGGGTGAAACAAAGGTGGTACCGCGAGAGAACAGCCTTTCGTCCTTTGAGGATGAAAGGCTTTTTTTATTTGCCAATTGAAAAATCATGGAGGTATCCTGATATGTCAGAAGAAGACAACAAGACAACCTTGGAAATGCCAACAACGTACGATCCAAAATCAGCAGAACAAAAATGGTACAAAACGTGGATGGAGAAGGGCTATTTCCGCGCTGGGCAACATCCAGAGGCAGAGCCTTTTACAATCGTTATTCCACCACCGAATGTTACAGGTATGTTGCATATTGGACATGCTCTTGACTTTACTTTGCAGGATATTATTATTCGCGCCAAGCGGATGCAGGGGTATGATGCCTTGTGGCTGCCAGGGGCAGACCATGCGGGTATTGCTACCCAAACAAAGGTAGAGCAAAAGCTGCGTGAAGAAGGCCTGACACGTTATGATTTGGGCCGCGAGAAGTTCTTGGAGAAAGTGTGGGAGTGGAAGGATCTTTATCTAGATAATATCCATAACCAATGGGAAAAGATGGGCTTTTCTCTCGATTATTCTCGTGAGCGTTTTACGCTGGATGAGGGACTGTCCCAAGCGGTACGTGAGGTATTCGTTAAACTGTACAAGAAAGGTCTGATTTATCGCGGTAAACGCATCATTAACTGGGACCCTGCTGCACGTACTGCATTATCGGACATTGAGGTGGAATACAAAGAGGTGAACGGAAATCTGTATCACCTGCAATATCCACTGAAAGACGGTAGCGGATTTATTACGGTAGCCACTACACGTCCTGAAACGATGCTGGGCGATACAGCTGTAGCTGTACACCCGGAAGATGAACGCTACAAGCAAATGATCGGCAAAACGCTTGTGCTCCCAATCATCGGACGGGAAATTCCGGTCATTGCGGATGACTACGTTGATAAAGATTTCGGTAGCGGCGCGGTTAAAATTACACCGGCTCACGACCCGAATGACTTTGAAATGGGACAACGTCACCAGCTGCCACAAATTACGGTGATGGACGAAACGGGAACGATGAATGCCGAAGCAGGCAAATATCAGGGCCTTGATCGTAGCGATTGCCGTAAGCAAATCGTCGCTGATCTGAAAGAGCAGGGTGTACTGATTCGTATTGAAGAGCACGTACATCAAGTAGGCCACAGCGAACGTACAGGTGTAGTTGTAGAACCTTATCTGTCCACACAATGGTTTGTGGAAATGAAGCCTCTGGCAGCTAAAGCGATTGAAGTGCAGAAGGCTGGCAACGGCGTAAACTTTGTACCGGATCGCTTTGAACGTACTTATCTGCATTGGATTGAAAATGTGCGTGACTGGTGTATTTCCCGTCAATTATGGTGGGGACACCGTATTCCAGCTTGGTACGATGAAGAAACCGGAGAAGTTATTGTATCGGCAGAGGACCCTACAACTTTGCCTGAGTATGCTGGCAGAAAGCTAAAACAGGATGAGGATGTGCTGGATACTTGGTTCAGCTCGGCTTTATGGCCGTTTTCGACACTGGGCTGGCCTGAGCAGACAGAGGACCTCAAACGATACTATCCGACTAATGTCTTGGTTACAGGCTATGACATTATTTATTTCTGGGTATCGCGTATGATTTTTACCGCGTTGGAGTTTACGGAAGAGATTCCGTTCAAGGACGTACTTATGCACGGGTTGGTTCGTGATGCGGACGGTAGAAAAATGTCCAAATCCCTCGGCAACGGTGTTGATCCGCTTGACGTGATTGACCAATATGGTACCGATGCCATGCGTTATATGATTTCCACCAGTAGCACGCCTGGGCAAGACCTTCGTTTCCGCTGGGAGCGGGTGGAGCAGGCCCGTAACTTTGCCAATAAAATCTGGAACGCGTCACGCTTTGCGCTGATGAACCTGGAAGGCGTCACTTCGGCAGATATAGACATTACTGGTGACTTAAGCACTGCTGATCGTTGGATTTTGCATCGTCTAAACGAAACTTCACGCGACATCACGCGTCTAATAGATGCTTATGAATTTGGCGAGACAGGCCGCCTTCTGTATAACTTTATTTGGGATGATTTGTGCGACTGGTACATCGAGTTTGCGAAGCTTTCCCTATATGGCGAAAATGCAGAGGCGAAAAAGAAAACGCAGTCCGTACTTGCATATGTATTGGATCGGACACTGCGCATGATTCATCCGTTCATGCCGTTTATCTCTGAGGAAATATGGCAGCATCTTCCGCATGAGGGAGAGACGATTACACTGGCCGCTTGGCCTGTTTATGATCCTTCTTTTGAGGATAAGGATGCAGTTGCAGAAATGAATTTGCTGATCGACGTAATTCGCGCTGTGCGCAATATCCGTGCTGAAGTCAATGTGCCGATGAGTAAAAAAATTGAGTTGCTCATAAAACCCGGCGATCAAGCCGTTCTCGATATCATTAACCGCAATGGGGAATATGTGCGTAGATTCTGTAATACGTCTGAATTCGACGCGGGATTAGAGTTCACCGTTCCAGATAAAGCGATGACATCTATAGTTAGCGGCGCAGAGCTGTACCTGCCGCTGGCCGGACTGCTTGATATTGCCCAGGAAATTAGCAGACTGGAAAAAGAACTTCAGCATTTGAACAGTGAAGTGGAGCGCGTGGAGAAAAAGTTATCTAACCAAGGCTTTGTGGCGAAGGCACCAGCTAAAGTCATCGAGGAAGAGAAGGCCAAGCAAGCCGATTACTCAGATAAGCGCGCTAAAGTTATCGCACGTATTGAAGAACTCAAGGGATAATTTCACTCACAATAAAATGACCTGAAGGTGAAGAGGATGTCAGATACGATCAGGGGCGGAGATACGGCTCCTTTACAAAGCTATGATGAGGCAGTGGAATGGATTAACGGCTTGATTCCGTTTGGTATCAGACCTGGACTGGAACGAATTGAACAACTAATGAGTAAATTGGGTGATCCGCAACGACATCTGAAATTTGTGCATATTGCGGGAACCAACGGTAAAGGCTCGACTTGTGCCTTTCTGACCTCTGTGCTACTGAAATGTGGGTACGATGTCGGGACTTTTACGTCTCCGTACATCACCCGATTTACGAACCGCTTTCAATTCAATGGGATCGATATTCCCGATGAAACGCTGGTTTTGCTTGCCAATCGCTTGTATCCGTTGGTGAAAGAAATCGCAGATAGTGAATTGGGATCACCTACGATGTTTGAGGTATCGACAGCATTGGCTATTTTATACTATGCTACGGTATCTTTCCCAGATGTTGTGGTATGGGAGACAGGTCTCGGGGGAAGGATGGATGTAACTAATATCGTGAATCCAATCGTCTCGGTTATTACGAATGTCGGCTATGACCATACGGATATCTTGGGAGATACGCTCGAACAGATTGCAAGGGAAAAGGCCGGTATCATCAAACCGGGTGTACCTGTCGTCAGTTGTGTTTCCCAACCCGAGGCTATTCAGGTCATACGTGAAACGGCGACAAAGCAAGGAGCTACCTTGTACCTGGCAGGAGAACAGTTTACGTATGAACGGCTAAAAGGGGATGAAACAGCTCAAACCTTTTCATTCGCGGGGCCCTTCCGACATATGGAAATTGACATCACGTTGTTAGGCGAGCACCAATGTTCTAATGCGGCAGGAGCTATGATGGCACTTGAGGTCCTACGTCAGTATATGGCTTTTGTGTTGGATGATGCAGAATTGCTGGAGGGTTTTAGGCAAACTGCCTGGGCAGGGCGTCTCGAACAAGTCAGTACCTCGCCGAGGATTGTCCTTGATGGAGCTCATAATCCAGAAGGAGCACAGACGCTGGCCAAGAGTCTTCCTCAAGTGTATTCGTACAAAAAATTGGTTTTAATGATGGGAATGCTGTCAAACAAGCATCATGAAGCATACTTGCAGCATATACTGCCACTAGTGGATACGCTTATCCTGACCGAGCCCGATTTTCGCCGCAAAATGAATGCCGCTGAATTGGCTCATCTCGTGGAGAAGCTGCGGCCGTCTTATGCCAAAACGGATTTAAAAATAATTGTAGAAGGTGACTGGAAAAAGGCTCTAGGCCTGCTTCAGTCACATACGGAAGCGGAAGATCTGGGGGTGGTGTCCGGCACGCTGTACCTTATTGCGGATGTACGGGCTACCCTTATGTATCAAACCGATTCGGAAAAAGGTTGGTGAAATTTGTTGATTACTTCGGAACATGTTCATTTTATCGGTATCGGCGGCTACGGGATGAGCGCGATTGCTCGGGTCATGCTGGAGATGGGTTATACTGTGACTGGCTCAGATGTGGCATCACAGGAGCTGACAGAAAAACTGGCGGCAAAAGGCGCAAAAATATATATTGGACACACACCTGAGCATATTGCAGGCGCGGATATCGTCGTCTATTCAACAGCATTGTCACGTGACAATGTGGAGCGGGTGGCAGCGGAGGAATTGAATATTCCAACTCTGCATCGTTCGCAAATGCTGGCTCGCTTGCTTAACGAACGGAAGGGAATAGCTGTTGCGGGTGCGCACGGTAAAACGACAACCTCTTCCATGATCGCTCTGGTTATGGAAAGATGTAACGTTGATCCAACGTATATTATTGGCGGCGAAATCACGAATTTGGGGACGAATGCCAAAGCAGGTAAAAGCGAGTTTGTCGTTGCTGAGGCGGATGAGAGTGATGGTTCTTTCCTGCAATATCATCCTTGGCAAGGCATTGTAACCAATATTGAAGCGGATCATTTGGAAAATTACGATGGCGACTTTAATCGTCTGAAAAGTGCCTATGTACAGTTTTTGAGTCAAATTCGACCGGATGGGGCGGCTATTGTATGTGCAGATGATCAGAACATCCGGGAAATGCTTCCTCAGCTCCAGACTCGGGTCATTACTTATGGAGTGGAGCATGAAGCGGATTATATGGCGACAGATATCCAATTAGGTGACCGTCGATTAAGCTTCACTATGAGCCGTAAGGGAACAGCACTCGGAACGATCGAACTATCTGTACCAGGTAAACATAACATGTATAATGCGATGGCTACTGTGATTTCCTGTTTGGAAGCAGGGATTCCATTCGATCAAATCGCTGCTACTATTGTAGAATTTCACGGAGCGAAGCGTCGTTTTCAAGTACTAGGTGAAAGCAATGACATACTGATTATTGATGACTATGCGCATCACCCAACAGAGATTGAGGCTACGATTAGCGCAGCGAGAGCGACTGGCAAGCGTATTATTGCTGTATTCCAGCCGCAACGCTATAGCCGCACCTTTTTCCTGCTCGATGCGTTTAGCCGTGCGTTTAGCGAGGCTAGTGAAGTCATCATTACCGATATTTATTCACCAGCGGGAGAAAAACAGATTGAAGGCGTGCATTCTTCCAAGCTCGTGGATTTAATCGTCCAAAACAGCAATGCTAATGCAATCTATTTGCCGACCAAAGAAGCCGTGATCGAGGAGTTGAAGGATCGATTACAGCCGGGTGATCTTGTGCTGACGATGGGAGCGGGAGATATTTGGAAAGCAGGTGACGCGTTAGCGCGCCATCTTCGCGGACAGCAAGTGTAATACGTATAAAAAAGAGCTGTTACGCCAATGAATTACATTTATTCAAGGGTATTCCGAACACGACTGTGTTTCGGGATACCTTTTTTTGTAATGCTGGGGCATATATTCTTAGCTTGACTCATACAACAGACTATGAGGAAGTATGGGACAAGGAGGGAGTGCATCCATGAACAAGACCAAGATGACATTCCGGTTCGACCAACAGTTGCCGGAGACAAGCCGGGAGGATAAGCTACAGGTGCTTCCGTACAAAAACGAGTCGATTACGAACGAACAGCGTGAAACGATTAGAGATAAGGGGTTATATCAAAAAGATAAGCTTCATCAAGCTGATAACCCGCAAAAAGGAACGGATCGAATTAGAGGAATGAATAAAAATGCTGTAACTACGCAAGAAGCAGAGCTCAATGAGCCTGAGGATCTGAATAAACGCATTTCAAGTCGGCGCTTTGCTCCGACATTAAGAGTACAAGAGGGATGGGATGACCCCTTTGGCCGTTCGGCGGCTTCTTGGTCAGATGCGGACGTTCTACCAGATAGCCTAGAAGAGAATGAGGAAGCTTATCATTCTGGCCAAGAGTACAGAAAACGTCCGCCCCACCCTTCTAGATGGAAACTGGTTGGTTCTGTAGCCAGCGCACTGGTGACCGGGGGTATGTTTGGATATATTATGTTGTTACTGTTTAACGGAGGAGGCATGGTCCCGGGAGCAGATCCCTCAGTAGAGGAGGCTGTACCGGTCTTTAAAGAATCCGTTGGTGTGGATGCAATATCTGCAAAAGAGAATTCTGTCCCTGTCACTGTCATAGAGGCTCAGGTACCTCCACAAACCTACTATTTGCTGCAATATGGGGTTTTCAGCACTCCAGAACGGGCCTTACAAGCAAAAGAAGAACTGTTGAAGGCAGGCATTGCAGCAGGAGGGGATACCGAGGACCAAAACCGGGTATATGCAGGAATATCACCGGATAGGGAGCAAGCTAAGTTACTCAGCAATCAGTTGAAAACACAAGGAGTCGAATTGTATGTTCGTGAGCTTGAATTGCCTGGATTCGAAAAAGCGGCTTACGGAGGCGAAGGCGATAAACTCACTGGCTTTTTTCAGTTAAGTAGTTCATTGGTGGGTAAGTTGAGCGGACTTTCCTCAACCTTGCTGGGAGAAGGAGGTGCGAATACGGTGCCAGCCTCCGACATGAAGGAGCTGAACGACCTGCATCAGCAGTGGACACAAAATATCACTGCACTTCCTACCGGTCTTCCAAAGGAAGCGGTTGCTTCCGCAACCTCACTTGAAAAGGCGATGAACAGCGCGATCTCTGCACTTGGGGAATACAATAAGAATACAGCCAAGGAACACATTTGGGAGATTCAGTCCTCCATGATGGAATATGTTTTGCGTGAGAAGGAATTTATCCAATTCATAAAACAATAGACTAACCATATTTTCCGGCAAGGAACTGGAAATAGTTCCCCTTGCCGGATTTCTGTTTGTATTGCAGTACAAATCACCGTATAATAATGAAGGTGTCAAAAAATGGCGAGGGAAGATCAGGATGAAAAAAAATGTAGGAATGCTTATACTGTTTTTGTTGCTCGGTTGGCTCTTGGGTGCATGGATTGCCAAAGCTCTTCAATCGATCAAGTTCCTTTCCTTTCTGACCCACCCCACTAGGATATCTTGGTCGCCGAGAGCGGACCTGGATATTATCAGCTACAACATAACGATAAATTTTGAATTGAGCCTGCTTAGTCTGATCGGCATCATTGCCGCGTTCTGGCTGTACCGCAGGCTCTAACTGATGAAAAGGAGCTTCCCTTATGGACGGGAAAATTACGCCCCGCATTATTCTGGCATCGACTTCACCAAGAAGGAAGGAATTACTCGCATTTTTGAGACTCCCCTTTGAGGTGGTGCCGAGTCATGCGGATGAGAGCACGCCTGAGAGCTGGACGCCTCAGCAAATCGTGGAGACCCTTGCGGCACGCAAAGCCGAAGCGGTCGTGAACACCGCCACTCAGTCGAAGGAAGCCGGACTGGTGATTGGCAGTGATACCATTGTCGTGCTGGATGGTTCGGTACTGGGCAAGCCTGCCGACCATGCGGACGCGGTTCGCATGCTGACTGCATTGCAGGGAAGAACACACCGTGTGTACACCGGGGTAGCCTGCATACATACCGGAACCGGCGAAATGCTTGTCAGACATCGCCAAACGGAGGTTACAATGAAGCCTCTGAGTCAAGAGCAAATTGTGGCATACGTGAATACTGGTGAACCGTCTGATAAAGCAGGAGCGTATGGCATTCAAGGCATGGGTGCTACGCTGGTGGAATCTATTCAGGGTTGTTATTTTAACGTCGTAGGATTGCCGCTTTCCTTGCTGTCGGACATGCTGTCCGATTTTGGAGTGAATGTGTTGCGTCCATAAAGGGGATAAACATATGCTGGAGTCGCCAATACTGATGCTTCGCGACCTCCCCCATGAAGAACGACCAAGAGAGCGCATGATGACATATGGGGCGGATGCCTTAAGCAACGCGGAGTTGCTGGCAATATTGCTGCGTACAGGAACGCAAAATGAGTCTTCGGTGCATTTAGCGCAGCGTATTTTGCAGCAGGCAGGAAATTTGCGTCAACTGGTGGATATGAGCTTGAGCGAGTTGACCCAGATTAAGGGCATTGGGGATGCTAAAGCGATACAGCTAAAAGCGGGTATCGAACTGGGGCGTCGATTAGCATTGTCTCGCCATTTGGAGACCCCGGTGATTAGTTGCCCGCGGGATGTGGCAGATCTGCTGTTTGAGCAGCTTCGTTATTTGCAGAAAGAGCATTTTGTATGCTTGTTCCTTAATACTAAAAATCATGTCATTGCTCAGGAAACACTATCTATGGGTAGCCTGAATTCTGCCATCGTGCATCCTCGTGAAGTATTTCGGGCAGCAATCAAATGCAGCAGTGCTTCAATAATTTGCGCTCATAACCATCCGAGCGGTGATCCGAAGCCAAGCCCAGAGGATGTTCAGTTGACTCGCCGCCTGATGGAAGCGGGCAACATCGTGGGTATCGACGTGCTTGATCATATTGTGATCGGGGACGGGACCTTTGTAAGTTTGAAGGAACAAGGTCTGATATAATATAATATTTAAATCAAACATTTAAACACGACCGGATAATCCGGCCTGAATAAACCGTTTATACATGGATAACAGATTTCAGGGAAGAGAAAAGGAGATTACATCATGCTGGGTGGCTTTACAAAAGATTTGGGAATAGACTTGGGGACGGCAAACACGCTTGTATACGTAAGAGGTAAAGGAATTGTGGTTCGTGAACCATCTGTAGTTGCTTTGCGTACAGATACAAAAACCATTGAGGCTGTTGGTGAATCTGCGAAAAAAATGATCGGTCGCACACCGGGAAATATCCGTGCGATTCGTCCGATGAAGGATGGTGTCATTGCTGATTTTGATACAACAGCAACGATGATCAAATATTTTATCCGTCAGGCGCAAGCCCAACGCTCTTTGTTTCCACGTCATCCGAACGTGATGGTTTGTGTGCCTTCAGGCATTACTGCAGTGGAGCAGCGTGCTGTTGAAGATGCGACGAAGCAAGCAGGTGCAAGAGAAGCATATACGATAGAGGAGCCGTTTGCAGCAGCAATTGGCGCTGATCTTCCTGTATGGGAGCCAACAGGAAGTATGGTTGTCGATATCGGTGGAGGTACAACCGAGGTGGCAGTCATCTCCCTGGGCGGGATTGTAACAAGCCGCTCCGTGCGTGTGGCAGGTGATGAAATGGACGAGTCCATCATCCAATACGTAAAGCGTCAATACAATCTGATGATTGGTGAACGGACTTCAGAGCAACTGAAAATGGAAGTTGGCTCAGCTATGCCATTAGAGCAAGTGGAAACCTCGGAAATCCGCGGACGTGATCTGGTAACAGGTTTGCCGAAGACGATTACGATTACTTCTGATGAAATTAGCGAAGCATTATCGGATACAGTCAATGCAATCGTGGATGCGGTCAAAGTAACACTGGAAAAATGCCCTCCCGAGTTGGCAGCGGACATCATGGATAGAGGAATCGTACTGACGGGTGGTGGAGCACTTCTGCGTAATCTGGACAAGCTGTTGGCAGGTGAAACCGGAATGCCGGTGATCGTAGCAGAAAATCCTCTGGATTGTGTGGCAATCGGTACAGGCAGAGCGCTGGAAAATATTCATTTGTTCAAATCGCGCAGCAGTTCTGCCGTCCGTTCCAAACGTTGAATCGGGGGTGTAGGAACTGTTTAAGCTGTTTGGCAATAAAAGACTATTTGTTCTATTGATCGGAATCGTTCTGTTTATTGCCCTTATGGGGATTACACTTGGACAGAGAAATTCCTTAACCTGGCCCGAGAAGTTCGCCAGAGATTCAATTGGCTTTGTGCAAGGTATCTTTTACAGGCCCGCTTCAGCAATAGCGGGCTTCTTTGAAGATATCGGAAATATGCGCAGCATCTACGAAGAAAATGAACGATTAAAAATTGCTGTGGCAAAGCTGACTCGTGACCAGATTCAGACCCATAATTATGTTGAAACAAATGCCAGACTGCAGAATGAACTGAAGTTCACCCAAACGCAAAAAGCGAAAAATAATTATGATTATCGCGTTGCTCAAGTGAACAGCGTCAGCAATGATTCCAAAACGCTTGTGATTGATATTGGAGAGAAGGACGGAGCGAAGGTTGGTCAGGAAGTCAGTTCGCTTGAAGGATTTGTAGGAGTCATTAGTCGTACTGGGAATTTTACGTCCACCGTTACGTTGTTGACTACATTGGATCCTAAAAATCCGAATTCTTATGCCATTGCAGCGACAGTCTTGGGCAAGGAAAATCAATCGTTTGGTATGATTGAAAGCTATGATCCGGGTACGAACAGATTTCAAATGACTCGCATTGAAGAAAAAGACCCAATCGCAAAGGGCGATCAGATTATTACATCTGGTGCAGGTGGGAAATTCCGCAAAAACCTAATGATTGGAACGGTAGAGAAGATTCAGGTTGGGGAATTTGGCAAAACACGAACAGCGATTGTTAAACCGGCAGCCAGCTTTGTGGATTGGAAAGAACTGCTCATCCTTTATACTCCTGAGGTACCGGAATAATGAAGATGCGCGGTCAGGTTCTAATACTGCTGCTGTTTGTACTGTTTATAGCTGAAGGGACGATTCTTCCGTGGCTTCTTCCGGATAGTTGGCATTCAAGAATGGTTCCGAATTTTGTATATGTCGTGATCTTGTTTGTGTCTGTGTATTACAGCCGTCATACAGCATTGGTGCTAGGTATTGTTTTTGGACTTATTCATGATGTAGTGTTCTACGGGTTTATCATTGGGCCTTACTCTTTTGCAATGGGGTTGTCTGCATACTTATTGGGGCTTGTTTTTACAGCACGACGTGCGCCGATGCCCATTATGATGGCAGCCGTGTTGATTGGTAGTTTCCTGCTGGATTCTATGCTTTTTGCTATTGATCAGCTGTTCCAGCTGAATCATCAGACTTTCAATTGGGCACTTGCTCAGTATATGATTCCTGATTTATTTATCCATTTTCTGTTCGCCCTCATCATTTATGTCCCGGTTCGCAAGCAATTGCAGCGTTTGGGTACCCGTGTGAAAAAGGAAGAGGCCGTCTAGGTCTTTTTA
The DNA here is from genome assembly GCF_011066115.1 of Paenibacillus sp. EKM212P. NCBI lineage: Bacteria > Bacillati > Bacillota > Bacilli > Caryophanales > Paenibacillaceae > Paenibacillus > Paenibacillus sp. EKM212P. The sequence continues at coordinate 351,569 of NZ_JAAMNR010000006.1, forward strand.
CACACATTTTGTCCGGGTTAGCAGGGATTTGACGTCCCGGGGACGAAATGATTGAGATAGGAGGGACAGGCTAATGGCGGTGAAATCGAATCATGTCACGATTAAAGGCATCAAAGATGGCCTGGTATTCCTGCTGGACGATCAATGCGAGTTTGAGGATTTGCTAGGTGAGCTGCGTTTTAAGCTGGAGCACAGTCATCAAAATATTTTAACAGGCCCGATCATTCATGTGGATATTAAGCTGGGAAGCCGAGAAGTGACAGAGGAACAGAAGGAAAGTATTCTGGAGATCTTGAAGCAAAAGGGGAATCTGCTCATCAGGTCTGTAGAATCACCTGGACTGCCTGTGGAAGTGCAGGGAAAGCCCCCTATTCACACGGTGACAGGGATTATCCGTTCTGGTCAAGTGCTTCATCACAATGGGAACCTACTCTTTTTGGGAGATGTAAACCCGGGTGGAATTATAACATGTACTGGTGATATTTATGTCCTCGGCGCTTTGCGAGGCATGGCGCATGCAGGGATGGAGGGAAATAGTGAAGCGATCATTGCGGCTTCCTATTTTGCACCGACACAGCTGCGAATTTCCGAAATGATCAGCCGTCCACCAGACGAATGGGAGACACGTGAATCCGGTATGGAATTTGCGTATCTCAAGGATGGCGCTATGCAAATAGATAAAATGAGCAATATTGTGCGTCTGGGCCGCGATTTTAACGTGTTCAAAGGGGTGTAGCACATGGGAGAGGCTATCGTCGTCACTTCAGGAAAAGGCGGCGTCGGCAAAACGACGACGTCAGCCAATATAGGAACAGCGCTTGCACTGCTCGGCAAAAAGGTATGTTTGGTGGATACGGATATCGGTTTGCGTAATCTAGACGTTGTGATGGGTCTGGAAAACCGGATTATTTATGACCTTGTTGATGTAGCGGAAGGTCGTTGCCGTTTAAATCAGGCACTGGTTAAGGACAAGCGTTTTGAGGAGCTGTATATGCTGCCAGCCGCTCAAACCAAGGACAAGAGTGCTGTTACGCCGGAGCAAGTTAAGGATATTATTTTGGAGCTTAAAAAGGATTTTGAATATATATTGATCGACTGCCCTGCGGGTATTGAACAGGGCTTTAAAAATGCCATTGCCGGGGCCGATCAGGCCATTGTTGTGACCACCCCGGAAAATGCAGCCGTACGCGATGCAGACCGGGTAATTGGTTTACTGGAAAGCTCACATGTGGTATCACCCAAGCTGGTGGTTAACCGCATTCGCAATAGCATGGTTAAATCCGGAGATATGTTGGATATTGATGGGATTTTACAAGTGCTTAGCATAGACCTTATTGGGATTGTGCCGGATGATGAAATGGTAATTAAAGCCGCTAATACAGGGGAGCCTACCGTTATGAATCCAGATTCACAGGCCGCGATTGCTTATCGTAACATTGCGAGACGAATCTTGGGCGATACAGTGCCCCTCATGCAGCTGGACCAGAAGAAAAGCGTGATGACACGCTTTAAGAAGTTTTTTGGTATGGGTGGATGAGAAAATTGTAATACTAGACACTTAAATAAGTGATAATCTTATTTAAGTGTTTTTGGTTTATCTTTTTAAATTCCTATAATACGGTTTCTCAAAATTTAGAGTCACTACATAAATATCATAAATACAAAACATATCCGGTGCGCTAGCGCCGGTTTTTTTGATTTTTAGGTGCGTAATCCCGAACCGGACAACATAAGTTGAAGCCCGTCCTCATAAGATGTATCAAACATACCTCGCTGAGGGGGCTGAACAGGATGAATAAAAATTCCGGAATCAAGCAGCGCAGAGAAGAACGTATACAGCAGCTAATCGCGGGAAGCAAAGCGGAGATGTATCCCTCTGGCATATATCAGAACAGGCACGGGGATAAAGATATGAAGTCGATGCCTATAGTCAGTGCCAACTCGCCCAGAGACCCAGAAACTGAGTGGAAAAATGAACGGCAACGCTGGCAGCAATCTTTTGGGACGAATCGTGGTCCGTCTTTTTGGACTTCCTTTTGGCGAAGATCAGTCATAGCAACGGTGTTATTTGGAATGGTATGGGGAATGTTTCGTTGGGATATTCCCTATGCAGTGAATTTGAGAATGTTTATTGCGGATGCCTTGAATAAGGATATGGATTTTGCAGCCGTCGGACAATGGTATGAAACTTATTTTGACGGAGCACCTTCCTTTTTGCCGATTTTTGGCGAGGAGCATGAAACGCACAAGGTAGACGCAAGTCGAAAGGGCTCTCCACCGATTGAAGGCAATATAACACAGCCTTTTGTACTGAGCCTTAAAGGGGTAGAAATTACGCCGAATGTTACCGATAACGGGGCAATCGCTGTTAAAAGTATAGATGCAGGTCGAGTATTAGACATATTAAATCATCCCAAAAGCGGGATTTCGATTACAATTCGACACACTGGCGGTATCACAGCAACTTACGGAAGGCTTTCCCGCTCTACCTTAAAAGTGAACGACTGGGTTCAGGAGGGAGATGAGATCGGTGTACTGCCAGCAAGTCACAGCGGCAGCGAGGCGGCGACTTTGTTTTTGGCAGTTCAGAGAGGGGATCAATACATTGACCCGTCGGAAGTGGTAGCCCTTGATTAATGTCCGAGGGGTGACCTTATCACTACATCCACTGTTTGTATTGGTTATGCTGACCTCTATATTAACTGGACATTTTATCGAGATCATAACTTTATTTACATTGGTGTTTATTCATGAGCTAGGTCATGCGACAGCTGCTTCGTTGTTGGGTGCGCGGGTGCTTTCCATACAGATGTTACCCTTTGGAGGAGTGGCGGTCATTGAGGATCAGGGGAAGCTCAATGCGTGGAAGGAGATTGTCATTGCGCTAGCGGGGCCCCTGCAAAACGGAATCATGATCATCATCCTTTTGTGGTTCAGAAATGTGAGTGGACTGGAGTATGATTATGTAAATTATATCATTCAGGGGAATGCAGTTATTGCACTGTTTAATTTGCTGCCCATTTTACCACTTGACGGTGGAAAAATATTGCAGGCACTGATTAGCTTATCTTGTTCTTATCACCGCACATTAGTGTGGACTTTTAGAGCCAGTATCGTAACGAGTTTGCTATTTTGTATATATGGTATTTCGCCGTTGTTAAGGCAAAATGGACCTATCCATTTAAATCTGCTGGCGGTAGGGATTTTTTTGCTTTATTCTAATATTGTGGATTATCGGAATATCCCTTACCGTTTTATACGGTTTTTGCTGGGGAGGGACGAGCTTTTTTACCACGAAGTAGCTAAGGGAAGTATTGCCTTACCTATTGTATCCCTGCCAGTGAAACATTTGGAGCCTATTTTGCGTCTTTTCAGAAGAGATCGGTATCATATGGTTTATGTTATGAATGAACAGGGACGGATTGTAGCCGTATTGCCGGAGCAACGTCTTATTCGCTCTTATTTTGCGACACGCCCGCCAGATGGTGGAGAACCCAAGCCCAAATAATGTTTTATGAGTTAAGGAAGAGGCTGTATCCAGAGAGGTTGAAAAACCATGAAGCAAATGATTGTACAATGCCAGCAGCAGATGACCCAAATGGTGCTGTTGGAAGAGGGACGATTGGTTGAATATGCGGCTGAACTACCGCGAAAACGGGGAATTCTAGGTTCTTTTTTCAAAGCGAGGGTGGTCAATGTGCTACCAGGTATGCAAGCCGCCTTTGTTGACATTGGACAGCGAAAGAATGCCTTTTTGTATGTAGATGACGTACTTCATGCTCATTTGGACAAGCAGCCGGAGGTAAAGCCATCCATTTCTGAAGTGCTAAAGGTAGGGCAGGAAATTGTAGTACAGGTATTAAAAGAGGCTGTTGGTAGCAAAGGAGCGAGGGTCACCACTCATTTTTCACTTCCGGGTCGCTGGATCGTATATATGCCCCGTGCTGATTATGTGGCCGTGTCCAAGAAGATCGAACGTGAGGGCGAACGTACCCGTTTGAAAGCAATGGGAGAGCAGCTACGCACAAGCGAGGAAGGACTCATAATCCGTACCGTTTCGGAGGACATGAGTATAGAGGCGATTGAAAATGATCTGAATCAACTACGTAAGCAGTGGGCGGCTATTCAGCGTAAAGCTGGTGAACACTCGGCTCCGTGCGAATTACACCGGGATTTAAGTATTGTTCAGCGGTTGATTCGGGATGTGTTTACACCTGAACAGGATGAACTGGTCATTGACAGTGAAGAGCAAGCAAAGGATGCAGAAATAATGCTGCAACAGATTGGTCCTGCGAAAGCTCATGTAAGTATATTTCATGGTCCAGAAGAAACAATTTTCAAAGCTTATGGCGTTCATGAGCAGCTGGAACGCGATTTTGCGCGAAAGGTATGGCTGCAGGGCGGCGGATACATTGTCATTGATCATACGGAGGCATTAACCGTCATTGATGTGAATACCGGGAAGTTTACGGGAGGCAGTAATCTGGAAGAAACGGTGACCCGGACTAACATTGAAGCAGCTGAAGAGATTGCCCGCCTGGTACGTGTGCGTGATATTGGTGGTATCATCATCATTGATTTTATTGACATGGAACAAGAGGAGAACCGTCGGGAAGTATCCTCTGTGCTGGAAGCAAGATTGAAGAAGGATCGGACCAAATCTTATGTTGTCGGTTGGACGCGGTTAGGTTTGCTGGAAATGACCCGCAAAAAAGTGCGTGAGGAAAAGACGCTCGTGTAGAGCGATGCGTAACCAAAAATCATTTTAAAACTAAAGGTTGAATGTGTACAAAGCTTGTGCTATAATCATTTAGTATGTGTGATGCGTAAGATTGGCTGCACATGCTGTAACCGCTCCAATCAGGTACTGAAGTGCAGCATCCTAAGGGAATCTGCCACCTGCTATTAGGCGAGTCTGAGACATAAGGAGGTGCAAGCAAATGTACGCAATTATCGAAACAGGTGGTAAGCAATACAAAGTTCAAGAGGGCGACGTATTGTTCATCGAGAAGTTGGAAGCTAATGATGGTGAAACTGTAACGTTCGATCGTGTTCTGGCAGTGTCCGGCGACAATGGCTTGACAGCAGGTACACCGCTTCTTTCTGGAGCTTCTGTAACAGCTAAAGTTGAGAAGCATGGTCAAGGTCAAAAGGTCATCGTATACAAATACAAACCTAAAAAGAACTACCATGTGAAGCAAGGTCATCGTCAACCGTACACGAAAGTGACGATTGAAAAAATCCAAGCGTAAGAGGGTGCGATAAGTGATTATCGTGCGTATTACACGACTGGAGGATGGCAGCATACAGGGGTTTTCCGTTAAAGGACATGCAAATTTCGCTAAATCTGGCGAGGATATCGTATGTGCTGGCGTTTCGGCGGTAACAGTAGGAACTGTCAATTCGATTGGAGCTCTTACGGACGTTGAGATGGAAACGGAAATGGAAAACGGCTTTTTAAGCGCGTATCTTTCTCCTGAAAGTTATCATGATGCGAACGCACAGGTTCAACTGTTGCTGGAGTCCATGGTGATTATGCTGACAAGTATTGCTGAATCATACGGTAAGTATATTCAAATAGAAAATAATCAAAGAAGGAGGTAGACATCATGTTGAAATTGACATTGGATCTTCAATTATTCGCATCGAAAAAAGGTGTAGGTTCCACAAAAAACGGACGTGACAGTAAATCGAAACGTCTTGGAGTGAAACGTGCTGACGGTCAAGCAGTTACCGGCGGTAGCATCCTGGTTCGTCAACGCGGAACGAAAATTCACCCGGGCACGAACGTGGGCATCGGTAAGGACGACACTCTGTTCGCGAAAGTGGACGGCGTTGTGAAGTTCGAACGTTGGGGCCGTGATCGTAAAAAGGTGAGCATCTACCCGATCGACGTTGCTCCAGTAGCAGCTACTGTAGAAGCTTAATAGCGGCTTAGACACGCTGAAAAGCCTCCGGCACTTTTGTCGGAGGCTTTTTTGCATGATGGTAATGAACTGGAAAGTTAGTCTGTGCTATACTGGATTTAAGGTTCTTTAATAATCCATTTAATTTCGCAGAACGGAGAGAAGCCATGTTCCAGCGGATAAGAGCGCCTTATCTGGCGTTGGGTTCCATTCTGATTCCTTTGGTTTTTTCACTGCTCTATCCTAAAGTATTAACGATTATCTTATTAGCAGTATGGTCTGTAGTTGCTGCATGCTTTGGTATTTGGTATACGCAAAGACAGATTGAGTATGAACGGAAAGCTGCTTTGCGTTCTTTTGAACGTACAGCGATTTCAATGCTTAACCATCATCGGCATGACTGGATGAATGACTTGCAGGTGCTTTATGGATATATTCGTATGAATAAGCATGATAAATCTGTTGCTTATGTGGAAACAATAAAAGGGCGCGTAGCGGAAGACAGTAAAATATCTAAGTTGGGTATTCCCTCACTGGTGTTTTATTTGCAGTCTTTTCGCGTGAACGCCGGTAATTTACAGTTGTCGGTACAGGTTGAGGAGCAGTTAAAGTTAGACGCTGTCATGTCTCCCGAAGACGGCGAGTCGCTTGCCTCGGCCGTCATAGAAACGGTGCGTGCGTATCAATATGGCGGGGGCCGGTCGTCCTGGGGAGAAGTGCGCAGATTGACACTTTTTTTCGGTATGGATCAGAATGATGTTATCGTCCGTTTTGAAGGAAGTGACATACCTGCGGATTTGAATATCCTAAAGCAGGTCAGATCCGTACCCGGAAGTAAACGCATTCGAACAGAGAAGCTTCCTACGGGCGAAATGCTTCAAATTCGGATGCAGTGCCAGACATAAGGAAGGTGTAACCATGTTTGTAGATAAAGCGAAGATTTTTGTTAAAGGCGGTGACGGTGGAGACGGATTAATTGCGTTTCGCCGTGAGAAATACGTTCCTGAAGGTGGCCCAGGTGGTGGTGACGGAGGGAACGGTGGTGACGTAATTTTCCGTGTAGATGAGGGTTTGCGTACCTTGATGGATTTTCGGTACCAACGTCATTTTAAAGCCCAGCGTGGAGTAAAAGGTCGCAACAAAAGTCAACACGGAGCCAATGCGGAGCACATGATCGTACGTATACCACCGGGAACGGTCATCATAGATGATGATACTGGTGAAGTAGTAGCAGATATGACACGTCATGGTCAACAAGTCGTCGTAGCTAAAGGAGGACGCGGAGGACGCGGAAACATCCGTTTTGCTACGCCGAGTAATCCAGCGCCTGAGTTGGCTGAGAACGGCGCAGAGGGACAAGAACGTTATATCACGCTTGAGTTAAAAGTAATGGCTGACGTAGGCTTGGTCGGGTTCCCTAGTGTTGGGAAGTCTACCTTGTTGTCGGTTGTATCTTCCGCAAAACCGAAAATTGGGGCCTACCACTTTACAACGATTACTCCGAATTTGGGCGTTGTGGATGTGGGTGATCATCGTAATTTTGTGATGGCGGATTTGCCTGGTTTGATTGAAGGAGCTCATGAAGGTATTGGGCTGGGACATGAATTTCTGCGGCACATTGAGCGGACGCGTATTATTATCCATGTCGTGGATATGGCGGGCTCCGAAGGACGTGACCCGTTTGAAGATTGGACTAAAATTAACGACGAATTGAAGCAATATAATGCAGCATTGGCTGAGCGTCCGCAAATTGTGGCGGCCAATAAAATGGATATGCCAGAAGCTGAAGAAAACTTGGCTCACTTCAAAGAGCAGATTGCTTCTATACGTCCTGATCTTGAAATCATGCCTATTTCCTCACTGACACGTCAAGGTGTGAAGGAACTGCTCTACCGGGCTGCTGATTTGCTGGATCAAATACCGGACGAGCCAGTTGTTGAGGAAGTAGCAGAAGTCAATGAACGTAAGGTATTTAAGCTGGATACAGCAGAAGACGATGGCTTTACAATTGTACGTGAAAACGACACATTCGTAGTGCAGAGCCCTAAAATTGAGCGCATGATGAAGCGCATGCAGTTGAACTCGCATGATGCCATTTTGAAATTAGCAAGAACGTTACGCCACATGGGTGTGGATGCTGAGTTACGCAAGCGTGGCGCCAAAGATGGTACATCTGTACGCATTGCTGATTTCGAGTTCGAATTTGTTGAAGGCAGCAGCTACTACTAAAAATCAAATAAAGGTCTAAAACCTGAACGGTTACTGTACTATAGGAAACTCTATAGAAGGCAGTAGCCGTTTTTTGCATTGTTAGCTTGCCGATTTTCATGAGTTTCGATATAATGTCCTCTATACAAAAACATAAGTCTTTGAGGAGAGGACGTTCTTGAAAGAGCGCTATTACTTGGTACGGGAAGATATTTTGCCTGAAGCTATTGTTAAGACCATACAGGTGAAACTGCTGCTGGCTTCAGGAGATGTTAAAACCGTGCATGATGCCGTGGAGCAAGTTGGGATAAGCCGAAGCGCCTTTTATAAATATAAGGATGGCATACATTTGGTTAACCAGCTGGAGCGTGAGCGAATTGTCAATATCTCTATTGATTTAGAACATCAATCCGGAATGTTGTCCAGGGTGCTTGGCAGAGTGGCTGATTTCGGAGGCAATGTGCTGACGATCCAGCAAAGTATTCCACTGCAAGGCAGAGCCAACGTAGTTATCTCGGTAGAAATGTCCAGACTCAGTGAAGAGTTGGGTGTTCTACTGGAGGGCTTGGAGGACATCTCTGGAGTCAAACGTGTTCGCCTGATTGGGCAAGGTTAAGGCAATACAGTTCATTAGATATAAGTTTGCGGGAGGGGAATGGATGAAACCGGTCAAAGTAGGATTGTTAGGTTTGGGGACGGTAGGAACGGGAGTCGTTCGAATCGTAGAAGGCAATCAGGAAGATTTGAGCAGACAAGTCGGTTCACCGATCATCATTGAAAAAATAGCTGTAAAAAACATAGAAAAATATCGTTCCATTGAAGTGGACACGGCCAAGCTTACTGAGGACCCATGGGAAGTTATTCGAGACCCTGAAATTGATGTAATTATCGAAGTCATGGGCGGGGTTGATCAGACGAAGGAGTACATTCTTGAAGCGTTGGAGCGGGGTAAACACATCGTAACAGCTAACAAGGACTTAATGGCTTTGCACGGTTCTGAAGTATTGGCAAAGGCGCAGGAAAAGCAATGTGATATTTTTTATGAAGCTAGTGTAGCAGGCGGTATCCCGATTATTCGTACACTCATTGAAGGTTTCTCCTCCGACCGTATTACCCGCATTATGGGGATTGTGAACGGTACGACCAACTTTATTTTAACAAAAATGAGTCAGGAAGGAGCCTCGTACGAGGAAGTTCTCAAGGAAGCGCAGGAGCTTGGGTATGCTGAATCCGATCCGACCTCAGACGTGGAAGGACTGGATGCAGCTCGTAAAATGGCAATTCTCGGCACGCTCGGTTTCCGCTCTAATGTAGAGCTCAAGGATGTAAGTGTCAGCGGCATTTCAAAGGTAACCAGTGAAGATATTGCTTTTGCTAAAAAACTAGGATATGAAATGAAATTGCTCGGCATTGCAGAGCGTCAGGGTGATGAATTTACGATTAACGTTCAGCCGACCATGGTACGCAAGCAGCATCCATTGGCTTCGGTGAACGGGGTATTCAACGCGGTGTATGTGCATGGTGAAGCAGTGGGTGAAACCATGTTTTATGGTGCGGGTGCAGGTGAAATGCCGACGGCAACATCGGTTGTAGCTGATTTAGTAGCTGTAGTGAAAAATCTCAAACTTGGTGTCAATGGACTTAAAGCCATCGTTCCTTACAACCCTAAAAAAATTAGTAACGACGAAGATGTGTATTTCAAAAACTTCGTGCTTCTGCATGTGGATGATAAAGCAGGGGTGTTGGCACGGATTACGCAAGTATTTGCTGAATTTAATGTCAGTCTGGCATCTGTTGTGCAGCAACCGAATGAGGTTAACCCCGATGCTGAAATTATTATCGTGACTCATTTAGCCAGTAAAGCGAGTATGAAAAAGGTTTTGGAGCATTTTGAAACTTTAGACGTCATTCGTCGCATCAAGAGCGTATATCGAGTAGAGGGATAGTCAATAAAAGCAGGAGGAATTGTCTGTATGACCGTTTTAAAAACAGCAAGAGTGCGTGTGCCTGCGAGTACGGCCAACTTGGGTCCCGGCTTTGATACATTGGGCATGGCATTGTCCTTATATGCATGGATTGAAATGAAGGAGGCCGAACAGACGGCTTTTCATTTATACGGAGATGAAATGAATGGTGTTCCCCAAGATAAAACTAATCTGATTTTCAAGGTAGCACAAATGGTTTTTCGGGAAGCAGGTGTATCTGTTCCTGAGCTCGATATTTCGATGTACTCGGATATTCCGCTTACCCGCGGTTTGGGTAGCAGCGCTTCTGCTATTGTGGGCGCCTTGGTCGCTGCCAATACGTTGATTGGCTCGCCTCTGCCGAATTCCAAGCTGTTCGATATGGCAAGCGCCATTGAAAAACATCCGGACAATGTTGGAGCTTCCCTGTTTGGTGGTATTATTACAGCGATGTGGGACGGCGAGCATGCTAGGCATTTACGGCTTGAACCAGATGCCAATCTGGAGGTTATGGTAGTTATTCCAGATTTTCAGCTGTCCACGTCGAAAGCCAGAGAGGTTCTACCCGCGCATGTATCATTGAAGGATGCCGTATATAATATAAGTCATGCTTCCATGCTAGTAGCAGCATTGGCGTCGGGAAGAACCGATTTAATTGCCGAAGCGATGCGTGATCAGCTTCATCAGCCTTACCGTGCGGCGCTTGTGCCGGGTATGACAGAGATCCTGCAGGATGCGCACCATTATGGTGCCTTGGGTGTGGCTCTCAGTGGGGCTGGACCGACGCTGCTGGCATTGACGGATCAACGGGTGAATCGGAAAGCGGAGCTGGAGCAGTATTTAACGGATACCATGAACAAAGAGGGGATCACTGCTTCTGTTTTAAAATTGCGCCCTGAGAGTGAAGGAGTTAAAGTATATACAGAAGGGAATACACTCCCTTTTATGGATATGATTAAAGGGGAACTTACGATATGAAACGAATTGCACTTCTTCCTGAGGGGACCGTTTCTCATGAAGCGATTAAGTATTTGTTAGGAGATACGCCCCATGAATTACTGTTTTACAAGCATATTGCGGACGTATTTCAGGCAGTAGACAAGGGACAGGCAGACTATAGTGTAATTCCCATTGAAAATACGATTGATGGCTCTGTAAGTTTGCATATGGACTGGCTTGTACATGAAGTAGACATTCAAATGCAGGCGGAATGGGTATATCCTTCAATTCAAAATCTTATTGGACATCGTAGTGAGTTTACGAAGGATTTGGACAAGCTGGATTTGAGCAAAGTGGTCAAAATTATGTCTCATCCTGTAGCGCTTCCCCAGTGTAAAGAATTCATACAGGCTTCCGCTCCTCAGGCCGAGCTGGAGGGTGCAGGAAGTACGGCAGAAGCCGTCGAAATTGTTAAACATAACCCCGGTAAAGGCTGGACCGCTCTCGGAACCAAGCTCGCGGCTGCCAAACACGGATTGGATATTTTGGCCAGCAAAGTAACGGATCACGATAACAACTTTACCCGCTTTGTCTTGATCGGCCATCAACCTATAAGTCTCCCGGGTACACCTGAAGGTCAGCGAACCAGTATTTTGGTCACGCCACCGCAGGATTTCCCGGGAGCGCTGCATCAGGTTTTATCCGCATTTGCATGGCGCAGGTTAAATCTGTCCCGTATTGAATCGCGTCCGACCAAAAAGCAATTGGGGAATTATTATTTTTACATTGAAGTTTTGGAATCTCTGCATTCCGTTCTGCTTCCGGCAGCCTTTGCAGAGATTGAGGCTTTGGGATGCCATGTACGTATTCTTGGCTCTTATCCAAGTTACAAGTATGTTGAAGCAGCGATCGAACCTATTTTAAAGGAACATTAATCGGAGGTGTGGTTTTAATGGCAGAACAATGGATCTATCTGGATGGGCAGCATGTGACTAAGGAAAACGCAAAGGTTTCCGTATATGATCATGGATTCTTGTACGGAGACGGTATATTTGAGGGCATTCGTATCTATAACGGGAATATTTTTAAATGTAAGGAGCACTTGGAGCGTCTGTATGATTCTGCGAAATCCATTCAGTTAAACATTCCGTTGTCTCCTGATGAGATGTTGGAAGCAATGGCTGAAACGATTCGTCTTAACGAAATGCGTAACGGATATATCCGTCTGATTGTATCCCGAGGTGCAGGAAATCTAGGTTTAGATCCTCTTCGTTGTGCGAAGGCGAGTGTCATCATTATCGTGGAACAGCTCGCCATTTACCCGGAAGAAGCTTACTTGACTGGCCTGAAGACAATTTCTGTCTCTCAGCGTCGCAACATCCCAGATGCTTTGAATCCGAAGATTAAATCATTGAACTATCTCAACAATATCCTCGTGAAGATCCAGTCTAACTATGCTGGTGTAGGTGAGGCTATTATGCTCAATTCCCAAGGGTATGTGACAGAAGGCTCTGCGGACAACATTTTCATTGTCAAAAATGGAGTGTTATATACACCTCCTTGCTATTTGGGAGCGCTTGAAGGGATTACTCGTAATGCTATTATCGATTTGTGTACTAAGCTTGGATACCCCCTTAAGGAACAACCTTTTACACTGCATGATGTATATGTTGCGGACGAGGTGTTTTTTACAGGAACTGCGGCAGAAGTTATTGCAGCTTATGAAGTGGATGGTCGTACGATCGGCTCCGGTGTTGCTGGCCCAGTGACTTTGGAGCTCCTGGCTGAGTTCCGGAAGATCGTGGATAAGGATGGCTACAAAGTGTGGCAGGACTAAAATAAAACCGAATCCTTTTAGCTGAATGCTCGTGAGAGTATTCGGTTGAGAGGATTTTTTTGTTTGTATGGGGTCATTCGCCCGGGAGGTGCATAGGATGTAATAACAGAAGCCGGGCGTTTATCCCGCCCGAACGAAAGTCTAGGAGGTTTGTGACCTGTGAAAATACACATCGTCAAAAAAGGTGACACTCTGTACTTGCTGGCACAGAAGTATAATGTGACGCTGGAGAAAGTTATTGCCGCCAATCCCCAATTGGCAGACCCTAATCAGTTGAGCATCGGCGAGAAAATTAAAATTCCAACAGACCCTGTTACGATGGAAACACAGCCGTCAACGGTATATCAACACAAGGTTAAGCAAGGAGATTCATTGTGGAAGTTGTCCAAGGCGTGGAATGTACCGCTTAAGCTAATTATTGATGCCAATTCCCAGCTTAAAAACCCGAACGCACTTCTGGTTGGAGAAACAGTTAATATTCCACACTACAAAGAAGAGGCGTCTGATTTTACTGAGAATAAAAAAAATACCGCAGTCAAAGAAGAGATGACACAGCCTAAACCTGAATCCCCAACCAAGCAAGAACTTACCCAGCCCAAGGCGGAGTTAACGCAGCCTAAGCAGGAGAAAATGCCTAGCCCTAAAGAAGAGATGACACAGCCAAAAGAAACAGTGAATCCTCCTAAGCTTCCTGAATTAAAACTGCCTGAAGTTCCTATGGCACCCGTAAATCCTGCTCCACCTCAAATGCAGCCCATAGTTACTCCACCTGCTCCACCTCAAATGCAACCTATAGTTACCCAACCGATTGCATCTAAGCCACAGCTTCCTACAACTGTTGTGAAGCAACCTGTAGCTGAAAAATTTTGCGGCTGCACAAAATCGGAGCCGATGGTGAATTCCGAGTGGTCGATACAACAGCCGACATTTGATTATAGCCCACAAATAAATGCAATGCCGAACTCGTGGTATCCGGGGATTGGGTCTCCACAAACTTTGGGGAATGCGCCTATAAATACCTCCTTAGCAGAATATGCCTCTCCTACTGTAGTTTCTGATCAGGGCTATCATCATGAATGTGAGCATCCATGGTGCTGGGGGCCTGTGCAGACATCACCCATAAATGCCCATCCAACACCTTATCCTGCCTATTCAGATTGCTGCGCCCCTGGATATTATCCGAGTCATGAGGCGTCTGAAAATGCATCCTACCCCGTCTATCCTCCCTTTATCCATCAAGGGCATCCGCAGCAGTATCCAGAGAGTACAGTCCAGGGCAGTCAATGGAGCCAGGCATGGGGAGGACCTCAATATGGTTTGCCTGCGGGTGGAAACGTGTCCGACTATAGCCAGCTACAAGGACAACAATCTGCGAATTCCCCTTATCATCCGTTTGCGCATGGGAATGCACCTATGTATCCATTAGAGGGATATACAACCCCCTATATGTTTATGCCAGACTGTGGATGCCGGGAAGAGAACGTCCAGTCGGCACCAGCAATTCCAGGAACGCAGGAGATGGGTAACAATCTGACTATTGCATCCCAAAATGAAGTTGTTTCTTCTTCTAAACCAAAGGATCGTAGCGTGCGTAAAGGTAAATCAAAAGACGGTTCTGGCAGTACATCCAAAGAAGAGACGTCCAAAGCCAAGGTTTCCAGTAAAAATGCTAGCAATAAGAAGCAAAAATCCCATAATTCAAGTGGAGGAGAACCCCGTTCCTCATCCTATAATGCTCGTTCGCGTAAAAATCCATGGATTAAGGACTGACGTGGCTAAATGTAAAAAGAGAGGGACCTCCTAGTAGTGCCCGGTTTTACTATTCATTAAGAGAAAGAAATGAATGTTAAAGAGACTGTTATTCTGCTTGTGGGAATAATGGTCTCTTTATTTAAATGCAGTGATTTAAAGATGAAAAAAGAATTCAAAAAAAGGTGTTGCTATTTAGCGTATTTATGTGGTATATTCTTATAGCTGTCTTTTACAAGATAGTTAGCAACACGAAAACAAAGCAGAATTGATTAAAAAATTCTCTTGAAAAAAAAGTGTTGCAAAGACGTAGAAAACATGATATATTATTTAAGTCGCCGCTGAGATGCGGTGGTGAAACAAAGTAAGACATAATGCAGGTTTGATCTTTGAAAACTGAACAACGAGT
>NZ_JAAMNR010000057.1:0-335 GCF_011066115.1 Paenibacillus sp. EKM212P
AGCCATTAGCTCAGTTGGTAGAGCACCTGACTTTTAATCAGGGTGTCGAAGGTTCGAGTCCTTCATGGCTCACCATTGTATTACATGCGCGTGTGGCGGAATTGGCAGACGCACTAGACTTAGGATCTAGCGTCTTTGACGTGGGGGTTCAAGTCCCTCCACGCGCATCTTGTTTTTGCGGACGTGGCTCAGCGGTAGAGCATCGCCTTGCCAAGGCGAGGGTCGCGGGTTCGATTCCCGTCGTCCGCTCCATATTTGCGCCCTTAGCTCAGCTGGATAGAGCGTTTGACTACGAATCAAAAGGCCGGGAGTTCGAATCTCTCAGGGCGCGCCAT
>NZ_JAAMNR010000058.1:0-324 GCF_011066115.1 Paenibacillus sp. EKM212P
TGTGGTGTAGAGGCCTAACATGCCTGCCTGTCACGCAGGAGATCGCGGGTTCGAATCCCGTCAGTTCCGCCATTTTTCAATTCAATAGTTTTACCGTACTAAAGTGGGAAGGGGTATCCCTCCGCACTTTATTTTTTTGTTAATGGATATGGCTCGGTAGCTCAGTCGGTAGAGCAGAGGACTGAAAATCCTCGTGTCGGCGGTTCGATTCCGTCCCGAGCCACCTTTATATGGAGGATTAGCGAAGTGGCCAAACGCATCAGACTGTAAATCTGCTCCCTTACGGGTTCGGTGGTTCGAATCCATCATCCTCCACCAGTTTTA
>NZ_JAAMNR010000059.1:0-323 GCF_011066115.1 Paenibacillus sp. EKM212P
GCTTAAAGGAATATTCTAAAACGCAATTTCGTTTCGGTATCCAGTTTTCAAGGTGCAATATTCTCTCCGGCTTTAACTCCGGAAAAACATCATATCAAATTCCTCAACACTTGAATACAAGTATATTTTGGAAATTTTATGTGAGAGTTTGAACTCTCAAAACTGAGCAACGAGCGAGTAAGTTAAGGATATTCATTTCATTCACACGACGTGATGAACCGAATTGAATATCCGGTCGCAGGTACATGTACCTGCTGATTTGAATGTTTCCATTGCAGGAAACGATTCTCCATAGAAAGGAGGTGATCCAGCCGCACCTTCCG
>NZ_JAAMNR010000060.1:0-320 GCF_011066115.1 Paenibacillus sp. EKM212P
GCACGATGCACTTTGTTCCCGCCATGCTGCATGCGTTCCTGGAGTACGTGGAGCAGCAGCCACGGGAAGTGATGCAAGCGAAGCTGGGCACGCTGCGCCATGTCTTTGCCAGCGGCGAAGCGTTGCCGCCACAGCATGTGGCCCGATTCCAGCGGCTTGTGTCGAGCCTGGCTGGAGCGAAACTGATCAACCTGTACGGTCCAACCGAAGCGACGGTGGACGTATCGTACTTTGATTGTGAAGCGGATGAGGAATATGGAGTTATTCCGATCGGGAAACCGATTCAGAATATTCGTCTGTACATCGTGAAGGAAGGCACG
>NZ_JAAMNR010000061.1:0-317 GCF_011066115.1 Paenibacillus sp. EKM212P
TCCCTGATAGCTCAGTTGGTAGAGCACTCGACTGTTAATCGAGTTGTCACAGGTTCGAGTCCTGTTCGGGGAGCCATTTGCTCTCATAGCTCAGCAGGTAGAGTGCATCCATGGTAAGGATGAGGTCACCGGTTCGAACCCGGTTGAGAGCTTGTTATAGGATGGCCCGTTGGTCAAGGGGTTAAGACACCTCCCTTTCACGGAGGTAACAGGGGTTCGAATCCCCTACGGGTCATAGGATAGTATGGAGGCTTAGCTCAGCTGGGAGAGCATCTGCCTTACAAGCAGAGGGTCGGGGGTTCGAGCCCCTCAGCCTC
>NZ_JAAMNR010000062.1:0-300 GCF_011066115.1 Paenibacillus sp. EKM212P
TGATGAGAGCTCCACACAAAATAATAATCCTCGTCACCTGTTCGTAAAATCGCCACGCGCATCAACGCATCCCGGGATAAATCGAATCCGGCTGCCTTGTCCTTGCGAATAAATTCCTTCACATACGCGTCACGCTCCTGCTCATTCAGATGACGCAAATCTTCACATCTAAAACCAACATCCTTGCGGCGGAAAATGACCTGCACAGGCTCATCCTGCCAATCGCTGATGAAATTAGCTCTAAATATCTCATGCCGCTGCGCCAAATGATTCAAGCTATCTTGGAAAATATCCGCTTGG
>NZ_JAAMNR010000063.1:0-294 GCF_011066115.1 Paenibacillus sp. EKM212P
GCGCAGTTGCTGCAGGAAAGCCTGCAGGAAGTGATCGCTCATTGTGCCTCCAAAGAGCGGAGTGAGCTAACACCAAGTGATGTATTGTTCAAAGGCTTGACACTTGGTCAGCTGGAACAATTGACAGAGCAAACAGCTTCTGTGGGCGAGCTGGAAAATGTATATGCTCTTTCGCCTATGCAGAAGGGGATGCTGTTCCATAATCTAATGGAGCCGCAGTCAGGCGCCTACTTCCAGCAAGCGTCGTTTGATCAAAAAGGCAGCTTTGATGTTGAAATTTTCCGCAAGAGTCTG
>NZ_JAAMNR010000064.1:0-288 GCF_011066115.1 Paenibacillus sp. EKM212P
GAACACGACCGTTAAGCCCTCCAGCGCCGATGGTACTTGGACCGCAGGGTCCTGGGAGAGTAGGACGTCGCCAAGCGATATCCTTCAAAGGATAATGAAGTTTTGCATGTTAGGGCCTTTAGCTCAGCTGGTTAGAGCGCACCCCTGATAAGGGTGAGGTCGGTGGTTCGAGTCCACTAAGGCCCACCACTTCCAGAATAACAAAAAGATTGGGGCCATAGCTCAGCTGGGAGAGCGCCTGCCTTGCACGCAGGAGGTCAGCGGTTCGATCCCGCTTGGCTCCACCAA
>NZ_JAAMNR010000065.1:0-287 GCF_011066115.1 Paenibacillus sp. EKM212P
ATCCGGTACCCCCGGATTTTCGCCTGGTTGTCGATCCGGCCGATGAAGTCCACGTTGCCGTCTTCCATCCACCGCGCCAAGTCTCCCGTGCGGTACAGCCGCTCGCCCACGGCGAACGGGCTGTCTACGAACTTCTCTTCCGTCAGCTCCGGACGGTTCAAGTACCCGCGCGCCACTCCGACTCCGCCGATGACCAGCTCGCCCAGCACCCCGACCGGCACCGGGTTCAGATGCGCATCCACGATGTAGAATTTCGCATTCAGCCACGCTTTGCCGATCGGCACATT
>NZ_JAAMNR010000007.1:0-222849 GCF_011066115.1 Paenibacillus sp. EKM212P
GCAGAATGGTCCCGACGTAGGAACAAAACGCTGCCGGTCGGGCTGCTTATTGAAGGATTGGAACGATTGAACATCTTTAAGGAAACAGGAGGCTTGAGAATCGGTAGACAAGTCTTTGATCCACAAGGCCCGTGGGGTGGGCAACTATTTCCCTTGTTAGAAGCAGTTTCTGGCATTGGTGATGTTTCGCCTTATCTAACCAGACAGTTGGATCGAGTTATCGAACGATTGGACGGGAGTATACCTATGCATAAAGACTTCCTTTAGAAGGGAGCTCATGGGGAAGAGGAACGGACCAGGATGAGGAAGGCTTAGAGGGGAAAGTTGCAAGTTTCAATATGTAAAATGATTGTCTAAACACTGATTGAAGCCGTAAAATGGGAAGCAAAAGAAGAGGTCTTTGTTGAGGCAACTCAATAAACCATGAGGCTGCCGTGGATTGAATGGCAGCCTTGTTACGCTAACGGGCAGGATAGTTGAAAATGTAAAATCCGTGTCAGATAACGCTATTGACAATTCATCTACTACGTGATACTTTATAGCGGTAGTGAGTAACACTGCATACCGGTTATACAGAATAGCAAGGAGTGATTGTGCTGGAAAACCTAACGGAAATGCTCAAAGGCGTGCTTGAGGGCTGTATCCTTGAAATTATAAGCCGCAAAGAAACCTACGGCTACGAAATCACGCGGCGGCTGAACGCCCTCGGCTTCACAGATGTTGTGGAGGGAACGGTGTACACCATCCTGATCCGGCTTGAAAAAAACAAGTTGGTGGAGATCACCAAGAAGCCCTCCGAAATGGGACCACCGCGAAAGTTTTTTGCGATCAACGACGCGGGGCGCGAGGAACTGCGGAAGTTCTGGGAAAAGTGGGAGTTCGTATCATCAAAAATTAACGAGTTAAAGGAGGGAAAAAATGAATTTTTGGGAAAAAATCACAGGCGGCGACATGACTAAAGAATTCAAAACTTTTGAATCGCGAGTCAAAAAGCTGCCGGCTGATTATCAAGCGGCATGGGAAAAAATTAATTCCAATCTTTGGGGGTACTCAGATTTCACCGGTCGCAACCTCATGCCAATTCTTGACGGTGTGCTTGGCCTACTAGAAGAAACGGCGGCGGACGGTCAGAGTGTCCAAGAGGTTTTGAGTGACGACATCAAAGGCTTTTGTTCAGCGCTGGCCGGCGAAGAAGGGGCAAAGTCTTTTCGCGACAAGTGGCGCGAGCAACTAAACAATAATATCGCTAAAAAATTAGGTGAATAGGAGGAGGATAAAATGAGAATACGAAATATCATCGAAGGCAAAAAAGAGTGGCGAGCGCACGTGGCGCGTGTCAAAGCGCTGCCGCAAGATTATCAGATTGTTTATAAAGAGATTCGAAAATATCTCTTTAAGGTCGGCCCTGTTGAGCTAACCGACGGGGCGGGTTTACTCTCGGGAATTATCGATCTTTTTGAAGAGGGCGCGGCCTTGGGGAAAGGCGTGCTCGAAGTGACAGGCAGTGACGTAGCGGCATTCTGCGACGATCTAATCAAAGATTCAAAAACTTACGCTGACATCTATCAAGAATCTGTTGACCAAGAAGGTAACAAGGCCATGAAAAAGGTTACGGATAAAACAAAGTAAAAGGGGGATATCGGGATGCGAAAGTCTTTCAAGGACATAGAAGTCCTAAAAGGCGTGGATTTTTAAGTGAAGCGAGGGGAGATTTTCGCCCTGCTTGGCTCCAACGGCGCGGGCAAGACGACGATTGTCAGAATCCTCACCACTGATTATATTCAAGCTGCGCATCGGGTGATCGCCAGCTTTGAATAGACTTCTAGCAATCTTCTTCATGGCCGGAACATGGCTAAATCAATGCATCACAAAAAAAGCAGCCACTACAGGGCTGCTTTTGTGCTACGGGCTAATTGCTCGTGTATTTTACCCAATCGTATTCGGCGTATAGCGGATTCGCTCCATTATACGAACCCAGCCAGTCGTCAACGCCGGTGCCATTCCATAAATTCATCATAATCTTGCCTGGCGTGCTCGGTATATTCGTAGTTGCTGTATGCTTTAGAACCCCGTCAACATACCACTTAATGTACCCTGGCTGCCAATCGAAAGCATAGGTGTGGAAGCCTCTTGATGCATCAAAGCCCAGATCAACAATCTTCTCGTGACCACCGACCCCGTTTGTATAATAGTTGAATTGCACTTTTGTCGTGTCTTTGCCTAAAAATTCAATATCTATTTCGTCCCATTGCGTGCCATCAGTAGGTCCCGTATACGTAAAAAAGGAAGATACGATCCCAGTATTTTTAGCAGGCTTCATGCTGACCTCGTATAAGCCGTATCTGTAAGTGTTCGTCGATCGATACTCTCCACAGTCAAATTTATTGTACGCAGAACTTGTTAAGCCAAGCTTCATTTTGCCATCGTTCGTAAAATTGACATTATTGGCACGCCAAGTGCAATTAAACATGTTCCCATTGGAATATCCATCCGCCTTTTGCCATGCACCAGAATTGAAACCATTAAGTGGTTCCCAAAAAACATTCCCCGCATAAACGCTTACCGAAAAAAACAGAGAGACAATACCCGTGACCATTAAAGTGAACCAAGATTTCTTCTTCATTTTACACCTCCATAAAAGATTGACCAAACATGAAAGAAACGGCTGGCAATGATACATTATTTCAAGTATTGACCGGCTTATCGAAAAAATATAAAACGCTTCCATATTTGGCATCTTCATTGTAGCTTGAAATTGAGGCGTAGACTATAGCAAACTTAAAGATTGAAAAATAATTTCAAAAAAACTAAATTTTATCAAGTTGTGGTTTGGAAATGTAAGTTATACAATTAGATGCAAGAAATACAAATAAACGTTATAATTTTCCATTAAGGGAGATGATGATTTTGCAATAGGAAGACTCAGGAAGCGGAGCCACTACATGTTTATACCATTTTATTCTTTTGGCATAATAGTCAATTAAATTTTTGAGGAGGAGGCCTTTCTTTGAAAAAATTAGGTATGGTATGTAAAATAGTTCTGATACTTGTATTCATATTGCCTTTAAAACCGGTGTTTGACCAACATATAGATGCATGGTCAGGTATGCCCATGGGAGAGCTCCATGTCAGGGGCAATCAATTGGTGAACAGCAGCGGAAAACCTGTTGTTTTGAGTGGCTGGCATCAGCCGTCGGGAGCATACTGGACCTATCAAAACAGTAATTATTATCTCAAATTGAATGGTAACAATCGTCATGCAGCAATTTTGGCTTATTTGAAGGATATCACCGACACCTTTACAGACACCAGACCGAAGTATGGAAGCAACCACGGTTGGTATATGAATCAGGTCCGATTGTTTATTGACCGCCAGGATATGGGAGATGTGGCCGCAGGGTCATACAACTTCGCCGGTTTACAGGCAGTTACACAAAATGTGATTATTCCATACATCAATTATGCGAAAACAAAGGGCGTTTATGTTACCCTTGGTCTTGATTTCACTTTGGCTAACGACCAGGCTACAACACAATCCAATTTGGACAAATTTAATCAAATCTGGGGGTATCTTGCCTCGCAGCCGGCTATTAATAGCGCGGATAACGTCATGTTTGAATTGATCAACGAGCCAATTAAGTCGTATGCGAATGGGCATTGGGGAGGCTATCCCGGCGAGAATGATTTTCTTGACCATTGGAATGATCTGAGAAGATTCCAGAACTCTATTATTTCCACGATTCGAAGTAAAGGAGCGGATAATGTCATCTGGGCTGCAGGACTTGGATACAACCAATTTTACAGCCCGGTGGCAAAACACCCGCTGACAGACCCCTTGAACAACTACGGCTATGCTGTCCACTGGTATCCGGGCTACGGAGCTTATGATAACAAGGACAAGCTGCAATCGCAATGGGATTCCAACATTAAGGCGGCAGCTCAAGCCTATCCAATAAATATTACAGAATTTACCTGGTTCAAAACGCAGCCCGGCGATTCAGAGTACTGGAATTTGTTTAACGGCTCTAATGATGGATTTGGGAAAAACACGAAGTCCATTTTTACAGCAGCCGGTAATGTCAGCATGACCGCACATATGAATGGCTTTCTGCTGGAATCTGGAGCAAGGAGTTCATTTGCGGACCCAACAGCAGGGTTAAAGTGGGATGGCGATACCCGACGTCAGGCGATGGCCCGCTTCTTGTTTAACTGGTACTATGAGCGTGCACAGGCCTATCCGAGAGCACTACTCCAGAACAGTGAATCAGCAACGGATAATGTGCCTGCGGATGCACCGACTGATGTGCTTACAGATACATACATTAATGCACCGACTGACGCACAATCAGAATGATGTTAATACTTTCAGCTACCGACAGCCTATCCAATTGGATAGGCTGTCGTATTATTTTATAGAAATGAGAACTCAAAATCACTCGGCAGGCGGTGAACAAATGGAAGAAGAAAGCTCTTCGCGAATTATGTATGATGATCAGTTTATATGAAGTTAGTAGAACTTGCTGTAACCTCTAATTTGGGATTCACAAAGTTCCGTCACCTAACATTTACGTCCATTTTTAGGCTTCCGTTATGTAAGGTTGTTGAAATGATGAGGAGAGAGTATAGTTTGTATGTATTTATTTTGTGCGGGAAGAGGTTAATATGGCGACAATTCATGATGTAGCATTAAAAGCGGGCGTGTCGGTCACAACAGTATCCCGTGTAATGAACAACCGGGGATATATCAGCGAAACTACACGCAAAAAAGTGTTCGACGCAATGGAGGAACTTAATTATCAACCGAATGAAATAGCACGATCCCTATTGCGCAAGCAGTCTAATATTATTGGCCTGATTATTCCCGATGTCTCGCATCCTTTCTTCAGTGAGCTTGCCAATCAGGTTGAGTTCTATGCCTATCAGCAAAACTGCAAGGTCCTGCTGTGCAATTCCCATATGGATCCCGTGAAGGAAAAAGTGTATATCGATATGTTGAAGCGGAACCGGGTGGATGGCATCATTATGGGTAGCCATACATTAGAAGTAGAAGAGTACCGACATTTGAATTCACCGATTGTGACATTTGATAGACAGATTGACCCGTGTATTCCTTACATATCCTCGGATAATTATCGCGGAGGCGAGCTGGCTACGGAGCTGCTCATCAGCAAAGGCTGCCAGAAAATTGCGCATATATGCGGAAATCTGGAGCTGAACATGCTGTCCAATGAACGGACCAAAGCATTCCGAGATGTTGTGGACAAGCATAATGTCCAGCATGTGATCGTTCAAACAGACTTGAATGTGTTCGACCAGAAGGAGTACGAGCGAATCATTTCAAAACTCGTTCATGAACATCCCGATGTTGATGGAGTGTTCGCAACAAGTGATATTATTGCGGCTTTTGCGCTGAAAGAATATATTCGCGCTGGAAGGCATGTGCCAGAGAATGTGCGCATTGTAGGCTTCGATGATGTAAGCGTTGCTTCCTGGCTGACGCCGGAACTTACATCGGTAAGACAGCCGATTGCAGACATAGGCAGACTGGCGGTCGAGCTGATCCGCAGGCAGGCGGAAGGGGAGCAGGTACAACCTGTCAATCTGTTGCCTGTTGAACTAATTGAGCGTGCAACGACCTGAATGAAAATCTGTTCCTCTAACAAGGGGAACAGATTTTTTTTAGTACATGTTAAAAATTCAACATGTCAAACGATTGACACAAGTTAAACCCTTGACATATAATCCGTTTGTAAGCGTTTTATTTAAGTGTTCAGAGCCATTATATAAATAAGGGGATGACAACAATGAGGAAATTCAAAAGAGTTCAATGGATGGTAATGCTGCTTCTTTTGGTTATGGTGATGTCTGCATGCAGTGGCTCCGGAGGAGAAGGTAATTCGGCTTCTGGAGGGGGATCAGGGGATTCGAAAAATGTAAAAATTACGCTTTTGAACTCCAAAGGCGAAATCCTTCCACAGCTGGAGGAAGCCGCGAAGGCGTTCCAGAAAGACAATCCGGGCATTACTGTTGAAATCCAGCCGGTTCCGACTGGTGGATCTCCTTTTGAGCGTGCCTCTGCATTGTATGCATCAGGAAACCCGCCGACCATGACCATGCTAGATACAGGTGATGTTGAGAAATTCAAGGACCGTATCCTCGATCTAAGCGGGGAAAAGTGGAATGCGGACACTGTTGAAAACGCTACCAATGCTACGACATTTGATGGTAAAAATTACGCGTTTCCACTGGCTGTTGAAGGCTACGGATTCATTTACAACAAAGCCGTTGTAGATAAAGCGGTAGGCGGAAGCTTTGATCCCACCACAATTAAAACCCGAAATGACCTTGAAAAACTGTTTCAGCAAATCGAGACATCCGGAAAGAAAGCACTGGTGATTTCATCAATGGACTGGTCTCTGGGCGCTCATTATTTACCTCTTGCTTATGCAGGCCAGAACAAAGACATGGCTGAAGTGGACAAATTCATGGCGTCACTAAAAGCAGGCCAGGCTAGCTTGGCTAATAATCCTGTATTTAACGGACTTATAGATACATTCGACCTCATGATGAAATACAACATCGATCAGGCTTCTCCGCTAGCAGGAGCTTATGAACGCGGACCGGAGCTGCTCGGCAAAGGTGAAGTTGGCATTTGGTTCATGGGCAATTGGGCATGGCCGCAAATCAACAGTTTTGATACCGCTAATAAAGAATATGGTTTCTTGCCTGTACCCATCAGTAACAATGCCGATGACTACGGCAATCAGGAGATTTCGTCCGCTGTATCCAAGCGCATTGTTATTGACAAGGAGAAGACTACTCCGGAACAGCAAGAGGCGGCGAAGAAGTTCCTGAACTGGATCGTATATGATGAGAAAGGCCAGGATTTCCTCGTGAACCAAGCGAACATTATCCCGGCGTTCAAAAATATTACACTGCCTGCGGCCGACCCGCTTGGCAAGTCCATCCAGGATTATATTGCAAAAGGCAAGTCAGAGCAGTCGATGAGCATGCTGCCTGCCGACCACTGGTCCAAGACAGGATCTTCCATGCAAAAGTATCTGGCGAAACAGGGAGATCGTGCAACACTGGTTAAAGAAATCGAAAACTACTGGAAAACGGTTAAATAAGGTTGTTATCAAATTACCTGGAATAGAGAGAGAAACCCGGAACAAAGGGAGGGGTCATCATGATTACGGAAAAAGGAGTATGGAACCGGCTGCGGACGCGGCTACTGTTTACCGGCCCAACCTTGTTTGCCTTCATAACGGTAATGATTATTCCATTTTTGTACGGCATCTATCTGACGTTCACAAACTGGGATGGTATTTCCACCACACTATCGCTGGTTGGCGTCCAAAACTATCTGGCTGTTTTTAGAGATATTGAGTTTTGGAAATCGTTCAGCTTGACGCTCAAGTATGTGTTTTATACCGTTGTTCTTATCAATGTGATCGCTTTTATGCTGGCTTATGTGCTGACAAAAGGGTTAAAAGGACAGAGTATTTTCCGGGCGGGATTTTTCCTGCCCAACCTTGTCGGCGGCATTGTACTCGGTTTTATATGGCAGTTTATATTCAACAACGTGCTTGTCTATTTGGGTCAACATGCCAGCATACAGTCGCTCAGCACGACTTGGCTGGCTGATCCCGACAAAGCGTTCTGGGCACTCGTGATTGTAACCGTGTGGCAGAACGCGGGTTACATGATGGTCATTTACATCGCAGGGTTGACTGGTGTCCCGAATGATATTATGGAGGCCGCAAGCATTGATGGGGCAAACAGCTGGACCAGACTGCGGAAAATGGTGCTGCCCTTGATGGTTCCTTCTTTCATCGTATGTATATTTTTGTCCCTGCAGCGCGGATTTATGGTCTATGACGTGAACCTTGCGCTCACGAAAGGTGGACCGTTCAGCAGTACTCAAATGGTGTCGATGCATGTGTATGAAAAGGCATTCCTTTCACGTGATTATGGTGTGGGGCAGGCAGAAGCATTCGTGTTGTTCCTGATGGTTGCTCTCATCACTCTGCTTCAGGTTTATTTTAGCAAGAAGTTGGAGGTGGAGGCGTAATGACAAGAAAAAGAATTGCTTCCTCCGTGATCAAATTCATTGTGCTGACAGTCATACTCATATTGTTCATCGTACCTTTCGTCTTTTTGCTGATCAATTCGTTCAAGGAAAACATGGCCATCACCTCAAATCCGTTATCGCTTCCAGAGAGCTTCAGTATGGTCAATTATATGAACGCATTCGATAAAATGAATTACATCGCTGCCTTCACCAACTCATTGGTCATAACGGTGTTAAGTGTTCTGTTTATTTCACTGTTCGCGGCGATGACGGCTCATTATTTTGTCAGAAACAACACCAAGTTCAACCAATATACATTTATGCTAATGGTTGCATCCATGATCATTCCATTCCAGGCTATCATGATTCCATTGGTGAAAATCTACGGGTCACTTGATCTGCTGAACAGTAAGTGGTCGCTGATTTACATGTATATCGGTTTTGGCAGCTCGCTGGCCGTCTTCATTTATCATGGTTTTGTAAAGAGTATTCCAAAGGAACTGGAGGAAGCGGCGCTAATTGACGGCTGCACGCGGTTTCAGACATTCTTCCGGATTGTATTTCCGGTACTGATGCCCACGACTGCCACCATTTCCATTCTCAATGTACTGTGGATCTGGAATGATTTTCTGTTGCCTTCCCTTATTCTGGTCGATCCGGAGCAAAGGACACTTCCGTTGTCCACGTACAACTTTTATGGAACCTATACAGTGGATTATGGTCCATTGATGGCAAGTTTGGTACTGACGATATTTCCGATCATTATCATCTATCTGTTCGCCCAGAAGTATATTATTCAGGGTGTTATGCAAGGCTCGATTAAATAACTGCAGGTGGAGGATGCTTTATCAAACAGACTAGAACATATACAAGAGAGCGTGCAGATCAATTTATTTCCCAATCGAAGCATATGCTTCGGCCAGATTATCGGCTGCACTATCATTTAATGGCTGAATTGGGCTGGATGAATGATCCGAATGGCTTCATTCAATATAACGGGCAATATCACTTGTTCTATCAACATTACCCGTATAAATCAGTATGGGGACCGATGCACTGGGGACATGCAGTCAGCCGCGATCTTATGAAGTGGGATTATCTGCCGATCGCTTTGGCACCGGACGGTGAGTTCGACCAGGATGGCTGCTTCTCTGGCAGTGCGATTGAGCAGGACGGAAAGCTTGTCCTGATGTATACCGGACATGTTGTAACCGGGCCTGACAAAGATCAGGATTACAAGCAGTCGCAGGGAATTGCAGTATCAGAAGACGGAATAACGTTCGAAAAGTGGGAGGGCAACCCGGTCATCGGTTATGACGCTATACCGGACACGATCAGCCGTAAAGACTTCCGTGACCCTAAGGTGTTTAGGCACGAAGATCAATATTACGCCGTTCTCGGCTCTAATGATGCCAAAGGGAACGGACTTGTACTGCTTTACCGTTCTGAAGACCTGAAAAGCTGGACGTATGTCAATGTACTAGCCGTGAGTGACGGACGCTTCGGCGATAATTGGGAGTGTCCAGATCTGTTCCCGCTCGGTGATCGGCACGTATTTATGCTATCCCCGCAGCGCATGCCTGCACAGGGGGAGGCTTACCGTAATCTGCATTCCACCATGTACGGTATAGGTGATTTCAATTCCGCTGCCGGAACATTTACGGCAGAGCGGTATGCTCAGGTGGATCACGGATTCGACTTCTATGCCCCACAGTCAACCTTGGATGATAAAGGGCGGCGTATCGTTATCGGATGGATGGATATGTGGGAATCGGAGATGCCGACTCAGGAGGGGCACCATTGGGCTGGTGCGATGAGTCTTCCGCGGGAAGCGGTTATCGACGGCGCCAGGCTGCTGTTCCGTCCACTTGAAGAGGTAAAGAATTACCGATGCAATCTGTTCGAGCAGCGAGATATCTTACTGACAGGTGAGCAGATTATGGACACGCGCGGAGATAGCTACGAACTGAAGGTCGTATTTGAGTTTGAGTCCAGTAACACCGATGAATTCGGTTTGAAACTGCGGGTGGGTAGCGAAGAGGAGACTGTACTGTCGTACCGTCCCGATGACGGTCTGTTCCGTTTCAACCGAGAACGTGCCGGTATAGGCCCGGGCGGAGAGAGAAGAGTGCTCTTGGAATTACAAGAGGGGCGTCTGGAGCTTCGGATTTTCGTCGATAAAAGCTCTGTGGAGATATTCATCGGCGACGGCGAATACGTTCTCACAGGAAGAGTGTATCCCGGAATGGAATCAACAGGTATTCGTGCATTTGCGAACGGAAACTGTACGATTGCCTCGTTCCAGAAGTGGGATATCCTCGCATAGAATCGCATACAAACAGGAACCTGACCGTGGATGGTCAGATTCCTGTTTTTTTGTGGCCATTTTGCTCGTGTGATTTTAGGCGCGCTTATGTTGCAGATAAGCATCAAGATAAGCATCAATTTTTGCGAGAGCTTCTTCTGTACCGCCAGATTGCTGGAAGCTATCATTTATTTTTTGTACGCCCTCTTTATACGCTGCGTTTGACACTACCTCATGTACGGCATCTCTTAACGTTTGTGTATTGATTTGATCCTTAGTTATTCGATAGCCAGCCTGAAGTTCTGTTAACCGCTGTGCGACCATGGGCTGATCCTTGTCCTGAGGCAGTACGACCAAGGGTACATTAAAGTGAATTCCTTCATTCACACTGTTCATTCCACCATGAGTAATAAATACATCTGAATGACGTAATACCTCCAATTGAGGAACATAAGACGAGATGATAAAGTGCTCAGGAGCCGGGTTGATTTTGGTAAAGTCAGCTTTCTCGCCAGCTGCAATCACGACAATGCCTTCAAAATCGGAAAAAGCCTCAATGCAGGTGTTAAAAAAGTCTTCAGTGTGGTCCAGCACAGTTCCCATCGAAATATATAAAACCTTTTTACCCTGTAGTCTGTCCAGCGGGAATGAATTTTCTCCTTTGCGCTCCGGGAAGCTGGGGCCAATAAAAAGATGCTCGTCCCCAAATTGTTCACCATTCGGTTGAAAATATCTGCTCGTATATACAACATTCAAAGCTCCTGAATTGTTCATAAATTGAACCAGATCTTTGGGAGCAACACCGAACCTTTCTTTCATGAGATGCAGTGAAGACGTGACTTGTTCATCAGGCTGAAACGGTACTTTAGCGTCGGAGCGGAAGAGATTGGCAGCCATCAGATGATTTGAAATGAGAAAAGATGGGGATGAAGAAATGCCCGGAATATTCAAATAATCTCTTACTAATTCACCAGCTCCGAATCGATCATAGAACACCAAGTCAAATTGAATACGCTCGGACAGCTCCTGAGTGATGGCTAAGATGTCCATCGAAGTCTGGATATGAATATTCATAAATGCGTTCAGTCCTGCCGGAGTGTTGGTATCAATGGAAGCAGTCCTGACCAGATCAGGATGCAGGTGAACCTTCGCTCCAACTGCTTCGAGTCTATTCTTGTATTTCTCAGTTGTAATGTAATGAACCTGGTCCCCTCGTGCTGCAAAGGCTTGCGTGATCCCAAGCGTGGGGTTTACATGTCCTTCTGCCGGAAAGTTAACCATTAATACGTTTAACATCCATCATTACTCCTTTTCTCTACAATTAAGATCGCAGTTTTCACTGAATCTCTTAATCCATAATAACAATAATATTTATTTTTTCAAATGATATCCTTTCATGATCGTGAAACACATGTTGGCATGAAATGTGTATAACAAATATTTAACTCGTGCATAGTAAAGGCGAACTCTACTTAGCAAGGGAGGTTTTTTCTAAGTGAATGTTCAAAGAGCGCAAGAAATAGCGTCCTCTTCCATCATGGCGAATGTGTTGTGCGATGGGCTACCCATTTATATTCAGCATGTGAATGAACAGCGTGAGACGGCACGCATTTATGCGCTGAGCAATCCAGAAGAGGAACGGGAAGTACCTTTATACACGTTAACAGAACGAGATCAGGCACTGGAATAAGAAAGGAGCGCTATGAAAAATGAAACCCAATCAACAGAAGGAAATCGAGGCAGACCGTTTGAATTTTCGTGACCAGACGGATGATGTGGTTAGAGAAGTACCGGCCACGACGGATGCCAGCGAAGCAGTTGCAGCAATAACTTCACATATCAATAAATACGATGTACCAGATGAGTTGGAGGAGAAATAGAGAATGACCAAGCGCGCACGGGATAACCTGTTGCGTGCTTTTTATATGACACATATTTGGCTGGAGTCGAACAAATAGTATTTAATGCCCAAACGTACAAATGATATTGCCCATGTGTACGTTTTTTTCTGTTTGTTTTTTTGTAAAATAAAATAATAAATGATTTCTGTCCAAACTAAATTGACCAGGTCGTCATAGCGGCGTTGTCTCTAATAAGTTGAAAAGCCGAATTCAGAATTGTAGGAGGGAATTATGATTGATGTATTCAATGAACAGATTCAAAATCTAGATCCGGAAATAAGTGAAGGTGAATTTGAGAAGAAAGATATTTCAAAAGTATTAACTATAATATGGATTTTTATAATTTATAGTGAGTCTGTCATTCTTCAACATTTGTCTAGTGGTCTAAATCTGCTGCAAAGTGTCTTATTCACTGTAATCATCATATTGCACATCCTCTTGTACTTGCATGCTCATAGAGTTGCAAAATATTTTTCTTGGGCTTATTTTGTTGTGCAAGGGGGATTGATCTTTTCAAGTGCATTTCTTCTACCTGACAGTTTTTCGATTGTACTGGTTGGGTTAATGCCAATTTTGGTGGGTCAGAGTATAGGTATTTATTACAAGCCGCTTAAGGTCATTCTTGTATTTTTGATCTCCTATGTACTTTTTTGTGTAGCTGTGGTCTGGCATAATGATGGCAAGCAATTTGTGTTGTTCATCCCTCTATTTTTTCTAATTGCAGTTGTTATAGTAGCTTATGCCGTTCTTTTTCTCAAACAAGTCAAAGCACGAATCCGAACGCAAAACGTTCTTAAAGAACTTGAAATCGCACATCAAAAGGTCGAAGAACTTACAATTGCTAACGAACGACAACGTATGGCCCGTGATCTTCATGATACGCTGGCTCAAGGGCTTGCTGGGCTAATCATGCAACTTGAAGCCATTGATGCCCATCTGACAAAAGGGAGTACGCAAAGAGCTCAGGAGATCGTCCAACAATCGATGTCACAAGTGCGAAGAACATTGTCTGATTCAAGGCGAGCTATAGACAATCTGCGTTCGAAAACCATCTCGGAAGTTGATTTTGCAGAAGCAGTGGAGGAAGAAATACAGCGATTTACAATGGCTACGAGCATTCGCGTAATACGCAACATCAAAATTAAAGCTTCAGTCCCCAGACTGTTGTTCGAACATGGATTGTTTATTATAAGCGAGTGTTTAACCAACGTAGCGAAACATTCACATGCTAATACCGTATGGATTCATATTTTAGATAAAGAGGGCATGATTGAAATTGAGATTCGCGATGATGGAAAAGGATTTGATACGGATATTATTGCCAAGCAAACAGGGCATTACGGAATAATAGGCATACATGAACGTGTACGGATGCTGGGTGGAAAAATCAATATCAGCAGTATATTTCAAGAAGGTACAGCTATAAAAATAGAGGCGCCTCTTACTAAAGGAGACCTATCATGAAATACAAGATTTTAATCGTTGACGATCATTGGGTAGTTAGAGAAGGATTAAAGCTGGTGCTGGAGACCAATGACAGTTATGAAGTGATTGGTGAAGCTGGAGAAGGTGTAACGGCTCTTAAATTGATCGAAGAACTTCAGCCGCATGTCATATTATTGGATTTATATATGCCACAAATGAGTGGTTTGGAAACCATGAAAGCCCTCAGAGAAAAACAAAATGAAACACCAGTCATTATCCTGACGACCTATAACGAAGATGATTTAATGATTAAGGGACTCTCTTTGGGGGCAAAAGGATATTTACTAAAAGATACCAGTCGAGAAAACTTATTTCGCACTATTGAGTCTGCGCTAAGGGGTGAAACGCTGCTTCAGCCAGAAATAACAGCAAGGGTATTTGCTGCTACGAATAAGAGAGAAGCTGAGATAGAATCACACGAAAGAAACTTAGTTCTGACTGATAAGGAAAGACACATACTAAAGTCTGTTGCACATGGTTTTAAAAGTAAGGAAATTGCGTTTGATATGGGAATTTCCGAGCGTACCGTAAAAGCACATTTAACGAATATTTATAACAAGCTTGGTGTTGATTCCAGATCCGAAGCCGTTGCCGTTTCGTTGGAACGTGGTATTTTACAGCTTTAGAAATAATAACTGAAAATATGTTATTTATTTGCCCAGTCGTACATAAGGTGCTTGCCCCTTTGTACGATTTTTTTGTTTGTGCATTGTTATAACATGAAAAAAGAATGAAAAAGTTTACTTCACCCACGGGTTGCTGATAGCACCTTTAGAAGAGAGAATCAGAGAGGATGACATTAGTTGAAGAGAAAAGAAATCAGGATAATGATTGCAGGGGTTGCATTAGCCTTAGTAGCTTCCGGTTGCTCCAGTGCATCGGAGAACTCTGTAACAGAAGCCAGTCACCCGGTAAAAATTGAGAAACTTGCAATGAAACCTTTGGCCAATGATTTTAATTTGGCGGGAACCTTGCAGGCAAGTAATGAGGCCAATGTTTCCTTTGAAGCGGATGGACGTATATTGAACACCATGGTCGAGGTTGGGGATTCAGTAGAAAAAGGAAGTGTCCTTGCGAAGCTAGATACATCTGCTTACCAGTTACAGCTGGATCGGGCAAAGGCAACCATGGAAAAGGCAAAGGCTGGTGTTAGCCAAGCGGAGGCTACTGTCCAATCGGCCCAGGCCGGCATTCATAGTTCACAATCCCAGGTCAACGCGGCCCAATCCAAATTGCAGGAATTGAACAATGGCGCCAAAAAGCAGGAGATTGCACAGTCTCAAAATGCGGTTACTGTAGCAACTAATAATTATAACAAGAAGAAAGCGGATGCCGCACGGTCCCAAAGTCTATTCCAGGCAGGTGCAGTATCATTAACGGAAAATGAGAATGCGCAGCTGGAATTAGCAAACGCACAAAAAAGCTTAAGTGATGCGCAAGAGAAATTGTCTCTTTTGCTTGCAGGGGCATCCCAGGAACAGCGTGCCCAAGCTTCGGCTGGGGTAGATCAGGCCAGGGCAGGGCTGGAATCGGCTAGGGCTACTATACAACAAGGGCTAGCCAGTAAAGCTCAGGCGCAGGCTACCTATGAGGATGCATTGGCTGCTTATGAACAGTCATCCTTGTCATTGAAAAAGGCAACTTTAACTTCCCCGATCACGGGTGTTGTGATTGAAAAAAAGATATCTGATGGCCAACTGAGCTCCAGCGGGAGTGAGGCATTTGTTGTCGGAAATATCAAGACTTTAAAAGTACTCCTCCCCGTACCGGACAGTGAAATCTTATCGTGGAAGAAAAACCAAAAAGTAAATATCTCTCTCTATGATGAAATTAGAACAGGGACCGTTACTCAGATCTATCCATCGACTAATTCCAAAACGGGAAGCATCAATGTGGAAGTTAGCATTCCCAATCCTGAACTGAATTGGAAACCTGGTCAAGTCATAAGCGCATCTAAAAGCATGAATCAAAGCGAAGCGCTTTTAGTGCCCGTGGAGGCCGTAATTAGTACGGGAAATGATCCTTATGTCTTTAAAGCTGTAAACGGAAAAGCCGTCAAAACACCGATTAAACTGGGAAAAGTGACTAATAATCAGCTCGAAGTGGTCTCTGGGCTACAGGCAGGCGAGCAAATCGTTACGCAAGGAGCAGGAACCTTATTTAATGGTGATGTACTTGGGAGTGATGTACTTGGGAAATCGGAGGAGTCGTCCGAATGATTAAATATATCGTTAAAAAGCAGAAAATTACACTCATTTTCTTTGGCATGTGCATTGTGCTAGGGCTCTACAATTTTACATCGTTACCTAAACAAGAGCAGCCCGATGTTATTCCTTTGTCAGCCAGTGTTACAACCATCTATCCGGGCGCCTCACCCGAAAGAATCGAGCAAACCATTACTAAGGTCATGGAACAGAAAATTAAAGCCGTACAAGGTGTCAAAACGATTTCTTCCACTTCATCTAAAGGCCAATCCAGTATAACTGTAGAAGCTTTAGAAGATGCAGACCCGACAAAGGTATGGGCTGATCTTCGTACAAAGGTACAGGATGCCCAGTCCGAGCTTCCAGATGATGCGATGCAGCCGGTTATCAATGATAGCATGACAAGCTCTTTCATTGGTTCATATGCGATTACTTCTGATAAAATTGAGAATTTATACTCGTTGAATGAATTGATGAACAAATGGAAAGATCAATTAAAAACGGTCTCGGGTGTTTCGCAAGTTAATATTCAAGGAATACCAGATCAAGAAGTACGAATCAGTTTAGACACACAAAAGATGCAACAATATAACATCTCCTGGGAGCAGGTTGTTCAAGCAATCAAGAATGAGAATGAAAGAGTTCCTACAGGAAGCATGGATTTCAATGAGCGTACTTATCAACTGACGGTAAATGCCTCTACCGATCCATCCATTCTAAATAACGTCCAGATTTCAAGCAATGACGATGGATTCCCGATATCTCTGAAAGATGTAGGGACAGCCTCACTTGTTTTTAAAAAAGCAGCTAGTTATACGTATGTGAATAACAAGCCTGCTATTTCGATCAGTGTGAGTGGAGATACAGGCACAGACGTGCCAACGGTATCTAAGGCGACTACAACCAAAATCAATGAACTTGTGAGCAGTTTGCCGAAGAATGTACATTTTGAACTACTTTTTGCGCAAAATGATCGAGTAGATGAAATGTTTGGAAACCTGACCAAAGAGATGATCATCGCTATTATATCGGTCATTGTTATATGTACATTAGGTTTAAATTTGCTGACTTCTGCATTTGTGGCCTTGGCCATTCCTGTTTCCATCGCCATCGGCTTTATTTTCTTACCCACAACAGGAATCACGCTGAATCAAATTTCAGTCATCGGATTAATCATCGTGCTAGGGATATTGGTTGATGATGCCGTCGTGGTCAATGACAATATTGAACGCCGACGCACTGAATTTGGGGAAGATGCTACGGAGGCAGCCATTAAAGGAACGAAAGAGGTATCCTTATCAATCATTACAGCTACGCTAGCTACGGTTGCAGCATTTGCCCCGCTTTTATTCCTGCCGGGCACCATTGGAGACTTTATTAAACCGATACCTACCGTTATTTCGTTAACGATGCTGGCGTCCATGATTATGTCGCTAACGATCATTCCTATTTTCCGTCAATGGTATGATCAACGTCGTAAAGGAAAAGAGAGTAGTAAGACAGTTAAGCCACCTGGACTTCTGGGGAATCAAATACAGTCTTTATCCAATGTGTACTCTAAAAACTGGATGCCAAGAATACTGCGACGCCCACTTTTAACAGCGCTTATTGGTCTTATGATGGGTACAGCAGCTTATGGACTACTTGCTGTTGTTCCTATTGAATTATTTCCGGATTCCGATCAAGCGGATGCCACGATCAGTGTAACGATGCCAGAAGGAACATCGTTGCAGGCAACCAATCAGGTTATTAACGAGATTGGCATGTGGGTCAAAAAACAGCCAGAAACAGAGCGGCTGGCGGCAACAGCAGGTGGAGGAGCGCCTCAGCTGTACAGCGATGTTGCAGGTGGTCACGGCTCTGGGGGAGCGGTAAACGGCCAAATTGCTGTCGTTGGAAAAGAGGGGCTATTTGATCTCAAAAAAACAGTGGATAACTGGACCCATACGCTACAAGCTAAATATCCATCTGCATTAATCAGCATTCGTGTTCCCCAATTAGGTATTCCGGTCGGCAGTGCGGTGTCTATCCGTATTAAAGGAGAAGACATTGATAAGCTGCAAAACATGACAACTAAAGTCAAAGAAATTGTTGCGGGAACCCCCGGAGCTGTAGATGTGACCGATAATATGGGTATGCAAAGCTATAATCTGAATTTCCAAATCAATCAGCAAGCCTTGGATAAATATCAGGTTAGCTATTCCGATTTAACACGTACCTTGCTATTAATGGGTGACGGTGTGAATGTAACGGATTTTGATACGGGTAAGGAATTGCTTGATATAAATGTATATATGAACAAACCAAACCATGATCCTGAGGTATTGTTCCAACAATTAAGTGTGAACAATGCGGCAAGGGAACAAATCCCCTTATCCCAATTAGCCACGATGAAACCGGACTTTTCCATTCAACAAATCCACCGCTATGATCTGGAACGGACGGTAACGATCTCAGCCAATGGAAATGGGCGTACGGCTACAGAACTCACTAATGACATCCGTAGCAAACTTACAAATACCCAGTTTGAACCAGGCTACACCTGGGAGATGGGGGGGGAAACATCCACGCAGTCTGATATGTTTAAGGATTTGGGCAAATTAGCTGTGATTGTTATTTTTCTTATTCTCCTCTTAATCACCATGCAGTTTTACTCGGTTTCCACACCGCTCATTATTATGACCACTGTTTATCTGGCAGCGGCAGGGGGAATCCTTGGAAGTTTTATTTCAGGGATGCCAATTGGATTCATGAGTATTATGGGTATCATTTCACTTGCTGGTATCGTAGTGCGTAACGGTATCGTGCTGATAGAGTTTATTGAAGATGCGCGGCGTGAAGGCGCTGATTTAACAGACGCCATTCTAATGGCATGCTCTGCCCGTTTCCGTCCGATCTTGCTTACTTCGCTAACTGCGATTGTGGGTATGATCCCTATTGCCACAATAGGTGAGATCTTGTTCAAACCGTTGGCAACGACCATTATATTCGGACTGATTTTTTCAACTATTTTAACTTTGTTTGTAGTTCCGACGCTGTATATGGTCGTAGCTCATCTGAAGCTGAAACGGAAGCATAAGAAGGAAAAGGCTATAAATAACGATAGCTCAGTGACCTTGTAGGTAAATATAGAAAAGAATATACTTCATTATTTTCTTATTACTATGAAATCGTGCATTAGACGAGTGTCTTAATGTACGATTTTTTCTTTTGTCGATATTGATTATTATTTCATTGACAGAGTCCACAAAAATCATTACTATAATTGTTGCAAAAGTCCACTAAATTGGGGGAGTTATGATCAATATAGATGCTAATATGATAGCGGATATGAGGCGTTTTAATCGATTCTATACGAATATACTGGGTGTTTTAGATAGACATGTGCTGGATAGCGGATATTCCTTTACTGAGGCCCGTGTCATTATAGAGATCGGGTTGATCGAGCCATGTATTGCGAATACTCTAGTCGAATCTCTTAAAATTGATCGCAGCTATATGAGTAGAATCATTGCTAAATTTTGCAAAGAGGGCTTTCTTGTTAAGGAAAATTCAACGTTGGATAATAGAACAAATCTGATTCGTTTGACTCCTAAAGGAAAAGCATTCTACAACCAACTGAATGAAAGGTCTGATGAACAAATTCTAAAATTAGTTCAAGGACTTTCAGAAGAAGAGATTAAGGAATTACATGCTTCTATGTTGTTAATTCAGAAGAAATTGGACAATTTGGAGAGGATACAGAATGATACGATTTGAATGCGACTATACCGAAGGTGCTCATGAGCGCATATTAAAGCGACTACTGGAGACTAATGATGAACAAACTCCAGGTTATGGTGTCGACGATCATTGTGAAAAAGCCAGAGCATATATTAAAAAAGCATGTGACTCCCCAAATGCGGATGTACACTTTTTGGTTGGAGGTACACAGACCAATACCACCGTCATTTCTTCTATTCTGCGTCCGCATCAAGGCGTCGTTGCGGCAGTTTCTGGACATATTGCCGTACATGAGACCGGAGCGATTGAAGCTACTGGGCATAAAGTACTTACTTTGCCAAGTGATGATGGGAAAATCCGGGCCGAGCAGGTAAAGGAGCTGTATGACGCTCACTGGAATGATGCCGCTCCTGAGCATAGTGTACAGCCCGGGATGGTTTATATTTCCCAACCTACTGAGAATGGAACGATTTATAGCAAATCAGAGCTGGAGGCATTAAGTAGAGTCTGTCAAGAGTGTGGTTTACCACTGTTTATAGATGGAGCCCGATTAGGCTATGGCTTGGTCGCCGAAGATAGCGATGTATCTTTAGCAGATATAGCGAAGCTATGCGATGTATTTTATATTGGTGGGACCAAAATTGGAGCCTTGATGGGAGAAGCAGTAGTCATTCTAAATGATACATTGAAAAAAGATTTTCGATATATGATCAAGCAAAAAGGAGGACTGCTGGCTAAGGGAAGAATGTTGGGCATTCAATTCGAAACTTTGTTTGAAGACGGTTTATACGTTGAAATTTCCAAACACGCTATAGATATGGCAATGCTGCTTCAAAACGGATTATCTGAGCAAGGTTTTTCTTTTCAATACCGTTCTACAACCAATCAGCAGTTTCCGATTTTACCAGATCGTATACTAAAGGCATTGAGTGAAAAATATACTTATTCCTTTTGGGAAAAGGTTGATGATGCACATAGTGCTGTTCGATTCTGTACCAGTTGGGCTACAAAGAAAGAGAATGTTGCAATGCTGATTCAGGATATTAAAGCATTGCGATAAGGCCATAGAAAGAGTAATTTATATAATTTTAAAGATGTAAAATGACTATGGAATAGCCATACTTTGTTGCATGCATTGCAGCGAAGTATGGTTTTTTTGTGCATTTTACTTATTCCAAAGCGGCTTGTCTTTAGTTCCATGAAAGAGCAAGTGGATATAAAAATGGAAAAACAAGACAAGAGCGGATGTATAAAGTCGGCGTCTAATTCTTTACACTGAATATCTACCGAACCTGCTTGCGGTACTGAAGAGGAGAGAGCCCGGTTATTTTTTTAAAGATTTTATTAAAGTGGGAAGCATGACCGAACCCGACATCCTCTGCAATATGCTGGATTTTGTCTTTGGTGGTTCGAAGTCTGGTTTGGGCCGCCCTGACCCTCACTACGCGGATGTATTCGCTGAAATGAAAACCAGTCAACTTTAGAAAGATACGGCTTAGGTAAGCTGGACTGATGAAAAAGCACGCGGCCACTTGTTCGAGAGTTAACGGTTCATTGTAATGATCCTGAATAAAAGAAGAAATTTCCGTGATTTTCTGATGCATGGGATGAGAGGAAACAGGTTCACTTCGCTCGATCGCTTCCGATCGGTGTACCAGGATAAGCATTTCCAGCAGTAAATGCTGTACACAACGGTCATGCAGAGGCTGCTTATTCCTGCATTCGGTATTCATCTGTAGGAATAAACGTTCAACCTCCACTTGCTCTCTCGCAGGTAAGCGAAGTAGCGAGGATTGCTGATACGGCGGCAGGT
Source organism: Paenibacillus sp. EKM212P (assembly GCF_011066115.1). NCBI lineage: Bacteria > Bacillati > Bacillota > Bacilli > Caryophanales > Paenibacillaceae > Paenibacillus > Paenibacillus sp. EKM212P. The sequence goes on from NZ_JAAMNR010000007.1 coordinate 21,506, forward strand.
CAAGAATGTCATGATCCTGCTGTGGGAGAAACGTCGGAGAAAAATGAATCAAAATGCGCTCTGTTTCCTGCAATTGCGTACTGGCAGTAGAGTGCAAGTCATGAGGAAGGATGAATATCAGATCCCCCTTGCGAGCGGTGTATACCTTGCCATTCATAAAATAGATGCGTTCTCCTCGCAGTAAGAGATACAGCTCATAGTTCTCGTGGACATGAGGCCGGGGCATAACCGTGAAACCGGTACGATAGATGTGATGAATGGAGAATTGTTGTTCGCCAATGACATATTTATCTTCTTTCATTTCATTCATGTGCTTCTTCCTTTACAAATTAAGATAAGTAAGCGCATTCATATACCACCAGTATATATGACAACCTGCCAATGATAAAAGCAGAAAAGATTGATGAAAGGAGGTGAAGGCGCTTCTGAACGTCTCGGATCGTGTTTTTATAAAAATATGCGCTGATGTGGAAGAAAATCTTAGGGAGGAAACAGAATATGAGCAAGCAGCGTACATGGAAAAAGGTGCTATGTAATGTGGTTGTGGGTTCATTGTTGTTGACCTTGTGCCCACCACTAATCCAAGCGGAGACTGCGGTAGGAACAGAGAACGCAAAGGTGTCAAAAGTGGCGACGGATATTCCGGCTTTTCCAGGGGCTGAGGGTGGCGGTAAATATGTTACCGGTGGACGCGGAGGTGAAGTGTATGAGGTTACCACGCTGGCAGACTACGGCAAAGGGGAACAGATAATACCCGGATCTCTTCGTGCAGCGGTCAGCTCCGATAATCGGACGGTCGTATTCCGGGTGGGTGGAACGATTCATCTCAAGGAGCCACTTAAAATCTTGGGAAACAACCTGACGGTTGCGGGTCAGACAGCTCCTGGCGATGGTATAACTGTAAGCGATTACACAGCAGGGATTGATGCAGATAACGTCATTCTCCGTTACCTGCGTTTCCGATTGACCGACCGATACCCCAGTGAGGATGACGCGTTAGGAGCCAGATACCATAAAAACATAATGATTGATCACTGTTCCTTTAGCTGGTCGGTGGATGAGGTACTGAGCCTGTATGACAACGTCAATACAACGGTACAATGGTCCATTGCGTCCGAAAGTATGCTAATGACCACGCATCAGAAAGGTCGCCACGGCTATGGCGGCATATGGGGCGGGCGAAACTCCACCTATCATCATAATTTGTTGGCTCACAATGCAAGTCGTAATCCGCGTTTTCCAACCGATAAAAAACAAATCGACGCTGTGGAAATGACCAATAATGTCATTTATAACTGGGGATTTTTCTCTTCATACGGTGGCGGTGAAGGATCGTATAATGTGCTGAATAACTATTATAAGTATGGCCCCAACACATATGAGGACGTTCGCGGTCAAATTTTTGTAGACGTAGGTAGTAAAAAATATAAAACACGCATCTTTATTGGTGGTAACTACATGTACGGCAATGACTCGGTTACGAAAGACAACTGGCAGCTTGGCACATCCATTGGGTCAATTATTGATCCTTCCACCCGTTTGGCGGAGCCGATTGAAGTCAGAGGGGAATACGACAACGGAATTTCACCGGATGCGTATGGTCCATATCAAGCGACAGATGCACAAACCGCATATACGGAGGTGCTTGCCAGCTCAGGAGCCACGCTGCCAAGAAGAGATGCGGTGGACGCCCGAATTATGAATGATGTGAAGAATGGAACGGGTGCATTTATTAACTCTCCGCGTGAAGCAGGGTGGATTTACGACGATTCTAACGTAACGACGACGGAGCTTTCTGACAGTGACCATGATGGAATGCCGGATGAATGGGAACGTGCCCATGGGCTGGACCCCAAAAATGCAGATGACCGTAACGGTCAGGGGCTTGCCGGCACAGGGACGTATACTCATTTTGTCAAGGGATATACCAATTTGGAGGTCTATTTAAATGATCTTATTGAGAAGCTGTCGAATGGAAATGAGGTGGATAATCCAGAGGCCGTCGTTCAGGTGTCGGATGCAAACGGACGTTCACTAAAGCATAACGATATTTTAGAAGCAGGCAGTGATGCGACCATAACAGCAACAGCCAAGGACAAAGATGGTATTGCTCATGTTGAATTTATCATTGACGGCAAACTTGTTGGTAAAGTAGAGACCGCGCCTTATCATCTCGATTGGAATCATGTAACAGACGGTACCCATAATATTATTGTACGGGTGACCGACCGCAAGGGGACTGCTGCATTTTCCAATCCTGTTACCATTCACGTCAATACGACTGCGCCATCGGGAAGTTGGCTCAGCGAAGAAATTGGCTCTGAGGGCAACGATGGTTATATAAAAGGGCATACTCAGGTCTTAAAAGAAGATGCAAGCGGCAGCAGTATAAGACTGAAGTCAGCGGGAGACGTTGACGGTAAGGCAGATATTTTCCATTATGCTTATCAAAAATGGGAAGGTGACACTGAAATTACAGCCCGTGTGGAACAAATTACCCCGGTGGATGATAATGCCGAAGCGGGTGTAATGATTCGTGAATCGCTGAAGCCTGGATCAAAAATGGCTTTTATGTCTTTAGCATTTGTTAAATATGGCAAACAGGGTATTCTTATCAGTCGTGATCAAACGGATGGTAAGACGAAACGTGCTTCAATGGAGACTTTTATTGCAACGCCATATTCGGTTCGTCTGGTACGACAAGGACAAAAGGTTACCGGCTGGGTATCCGCAGATGGTGTGACGAACTGGGAGAAGGTTGGTGAAACTGTTATAGATGTGCCGAATAATCAGCCGCTATTGATCGGGTTGGCTACCGATGCATCCAAACAACAAAACGATGTATGGAATTACAATACGTCGGAATTCAGCAATGTCACCATCCGCAACCTGACAGACTCAGGAGGGACTCATCCCACTAGTGTGGTGGTAGCGACCTATGGCCCTGCTGACTTTAGATCTCTTCAGGCAGCGATTGACGCAGTCCCTGACGACAGCAACACAAGGACAGTTATCCATCTCAAAAATGGTACGTATCGTGAAAAAATAAAGGTGAATTCCTCCAAAAAAAATCTGAGCATTATCGGAGAAGATCGCGACAAAACGATCATTTCTTTTGATGATACGGCCAAAACCGTGGTGGACGGAAAAGAATTAGGAACAAGCAACAGCTATACAATGCGTGTGCAAAGTCCCGATTTTGTGTTGGAGAATGTCACGGTTGCCAATACAGAAGGAACCGGGCAGGTGCAGGCTGTAGCGTTATATGCCGAAGGCGATCGTGGTAAGTATCACAATGTCAAAATTACTGGCCTACAGGATACGTTGCTTGTGAACCGTGGCAGACAGTATTTCAAGGACAGCTACATCAGTGGCAGTGTAGATTTTATATTTGGCAATGCACCTGCCGTGTTTGATAATTCGATCATACACAGCCTGCGTGCTGGATATGTGACAGCAGCTTCAACAGAAGAGAACAAGCCGGGCTTTGTATTTATTCAATGTCGTCTGACAACAGAAAGTGGTTTGACAGGCAAGGTGGATCTCGGACGGCCATGGCGCCCTTACGCTCATGTTACTTTTTTGAAGACCTATATGGATGAACATATCAAGCCGGGCGGCTGGAATAATTGGGGCAAGGAATCCAATGAGCAGACCGCAAGATTTGGAGAGTTTGACAACTTTGGGCCAGGTGCAGAAAGTAGCGGGCGTGTACCTTGGGCCAAACAGCTTACCGCCGATGAAGCAAGCCAGTACACCGTTGAAGCTGTTCTGAGCGGGACAGATCATTGGGATTGGCGTCTTTAAATTTGATGTTCAATGGTTAAGCGGGGCAAGCGCTTCTAGCGTTCAGCCTCGCTTATTTCTATAGTTTGAGTAGAGGATACATACTTAATTTTCGGCATTGAAGAAACTTGTTTATATGGTAAATGTTTGCTATGTTAAAAGTGCATTTATTTCAAATTGTAATTTATTATTGATTTGGAGGTGTAAGGTATGGCACGTGTGTTAGTAGTGATCACGCCTGCTGAAGGCCATGTTAATCCGACATTAGGATTAGTGAAAAGGTTGGTAGACAGTGGGGAGTATGTTGACTATGTGTGTACGGAAGAATATCGTACGAGAATTCAACAGACAGGAGCACAGATGATAACCTACCCTTTTGTTGATGATGCTTTTTCTAAAGACTCTGATTTAAAGCCAGCAGAATACAAACATCATTATCAATTTGTGTACATGATGGTAAAAGGTATGATTCTTCCGATTATTCCAGAGGTTTTGAGAGTTATTGAAAACAGAACCTATGATTATTTAATCTATGATTCTTTGATGGGCTGGGGAGGCACGATTATTGCTGAGAAGCTAGGAATCCCTGCTGTGTGCTCTATCGCTTCTTTTGCTTTCGTAGAGCCATTGGGATCGGGGCAAGGCATGAATGACAATGATCCGGAGGTAAAGAAGTTGTACACGGCTACGATGCAAATAACGCATCAACTAGCTAATGAACTTCAGGTTGAGGCTCCAGCTATAGAAAAGATTGCTCCTCATGGCGGGCGCTTAAGAATCGTTTATACAAGCCGCTATTTTCAACCGCAAGCTGAAAAACTGGATCACAGTTTTATTTTTACAGGTCCTTCTATTGTACCGCGTAAAGATGCTCCATCTTTCCCGTTCGAACAACTTCGTGTTCTGCATCCACAGGCGGTTTACATTTCGATGGGTACTATTTTGAATAAAGACTTGGAATTTTATAAGCTTTGTTTTGCAGCATTTCGCGATTTGCCTGTGCAGTTTGTGCTGTCTTCAGGCAATTATACAGACATGGAGCCATTGGCCCCGTGTATCCCTGACAATTTTATAATCAAGCCTTATATTCCGCAATTGGAAATGCTTCAGCATGTGGATGCTTTTGTTACACATGCGGGGATGAACAGTACAAGTGAAGCCTTATATTACAATGTACCGCAGGTCATGATTCCTTTAACATCGGATCAGCCAATCGTAGCCAGTCGGGTGCAGGAACTGGGAGCGGGTGTTGTTGTGGATAAAAATAAGCTTACACCCGCTAGTTTGAGAGTAGCCTTATTAGAGGTATTGAGTCATCCAACCTATAAAGAACAGGCTTATGTGATCGGCGAATCATTACGTCAGGCTGGTGGGTATAGACATGCGGCAGATACAATTATGAGTCATTTCTCCACCATAGAAAAATAAGCGCAGTCTATATACTGTGATTCCTTTCTTTTAAAGCAGCAGATTTTTCAAACTCTAATTTCTTCGAAATTGCCAGGAGACCCAGGGAGCAGATGATTAGGGCCAAACATACCCAATAGGTGTTTCGGTAACCCATCCATTGAGCGGTTAATCCGCCCATTAAGCTCCCCACCAGTCTTCCGATAGTTGTCGCATTGGAATATAGCGTCGATGCGTACCCTGGAAGAGAGGGCAACAAATCCTGCATGTAACTAATGCCAATGGCAGAAATCACTGCAACAAAGAAGGCTAGAAGAAGTTGCCCCACGAATAGCTGCCACATCTCCGTAGACATAAGGACAAGGATATAATAGACAACTCCTGTTAATGCCCCTAAAAATACAAGCAAACGGTTGGAGTATTTAGCTGCTAGTACGCCTAGCATAAGCATCAAAGGTATTTCTAAAATGGCGCAAATACTGGATACTAGAGCAACGTCACTCGTGTCACCTTTTAAATTGTGAATGATGAACAAGGAAATATTTAAACTATTCATCCAGTGAGACGTATAGAGCAGAGTAAGAACTGAGAAAGGGATCAGAATCTCAATATTTTTATGTAATGTAATGTTATGAAGTGAAAGTTGATTTTTATGTTTAAGCTGAGCGGGAGGCTGCTGGATAAAAAAGAATAAAAGAACAGCAATGAGAACAAAAATAGAGGTCGTTCCCATAAAGATACCTTTAAAGCCCGTATGTGCAATCAAAAAGGAACCCAAAAGCGGCCCGGTAATAAAGCCGAGAGAAAACATAGACCGAAGCGTTGAATTAGCAAAGGCGTGATCCGCAGATTTACTGCGATCTACTGCTTCACGTGCACTGGCAAATAACTGCGGCATCCCAGGAGCACCAATGGCCGTAAAGATCGTCATATAAACAAAAAGTACATAAAAATTTTGGATTACAAGATATCCTGCAAAGGCTATGGCATTAAATAACGTACAAATCACCAAAATTTGTTTACGATCTAATCCGGTATCAGAACGTTTGGCAATCAGAGAGCTTATCCATATGCCACAAATCAAAGTTACCGCTGTAAACACACCAAAGGTTCCCACAGATACGCCAAGTGTACTTGTAAAATATACAGCTAAAAAAGGTGCGCTGATGGATATAGCCATGCCTTGCAATAACATGCAGATCATGAACAATGGGTAGTTAGGGATAACAAAAAGATTCTGAATACGCTTTAGCATTTCATTTTTACACTCCTTCCGAATACATACCTATCCCAACCAAACTATATATGACTTTAGCATAATTTGTATATTTACATGGTATAAAATATTATATATTATTTTTCACTTTGATGAGCAGGTCAATATACAGGCAAAGATACAGTAACAGGCTAAGCGTCAAACTCTCCACACCTTCAACTACTAACCTAGCTGTGAGATCATGAGATTAACCTGACTGTTCCGCTGTCTTCCGGTAGTCATGATCGTGGGCAAGACAGTGAAGAACAACGTCTATTCGTTCCTGATGATTGGTAGACCGCCCCTTGCTCATAGCTTTCGCTTCCCCATTCCGTACAACTCATAGCGATGTCGCCATTTCACTAAGGTGGTAACGCTGATGTTATGTTTTTTTGCTACTTCCACACGGCTGCTCTGTCCTGCTTTTAACTCCTGTATGATGGCTAGTTTCTCAATCGCATTGTATTCGTTCTTCTTAGACAAAGGAAAACTCCCCTTCAAGTAGCGGTTTATTTATTAAACCTGCCTACTTGAAGGGGAGCATATCAAAATCGGTAGCCTGTTCCGTAATTTATAATAGCGAGGTTACGAACTTCACCTCCGGAAAGCGGCTATCCGGTCCTTTCATTAAGATTCCGCCTTGATTTTTCAGATACCTATCGAAGAAATCCAGCATATAGGCATTGATAACGGAGTTCGCTCTTTCGGGCGCAATCTTTCCTGTAATGCCCAGCATTTTGAAAATCGGAGAAATGAACTGTACGTCGGCAAAATTCAAGTGCTCCGTATTTTCGATATAGAGGACTTGTCCCCCTTCGTTGACCGCTTCGCGCATCCGTTCAAGCTCCAACTTTTTATCTTCCGTTACTTGATCCTCCCACTCTCTTGTTGAGCCCATACGGTTAAGCTCTGCATCCGTGTAGACCCGGTTATCCATCACCATTTTTAATTTTTCGAAATAGCTTTCCGAGTTGATGAACAAAAACGGCTTTCGCAGACCCTCTCTGTCACGCAGTCGATAAAGCCCTCCATCAAGGTCTATTCCAACCGCGATTCGGGGATCGTAAGAAGCGTCATAGGCCGTCGCTCCGCCGATGGAATGACCGAACACCCCGACATGACCGAGATCAATCCTCCCTTTTAGATGACTTGTAATCTGCCCCGATTGGATGAGCTCGAATTGGTCCAGCGCAAACGCCACATCGCCGGTTAAAACTTTTCCCAACTTGTCGCGATTTCCTCTACTCGTCTGGTAATCATGGGCGGGCGAGAATAAGTCGTTGGTTGTGCTGGTCGTGATTCGCCCGTCCGGAAACTCGGTTGCAAATGTATTGTAGGTGTGGTCGATCACTGCCACGATATATCCATGACTCGCAAGATTTTCGGCTTGCGACGTATGGAGGAACCTGGAAGAGCCATTGCCGGGATTCGCAAGGATCAGCGGGTATGAAGTCTGTGCCGAAGAGACTTCGGCCCCCGAATAAGCATGACTGGATACGTACTTCAGGTGTTGAAAAGTAAACCCGGGAAGGCCATAGTCCGCGGCCATATAACGTAAAATCTGGGTATCGGGAATAAAGGGAGCGTACTTGTCGGTGCCAGCTTGAGCCGGATACCATACCTGAACCATCAATTCCCTTTTGCCTGTCGCAGTTTTGCCAAATGTCTCCTCCCGGCTTGGATCGATGAAATGAAAGACTTGCGTGCCTACCTTCAACTCGCCGGTTGGCGCCGGAAAGTCGAATACGGGAAACACATAGAGGAAGCACGCCGTTGCGATTAGCCCAATCACGATAAAAAGGCGGCCCAGCACCCTACGGATTCGCGAGGCAGTCCGAACGACTTTCTGCGTTATGAAAACGTCTATAAGCGAAAGCATAAGCATCAGGATCGTAAATACGTATAAAAATAAAAGCTGAACCCTGTATCCTTCGACAAGCAAATGTATCACTAAAAAAATGGAGCCTGCTCCGCTTGTCAGGAGCAAAGCTGGTCTTCGGATACGTTGATTGATAATGAACAGGAGTGCCAACAAACAAGCACTTGAAAAGAATAGCAGCATTTCAAAAAACCTCACGCCAACTCCCCCTTAAAAATAATCCTATCAATGGATTAGTATAGAGGAGCAGCTAGGTTGATACCATTGATCTAGATGACAATTGCCTAACACTCTTGTAAGGTTGCGCAACGATGGCGCAGAAAACGGCATGTAATGTACTGATTCCTGCCTTTCGGCCGGGGTCCGGAAAGGAATACCCCATCCGCCGCATGTCATGGCCAACGGATGTTGAACAGGTGGGGGGGCTATTTGACGCTTAACGTAACAGGAGTGGGATGTAGCTATGTATGTGGAATTATCCTGTAGGATTTGCTTTAAAGGCTGAACCGATCTACGAACTGCTTGATCAGTTCATTCAATAATCCGGCGGCCTTCGTAGGAAGGCGATGATCAGCTTTCTTAAGGAAAACCAGCTCACTATTTGGTAATTGTTGATGCAATATTTTGGCATAGGGATGAAAGTGCTTATCTTTTTCACCATAAACGAGCAGGACAGGAAGATGGATTTCCCCGAGCCGTGAGGTGCAGTTGTACTTCAAGCTGTATCGATAATATTGTTCGACATTCCTGGGATTTCCCTGCTTCGCATCGTTGAATAACTTACGGAATAAAGATAGCTGTTTCGTTTGTGACCAAGCATTAGAAAGGGCAATCGTACCGATTGTGCCGATTTTGGAAAGAGCAATGCCCAAAGAAATTTTATTTCTTAGTCGCCATTCGTTTACTTCCGACATTCCACTGATAACAATGCCTCCCCATGCCCGATCTGGATAAGTCAAGAGGAATTCAAGTACTATCGAGCCCCCGGTAGAATATCCACACAGAAATACTTTATCAAGGCTCATCCGGTCCATCAAATGTTTAATATCCAGGGCGATGAGAGGGTAAGTAACCGTTTGCTCGGAAGGCTGACTTTTACCGTGTCCTCTGATATCAAAAGCTATAGTTCGAAAATGGGGCGAGAGTCCTTGAATTTGGTATGTGAAATTTAAGCTTGTGAGTACTGGAGGGTGAATGAATAGGATGGCCATTCCTTCACCGGAATCCATATAATGCATGGAGTATTCGTTTATGTTTGTCGTAGTCATGGTTATGCTCCCTCCCTGAATGGTTTGATCTTAAATTTGGCCTATTAGATCCAAAAAATTCATGGAGGTCTAACTTTAATTGCTTGTATGAGATACCTTTGTCCCGATGATCCAATGCAGGAATAATATTTTAAGTACAAGAAAAAAATAAGAAGATCAAGTTTTTCTAAGAAAGGGACACATACATGGGCATGAAAAATAAAGTTACCATTGCAGTAGTGCTAAGTTTATTGTTGTTGATCTTGGGCTGTAGAGCGGACTCCAGTCAACAACTAAAACAACAGAGTGTGAAACCACCTATTACAGTAAATCAAATGAGCAAAAAACCTGTCATTGTGATCTTGATTGATTCGTTAATGGATAAGCCTTTGCAAGACGCGATTCAAGCAGGCCGCGCACCGGCAATGCAATATCTCCTGAAACATGGGCAATATTTCCCGCAGGTAGTGAGTTCATTTCCCACGATGTCTGTGACAATCGACAGTACATTATTAACGGGAACGTATGCAGACCAACATCATGTGCCTGGACTTGTTTGGTACAGCGACCAAAAGAAACGCATGATTCTCTACGGCAATGGTGCCAAAGAAGCCTTGAAGATAGACCAACTGCAAGTATTCTTAGACGCAATTTACCAATTAAACCAAGTTCATTTGAACAAAAAAACGAAAACCATACATGAGGAATTGGATGACAAAGGTAAAGAATCCGCTTCCATCAATGCTGTTGTCTTCAGAGGGAAAACGAAACATGCCTTAAAGGTGCCTGACTTCATAGCGAATAGCAACAGGGTGCCAGAAAAAATGATAGTAACAGGACCTAAATGGTTATCTTATGCAGCTCTGGCACAATTGAATCCGAAAAATAGCTGGAATACTCCTTTGTGGAAAAAATTTGGGATGAACGACGAATTTTCCGCAAAAGATACCGCTTTTCTAATAAGTCAGAAGAAACTCCCAGACGTAACCATCACATACTTTCCAGAGAATGATAATTTGGCGCATAGAAAGGGCCCGACTCAACTGGAGGGAATCGAAAAAGCGGATCAAGCACTGCAAACTGTGTTGAATGCATATGGTTCGTGGGAACAGGCTGTAAACAATGCGACATGGATTGTCATGGGTGACAGTGCGCAAAGCGCTATTTATAATGATCGACAGGTAGCAACGGTTGATTTAAAGTCGCTTTTGAATCATTACCGCATTGCAAAATTAAATCAACCAGTAAGAAACGATGACCAAATCGTGATTTCTGCTAATGAACGGATGGCTTATATCTATGCCATAAACGATGATGTGGAGTTATCCAATGTGGTGAAGTTTTTACAAAATGAGGACAAGCTCGACATTATCGCTATGAAAGATGGTAAAAACAATATTCATGTTACAAAGGGGAAAAAGGGTAAGCTATTTTCTTATCATCCTGGTGGAAAATACACCGATGAATATGGACAATCGTGGACATTGTCGGGCGAAGAAGACCTTGTGGATATTACGATAAATAACAACCGGATCAAATATGGAAAATATCCAGACGTTTTGGCGAGGCTGCACGGGGCAATGTATTCACATGAAGGAAGATATATTGTCGTCACGGTACAACCCGGATATGAACTCGTCGGTGAAAGTTCTCCCACCCACATCGGAGGGGGAGCTCATGGTTCGTTGCATGAAAAAGATTCCCTTGTCCCATTAATTATTTCCAGAACGAATACACGCCCCAAAACACTGCGAATCGTTGATATAAAAGACTGGATTATGCAATTGGTGAACGAATAAGTATTATTGTTCTTGATATTAAAAACGTACTCCATTAGTATATAAGCATACAGTTATATAAATGAAAGGAGGTTACACATTGGAGCAACTTGGTTATGTAGCCGATCATTTAAAGCTACTGGGGGATAAAACCCGCTTGGCTATGCTTTCCCTGCTAAGAGAAAGAGAATGGTGTGTTTGCGAATTTGTAGATATCTTTGATATGTCGCAGCCAGCAATTAGCCAACATTTGAGAAAATTAAAGTCGCAAGGAATTGTAAAAGAAGAACGACGAAGTCAGTGGGTATACTATTCCTTAAATGTAGACGACAAGCCGCATATTCAAGCCGTTCTTAAGCGTATGCCAGACTCCAAGCAGATTTTAAAATGGCTGAATAAAGAGGAGCCGATAGCATCTTGTGCACCGGATTCATCGGCTTGCTGCTCATCCTAAAGGCTGTTCCGTTTATCTCCTTGGGGGATAGACGGTGTTTTTAACATAAGTATATGTTTATAAGGTGATGTAATGGAGGTTTAAAACATTGATTTTGTTGGCATGCATTATATTTTTAGCCACTTTAGTGTTGGTGATCTGGCAGCCTAAAAATTTGTCCATCGGATGGTCTGCCTGCGGCGGTGCCATACTCGCCTTGCTGGTGGGTGTCGTCGATTTGCATGATGTTTGGGAAGTTACTCATATTGTCTGGAATGCGACACTGGCTTTTGTAGCCATTATTCTGATTTCGTTGGTGCTTGATAAAATCGGCTTCTTCGAATGGGCGGCGCTTCACATGGCACGAGCTGCGCGAGGAAGCGGAACCCGGATGTTTGTTTATGTGACCCTTCTTGGCGCCGTTGTTGCTGCTTTTTTTGCGAATGACGGTGCGGCCTTAATACTGACACCGATTGTACTGGCGATGGTTCGGGCACTTAAATTGGATGAGAAAATGGTTTTTCCTTTTATCATAGCGAGCGGTTTTATTTCAGACACGACGTCGCTTCCGCTTGTGGTCAGCAACTTGGTTAATATTGTGTCAGCCGATTTCTTTGGGATCACCTTTATGGAATATGCGAGTCGCATGATTATACCTAATTTATTTTCTTTAGCAGCCAGTATAGGAGTACTGTATCTCTTTTTTCGTAAAAGGATTCCGAAAACGTTTGATGCGACACAATTAATCAGGCCTGCGGAAGCGATTAAAGATCCAAAGATGTTCCGTATGTCCTGGATCGTTCTCGCGGTTTTGTTCATTGGCTACTTTGCATGCGAATTTTTTAATATTCCCGTTTCGGTGGTGGCCGGTATTATTGCTATCTTTTTCTTATTGATGGCGCGTAGAAGCCCTGCAGTGCCGATGAAAGAAGTCATCAAGGGCGCTCCATGGGCTATCGTATTTTTCTCCATCGGAATGTATGTTGTGGTGTATGGTCTACGTAATGCCGGTTTGACGGATCTGCTGGCCCATGTGATTCAAGCGGCTGCCGATCAAGGTATGTTTGTGGCCACCATGGGCATGGGTTTTATTGCGGCGATTATCTCGTCGGTCATGAATAACATGCCTACGGTCATGATTAATGCGCTTGCCATTGATGCCACCCATACAACCGGTATGGTCAAAGAGGCGTTGATTTATGCTAACGTCATTGGTTCTGATCTGGGGCCGAAAATAACTCCGATCGGTTCATTAGCCACGTTGTTGTGGCTGCATGTGCTTCGTTCGAAAAACGTGAAAATTTCTTGGGGGACTTATTTTAAGACAGGCATTGTCTTAACCATTCCTACACTTTTTATGACCCTACTGGGCTTATATCTATGGTTAATCATTTCATAATTGAACATTGAAGGAGACATTAATGATGGAAAAGAAGACAATTTACTTTTTATGCACTGGTAATTCTTGTCGCAGTCAAATGGCAGAAGGCTGGGCCGAAAAATATTTGGGAGACCGTTGGAATGTATACAGTGCGGGCATTGAGGCACACGGCCTTAACCCTAAAGCGGTGCAAGCGATGAATGAAATAGGGATCGATATCTCCGGGCAAACTTCAGATATTATAGATCCTGCTTTGCTGAACAGCGCGGATTTGGTTGTGACCTTATGCGGAGATGCTGCAGATAAATGTCCTATCACACCTCCGCGCGTTCGTCGTGAACATTGGGGATTTGATGATCCGGCTAAAGCACAAGGAACAGAAGAAGAGAAATGGAGCGTGTTCCAGCGTGTACGGGATGAAGTCGGGGCTCGTATTCGGAAATTTGCGGAGACTGGTGAATAAACAAGGGTGCACAGCTATAGTATTTCAAACAAGCACGCCTCCTTAAAGAGGTGGTGCTTGTTTGGCGTTTTTTTCCTTCACAGAATACTCTTCCAGCACTTTTGTTTTATCTCCATAGATCCTATCCAAATGATCTTCTCCCCATAAGCAAAAACGATCAAGCAGATCTTTAAAATCCCATCCATATTCACTAAGCTCGTACTCCACTTTGGGTGGAACCTGGTTATAAATGATGCGGTGGATGATTCCATCCTTTTCAAGCTCTCTAAGCTGTTGGGTAAGCACTTTTTGGGTGATTTTCGGAATGAGTTGACGAAGTTCGTATGTACGTTTTCTGCCGCTGGTTAAATGATGCAGGATGATGCCCTTCCACTTTCCACTGATGACCTCCAAAGTTGCCTCGATCCCGAGCATATAGGTTTTGGCTTTGTCTTCCATAGACTTTCCCCCTCTCCGATCTGTAGTACAAAAGGCACTAAGGAACCTTAAAGTACCTACAGTACATTGAAGTGCGTACTTCACACTCTAATGTATAACATCCATAATAGCATCTGTAGACAGGGTTCAACAATTATGAGGAGAAAGAAGGTTACGGATACATGAAAGTTCTATTGGTCGTCACGCATCCTAGAGAAGATTCACTTACCCTTGCGGTCATGAATCGTTTTGTAGAGGGATTGAAAGAGAATAAGCACGAGGTAGATATTTTGGACTTGGATCGGGATGGATACAATCCGGTGTACAGCGCTGCAGATGAGCTGGATTGGAATACGACCCATAAACAATATGCTCCTGAAACGCGGAAAGAGATGGATAGAATTGCAGCTGCGGATGCTCTGGTCTTTGTGTTTCCACTATGGTGGTACAGTGTTCCCTCCATGCTAAAAGGGTACCTGGATAAAGTCTGGAACAAAGGTTTACTTCAGGAATTTACGACGAAGCAGGTTTTGTGGATGTGCTTGGCGGGAGGGACGAAAGAACATCTGATCAAGTATGAATATCATGATTTGGTTACTAATTATTTGAATAAAGCCATTGCTGGTTACGCAAGAGTAAGAGAGTCCAAGGTGGAGTTCTTCTATGATACTTTGTCCGAGTCGAAAGAATACATTGCAGGTTTACTGGAGCACGCTTATCAATTAGGTCGGGCATATAAGTGAATTTTATTCTGATAACAATGGGAAGTTAATATTATTGAAAAAGGGTTAAGGCTCGTTAGACGGCACTTAACCCTTTTTTTTGCAGACAAGACTCTATCCTTTTATAGGCTCGTGCATAGGTGCTGATGGTGCCCCTTGCATAGATAACCCGCCGCTAGTTGTGCTTGCTGGAACAACGGGATGTGGTGAGCCCTTTTCAGAAGCAGAACCCGCAGTCTGCTTGGCCAGCTTCTGTTTCTCCCATAGGGCTCTGGCGATCACCAGCATGGAGAGCACACCCACATATAGTAACAGAGAACCGAGTTCGGGAAGCATCTCTTGCAAAGGTGCACCACGCAGACCCATGGTGCGCAGGAATTTGTACATCCATACAAAGGGGAAGAAATCACCGATTTGAATCGCTAAAGGTGGAAACAGTGATCTGGAAAGAACAGCCCCCGATAGAACAAAAGCAGGCATGAGTATCATCACCATTCTGCCAATGGCTATTCCCGGATGTGCAGCGCCCCATGCAACCAGGACATTGATACAAACGGTACCGAATACATACAGGACAACTGGAATTATAAAGAGAATTGGATTGGCCTCGAAACGGCCTCCTCCAAACACTTTAAGCATCCCGAGAGAGAAGATCAAGCCAGCCGTCGAGAACAGCGTATAAGGAAGCATACGCAGCAGGATGTTGAATGGATTTTGCAGCTCAGCAGCCAGCCTCTTGGAAACCCGGAGTCTGGCGACCAGAGGTAAGCTATTTATATTCAGTATCATAAAAGAGAACATACAAGTGAATGCAAGTATCGTCGTATTCTGATAGTCATTAGTTGGATTAAACAGGGAACGCACTTCCAAGGCGATACCATTGAGGGCCCCTTGAGCCTGTTCTGCGTTCATCCCGGTTTTCAACATAGCTGGAACAGACAATTCCATATTCTCGGAAACGCTAATTTCCTGCATAGCTGTACGAATCGAAGTAATAGATTGAACATTGGTATTATCGAGAATGAGACCCACGCGGCTGGAAAGGGAGCGATTGTGATTATCCTCTAAACCATGCGGCAATGAAATAACAGCCAAATATTGTTCATGATAAAAATACTGTTCAGGGTTGTCCGTATACGAAACAATCTCAGCTACGTTCATATACGGGGAAGCATCTATTTTCTGAATGAACTCACGGCTGTAAGCTGTGTTATCTTGATCCACTACTACCACGTTAGCGTCGTTAATTTGGCTGCTTGGGAGCAACAGTGAATACCCCAGTACGGCAATCAATGGGAAGATAATAGCTATGATCGGATACCTGGAGTGAACCAGATACGACCATTCATCACGAAGAGATTTCATTTGTATTCACCTCAACTGTCATGCCTGGTAGCAAAGCGGTTTCTCTTGTTACATATACACGTACCTGGAATGTAGCAGTATCTGCTTCTCCTTTTTCACGGGACATCTTCACATTAGCGAATTGTGGTGCAGCAGTTACGTAGCGTACCGTACCTTTCAGGTCCTTATTGAGACCAGAGATATGAGTTTTAATTTCTTGGTTGGCCTTGAATTTCCCCGCTTGTTCTTCATTCACATAGAGATCGTAATATAAATCATTGGTTTCTAGGGTAATCACAGGAGCCCCTTGCGCCACATTTTCGCCGACTTTGGTACTAATCGAAGTAACCTTGCCATCCTGTGGTGCTTTTAACACCAGGCGTTCTTTTTTGAGCAGCAACGTTTTAAGCTGAACTTCCTGTGTGTCTTTTTGTTGCTTTATGAGGTCAATAGCCAGCTTCTGATCTGCCAACTGTTGACGACTCTGCTGAATGGTTTCCAGCTGGGTCTTGGAACGATCGACGGACAATTGGGCACCGCGAATTTCTTCCTCGGCTTGTTTTACCGAAACGGCTGCTTGTGTCGTCTGTTCACTGGCCTGCATACGTTCTTCGGAAGTGGCACCATGAAGTAGTTTTTGAAGAGACTCTTTTTGCTGGCTCAACTGATTTGTCGCTAAAGTCAAAGAGGATTCGGCATCATCCAACGCTGCTTTGGATGCACTTCCTGCATCATAGAGTGCTTTATTACGCTTATAGTTGGTCTGCGCCGTCTGAACGTTTTTGGTGGCTGAGGCTACGGCAATTCGTTGCTGCTGAACATCTTCATCCCGAGCCCCGTTATTGACCTGTTGTTCCGCAGCAGTGGCTTGACGCTCAGCCGCTTGTGCCCGCTGCAATGCCGCCTGACTTTTACGCTCAGTCACTTGAGCTTGCGCGATATCTAGCTGTGCCTGTTTTTCCTGAGTTGCTGCTCGTGTATACCCTAAATCGATGGATTGTTGTTGTTGGCTGATTTGCGTATTGAACTGGGCGATTTGTGTCCGCAGCTGCTCAATTTGCAGATCCACATCTGTGGAATCCAAAGTCATAAGGACAGTTCCTTTTTTGACCTTCGTTTCTTCTGTTACCGGGATGTTCAGGATTTTGCCTCCTACTTGTTCAAACGATACATGAATGCTATCCGCATTTAGTGTTGTGCCTTTAACGGATCGAGAAGCATTGACTTGATCTTGTCCGTTGGTCTGGAGTAGGAACCCCCCGCCGATAAGACAGGCGATAGAAATGAGAGGGATGATGAGGCTGGTGACTTGTGTGCGATTCATGAGTAATACGCTCCTTAAATTCATAAAATGAGTTAAACAGAGACTCGAATAAATAAATATCCTGGTATGTACATTTTATTTATTCTTTTATTTAATAATTTAAAAGTTAGTCGGCTAACTAAGACGTAAAATTAAAACTTATTCTGGTTTTGCTGCTTTATATATCTCTTTTGCTTGAGGGATGCCGCTTTCTATTTTTTGCAGTAACGTCAGGAGCAGCTCTTTTTCATCGGTGGACAGGTGGCTCATCAGTGTGGAAGTGCTTGTAAAATGTATAGGCAGCAGTCTTTCCATCATTTCTGTTCCTTGATCGGTCAGTTTAACAATGCTCATGCGGCGGTCGGAAGGATGAACAGATCGAATAATAAGCCCATCGCGTTCCAGGCGGTCAACGAGACCGGTAACGGTTGGCTTGCTAACCCCTACTTTTTCCGCAAGCTCTGTAGCCAGCAACCCTGTATGGATGTTGCGATACAGAAGAATTAATATTGAAAATTTACCATGAGATATACCGAATTTCTCAAAGCCCTCAAAGCTGACTTTAAAAACACTGGAAGATACTCGCATAAAAAATAACATAGCTTCCGTCGCTCTTACATCAATCTCGGGGATACGCTTAGAAAATTCTTGTAGCGCCTCACGAGTGGGCAAGTCCCGTAAATCAAAATCCATAAGGCTCTCCTTTCTTCTTACAGTATGTTCCAATCGACAAATTAGTTAGCCGACTAATCTTAATCTATTCAAAAATGAATTTCAAGCTAAATTTTGTTAATCGTCATGTGGATTTTTCACTATATGGAGGTTGTTGTCAAAAGAAAATAAAGTATTAGACTGAAAAATAAAGTGTTAGACTGACGATGCTTCATTAAGCTAACTGGCAGATTAGTTACATAGACGTCAGAATTTTGCATAGGAGTGTAGTCCACCATCCCATACTAATTGTATGGAAAAGAGTCTAGATAAACAGTATACTAGCTATAATTGTTTTTTGTTGAGGTGCATATCAAATGGATGAAATCGATGAATCAAAACAAATTGTATTACAAATTGGCGGTGTCTTGAAAAAGTACAGAAAAGAAAAAAACATGAGCTTAGACGACTTAGCGGAATTAACGGGTGTAAGCAAACTTACTCTGGGGAATATCGAACGTGGCGATACAAATCCAACTTTGGCGATTATATGGAAAATTTCAAAAGGCATATCTTTACCGCTATTAGCTTTGTTGAAATCAGAAGACCCTGTTAGTTTGTATCGAGCAGGCGAAGGACTGCGGTTTTCTAATGATCAAAAAAATTGGATCATTGAACCGGTCTTTAAAAACGCAAGCAACGATATTGAAATGTGTCGGGCTTACTTACAGCCGAATAGCTCGTATCACCCTGAAGGTCATCATGTGAATACAACTGAAATTGCGACAGTAATGACTGGTTCCATTGAAATTCAAGTCAATGGAGAGATTTACACATTGAATCAATATGATACGATCAGTTTTCGTGCAGATTGTCCTCACTCTTATACCAATCGTACGAATAGCGAAACAGTGCTCCATATATCCTTAAAGTATGGTTTCTAAAAGTCGAAAATTCCACTTATTAAATACAACTCCGAATTCCATGACGGGAATTCAGAGTTGTATTTTTGTTTTTAGATGAGTTAATGTGTGTTATAAAATACTTATTGTTAAAAATGATATATCATAAAATACTTATTGTTAAAAATAATATATTATACTATACTATTATTGTTCGCGCGGATGTTATTTCATAGTTTTTCAATCAGCAGGAAACAAATTTTACGTATGAATTTAGTAAGGAGAAATGTAGAATGTCGAACAAACAAAATATAAAAGCCGTACCATCCTCTATAGGACTGATAATTCTCGGCATTATTATTATTGCAGCTAATTTACGTGCTCCCTTAACCTCAGTCGGTCCTTTAGTGAGTCTCATAAGGGATGACGTTCGTATTTCAAATACAGTAGCAGGCCTGATAACAACGCTACCTTTGCTTGCCTTTGCTTTATTATCACCTCTAGTACCCAAATTTGGACGAAGGTATGGGATTGAACGTATCATTTTGATTGCCCTAATCGTTCTGACTGTTGGCATTGTAATACGTTCTTTATCTGGCGCAGCTAATCTATATATTGGGACAGCAATTCTTGGATTCGCAATTGCCGTATGTAATGTATTATTGCCAAGTTTAATCAAAAGGGATATCCCAAATAAAATTGGCTCCATGACAGGTGTTTACTCAATTTCAATGAGTTTATTTGGAGCAATCGCATCGGGAATCAGTGTACCGCTAGCCGTGAACGCAGGTCTAAAATGGCAGGGAGCATTGGGAATATGGGGGATTCTAAGCTTTGTATCGATTCTCTGTTGGTTACCCCAATTAAGAAATCAAACGAAGCAAACAACCACGACGAGTCAACAGATGGCCAGCAACGATGTGAATGTTTGGCGATCCCCTCTTGCCTGGCAAGTAACCTTGTTTATGGGTATACAGTCCATGGTTTTCTATGTGTTGATCGCATGGTTGCCTGAAATTTTAAAGCAGCAAGGAATTGGCTCAAACCAATCAGGATGGTACCTCTCGATAATGCAGTTAGCTCTGCTTCCATTTACCTTTATTGTCCCCGTTATTGCTGGGCGCATGTCTAGCCAACGTTTGTTAGTGGTCATCACAATCATTTTGCTTTTAACGGGAACGCTCGGACTTCTATACGGAAGCTCCAATATCATTCTGTTGTGGATTATAATACTCGGAATTGGTGGAGGTTGCGCCTTTAGTTTGTCCATGATGTTTTTCGGTTTACGTACTGAAAATGCGCATCAAGCAGCGGAACTGTCTGGCATGGCGCAATCGATCGGATATCTTCTTGCCGCAATCGGTCCTGCCCTTATAGGATTTCTGCATGATGCGACAAATAGTTGGAATCTGCCACTTTTCATTCTGCTTGGCGCTTCGGTCTTACTCTTTTTAGTCGGTATAGGAGCAGCAAGAAACCGTTTTGTAGGTAGCCGAAATAGTTACGAGCTGCCACGGAAAGGACGATAAATATGTTTGACAAAATTATTGTGGCAATTGATAAAGCTGAAATAACGAACAAACTCCTCGATGCAACCGTTGAAATAGCTCGAAACAAACAAACTCAAGTTACCTTGGTTAATGTCAGCCAGGAATATGTATCGAATGGCATGACATATTTACCAGGGCATTTCTTGGAAGAAATATTGAACGAAATGGAGAAAGCGAGTTTGGAACAGTTGCAACAAGCCAAATCCAAATTAGAATCTGCGGGGATTAACCCGGAAACACTTCATCTTAAGGGAGATCCTGCACATGAAATATTAAATTATGCAAGAGATTCCAAGCAGCAACTCATTATTATTGGAAGCCGTGGGCTAAGTGGCATAAAAGAAATGATGCTTGGAAGTGTCAGCCACAAGGTTTCACAGCTATCAAGTTGCCCAGTCCTCATTGTGCATTAACTCCTTCGGGAACCGTAAAGATGATGCATTGTTATACTAACGGAGAACTTTAGTTCAATAAAACAGCGACAGTCTAGGACTTTATTTTCTCGTCCACGGCTGCCGCTGTTTTTATAGCTGGGGCCAGTCTAATACTTTTTTTACGAGATCTGACGGTTTTATAATTCGAAATGTCGCGTGGGACCAACATATCCAGTCTAGTACTTTATTTTCTTTCTACAGTTGTTCGTGCTATGGTTCAAGCTTTTCCCTACATTGATATTTACAATGAAGTGCTTGATAATAAGTGGATATCGTACGAGACAAAGAACCCAAAAGTGAGGAATCTGGAATGACGACAAAATTATACTACACTGCTCCAAATCTTACGGAGTGGGACACTCATATTACACAGAGCATGGAAAGAGACGGAAAATATTTGGTTATGCTGGAGGAAACGGCCTTTTATCCACAAGGTGGGGGTCAGCCTTGTGATACAGGAACAATTCAGGGCGTCCGTGTATTAGATGTTGTTCTCGAAGATGGGCACATTTGGCATCAGGTAGAACGTTTGCCGGAAGAGGGGAAAGTGGCCTGCCGATTGGATTGGGAGCGCAGATTTGATCATATGCAGCAGCATAGCGGGCAGCATTTGCTGTCAGCGGTTTGTCTGGAGTTGTTGGGTGCGCGTACTGAAAGCTTTCATCTGGGACAAGAATATGCCACGATTGATGTGAACTGTTCGGATGTAACGCCTGCGCAGCTATCGGCAATCGAGCAGGAAGTAAATCAGCAAATCTATAGTAATCGCAGCATAAAAAGTTTTTTTGTAACCCGTGAGCAATTGAAGGATATTCCGCTGGTGAAAACGCCCAAAGTGACGGAAAATATTCGGATTGTCGAGATCGAGGGCATTGAATATAATGCTTGCGGCGGCACACATGTAGCTCAGACCGGGGAAATTGGGATCATTAAATGCTTAAAATGGGAGAAGCAGAAGGGGATGGCAAGAATCCATTTCAAATGTGGCGTTCGCGCACTCCAGGATTTTAACGATGGTGTTCAGATATTGGACGTGTTATCTACGAAGTTCAATACCGGGCGAAAAGATATTTTGACCCGATTCGAAAAGTGGGAGCAGGAGCATAGGCAGCTTAAGGCGCAAGTGGAGCTCCTACAAGAGGAAAATGCTTCGTACCAGGCGAAAGAGTTGCTATCTGCTGTGCAGGGGCATGTTCTTGCTCATGTATTCGAACAAAAATCCCTTCAGGACATGCAGCAATTGGCTACCAAGCTGACAGCTGAGCATGATCTGCTTGTTTTATTTGCCACAACAGCAGAAAACAAAATCATTCTGGCACATAACGGCACCCAGTCTGTTGCCTGCGGAGCATTTTTGAAAGAAAATCTGGGCGCGTTTCACGGTAAGGGGGGCGGTAGCAACCAATCTGCTCAGGCAGCATTCTCGTCCCGCAATGACCTCTTGAATTTCTTTGAAACGGCCCAGAGGCAGTTCATTCAGGGCTGATGTAATGGAGGATTAGTGGCGTAGGGGAAGCTTCCACTTTTCCTTTTCTGTAAATAAAATAAAAGAAAAAATAAGTGCAACAACAGCACCCCAAACGGCTTTATCTCCAATCGTCAAAGTCAGAAATCCCCCCAGCAAAGCCCCTACCAAGAAGGCTGCCAAGATGACACCATAACGCATCGCTCGAATGGCAGCGTTCGTGTCCTTGGTCGTTATAGCGATATACACAGCCTCGATAGCTGATCGGAGGTTGCCGGTGCTGACAGTAGAGGTGTACGGCACATCAATGAGCTTGCGGAAGGAAGTCATTTGTACGGAAGCGACGAACGAGACGATCACCACCACTACCGTATTGGGAACTCCTTGCGGAATCAGTCCCACGATGAAAAAAATTGCAATTTCCAATAAAATAATTGCGCGGGTCCAGTCCGGAGTTAGACGGTGGGTTGATTTTCGTTTAATCCCTTCAGCAACAAAAACGCCCAGTGAAAAGGCGATCAGGGGTGGGATATAGAATAACGCCTGAATCCAGTGCCCCTGAATGACTTTGACAGCCAGCAGCACGATATTGCCTGTCTGTGCGTTGGCGAAAACACCGCCTCTTCCAACAAAGGTATATGTGTCCAAAAAGCCCCCTACTAATGATAGTAAGGCGCCCAGTCGTAACGATTCGGACGTTACCTGATGTAAATGGATTTTGCCTTTCATAATCACGGCATATAAGCCTCCTATGCTAAACGTCGATTCTTTAAAGCTAACACGAAAATCCAGGACCATACAATTAAATTAGTCACTTTAGCATGAAAATGACACAAAGAAGCCACATCAGGTCCCATACAATAGAAAGGACGTGATGCGGCTTCTTTGGGGATGCTCGTTTTTAGTCCCCACACGGGACTTTAAAGGGTGCTTATCGCAGGGCTTGAACGAGCGCCTCGCCAAATGCCTGTGCGCCATCTGGACCGTCGGCCGTAATAATGTCGCTATGCGCAACAACATGCTGCGCCACATATTCGGCTTGATGCGATTGGAGCTGATCTTTTTGTACATCCACTGGATAGCATGTAGCCGTTCTACCAGAGAGTAGTCCGGTTTGAGCCACGGCTACAGAGCCTGCGCAGATGCCAGCCAGTAAAGTCTTTTGCTCATGAGTTTGTTTTAGCAGAGCTTGGAGATCCGCGTTATTCCACAGATGGTCATTCGTACCTGATCCGCCGATCACAGATACTACATCATAATCAGCCAGCACAGCGTCTGTAAAAACAAGATCAGCTGTCGCTTTACCGTTGTAGTCACCCGTGATTTCGCCTGTTTTTGTACTAGCTAGCGTCACAGTAACACCTGCTTGCTCCAGTGCTTCCTTTGGTTTAAACAATTCATCCTCATTAAAGCGCTCTGGGGGTATAATAAAAAGAGCTTTTTTACTCATACTTTATTCCTCCTTGAATGTGTAACGTTATCTACTATTGTAGGGTGGCTTCGTCAGGCTGTGAAGAATGCACTTTCAAGTACGGAGGTTACCTGCAGGTTACTATTAGAGTGCAAGACCATGATGATTTAAAAGGAGTTAGTTGATATATGACTGATACGCTGAGAGAAGAAATAAGGGAAAAGATCGTTAACGGAGACTATAACTGCGAAAAGGAACTAACCTTGTCAGTGTTAAGCGGAAAATGGAAGGTCGTCATTTTATGGCATCTGGGTGTGGAAGGAGCGCACCGTTTCAGTGACCTGCAAAGGCTGTTTCCGAAGCTGTCGCATAAAGTGCTGACCAATCAGTTGCGGGAGTTGATGGAGGACGGTATTGTGCACCGGGAAGTGTATCCCGAGGTACCTCCAAAGGTGGAGTATTCGATGACCGAGCTGGGAATGACGATTTTACCCATTGTGGAGATGATGTATGACTGGGGGAAAAAACGGGTGCAATCCATTCGTGAGGAAATGCAACGCAGCGGTGAGGGGAACGTTTAAAGTTCCTTCATATGAAAAATAGAACGCCTTGCACTATAAGTACAAATTGCACTTAGAGCAAAGGCGTTCTTTGGCATGTTAGCAGTCTGTGTGTGTTTATCATGTTAGTTTAGGAAAAATAGCTGTAGTCCATATAGATCATTGCTTTTCTAGTGCTGGTAGAACCTCAATCCAGCGTGTAGCCCAAGTACCGATATGGTCAAACAAAGGAGCTAAATCGCGTCCCTTATCTGTAAGTGAGTATTCAATCCGCACGGGCTTCTCAGGGTAAACCGTACGTTGTATGATTCCTTCTTCCTCCAGCTCTTTCAAACGGTCCGAAAGGACCTTTCCACTTAAATTAGGAATTGAATTCTCAATAGCGACGAAACGTTGCGGTCCATTCGTTAGTTGAAATACGATCAACACCGTCCAACGTTTGCTTAGTAGCTCCATAGCTTTTTCAAACCGTGGGCACATCTGCGGAATGTTCATGTGATCACCTCATGCTCTTATTATTAACGATTCACTGTTAAAAGTAAATGATTTTACTTTACATAAATTTATTACTTGACGAAATTGAATGATATAAATATACTTTGTTACATAAAGTAACTTGTTGGATTTGATACGGAGCCTTATATGTGAATACTTAAAAATTGAACTTGTTTTGATATGATTAATGATAAAATGAACAGGTACGAACGAATCGTTGTGGTTATGGTTTGGGCGCAGGGGGAAGTCGGATGAAGCTGGAATGTGAAGTGTGTGTAGTTGGGGGAGGACCCGCAGGGACTTTGTTATCCTGTCTACTGGCGGAGCAGGGTGTTTCCACGATATTGGTTGAGCGGCAGAGCTTGCCCGGAAAGGCTTTCCGCGGTGAAATTTTAAATGATGAGGGTCAGGAAGTGATCCAAAAGCATAAGCTGCTCGAACAAATTCATGAGGATTATATTCTCGCCTCCACAAGAATCGAGTATTGGCAGCATCAGCAGCAGGTCAAAACGGTCGAGCCAGCTTCAAACCATGGTAATGTGGGAGTGCACATTCCACAACCTCGATTTTTGGAGGCTTTGCTCAAGCAGGCGTCTATCTACGAGTCTTTCCGTTACCTGGCAGGTACAACGGTGACTGCGTTGGAGGGGAACAGCACGCAGGGGTATACCGGCTTGATCGCCCGCAATAAGAACGGTCATGAGATCACGATTGACAGTTCGTTGATTGTAGGGGCAGACGGTCGCTATTCGACTGTGCGCAAGCTGGCTCAGATGCCTGTGATGAACATTCGACACGGCTATGATCTGCTATGGGCCAAAATCGCAGCACCTGCCGGGTGGGAGCCCGTCACTCGTCTGGCACGGGTCAACGGAGGGCAGCTGGCTTTATTTTCACAGGCTGAGGGCTATATTCAAATCGGCTGGAATGTGAAGGAAGGCAGCTTTCCAACCCTGTTTAAGCAATCCTTTGCACCTTTTATACAGCTGTTTACGGACGCTTTTCCGGATTTGAAGCATAGTGTGCATGATCACATTCGTTCATGGAAGGACTTCGTACCGTTGGATATTTTCAGCAGCCGCAGTGACACCTGGACGCAGAACGGCCTGGTCCTTATTGGAGATGCGGCGCATACCATGACACCTACCGGAGCTTTTGGCTTGAATGCAGCTTTGAAGGATGCCGATGTGCTAGCTAGTGAGCTTCTTCGTTTACGACAGAAGAGCTATACCGCAGGAGACCTAAAGGCGTTCGAAGACGGACGACGACAGGCTGTCACCGAGCTTCAGGAACGGCAGCTGACGATGGAATCCACGTTTCATGAACATTTCTTACACATAGTT
Organism: Paenibacillus sp. EKM212P; assembly: GCF_011066115.1. NCBI lineage: Bacteria > Bacillati > Bacillota > Bacilli > Caryophanales > Paenibacillaceae > Paenibacillus > Paenibacillus sp. EKM212P. Next base: position 47,732 of record NZ_JAAMNR010000007.1, read on the forward strand.
CAATGATTTATACCCTGACAATAACGATTAGCCTTTGAAGAATTAGGCATTTTTCTATATAGAGCTCATATAAAGGATGGTGCAGAGAGATGAACCAAAAAGATGTAGCTACGCTACTTAACGATAAAATTCAAACCGTTCGTGGAGAGCAATCTTCGACGATTTTGGTAGGACCGATCAAGCTGCCAGTTAATATGGAAGGAGAAACGGTTGTTTTTCAGTGGTACTGCTGGTTGCCCGTACGGGATGAGGAAGATCGTCAGGACTTACTTAATGCCACTGCTGAGACGATTGTGAAGCGATTGTCCACACTGGATTTGGCAGAGGGACAACAGTCAAGCGTTTTGGTGTATGGCGATCTTGAACAGTCGGAAAATGCATTAGTTCGCATGCATAGTATTTGCCATACTGGAGATATTTTTGGTAGCAAGCGTTGTGATTGCGGATTTCAACTCCACCAGTCCATGAAAATGATCGTGGAACATGGAACGGGTGCGTTGTTCTATCTGGCTAACCATGAAGGCCGCGGAATCGGTTTGTTTAGTAAAGCAATGGCTTATATTCTGCAGGAAGAAGGCATGGATACTGTCGAAGCCAATCATCAATTGGGTTTTGAAGATGATACACGCAACTATGCGGATGCCATTAGTGTGCTCCGTCACCTGAGACAAAAACCGGTAACTTTGATTACAAATAATCCTAAAAAAATGGATGCTTTGAAGAAGTCGGGTATGAATGTGGCCGGTCGCATGCCGCTCTGGGGCGATGTGTCGCAATATAATGAACGGTATTTGAATACAAAAGTGGAACGATCCGGCCATTTGCGGGATTCCGATCTCAGGGAGGTTCTATGACCACTCACGAAAAATATATGCGCCTGGCACTGGAAAATGCCAGAAGTGCTAAAGGGCAAACAGAACCGAATCCGCTCGTCGGATCAGTCATTGTCAACAACGGTCGTATCGTTGGGATCGGCGCTCATCTGAAGCCCGGCGAGCCACATGCCGAGATTCATGCGTTGCGTATGGCGGGTGAACACGCTCAGGGAGCGACGATTTACGTAACGCTGGAGCCGTGTTCCCATCACGGCCGGACAGGCCCGTGCGCGGAAGCGATTGTGAAGGCTGGCATTCGTCGAGTGGTGATTGCAGCGCTGGACCCGAACCCGCTGGTTTCCGGCAGAGGGGTACAGATTTTGAAAGATGCGGGCATTGAGGTCATTGTCGGAGTATGTGAGCAGGAATCCATCCGCATGAATGAAGTGTTCAATCAATATATCGTGAGCAAGCGTCCTTTTATTACGATCAAATCGGCAGTAACGCTGGACGGTAAAATTGCGACCCGGACCTCGGAAAGCAAGTGGATTACATCTGAGGCTGCACGGGAGGATGTGCATCGTCTTCGTAACGAGCATGTGGGAATCCTGGTCGGTGTACAGACGGTGATTCACGATAATCCTCAGCTTACGACTCGTCTACCGGAAGGACGGAATCCGATTCGTATCATTTTGGATAGCAAGCTTCGAATTCCATTGGATGCCCGTGTCATTACAGATGGGGAGGCACCTACCTGGATATTCACAGGGCGCGTTTATGATGAAGGCAAGCGTAGCCAGTTGGAACAACTGGGTGTAAAGGTATATCCGACTCATGATGAAAACAGTGATCGGGTTAACCTGCCGCAAATGCTGGATATTTTGGGTGCGGCGGAGGTGTCATCGGTGTTCGTGGAAGGCGGAGCCGAGGTGAACGCTTCGTTCGTGCAGCAAGGGCTGGCAGATAAGCTGGTGCTGTATATTGCACCGAAGTTGGTAGGAGGACGCGCGGCCCCGGGATTTCTCGGGGGAGAAGGCGTGTCTGCGATGAGCAATGCGGTGGCATTGCATGATTTGAGCGTGACACAGGTTGGTGTAGACTGGAAAATAGAAGGGTATTTTGGGCGGGGAAAATGAGTGAGTTGTTTTCGGGTGGAGGAGGCGCTCCGCGAAGGGGTTGATCTTCCGATCGCTGTTGCAGTGGGATTCTTCGGATTGTATAAGACATTTAAAGGTAAGAATCCCACTGCAAAGGCGAACGCTACCGCTTCTCCAGATTCAACCCCTTCGCTCCGCTACTGCCCACCGCAAAGTCACTCATTTTTCGAAATGGTGGGGAGCATGGGAAGGGGAAAAGCTCAAAAGCTCATATACTTAAAAGAACAGAGAATCTGAAGGGCTAAAAGGCCTGGAGGATTCTTTTTTTATATGCTAAACGTTTATTAGGGTGAATGGTTAATGGGATGAATAACTCATAGGGTGAATGTCTTATGGGGTGAATTTGAGATAACATAATTACGCATGCTTGGGTTTTTCGTCCTGGTTTCTTATGTATTTTTAGAGACTTTCGCCTCGTTTAGTTAGAATATAGAAATAAAAGGATTGACCTGGAAATTGAGATCAAGCACAATGAAGTTGGATTCAACTTGGAAGAGAAGGGAAAAGCCTTGCAGTGAAAGGGATTAGAGAAATCAAAGGAGGATGTAGGTTGTGAAAAAAACGATATTATGCTTGTTAAGTGCCAGTCTGATATTTTTAGCTGCACCGGTTTCTACTAAAGCCTTTTCGGGTGAGGTCACACAAGGCGCTGGCTCATATTCAACCACACTACCTGCCGGAGCAGCAACACCGCAAAACGAGATTTACAAAACAGCGAATGTAATCAGCCCAATGCCTACCAATGACTGGTGGAGCAGCCTGGCCTGGGTACCGTACTCCGAGGCTCAATATCCGCATCCCCTTGCCTTGAAAAATCAGCAAAACGGTTTACGCATCTTTAACCCGAGTGGGAAAATTACGGTAAATCCGGGATACATCGCGGGCTGGATGGATGATGTGAACGATTTTACCATCGGTCATTCTGTAAGCGCTTCATTTCCGGATGCTAAGGTGGACGGTTTCAGCGACTGGTTTGTCAAATCATTATTTCAAAGCGGCAACAATAAAATGAGTGCTACCTATGGACACGGCTCCCCTTATGTTTTTTTTGAGTTTGGCGGTGGCAATCCCAAGCTTTCATTTAATGGGGTGCCAGAGGTTTGGTCTGGGTCAGCTAGTTCCCCTGTGCTTGGCATTACAGTCAATGGCTCACACTATGGTCTGTTTGGTCCTTCCGGCAGCACCTGGTCTGGCCTCGGGTCGAGTACGCTGATCAATCAATTAAACGGGAAAAACTATTTTACAGTGGCGGCTTTGCCTGACAAAACAACCGCGACATTGGACAAGTTTCAGCAATACGCTTATTCTTTCGTTACAAGCTCCAAAGCACAGTACAGCTATAACGAAGCCTCTTCCGAGGTAACGACCACCTTTAACGTTGCAACCACACCGAAGGAAGGCACACAAAGCGGCACTATTTTTGCCTTATACCCGCATCAGTGGAAAAATTCATCACAACCCCTGCTAGGCTATACGTACAATTCTGTACGCGGTCTGATGAAAACAGCAGAGGGTGCGTCTTTTCAAACGAAAATGAAATTTACAGGAGTACTGCCTTCCCTGCCCGACTTGGGGTCCTACGATAAAAATACGCTCAACAGTTATATAGACGAAGCGAAAGCGGAAGTCTACTCTGGCGATAGAGACACGTACTGGACTGGAAAACGTCTGGGCAAGCTAGCAGCGCTGGCGCCGATTGCCGACCAGGCTGGCAATACCGCAGCAGCGACCCAGTTCCGCAATGAGATCAAAAGCCGGCTGCAGGACTGGTTTAAGGCTAGTGACAACTCGGGGAATCTGAAAAGCTCCAGTCTATTTGTGTATAACAACCATTGGGGGACATTGATCGGTTATCCCGACAGCTTTGGCAGTGCGGTAGAATTAAATGACCATCACTTCCATTATGGATACTTTATCAAGGCCGCAGCCGAAATTGCACGTGTGGACAAGAGCTGGGCATCCGATTCCCAATGGGGACAAATGGTGCAGTTGCTCATTCGCGATATCGCCAATACCGACAGGTCTGATTCAAAATTTCCGTATTTGCGTAATTTTGATCCCTATGCCGGGCACACCTGGGCTTCCGGCCATGCCAAATTTGGCGATGGCAACAACAATGAATCCTCCTCGGAGGCGATGAATGCTTGGGCCGGTCTTATTTTATGGGGCGAGGCGACGGGAAATACTCAAACTCGTGATCTCGGCATCTATCTATACACAACTGAAATGAATGCCATTAACGAATACTGGTTTGATGTGCATGGCACAAACACTCCTGCAGGGATGCAAAGCGCGACGGCAAGCATGATCTGGGGCGGTAAAACGGTAGGGAATGCAACATGGTGGACCGATAATGCCGCAGAGGTGCATGGTATCAACTGGCTACCGATCACCTCGGCCTCCTTGTATCTGACGCAATATTCGGAGTATGCGGCTAAGAACTATAACGATCTGCTGCGAAAAAGCGGTGGGAACTTCAGTCCGTGGGAAGATATTGTGTATATGTACAGAGCAATCTCGAACCCGTCCGATGCCAAGGCGAAATTCAGTGCACGCGTAGCAGCCATGACACCGGAAGCAGGGAATTCCAAGGCGAATGCCTACCACTGGATCTACAATTTGGATGCTTTAGGCAACATCGACCGCAGCATCACCGCTAATTCACCTATTTATGCCGTATTTCATAAAAACGGTGTAAAAACTTATGTGGCCTACAATTTTACAAACCAAGTCAAAACAGTAACCTTCTCAGATGGGCACAGTATTACCGTGCAGCCGAATAGCTTTAATATCGGAAATGGAAGCGGCGGTGGCAATCCGCAACCTGATACGGAGGCTCCGTCCATCCCGGCAAATGTTCGAGCTACGACCAAAACGGCTTCGGTAGTCACTCTGGAGTGGGATGCAGCTACAGACAATGTTGGCGTTACGGGTTATATCGTTTATAAGAACGGGGCCCAGGCAGCAGAGATAAGCGGTACTTCCGCTTCAATTACAGGGCTGAATGCAGCTTCCACTTACAGCTTTACCGTTAAGGCTCGAGATGCAGCTGGTAACCTATCTGCAGCAAGCAATGCGGTAGGGGTAACGACAGAGCCAGCATCTGGTGGTAATGAGGGTGGCGGGGAAACGGAGGATTATAAAGTAGGAGCTCGCTTTGTCAGCGATCATGAAGCATTGCTTCAATTTACACCCAAAACAGCCTCGGCCTATGTTGATGTGCATTATACTTTAACTGGTGGACAACAGCTCAATTACCGAATGACAAACAACGGCGGTGTCTGGGAGCAGCGGGTTACAGACCTCGATATCGGGAAGGCTGTCAGCTATTGGTTTACCTATGAAAAGGCGGGATTGCAATACGAGACCCCTTCATTCAGCTATACACACCAGCAGACTTCTTCTACAACAACAGACGTTCCACAACTTCCACTACCGAGCGTCGATCCCGTTTTCGAAAAAACATCCTAGTGGATCAGATCTAAGATACGAACGCGACAGTTAATTATAGAAAGAAAGACACAAGGGAAGCACATACGCTTCTCCTGTGTCTTTTTTTATAGGGTCGTAATACTTTCGCCATGTTCGTGAGTTCCAGGTTGCGCGATAATGATAAAGGCTGATACAGGAAGATATTACCGAGGCGTGGATTTCCAAAGGTCCCGCAGTGCCTACCCTGATGGGTCAGGTATCCTGTAAATCTGATGTATCCACCAACATTAGGGTTCAATTCCCAATCGCCTTCCACGCGACTTCTGGTAGAGTATTCGAATGATCGAATAAAAACAATGAAAAGACCCGGATAAGAGCATCCCATGTCTGGTCTCGATGACAGATACCGGGGCGATGGCTATGCGGCCAGTGGATACCGGAGAGAGCAAGCGCCGACAGGTTTTGAGGTCTCGGGGATACAGATTCACAGTCGATGTTGGGCTGATGAATCCCATCCCTAGAACACGGAAACAGACGGTATCTTTCTTTTTCCTTAAGCTTGACCCCGCCGTCCACACTGGAGGGATGCTCTGCAAGGGTCAATAACCCTACTACAACAAATAAAAAATAAAAAATAAAAAATAAAAAATAAAAAATCCTCATTTTAAAAGTGTGTTGATTTTAAGGCGGATAGCAGCGGAGCGGCCCATTTGAATCTGAAGAAGCGAAGCGTTCGCCTTTGCCACTGAATTTTAACCCTTTAACGGGTTCATCCATTCTAAAAATTCAGTGGCAACAGCGATCGGAAGATCAAATGGACCGCGGAGCCGCCACATATAGAAAGAAGCATACTTTTAAGTGGAGGATTTTAATACTAGGAGTGATACGATGTTTAAGAAGATAACGATTAAATCTGATGAGCGCGGGCTGTTGTTCAAAAAAGGAAGCTACCACAAGTTGTTGCACCCAGGAACTTACCTATTGAAGACATTTCAGCAGGAAGCAGTTGAAATTTTGAATGTAGCCGAACCATTTTTTGTACCGGATCATGATATTCGTTTGTTTTTGACAGATCCCCTATTGCTTGAACAATTGAATGTCATCGATGTAGAGGACCATGAATATGTGTTGCATTATGAGGATAATCGATTTGTGGAGCTGCTAACGGCTGGAAAATATGCTTTTTGGAACATGCTCAAGGAACATCGTTTTGTTCGTGCAGATACTCGGCAGCCTGCAATTGATAAGGCATTGGGGCAAGCATTCTTGTCCAAGACACCGGGCTTCTGGAAGACACTTCAGGTGGGCAGCTATGAATTGGGATTTTTGTATTACGATAATGTGTTGCAGGGTGAGCTGAAACCGGGCAAATATTATTTCTGGATGTCCACAGTGAATACAGAGATCAAAACGATAGATATGCGACAACAGCAGATGGACCTGATGGGACAGGAAATCATGACAGAGGACAAAATCACGCTACGCCTCAACTTTGTCTGTCAGTACCGTATCATCGACCCGTTGCGGGCGTTGGAATTCAGGGCATACGAGGAACAAATGTACATTATGCTTCAACTGCTGCTGCGCGAATATGTTGGCACGATGAAGCTGGATGATTTGCTGAAAATGAAGCAGGAGATTGCGGAATATGTTTTGACTCGACTGAATGAGCAGAGTGGCGAATATGGAGTGACTTTTACGTCAGCAGGGGTGAAGGATATTATTTTGCCGGGGGATATCAAGGATATTCTGAATACCGTGCTGTTGGCAGAGAAGAAGGCACAGGCCAACCTCATCACACGACGTGAAGAGACGGCATCCACTCGTAGTCTGCTCAATACGGCCAAGCTGATGGACGAGAATGCCACCCTCTTTCGTCTTAAAGAACTGGAATTCATGGAAAAAATCTGCGAGAAGATTGGCACGATTTCGCTGACTGGCGGGAATACGTTGCTTGAGCAGCTGAACACGCTGGTTCATATGAAAGAGGGGCAGGGACTCCAATAACTGAAAATACTCCCGAACGATGAGTGTAAGCGGGCTCAAGGTTCGGGAGTATTTTGCTTTTTAGTTCGTCTTGGTGGATGCAAGAAAAGCGTCCATATCGATCACCGGAATGAGGGTACCCTGATGCTCCATCACTGTAGGGAACAACTCGCGTTGCCACTCTTCCTCATTGCTTTGTAGCTGACTGTCCTCGGCAGAAGCTGTGTCTTCCACCTGATCGACAAGCAGAGCAATCTTCGCACGGCTGAGCAAAATCATTTTGTCCTCGGCGGAATCGCTTGATGCAGGAAGAAACAGCTTTTTGCGTAAATTAAGGATCGTAAATACATTGCCGCGAATAGTCACCATTCCTTCATGCCACGCCTCGGAAAAGGGAAGCGGCGTTCCTTTTTTGGCATTCATGACTTCTTCTACTTCCACAAAGTTTAAAGCGAACTTTTTGTCCGCCAGACTGCACACAATAAATTCAGACATAGCAATTCTCCTTACATATTCAGATAAGCCATCACAGATTGTGAATGAGCGGTAAAATGGTTTAACTATTGCGTTTTGACAGATGGAACGATAAAGTTGAGGATGCGGTAAAGTAGTTGTAGTTAATCACAGAATATCACAAACGAGCAGTTAAATCTTCCAAATTAACAACTATACGGCCAAGGCGTGGCTTCAAGTTTCCCTTCATATATAATGTTTGGGACTAAAGCTGTGTCCGCTGGCACTACATTTTAAGATAAGCGGGTTGAGGTAGAATGGATCATGAAAAGCAGCGATTAAGTATCGAGGCAGCCAGATTATACTATCTAAACGACTACAGTCAGCAAGATATCGCGGTCAGACTCGGGGTATCGCGTCCTACGGTATCGCGGTTACTGCAGGCTGCCAAGGAACAGGGATACGTGCGGATCAGTATTGTGGACCCGATGGAGGATATGGACGCGCTCGGAGAGCAGGTGAAGAAGAAGTACGGACTGGATACCGTGTTAGTCTGTTATTCGCCGTTAAATGAATATCAGGAGATCAAGAAGCATATTAGCAAAAAGCAGCCGATTATTTGCATGAAACGGTACAGGATGCTGATATTATTGGAGTGACATGGGGAACAACGATGCATGCCGTAGCGCTTCATCTCCAGCAAAAGCAGGTCAAGGGTGTTGAGGTGGTTCAGCTCAAAGGAGGCGTGAGCCATTCGCATGTCAACACATATGCCGTGGAAACCGTGAATTTGTTCGCAGAAGCCTTTCATACCATAGCACGGTATTTGCCGCTGCCTGTGATTTTCGACAGTCACGCCGTTAAGAAAATGGTCGAGGAGGATCGGCATATCCAGCGTATCATTGAACTTGGCAAGCAGGCGAACATCGCTGTGTTTACGGTGGGTACGGTCAAGGAGGATGCGTTGCTGTTCCGATTGGGCTATTTTAACGGGGAAGAGCAGAAGCTACTGCAAAGAATTGGCAAGGGCGATATTTGCTCGCGCTTTTTTGACGCTGAGGGCAATATATGCAGTCAGGAAATCAATAGCCGTACCGTCGGGATTGATTTGCCTGATTTGCGAAAGAAGGAGAAGTCCATTCTCGTCGCTGGAGGCCAGCGTAAAGTGGAGGCCATTCGGGCATCGCTGCGTGGCAAGTATGCGAATATTTTGGTGACGGATCAGTTTACGGCTCAAGCACTTTTACAATAGAGCAAGTCGTCTCAACCCAGCAAAATATACGGTTATGGCACGTCCCTACAGGGAAATATGAATTGTAGGTGACGCCTTGTGCATAAGCTTGAACATAATTTCAAAATGTGTTTTACATATGTTCAAAGCCGTGCTATGATGGTCTCATCACAGAGAAATAAATGACTTTTGTCTTCACACTATTTATCTAATGAAGGAGCTTTTAGATATGAACATTGCAGCATTAATCGACCATACATTGTTGCGTGCAGATGCGACGAAGGATGAAATTACGAAATTGACTGCCGAGGCCAAAAAATATCAGTTTGCTTCTGTATGTGTGAACCCGGCGTGGGTAGCTTATTCGGCAGAGCAACTGGCAGGTACGGGCGTGGCCATCTGTACGGTTATCGGTTTCCCGCTGGGAGCGAGCACGTCCGCAACAAAAGCATTTGAAACGAAAGATGCTATTGCTAACGGTGCGACTGAAATTGATATGGTTATTAACATAGGCGCTTTGAGGGCACGTGATGTACAGCTCGTCGAGCAGGACATCCGTGCGGTCGTGGAGGCAGCTGCCGGTACACTGGTAAAAGTGATTATCGAAACTTGCTTGCTGACAGACGAAGAGAAGGTACTGGCATGTGAGCTGTCCGTCAAAGCGGGAGCGAATTTTGTGAAAACCTCGACAGGCTTCTCAACAGGTGGAGCTACTGCGGAAGATGTGGCTTTGATGCGCAAAACGGTAGGACCTGAGATTGGTGTTAAGGCTTCAGGCGGTGTACGCAGTCTGGAAGACGTGCAAAAATTAGTAGAAGCTGGCGCAAGTCGGATCGGTGCAAGTTCCGGTGTGAAGATCATCGAGGGCGAGCAGTCTACATCTTCCTACTAAGTTTATTTTAAAGTCATGGAGGGATTCGCAATGAAGGATCAATTGATTCAAAAAGCGCTTGAGGCGCGTAAACAGGCATACGTTCCGTATTCGAATTTTCAGGTGGGTGCTGCGGTTCTCGGAAGCGATGGCACGATTTACCACGGATGTAATGTGGAAAATGCCTCCTACGGCTTATGCAATTGTGCAGAGCGGACAGCGATTTTCAAAATGGTATCCGAAGGCTGCCGGAAAATTGATTCGATTGCGGTTGTAGCTGATACGGAAGGGCCTGTGTCTCCATGTGGGGCCTGTCGTCAGGTCATTTCCGAATTTGCTCATCAAGATACCAAAATTTATCTGACAAACCTTCATGGCAACACAGAAGAGTGGACGGTGGATCAATTACTGCCGGGTGCCTTTCGACCTGCGGATCTGGGGAAATAAAAAAAAGAATGCCTCTTTGGGGCGCGTTCTTTTTATGGGTAATGTAAGCGCTTAATGTAATGAGGGGGAAATTAAATGAAATATGTAATCGCTCTGGTGGGACTGCTCGTTGTATTTGCACTTACTTACGTTGCCAGCAGTGACAAGCGCAAAATCAGGTATCGTCCGCTGGTGGTTATGGTTGTTCTGCAAGCAGCGCTTGCTTTCGTATTACTGCATACAGGAATTGGCGAATTTTTGGTCAAAGGCTTTGCAGAAGGTTTTAATAGTCTTTTGGCATATGCAACTGAAGGGATTAACTTTGTTTTTGGCGGAATTGCGAATGAAGGAGCAGCACCGTTCTTTATCGGTGTACTGCTGCCAATCGTGTTCATATCCGCGTTGATTGGTATTTTGCAATATGTAAAAGTGTTACCTTTTATTATTAAATATATCGGGCTTGTCTTGAGCAAAGTAAACGGAATGGGTAAACTGGAATCCTACAACGCTGTAGCTTCGGCTATCTTGGGTCAATCCGAGGTGTTTATTTCCGTTAAGAAGCAAATTGGTCTGCTGCCAAAACATCGGTTGTATACGCTGTGTGCGTCTGCGATGTCTACAGTGTCCATGTCGATTGTGGGAGCTTACATGCAAATGTTAAATCCCAAATATGTGGTCACAGCTTTGGTATTGAACCTGTTCGGCGGCTTTATTATCGCTTCCATTATTAATCCGTACAAGATTGAGAAGGAAGACGATTTACTGGAGGTTCAGGAGGAAGAGAAGCAGTCCTTCTTCGAAATGCTCGGGGAATATATTATGGACGGTTTCAAGGTTGCTATTACGGTAGCTGCGATGCTGATCGGTTTTGTGGCGCTGATTGCCATGGTTAACGGGATTTTCTCCTGGTTGTTTGGAATCAGCTTTCAGGCGCTGCTTGGATATGTGTTTGCGCCTTTCGCTTTTGTCATGGGTATTCCGTGGAACGAAGCCGTTCAGGCGGGCAGCATTATGGCTACCAAACTCGTATCCAACGAATTCGTGGCCATGCTGGATCTGACCAAGCAAACAGGCTTGTCGGAGCGCACGGTCGGGATCGTATCGGTATTCCTCGTATCCTTTGCTAACTTCTCATCCATCGGTATCATTTCCGGGGCGGTGAAGGGGTTGCATGAAAAACAGGGAAATGTGGTGGCCCGCTTTGGTCTGAAGCTGTTGTACGGGGCAACGCTGGTTAGCGTGCTGTCGGCAACGATTGCAGGGTTGTTTTTGTAAAAAAAACAGCGAGTCAGGAAAGGATTTTTATAATGTCTAAATTCAAACGGATTCACTTGGTGGTTATGGACTCGGTTGGTATCGGTGAAGCGCCGGATGCTGCCCAGTTTGATGATTACGATGTAGATACGCTCGGTCATATTGCCCGCGAACGCGGTGGCCTGAAGATGCCGAATATGGGTAAGCTCGGTCTGTCCAATATTCGTTCCATAGAAGGAGTGGCAGCGGCCGACAAGCCGCTCGCGTATTACACTAAGATGCAGGAAGCGTCCAATGGCAAGGATACGATGACGGGCCATTGGGAAATCATGGGCTTGAACATTGCGGTTCCTTTCCGTGTATTTCCTGATGGGTTCCCGGATGAGCTGATTCAACGCATTGAGGAGCACACAGGTCGCAAAGTTATTGGCAATAAGCCTGCTAGCGGAACGGAAATCATTGATGAGCTGGGCGAAGAACACGTGAAAACTGGAGCGCTCATCATCTATACCTCGGCGGACTCTGTGCTGCAAATTGCGGCGCACGAGGAAGTTGTACCTTTGAAGGAGCTCTATGAGATTTGCGAGTTCTGCCGTAAAATCACGCTGGAAGATCCGTACATGCTGGGTCGCATTATTGCACGTCCGTTCGTAGGCGAGGCAGGGAACTTCTCCCGTACCTCCAATCGACATGATTATGCGCTCAAGCCGTTTGGCCGCACCACCATGAACGAGCTGAAGGATGCAGGTCTAGATGTGATCGCCTTGGGTAAAATCTCCGACATTTATGACGGTGAGGGTGTGACGAAGGCGGTACGTACGGTGTCCAATATGGACGGCATGGATAAGCTGGTGGCTACGCTCGATGAGAATTTCACCGGATTAAGCTTTCTGAATTTGGTGGACTTTGACGCTGTATACGGTCACCGTCGTGATCCGCAGGGATATGGTCAAGCTTTGGACGATTACGATGCGCGTTTGCCAGAGGTTTTTGCCAAAATGACCGATGACGATCTGCTAATCATCACTGCAGACCATGGGAATGACCCGACGTATCGGGGAACGGATCACACCCGCGAATACGTACCTTTGCTGGCATATTCCCCGCGTTTTACAGTTGGGGGCAAGGAGCTTGCGGTTCGTAAAACCTTTGCTGATATTGGAGCGACCGTAGCAGATAACTTTGGTGTGAAACTGCCTGAACACGGAACGAGCTTTTTGGCAGAGCTTCAGTAATCAAGGACCAGCAAGAGTACAAGCAAGATTACTAGTAACGATATAAATAACGATACAAGCATGGACAAATGGGACGGAGGAATAAAAAACATGAGTGTACACATTGGAGCCAAACCCGGAGAAATTGCAGAAACGATTTTGCTGCCAGGAGACCCGCTACGGGCAAAATTTATTGCTGAAACGTATCTGGAGGACGTGACCTGCTACAATGAGGTTCGCGGAATGCTCGGATTCACGGGTACGTACCAAGGCAAACGCCTGTCTGTACAGGGAACTGGGATGGGGCTGCCTTCTATCAGTATTTATGTCAACGAACTGATTAGCGAATATGGTGTGAAAAACCTGTTCCGCGTGGGTACATGCGGCGGAATGAAGGAGCATGTGCACGTTCGTGACGTCATTTTGGCACAGGCATCCTGTACGGATTCCGGCATGAACCGCCATATCTTTGGCGGCTACGATTACTCGCCGATTGCCAGCTTCGATCTATTGAAGGGCGCTTATGATCGCGGTGTTGCCAAAGGCTTGAACATGCATGTCGGCAATGTATTCAGCTCAGATAGCTTCTACCGTGATGACAAAACAGTGGTACAAAAGCTGATGGAATACGGCGTGCTGGGTGTAGAGATGGAAACTTCGGCTTTGTACACGCTGGCAGCCAAGTTTGGTGTAAACGCACTGACGATTCTGACGGTAAGCGATCATTTGCTGACGGGGGAAGAAACGACCGCAGAAGAACGGCAAACAACCTTTAAAGAAATGATGGAAGTTGCACTGGATACAGCAGTATCTCTGTAAACGATCATACGCACAGTGAGGAGAAATGACATATGAGAATGGTAGACTTGATTGAGAAAAAACGTGACGGAAAAGAACTGAGTACGGAGGAAATTAATTTTATTATCCAAGGCTACACTCAGGGTGAAATTCCTGATTATCAAGTCAGTGCATTGGCGATGTCCATTTTCTTCAAAGATATGACTGAACGCGAACGCGCTGATCTGACGATGGCGATGGTTCATTCGGGTGATACCATTGATCTGTCCGCGATTGAAGGTGTAAAGGTCGATAAGCATTCCACTGGCGGTGTGGGTGATACAACAACGCTGGTACTGGCTCCGCTCGTAGCGGCCTTGGACATTCCGGTAGCCAAAATGTCAGGCCGCGGCCTCGGACATACCGGAGGAACAATCGACAAGTTGGAGGCTATTGCAGGCTTCCACGTCGAAATCAGCAAGGACGAATTTGTGGATTTGGTGAATCGCAGCAAAATTGCGGTCATCGGACAAAGCGGTAACCTTACACCTGCGGACAAAAAGCTGTATGCCTTGCGTGACGTTACGGCGACGGTCAACTCGATTCCGCTGATTGCCAGCTCGATTATGAGTAAGAAAATCGCTGCCGGCTCCGATGCCATCGTGCTTGATGTAAAAACAGGTGCAGGCGCATTTATGAAAACCGTAGATGATGCCAAAGCACTGGCACATGCTATGGTGAGCATCGGTAACAATGTGGGCCGAAAAACGATGGCAGTCATTTCCGATATGAGTCAACCGCTGGGTCTGGCCATCGGTAACTCGCTGGAAGTGAAAGAAGCGATTGATACGCTGCGTGGCGAAGGACCGAAAGATCTGGAAGAGCTGTGTATGGCTTTGGGCAGTCAGATGGTATTTTTGGCAGGGAAAGCAGAATCCCTTGAAAACGCCGAAGAGAAGCTCAGAGAAGTCATTCGCAATGGCAAAGCACTGGAGAAATTCAAAGAGTTTATTGCGAATCAGGGCGGTGACGCTTCTGTGGTGGATCATCCTGAACGCTTGCCACAAGCACAGTATCTTATTGAGGTGCCTGCGAAGCAGGATGGTGTGGTAGCTGAAATCGTGGCTGACGAAATCGGTACCGCAGCGATGTTGCTTGGAGCAGGACGTGCGACCAAAGAATCCGAGATTGATCTGGCTGTCGGCTTGATGCTGAACAAAAAGGTCGGGGATGCTGTTCAAAAAGGCGATTCACTGGTTACCATCCATGCGAACCGTGAAGATGTAGCTCAAGTACTGGAGAAAATCTACGCGAACATCCGTATTGCGGATCATGCGGAAGCACCAGTGCTGATCTATGGAACAGTGACAGAGTAAGCGGTAAGCCCTATTCAAAAAGTCGTATTGGGTGCCTTTGATCAAGTTTGAAAAATATGACAGCCGGACTCATAATAGATATGAGTTCGGCTTTTTTTATTGTAAGGCCGAGGGCACAGAGGGGGAGAGACATGTTCAGATTATACAGCGATGTTCGGGAGCAGCCTATGAAAGACTGATTGATTATGCTATGGAACGGGCAGACACGTTTATGCTAGGCATACACTGCATTCTCTGGAGCATCTGACCATTTTCGAGCAGGATATACGAACACTACCGCACGTTTTGTTCGAATTGGAATCGTTGGAGTCACTGACGATACAAGTAGCGGATTTGGAAGAGCTACCGGCTGATATTGCCAAGCTGACCCGGCTCAAAAGCCTGAGGATCAGCTGTGGATGCTATGATCGCCCGGCACCAGATGTCAAAGTAATTCCCAAAGAGGAGCTGGCATTCCGGCATTTGCCTCCTGAAATTGGAGAGCTGCAACAACTGGAGTATCTGGATATCCAGTATAGCGGAATCCGTACGTTGCCTCCTGAAATACAAAACTTGAACAATCTACGCTCTTTGGACATTGTAAAAGGATTCATCGAATCGGCACCCGACTTTATATATAAAATGACTTGGCTTGATCGCTTCCTTATAGAAGATAAGCCGTTCCATCTGTGCAATCATGGTGACGACTGAAGGATAGATAAGAAAAGGAGGAAATCAAATGGTGGAGAAATGGGTTTGGATGGGGGTTGCAGGGGCAATTGTGGGTTATGCCACTTTTGCTAGTTTTCCGACACACACATATACTACATCAACGTCGAGTGTGACGCATCCAGCAATACCGCTAAGCGTGCAGAATAAGCAGGGAGGCACAGCGAAGCGTATCGTACATGATCAAAGAATGCATTTTGAAGGACAAGGCGAAACGAACTTTAAATTTGAAGAGGGGCGCAAGCTGTACATTAGTATCAAGAATGTTGGAAAGCAGCCCATACAATACAAGCTCAACAGTTCGAATGGATCGGACTTGCAAGGTACAACGAGCGGATTTTCCAGTCGAACGTTGCAGCCAGGAGAACGCCATGATCTGCTGTTTGTAAAGCCAGAAGGGCAGGATGAAGCAGCAAATGACTCCTTGAAAGAGCTGATTTTGAAAGTAAGTACGGACGATGGATCGCAAGGAAACGTTAAAACCTTCGCATATATTACACTGTAAGCCCCTTCCAGAAAGGGTGCGACATGCGGTCATTAGTCTACTTGTGTTACAATAGAACGGTTGAAGACTTAATGAACAGAATAGGTCAGAGCAGAAAGCAGAAAGGATGACCCGTTGTGCCCAAAAACCATGAATTCGGTAATCAAAAGATGTCACGGAGGCTGTCACTGACAGCCATTTTACTTACACTTACTTTTGTAGCACTTACTGGCTGTGGTCAGGATAAGAATGCTGAAACCATTGATACTGGAAGCAGTACAAGCGTGATCGAGAACGGAGCCGGTGGTAATCGTAGCGGTTCAGCTCAAAGTGACAAAGCAGCGAAAGAGAGCGAGAGTGCAGAAAACAGCGGTACTGATGCACAAAAATCAACTCCTTCGGCTCCATCTGCTTCATCGGATACATCTTCTTCTCCGGCAACCTCCAATCCATCGCAAAATCCATTTGAGGTAGCGGGTATTCAAGATCCTAAAGCGTTTTTGAACACGTTCAAAGCGCTGCAGAAGGCAGTTGCCGACAATGACAAGGAAAAAGTGGCCAATTATATTTTGTACCCTCTGCGTGTTAATGATAGTGAAAAGTCGCTAACGATTCCGAATAAGAAAGATTTTATGGCCAAGTATGATCAGATTTTTACGGATGCAATTCGCGAGGCGCTGGTGAATCAAAAGACAGATGATTTGTTTGTTAATTATCAGGGAGTCATGGTGGGATCGGGTGAACTGTGGTTGAGAAGAGCTACGGACAATCCGAAGCTTTTTGGAGTCTTTTCGATTAATCTTGAAACGGTTGCCAACTAAGTCGTACTTCGTGTGTAAATGACCTCTAAACGGTCGGAAACATATATCATGTTTCTGACTGCCCCCTCTTAAAGAAAGAAAAGTCCAGATGATACATACCAAAAAAAGGTTTGACATCACTCCTAAACTCTCGTATTATATCCATATAACTCATTAAACAGGTAGGAATTAAAGAATTAATGTATGATCTCGCCATTTTGGCGGAGAACCTCTAGGAACAGCAGGCAGACACTGTCCACGTGACAGGTTTGACCTATCAGGGCTGCATCAGGGAATTCTCCGCTCTTTTTTTGATTATGTCTGTCAATAACAGGCGTAAATGAATACAAATTACATAGAATTCGGGGTGTCTTGATGAAAAGGCAATGGAAAAGTGGACTTATTCTCGGACTATCTTTGGTTTTAACGATTATGCTGAGCGCTTGCGGGGCAAGCAAGGGAGGGACGCAGGCGGATGGTAGTTCTGCTGCCGGTTCCAAGGAAGTGGAGTTGCTCAATGTTTCTTATGATCCGACCCGTGAGCTGTATGAGGCATATAATAAAGCGTTTGCTGCCCATTGGGAGAAGGAGAAAGGGCAGAAGGTTACGATCAAGCAATCTCACGGAGGATCTGGCAAGCAAAGTCGTTCTGTGCAGGATGGACTGGGCGCGGACGTGGTAACTCTGGCCTTGGGCTATGATATTGATGCGCTACAGGAAAAAGGACTTGTTAAAGAGGGGTGGCAAAGTAAATATGAGCATAACAGCGCCCCGTACACTTCAACCATCGTGTTACTGGTACGCAAAGGGAACCCGAAAGGGATTAAGGACTGGGACGATTTAATCCGTGGTGATGTGCAAGTTATTACACCGAATCCTAAAACTTCGGGTGGAGCACGTTGGAACTATCTTGCAGCCTGGGCCTATGCGCTCAAGAAGAACAATAACGATGAAGCCAAGGCCCAGCAGTTTGTACAGGAGCTGTATAAGCATGTGCCGGTATTGGATAGCGGAGCACGTGGAGCGACAACGACTTTCGTAGAGCGTGGAATTGGTGATGTGCTGATTGCATGGGAAAATGAAGCATTGCTCTCCGTGAAGGAGCTGGGTGCGGACAAATTCGATATCGTGTATCCGTCGATCAGTATATTGGCTGAACCCCCGGTAGCAGTAGTCGATAAGGTGGTAGATAAAAAAGGTACACGTGAGGTGGCGGACGCGTACCTGAAATATTTGTACAGTGAAGAAGGGCAGACCATTGCTGCCGAAAATTATTATCGCCCAACACTGGAGAGTGTGACGGCAAAGTTCAAGGATCAATTTCCTAACTTGGAGCTCGTAACCTTGAAGGATGTATTCGGGACATGGAGGGAGACGCAGCAGAAGCATTTCAGCGACAAAGGCAT
This sequence comes from Paenibacillus sp. EKM212P, assembly GCF_011066115.1. NCBI lineage: Bacteria > Bacillati > Bacillota > Bacilli > Caryophanales > Paenibacillaceae > Paenibacillus > Paenibacillus sp. EKM212P. The sequence continues at coordinate 66,122 of NZ_JAAMNR010000007.1, forward strand.
TTTTGACCAGATTTATGTACCCGGCAGTTCATAAAATAGGTGGACTGTGTAGGCGATTGATCGGTAGCCGCGAGTGTCATAGTGAATGGATTCAGAGAGGGATGAACAGAACATGAGTCAAGTGCAAGCCACCCGAAAACGCGTACTTCCCGGGTTCGGGTTAACAATGGGTTATAGTGTGCTGTATCTCAGTCTGGTGGTGCTGGTGCCTTTATCGGCACTGCTTCTGAATTCAACTGGACTGACGTGGGAGAAATTTTGGGACGTGGCGACTGATGTTAGGGTGCTGGCTTCCTACAAGGTAAGCTTTTTGTGTGCTGCGGCTGCGGCGCTGATCGACCTATTTCTCGGTTTATTGATAGCCTGGGTGCTGGTGCGTTATGAGTTTCCAGGGAAACGAATTTTTGATGCGGTGATTGATCTGCCCTTTGCTTTGCCTACTGCCGTAGCGGGGGTTGCTTTGACTGCTCTGTATGCGCAGAACGGCTGGATCGGTTCATTGTTTGAACCGCTTGGATGGAGGCTGGCATACTCACAGACGGGAATTACGCTAGCATTGATGTTTATTGGCATTCCGTTCGTCGTACGGACAGTGCAGCCGGTGCTGGAGGAGCTGGACAAGGACGAGGAGGAGGTTGCTGCTACGCTGGGAGCTGGCAGATGGCGTATCTTCCGCAGCGTTATTGTGCCGGAGCTGGTGCCACCGCTGCTGACGGGTTTTGCGCTCGCCTTTGCTCGTGGCATTGGCGAGTACGGCTCTGTCGTCTTCATCTCTGGCAATATGCCGATGAAGACGGAAATTGCTCCACTGCTCATAATGTCCAAGCTGGAGCAAAATGACTATGCAGGAGCTACGGCGGTAGCGTTGATGCTGTTGGTAATTTCATTCGTGCTGTTACTCGTGATTAACAGCATTCAGCGCTGGTCACGGCGCCGTGCAGTTTAACGTAACTGCCTAAACTCAACTGTCTAATGTAACTACCTAGTTAATATGCGGGGCTGCGCATGATACCCACGTTCTAAGGAGGGATACAGCATGTCACAAGCAATAACTGGGCAGGAGCTTGCTTCTGCACCAGTGCCTTCATCCGCACCGTCCAACAGGGTCACGACCGAGGCCACTTGGGTGAAGTGGACGCTAATTGGTGCTGCTTTTTTAGCTTTGCTCTGGGTACTGGTATTGCCGCTAATCGTCGTGCTTACCGAAGCGCTCAAGCAAGGATGGGGCGTCTACGTCGAAGCGTTACGGGACCCAGATGCCATGTCTGCATTGCGGTTGACGCTGCTGGTGGCAGCGATAACGGTACCGCTGAATACGGTATTTGGTGTAGCCGCCGCTTGGCTGATCACGAAATTTCAATTTCGCGGCAAAGGCTTGCTGGTCACCTTGATTGATTTACCCTTTGCCATCTCTCCTGTCGTCGGAGGGCTGATGTATGTATTAGTGTTCGGCGCACAGGGCTGGCTTGGACCGTGGTTGGACGAGCATGATATTAAAATTATATTTGCTCTGCCTGGTATTATTTTAGCGACGCTGTTCATCACCTTTCCATTTGTGGCGCGAGAACTCATTCCAATGATGGAAGATCAGGGACAGCAGGAGGAAGAAGCGGCGGTCACGCTGGGCGCGCGCGGCTGGCGCATTTTCTGGAAAGTGACGCTGCCGAATATCAAGTGGGGTCTGCTGTATGGCATCATTTTGTGTAATGCGCGAGCCATGGGTGAGTTCGGTGCAGTGTCCGTCGTCTCTGGACATATCCGGGGAGAGACGAATACACTGCCGCTGCATGTAGAAATTTTGTATAACGAATATCAGTTCTCGGCATCTTTTGCGGTGGCCTCGTTGTTATTGTTACTAGCTCTGGCTACTTTGGTGCTTAAAAGCTGGTTTGGACGCAAACGCGTGCATTAATTTATGATTTTGTATATGATTCCTCAGGGCCTCTCTTTGCGTCTATCGTCTGTTAACGGCGAGAAGATGGGAAGAGAGGCCCTTGTTCTAAGGTGGCTTATATGGATAATAAAATGATCATATCAAGGCACGTTGGTGTGCCCAGGAGGAGCGAAGGGAAAAATGAAACATCCGTTTCAGTCCTACCGTCAGCTGTTTCCAGTGCTGTCCTCACATATCCATGTAGGGAGTTGTTCCCAGGGGGCCGTATCGAGGCCGGTTTCCGCTGCCATTGAGGAATATCATCGAAGTTTGCTGCAACACGGTCATAACGGCGATCTGTCTATGGCACGTTTGGAGGAGGCTAGAGGGCATTTTGCTAAGCTTATCGGGGCGGAGCCTGACGAAATTGCGGTCCTGTCCTCAGCCTCTGAGGCGATTGCCGGGGTGGCCACAGCCCTTCCTTATGTACGGGGAAAAGAAGGCATTGTGTATGCGGACACCGACTTTCCGACGGTTGGACACATCTGGCAGGCACAGGAGATGTTCCATGATCACATCTGCTGTATCCCCTCCATCGAGGGAGAAGTGACGATAGAGCAGTATGAGGAGCATGTTACGGAGAAAACTGCGCTCGTTATGGTGTCACAAGTGAACTATACCAACGGATTTCAGCAGGATTTAAAATCCATTGCAGATATAGCTCACCAAAATCAGGCGTTGCTGTTTGTGGATGCTTACCAGTCTGCAGGGATCGTTCCAGTGGATGTTAAGGCGATGGGCGTAGATATTTTGGTCGCGGGAGCACGCAAATATATGCTGGGAATTCCGGGCGTGGCTTTTCTTTATGTAAACAAGGACCGAATAGACCGCTTCAAGCCACGTCTTACAGGCTGGCTTGGGCAGGAGCCTGCTTCCCGGTTTGATATTGCTCACCCGGTTCCGGCGGCGGGAGCCCGACGCTTTGAGACGGGATTGCCTTCTTTTATTAGCATTTTTGCCGCCAATGCGGCCTTAAAGCTGCTGCTGGAGATTGGAGTCACGAATATTCAGGCCTATATGAGTGAGTTGTTGGATTTTTCCGTTGAATATGGACGGCGCAAAGGGTTACACATACGTGTACCTTACAGGGGAGGCATATTACCAAGCCTGCTCGCTGTTGAAGTAGCCGACGTGTCGGCTGTGGAAAGGAATTTGAGAAGCCAAAATATGATCGTTTCAGCACGAAAGGATGTTATCCGTGTGGCTCCGCATTTTTACAATACGGCTGAGGAAGTCCGACGGGTCATAGATGAATTGGCAGGGAGATGTTGAACGAACGGCAAAAGCCTCTTCCGAGTGAATGGGAGTATAACATCCCTTTTTACACAGGAGAGGCTTTTTGGACGTTTAGAATTCTAATTATACGATCCGTTTGCGCAGCCAGCCGGAAATCAGATCCGTCAAAATGATCAGGACCACAATGCCGAGCAAGATAACGCCTACACGGTTCCAGTTGCGCATTTGGAGTGCAAACAGTAGCGGAGTACCGATACCACCTGCACCGACCAGACCGAGCGTGGTAGCGGAACGGATATTAATTTCAAAACGGTAAAGCGAATACGAAAGAAACTGTGGAATCACCTGCGGTAGCACGGCGAAGAAAATCACCTGCCAACGGTTGGCACCGCACGCGATCAAAGCCTCTTGAGGCCCGTGATCGACACTTTCGATCGTTTCCGAGAAAAGCTTCGCTAGCATGCCGATGGAATGAATGCCGAGGGCAAGCACACCCGCAAACGAACCGGGGCCAACGGCTTTGATAAATAGGATGGCGACGATCATTTCTGGAAAAACTCGGATGACACTAAGCACAAATTTCCCGCTACCCGATAAGGGACGTAGACGGGTCATATTGCTGGACGCCCAAAAGGCGAACGGAAGGCAGACAAATGCGGACACGAAGGTTCCGAGCACTGAAATGACCAGCGTATCCAGCAACCCGCGCAGTAAATCCTCTCCCTCAGGGATGTAGACGAACGACCAGTCGGGATGAAGGAAGCCGTCCAATATAGCGACAGAGACACTTTTGGCCGTTCCCTGTAATCCTTCAAACTGCATCCCGCGAAAAGCCCAAATATAAATGATGATTAGCAGAATAGCTATCGCCCATAGGCGTAGGCGGGAGCCAATAGGTCTGCGAAGCGTAGGATCATTCATAATAATTTCCTCCGTAGCAGGTTACTGCCGTAATCAATCGCAAGGACGATGACGAGGGTCAGTAGAATAATGATGCTTGCCCGATCATATCGGAACAGCCCCAGAGAACGGTCAAGCAACAGACCGATACCACCAGCCCCGACCAGGCCCAGAACGGAAGCCGCGCGCACATTAACCTCAAAGGTATACAGTAAGTACGACACAAAATAAGGAAGAGCCTGCGGAACCACACCAAAGGCGATGACTTGAATGCGGCTCGCGCCAACAGCGGTCATGGCTTCCAGCGGCCCGGGATCAATGGCTTCAATCGCCTCAAAGGTCAGCTTGGCTATGATGCCAAAGGAGAAGAAGAGCAGGGCGAGCATCCCTGCAAACGGCCCGATGCCGAACACCGCCACAAAGATTGAGGCAAACAGCAAATCAGGAATTGTCCGTACTAGGTTCAGGATCGTGCGCATTGGCAGCGAAATCAGTTTGCGCGGCATCACATTATAGGCACACAGCAACGCGACAGGGATCGCCAATATGGCTCCCAGTGTCGTGCCAACAATGGCGATCTGGATCGTTTCCAGCATCGGTTTCCAGATGGTAGGCAGATAGCTCCAGTCGGGTGGAAACATTTCGCCCAACAATTTGCCCATCTCCGGCAAGCCGATGATCAACTGGTAAGGTGTGGCATCCGTATGAATGGAGCAGGCTACCAGCACTACGATAAAAATCATCCAGGTGGCATAACGCTTGTAACGTCCTGGCAAAGGTGGCCCTGCTGGCGGCTTGCTTGGCTGCGGCGGTCCAGCATGCGGTGACGGTTGCGTCGAAGAGAGCGGCTGGGCAGTGGAGCCGGGCTTCATGATCCCACTCCCAGCAGCTCATCATGCTTGATGGCCCGGCCGTAGATCTCCGCAAAGGCCTCATCCGTAGCCTCCTCCGGTGTGCCGTCAAAGACCACTTCTCCGGCGCGCAATCCGATGATCCGCGTTGCATATTCGCGCGCGAGATCAATGAAATGCAGATTGACGATGGTCGTAATCTGCATTTCACGGTTGATGCGCTGGAGGTCATCCATGACCTGGCGGGTGGTCAGCGGGTCCAGCGATGCGACAGGCTCGTCCGCCAGAATGATTTTAGCCTCCTGCGCCAGGGCGCGGGCGATGGATACGCGCTGCTGTTGGCCACCGGACAGTTCATCTGCCCGGCTGTAAGCTTTTTCGCGGATGTTCACGCGCTCCAGCGCTGTTAGTGCCAGTTCGATATCCTCCTTCGGGAAGAGACCGAGAATGGTCCGCAGCGTCGAATGATAGCCGACGCGGCCGGAAAGTACATTGCGGAGCACTGTCGAACGCTTAACGAGATTGAAGCTTTGAAAGATCATGCCGATATCACGGCGAATGCGCCGCAACTCGCTGCTTCCAGCAGACGTGACGGACCTGCCACCCACGACAATGTCGCCGGACGTAATGTCATGCAGTCGGTTAATGGAACGCAGCAGGGTAGACTTACCTGCACCGGATAAGCCGACGATGACGACCATTTCTCCCTCCTGAATCGTCAAATTAATATGGTTCAACCCTTTGGTGCCGTTCGGGTATGTTTTCGATACGTTACGGAATTCGATCATATGCTCCCAACTTTCTCCCCCGATGGGGTGGAATGAAAACAACACCGCCATGAATACATGGACGGTGCTGCCCTGTCATTCGTAAAGCCTGTTTCGTAGCTGTTACTTCATTAAAGTACCTTGTTTGCTCCGATTACTTAACCGCTTGACCAACGGCTTCGGCGTATTCACGCACGGAGTCGAAGTTTTTATCGTCACCCTTTTCATAACCTACATGGGTGTAAATTTCTTTAATGATCTCGCCGCCTGCAGGGTCTTTGGCAATGTCAATAAAGGCTTGGCTGATCTTGTCTCTCCACGCTTGATCCATATCAGAACGTACGCTGACGGTGTCATTTGGAATTTTAGCTGTGTAATGAATGACGCGAGTTTTTTCAAATACATCCGGGATTTCCTTCTTCACCGTGTTACGTGCATCCTGGAAAACAGCTACCGCATCAACTTGACCGTTCAGCAACGCCAGAATAGCAGCATCGTGGCCTTTGATTGTCACACCCTGCACATCCGTGTCCGGGTCCACTCCAGCTTTTTTCAGCTCTGCTGCAGGGTACACGTAGCCTGCGGAGGAGGTTACATTTTGCCAGCCAACCTTCTTGCCTTTCAGATCAGCTAGACTTTGAATCGGAGAATCCTTTTTCACCACGATCATTGCTTTATAAAAGTTTACTTTTTCAGTCGTGTCCTTACCTGTAGCATCTTCAATGCCGTAGCGTTGAGCTTGCAACAGCAAGTCGGCTGCTTTACGGTTATCGTGGGCCAGTACATAAGCATTCGGCGGAAGGAATCCTACATCTACCTGTTTGGAAGACATGGCTTCCACAATTGTATTGTAGTCAGGAGATACCGTTACTTTCACCGGGATTCCAAGCTTGTCACCCAGTAGATTTTCGAGCGGTTTGGCTTTGGCTTCGAGCGTATCTGCATTTTGAGAAGGAACGAACTGTACCTTTAACTCCTTAGGAACATAGGCTGTGCTTTCGTTTTTAGAGCCATCTGTACCCGGAGTGGACGCGCTGTTGTTATTGCTTGCATTGGAGCCACAAGCGGCTAGACCCGCTGCCAGTGTGAAGGTCATGCACAAGGTCAGTGCTTTTTTGAACAAAATAATTTCCCCCTAAACATAGTGATAACGATAATAAAAAACCTGTAAATGCTGTGACAAACCAAATCTTAACAGCTAGTCCCGTAGCTAGGGTAAAAACCACTCCTGACTTTGGTAAAAATGATGTAAAATTTATCGTATGGTAAAAACCGTTTTCTGGATTTATGCAAAATGCTTATTTTAACATTCTCTTAACAGTGCTCTGTTAGACTTGTTCAAGCTCTATGACCGAAGCTGAGGGAGAGAACAAGATTGGATATTTTGGATATTAACGAAAAGGCAGACCAAGATAATGTAAGCCTTGTGAGAGTGAAATTTCGCATTATGGTTACAACCGATTTGCATGTCAGTTTGTGGAATTACGATTATTATACGGATCAGGAAACGCTGCATTACGGTCTGGCGCAAACGGCCAGTCTCATTCAAACAGCCCGGGCGGAGGTACCCAACCATATGCTGCTGGATAACGGAGATGTGATTCAGGGGAATCCAATGGGAGATTATGCTGTACAGCGAATCCAACAGGACCCAAGCGCGGTGCATCCCGCCTATAAAGCCATGAATCTGCTTGGATATGAGGCTGGCAATATCGGGAATCATGAATTTAACTATGGACTGGAATACTTGCAGACTTGCCTTCAAGGAGCGCAATTTCCTTATGTGAATGCCAACATTTATATAGCAGGAGAACAAGAACGAAATTACTTTACACCTTATCTATTGCTGGATAAGACGGTAGAGGATGAAGCAGGCGGTAAGCATCTGTTGAAGGTAGGGATCATCGGCTTTGTTCCTCCGCAAATTATGCAATGGGACAAGGCGTGGCTGGAGGGGAAAATCATTGTCAAAGATATGCTGGAAACGGCAAGATGGTTTATTCCACAAATGAAGGCGGCGGGAGCCGATCTGATCATTGCCATGCCCCATGCAGGCTTTGAGGATATTCCCGAAACGCTTGATATGGAAAATGCGGTGCTGCATCTGAGCAGGGTGGAAGGGATCGATGCCATTGTGTTTGGTCATGCACATAAAGTATTTCCCGGACCTTCGTTTATGGGGAAAACAGGTGTTGATATAGAGCGAGGTACCATCCACGATATTCCAGCAGTGGAGCCGGGCTTTTGGGGGGATCATCTGGGGATCATTGATCTGGAGCTGACCTTTAGTGGAGGGAAGTGGCAAGTGGCTGCATCTGCTGCCGAGGTACGCCCGGTGTATGATCCGATACGCAAGGAGGCGCTGGTACAACCGGATACTGCCATTCAGCTGGCGGTAGCAGAAGAGCACGCCGGAACATTAGAGTATATTCGTGCACCTGTAGGTCAGACGGCGATGGCGGTGAACAGCTTTTTTGCTCAGGTGATGGATGATGCTTCGGTTCAGCTCGTGAATGATGCGCAAATGTGGTATGTGAAGCAGCAGATGCAAGGGAGCGAGTACGAAGGACTGCCCGTTCTGTCGGCAGCAGCTCCTTTTAAAACAGGCGGCAGATATGGCCCGTCGTACTATACCCATATTCCGGCTGGGACGTTGGCGATCAAGCATATCGCCGATCTGTACAATTTTCCGAATACGCTGCATGTCGTTCGACTGACCGGAACGGAAATTCGGGAATGGCTAGAGTGGTCTGCTGGACAATTCCGGCAAATTGATCCTTCAGCAGAACAAGAGCAAGAGCTAATTAATTCTGATTTTCCAAGCTTTAATTTTGATATCATCGACGGCATCAGGTATCAGATTGATGTAACACAGCCAGCCAGATATGATGCTGACGGGGGCCTAAAGGACCCAGATGCACACAGAATCATTCAGATGTCTTTTGATGGCGAACCGATGAATATGCAGCGAAATTATCTGGTTGTTACGAATAACTATCGCGCGTTTTCCTCTGCGCTGGTCAATCCGGGTGGAGAGCGAATTATACTTGCTTCACCGGATGAGAACCGTCATGTGCTGACCGAATACGTGCGGCATATGAAGACGTTGACGCCAAAAGCTGACGGCCATTGGTCCCTCGCCCCATGGTCGGGGCGTCCGCATGTGACGTTCCTGACCTCGCCGCAAGCAACGGATGCCGCTAATGCCTATTCGGAGTTGCTTTATGAAGGGTTAACGGTAGAGGGATACGCTAAGTTTGCCATCGATTTCGGACGTTCACGGTAGAACTGCTAACTAGTTTTTGTCCTATAAGTCCACAGCATCAAAATAATAGAAATAGACTGTCCCGCAGAGGACGGTCTTTTTTCATAAAACAGTTTTAAAATCGTACAAAATTCGTGATTTTATATGTCCTGAGTCGTGTTTAAAGTTATTGACCTCTCGTATAAATAGACATATACTTTGATTAAACAAATTTTGGTTTAAAAGGTAATGAAAAAGTCACCATCATTCGTTTGAGGGGGTGTCCCTTTGGAAAAAAACACCACGATCCGCGCAGAAATAGAAAAGTATATTCAAAGTGAAGGCATTTCAATGCAATGTTTTGCAGATGCTTCCAAGGTAAATCCGGGTACACTTAGCGGTATACTTAATCGGAACCCACCACGGCCTATCTCAGTCAATCAGCTTGATCTGATTACCGAGGCCATGGGATTGGAAGAAGGATCTTTGTTCGAGATGTATGTGGATGAATGTTTTATTCATTCCTTACCACACTGGAGGAGGTTGCGTCCGTTTCTCCTACGTTGCTCAGAGTTGAACAAGCTGGAGTGTATACGCAGTGTACTTGGCTATTTGATGGACGATTTATCGAACGTTCCTGCTATTTTTGAGACCGCAGAAGCGATGTTTGAGGATGGCAGACATGAAGCCGCCATGCTTCTGTATGATTGTGTCATCGAGAGTGAGAAGTATACCCACTCTGAACGGTTGGCGATCAGCTATTTCCGTATATTCCAGATTCAGATTAAGGATAACCAACGGAACTTGAAGGCTGCTGTACAATTCCATTTGTACCGTAGTCGTCTACCGGAAATTTACGCACTGGAAGGCTTACATATGCTATCTCAAGTGTTTGCTTTAAAAATGCAATGGTCCGAGATGGAAATGTATGCGGACGAGCTAAGAGAGCTGGCGCAGGCATTGTATCGCAATCGGAACCGTTTTGGAGATGAGCACCTGGAGCTGCTTAAGCCGCTCGTTTATTACTATGCTCAGGGGCATCTGCTCAAGGCCAGCTGCTATGAGTTTCAGGGCAGATATGAGGAATCCAAGCAATGGATTGAGGGTTATGCAGATTTGAGCTGGTTTGAGGGTTTAGACGAAGAAGGCTGGAAAGTGGTCAACCTGCATCGTGTATATGCACAGGGCAACCGACTTTGTATTGAAATTAAAATGGGCAACACTTCTGCAATCTATGAATATATTACTTACCTGCGTGAGCATCCGGATGAGACACTGGAAGGCTTGAACACCTTGCTCGAATCGGCGAACCGGTTCGGTTATTTCGTGGATGCCGAACTGGGACTGTTTAGTCAGCAACTCAAGAGCTTCTGGGAGCTTGCACCGGAACGATGGGACACTCATTATCGCAAGCACTTTAATGCATTTCGCTTTGCATCCTTTTGTAAGGTGTATGCGGAATATTATTTCCGAAAAGGCGATTACCCCGAGGGAGTGGGACAAATACTGCATTGCTTGCAACTGTCTGTTGATAATAGCTATACCGAACATATCATTGGTTGTATGGCTTTATTTGAGCAGCATCGGAATTTTGCTACACCGGAACAGCAGCAGCTGTATCAGAGTCTGTGTCTGGGCGTACGTGCAAATGAAAAGAATCATGCCTATGATCACAGTACCGGTGGATATTTATAATTCCAAATTTCTTTCGAATTCTTCATATAACACGTTATTGCGAGGATGTTCCTGTTTCAAAAGGGGATGTTCTCGTTTTTTAGCTGCTGCTGTCGCTTGTGACTTTTAACATAGAGAGGACCGTTTTGCGCGTTGACAAGTTTCGCAAGCGGGATTAGGATAAATGCAGCACAGAAAGTGAAGGAGAGCATGTACAAATGACGATTCCCAAAACATTAACGATAGCCGGCTCCGACACAAGCGGTGGAGCGGGTATTCAGGCAGACCTGAAAACCTTTCAGGAGCTTGGCGTATATGGTATGACCGTATTGACAACCGTAGTAGCGATGGGTCCTAAAACCTGGGATCATCTTGTATATCCTGTTGCGTTGGATGTGGTAGAAGCGCAGCTGCGTACTGTATTGGAAGGTATCGGTTTTGATGCGATGAAAACCGGTATGCTTGGTTCCGTTGAAATTATCGAGCTGGTAGCCAGCCATTTGAAAAAGCATGATCTGAAGCGGATCGTAATTGACCCGGTTATGGTCTGCAAAGGCACGGACGAAGTGCTTCAGCCGGAAAATACAGAGGCGATGCTGGAATTGTTGATTCCTGGCGCTGACCTGGTAACACCGAACTTGTTCGAGGCTTCGCAACTGGCGAAGAATGGACCAATCACGACACTGGAGCAGATGCAGGAAGCGGCTGCGATTATCCATGAGCGTGGAGCTAAGCATGTACTGATCAAGGACCGTGGCAAAATTCGCGCAGGTAAAGCGATGGATCTGCTATATGACGGAATCACTTTTGACTGGTTTGAAGCCGATGTTGTAAAAACAAACTTTACCCACGGTGCAGGCTGCACCACTTCGGCAGCGGTAACGGCTGGTTTGGCTCAAGGACTGACTGTACGTGAAGCAGTGGATCAGGCCAAGAGATTTATTACACAGGCCATTGAAGGTAGCTTCAAGCTGAATGAATTCGTCGGTCCGACCCTGCATGCGGCACATCGTTTGCAAAATCAATAAAGCATGAAGGTCTGCGATCTTAGAAAGACTTATAAATCTCCATCAGTCTGAATATATATTAGATTGTTTTAGATCATGACTTTTTTGATATATAGAGTTAGATGAGGCTTAAAAGCCGCAATACATAGTATTGCGGCTTTTAAGGTTGTATTTTTTTGGAATTGCAGCTTCCAGTTTGGTCTAATCGTACTGTATAATAAGCATCAGATTTATTACATTTAAGGAGGAACCGAAGCAATGACATTATTCAGCCAAATGGCTTACAGTCGACCAGAGCAACCTGAAATTGAACAGCGGTTTAAAACGCTGTTGCAGCAGTTTCGTGAAGCAGACAGCGTAGAACGTCAAAATGAAGTGATTCATGCGATTAACAAGCTGCGCAGTAATGTGGAAACACAATTGCAATTGGTGGAAGTTCGGCACTCCATTAATACGGAGGACGCCTTTTACAAAGCGGAGCAAGAGTATGCTGATGATTTCATGCCGGTTATTCAGGAGTATGTAACCGATTACTACCGGGCATTGGTGGATTCTCCATTCCGAACCGAGTTGGAGAGTCAATGGGGCAGCCAGCTTTTCAGTATTGCCGAGGTAGCACTCAAATCGTTCCATCCGGATATTATTGAGGATTTACAGCAGGAAAATAAGCTGACCTCGGAATATGCTCAATTGATTGCTTCAGCAAAGATCCCGTTTGAGGGAGAAGAACGCACATTGTCGCAGCTCCTGCCTTTTGAAATGGCTACCAACCGGGAGACGCGCAAACAGGCCTCCGAGGCTAAATATCAATTTATGAGTGAGCATGAGGACGAGCTGGACCGGATTTATGATGAACTGGTGAAAGTACGCACGCGCATGGCACACAAGCTGGGCTATGACAACTTCGTAGAATTGGGTTATGCCCGCTTGGGACGTACAGATTACAATGCCGAAATGGTAGCCAATTTCCGCGAGCAGGTGCTGAAGCATATCGTTCCTCTGGCAACCAAGTTGAAGGAGCGCCAGCGCGAACGGATCGGAGTAGATCAGCTTCGCTATTATGACGAGGGCTTCAACTTCCTGTCAGGCAATCCTACGCCTAAAGGTGACCCGGAGTGGATCATTCGTAATGGAGCACGTATGTATGAGGAACTTTCAGCGGAAACACATGAATTTTTCAGCTTTATGATCGAACGTGGACTGATGGATTTGATCAGCAAAAAGGGCAAGCAAAGCGGAGGCTATTGTACATTTTTGAGTGAATATGGCACGCCGTTTATTTTCTCCAATTTCAATGGTACATCCGGTGATATCGACGTATTGACGCATGAAGCAGGTCATGCCTTCCAGGTCTATGAAAGCCGACATTTTGAAATTCCTGAGTACCATTGGCCAACTATGGAGGCGGCTGAGATCCACTCTATGAGCATGGAGTTTTTCGCATGGCCTTGGATGAATCTGTTCTTCGAAGAAGATACGGACAAATATCATTTTGAACATCTATCCTCGTCGTTGCTGTTCGTGCCTTACGGCGTAGCCGTGGACGAATTCCAGCATGCCGTATACGAACATCCAGACTGGACCCCAGCCGAACGTAAAAGCGCATGGCGCTCCATTGAACGTAAGTATAAACCGCATCTGGATTATGAAGGCAACGAGTATCTGGAGCAGGGCGGGTTTTGGCACAAACAGGGTCATATTTTTCAATCCCCGTTCTACTATATTGACTATACACTCGCGCAACTGTGCGCGTTCCAATTCTGGAAACGCATGAGTATCGATCGGACAGCTGCATGGGAAGATTATTTGAAGCTATGCCGTGCCGGAGGAAGTCGATCTTTTACCGGATTGGTTGAGTTGGCTGGACTAATCTCGCCGTTCCAAGATGGCTGTATCGCCTCTGTAATCGGAGAAATCGAAGCATGGCTGAACAGTGTGGATGATAAAAAGCTGTAAGCATAACTAAAAAGGGCATTTCCGCTTACCTGTCAAAGCTAAAAAGCTTGCAGATGACATGTTTTTATAGGTGAAAGCAGGGCGGTTGCACGAAAAAAGCCGGGAATCTCTACATGATGTAGGAGTCCCGGCTTTGTGTGATTTTAGAGCAAATATAACCCTATTAATGTTTGGTGTTAAGCGGTTTAAGATTGGCTTCAATAGATGCGCGGCGCGATTCTAAAAATGGCGGTAAAGCCAGCGATTCACCCAGGAACTCCAGTTCTTCATCCGTATCAAAGCCGGGTCCATCGGTAGCCAATTCAAACAGAATGCCGTTCGGCTCACGGAAATACAATGAACGGAAGTAAAAGCGATCTACAAAGCCTGAGTTGGAAATTTGCAGCTGCCCAATACGCTCTACCCACTGTTTGAGCTCTTCCTCGGTTTCAACACGGAAAGCTACGTGATGTACACTGCCGCGTCCTGGTCGCTCTTGTGGCAGATCGTTGCGCTCCTCCAGATGAACTTCAGTTCCTGTACCGCCTTCACCTGTTTCATAGATGACCACATCCGGTTGTCCGGCAACGGGGGAAGGGTAAGAGCCTTTTTTGCGGAAGCCCATAACCTGTTCAAGAATGAGAATGGTATTCTCCGCTTTAGGAATGGTCAGATGAACCGGTCCAAGTCCTACAATGCCGTATTCGGCAGGGACAGGGCTTTTCTCCCAAGGCGTGCCGCCGCGCATTCCGTGATCATGCTCATCTGAAACGAGGAAGAAGCGTTGTCCTTCAAAATCCTCGAACGAAAGCGCCAAGCGTCCCGCTTGATCCGTAATTTCGCCGTGTTTTACATCCAGCTGCTCGAAGCGGTTTTTCCAGTAATCCAGTGCCTTGTCATTCGGTACCCGCAGGGAGAGCGCCGAAATGCTGTTATTGCCTGTACGAGTTTGTCCCGCATGTGGAATTTCAAAGAAAGTGACTTCCGTACCCGCAGTTCCACGCTCATCTCCGTAGAAAAGGTGGTATACACTAACATCATCTTGGTTCACCGTTTTCTTGATCAACCGAAGTCCCATTACCTGAGTATAAAAATCAACATTTTTAGCCGCTGCCGCTGTAATCGCCGAAACGTGATGCAATCCTAACAGTTTCATATTATTGCCCTCCTTGGTTTATATATGATTAGTTTTTTTAAAACAAAATAACCAGTCGTAAACTTTTCTTTATATTTATTATCTTGATATTAAGATATATTATTTTTGGTTGTTTGTCAACTTGAATTACGATCTTGCTACAATACAGTTTCATGACGGACAAAAATAGAAATTCGAAATAATGCAAAAGCAGATACAATAAAGCCCGATATAGCCCAATATAGATAGAATGAATTTTATTATTAAAGGAGTGTACTCAATGTATACGGATAAGGATTTAACGATTAGGCCTGTTACAGAAGGAGACCTGCCTGCTCTTTGGACGTTAACTTTTAAGGAAGAAGCACCGGAATGGAAACAGTGGGATGCACCCTACTATGAACATAAGCCAATTTCTTTGAATGATTATTTAAAAGAGAAGGAAAAGCGAATCGGACAAGATGACTTTTGGATCATTGAAGTGGAAGGCAAGGTCATTGGATCAGTGAGCTATTATTGGGAGCATCAACCTTCACAATGGCTTGAAATGGGGATAGGTATCTTTGATTCGCAGTATTGGAGCGGTGGGTATGGTACGAGGGCACTTCGACTGTGGATCACGCATTTGTTTAATACATTGCCTCTAGTAAGAGTGGGCTTTACAACCTGGTCAGGAAACCATCGGATGATGAAGGTGGGGGAGAAGCTGGGCATGACCCTCGAAGCCAGGCTTCGAAAGTGCAGATATTATAATGGAGAGTATTATGATTCGATCCGAATGGGGCTTTTACGGGAAGAGTGGGAATTGTGATTAAATTATAAAGTATAGAAGACTCGCAAGAGGGACGCCTTTTTCAAAGAATTCCATCTTGCGAGTCAAAGTTTCAATGATTTGGATCAATCATTTTAAATGCGAAAGGTTACTGAGGGCAATCGGCAAAAATAGTTTGTAATTCATCTACATTTGGTCCTGTGCCCACTTGTTGAACAACAACTTTTCCATCTTTAATATAGGCTAAAGTCGGAGTCCCTTGTAAATCGATATGATCTCTAAGAAATTGCCAAGTGACAGGTCCCCAGTCTCCACCATCCATATTGTAGTAATAGATTGGTTGTGATATCCGCGTAGAAAATTCTTTTAAAATGGGAGAGAATTCACGACAATAGGAGCAGCTAGGTCTACCAATATAAAAGTAAAAACCTTCTCCCGAGTTGAATTTGTCCATGGTTTCATTCGCATTAAGTCTAGGTAAATCTTTTACATCATTCTCGTATTCTTCAACAGTCGGAATATTTTTATTTTGTTCTATAGTCGTAAAATTCTTATGTTCTGCAGCATAGTTAGTATCATTAGCAATGAAAAAGCTTGTCAAACACATACAGAATATAAAAGCTAGTTTGAACGGTAGAAATTTTCGGTTTTTTATCATAAGAAACCTCCACATTAATTTTTTGCCTGATACTAATTTTACGGACATATAATATTATTTTGATTATCACCTTCTTAAAATATTTATACGGAGCCTTAACAGACTATTGAGATTAATTGCTTCCAGATAGCCTGTATTCTTAAGCTGTAGTTAATCTATGAATAAGGTTACTACAGTTGATCTATGTAGAAATATTACTGTAATAATCAGCGCATATTGTGTCATTTTGCGTCTTGCTGAATACTCTAGTAACTCGTAATTATAATGGTCAGCATTGAATTTTTAATACATTTTTATCGAAAATTTGCTTTTTATAGCATGAAATTGGTTATTTTATCACTTACACATTCTATATCAAACTAAAGTGCTAATTTATATATAGCATTCTACAAATTTGATAGGATAGGTGAAGACTATGTTTAACAACAAACAAGTAGTCATAATTGATACTGGAATGGACATGACGAATCGTAGTTTAAGTAAACATGTTATAGATGGAGTGAGATTTCAATTTTCAGGAAACGAAATTATCGAGGATAATGATTTTCAGGATGACCATGGGCATGGAACATCTGTGGCAGATACGATTATGCAAGTTTTTAGTGAGGCTCAATTTTACATCATAAAAATAGCAAATGAAGAAGGGAAAACGAGTACTAGACTCTTGCAGATGGCGTTGAAGAAATGCCTTAATCTGAATATTAAATATATATGCATAAGCATTTCGGTTACTTCAGAAGGATACTATCAGCAACTTAGCCAAATTACACAGCAGTTAGTAGATCAAAATAAACTTATTTTTGTATCTGTAAAAAATGGTAGTCAGAGTAGTTATCCAGCTAGTCTGCCTACTGTCATTGGTGTAAATGGGCAAATGTTTTGTTCAATTGAGTCATTTTTGTTTTCAAAAAATAAAGAGATCCAAGCCGTATTTGATGAAGCTCCAATTTTTGTCTATACACTTGCCGAACGATTTGCCTTTTTTAAAGGTACCTCTAAAGCGAATGCTCTTTGTGTGGGGAGAAGTATGCAACTGATCTCTTCTGAGGTGACGAACTCTGTCATTTATAATAAAAATATCACGTTTTCAGAAGTTAATGATATTCTTGAACGCAGTGCTTTGGAATATGAGGTGACAGTACCTGAATTTAAACCTATCCTTGATGCTGACATTTATAGTAACTTAGTAAAAAAATTTGGCAGGTCTATAAAAAAAGCGATTTATGAAACCACTAATCTTGAAATTGACATCCATTCTTTAAATAAAGTTCCTTTTATTTCTGAGTTGACGGGAATAACTTTTAATAATTTTGATGATTTTTGGAGTAGCTTAGAAAAAGAGTTGGATCATACCTTAAACGATTATCACAATATACATATATTAAATGTATGTTCTCTTGCAGCATTGTTGAAGTACTTGGAGGAGCTAGGTATTTAATCAAATTAAGCTGTTTGAAATCTATATTTTTAGTATTTAAATAAAAATATAAAAATGTATTTATTTAGAAAAAAGATTTGATTATAGAAAACTTGAAATGGTATACTATATATGTAATTAGTAAGCGATCTATAATAAATAAGGTAAACTTTGAAACTACATAATAAACCCAGCAAAGAGGGGATTGGAATTGTGCTGGGCATGACCGGAAATCATATGTTCCTTGCAACTGAGAATTAATTCATTGATGTGAAGTTCATGGGTTAACTTATACACGATACTTTACAATTAAGAATAATTAATGTATGTAGGGATGTGATTGGATGTTAAACATTGCTCTGTGTGATGATACAAATGTAGAACTGGCCCGGGTGGAGAGGTTTACGTTAGAATATCCCTTTACTAAAGTAGAAGTAGATACTTTTGGAAGTGGGCAAAAGTTGCTGCAATATGTAGCTAAGAATAAAACTGAATACAATATTTATCTGCTTGATATTGAGATGGCGGATATGGATGGCATTAGTTTAGCCAAAAAAGTAAGAGAGTTTGACAATAAAGCTGTAATTATCTTTATAACCAATTATGACGAATACATGCCAGATGTATTTAAAGTACAAACCTTTGATTACATACTGAAACCTGTGAATAAAGAAACCCTTTTTGAGGTTCTTCAAAGAGCTGATCACTATTTGCATAGTTCACATAGTTATTTTGAGTTTAGCTATGAACGAAATAAGCTCATTATAAACGAAGATGAAATTATGTACTTTGAGAAAAGTGGAAGGGCTGCTCATATTTATACAGAAACAAAAGAATATAAGTGTAATCAGACAACTTCACAAATTCTTGCTCAACTCGATCCGATGGCTTTCACTCAGATTCATGCTTCGTATATCATTAACCTGAAATACGTTGTAGGAATAAAATGCGAAAATATTATGATGAAACGGATTGTAAATGGCGAAATTCAGGACACTTATTTGGAACTACCGATCAGTAGAAAGTATAAAAAAGATTTTAAACAAAAAATGATGAATTATATGAGGAAGAGATTCTAATTGGAAAGAGCCATGTTTGATTTTATACTAAATTCTTTTGATATTTTCATTATAAGTAGATTTCTGAATAAAGTTTTATTTACTAAAAAGGGACTTTCGACGGAGAAAATCTTGCTGTTTACGATTGCATTAATAGGTCTGACAGTAGTCGGTATGTACTTTTTAAAAACAACATTTGATGTTATGCTAAATGTTGTTCCAGTGTTCACTGTACTTTGTTTTTACCCGAAAAATCATATAACAACAAAACTGTGTTGGGGTACAGTTGTAATTGCAATTGAAATCTTATCTGAAGGAGTATGTTACGCCATCATGAATGTTTGTTTTCCAAATGTACTCCTTACATCAGATAATGTATCTTATTATTACGAAGCGGGTGCTCTCCTCTCAGAAATCAGTAAATTTTTCTTTTTTTTATGGGTTCCTTTACTTTTTAAAATAGATGTTTATCAAAGAGAAACTACTCTGCATTATTTATACATGTGTTTGTATGCAGTTCCTATCATAACTCTTTGCTTGTCGTGCAGTCATTTTGATTTGATCTTAAGATCAGGCAAGAACCCAAATGAGTGGTTAAGTGTAATTTCTATGATTGGTGTTTTATCAATCAATATCATCATGTTAATTATTTATGAACAATTAAGCCGAATGTACGGCGAAATGATAGAGCAGGAATTATTAAATTTCAATCTTAAAGCAGAAAATATTCACTATGATAATCTGGAAAAATCGCAAAAAGAAATTCGGAGAATCAGGCATGATATGAGAAATGAATTGTTGACCTTAAAAGGATTGCTGAAGGAAAATAACGTAGAGGCAGCAGAGGGGTTTATAGAAGAAATTCTCTCAGATATTAAATGTACTGAAACTCAGAAATATTCACCGAACAATGTGCTTAATTACGTACTCACCGAGAAAATAAATTTAGCTACTAAAAAAAATATTGTAGTGAACGTTGATAGTTTTCTTCCAGAAAAATTTTCTCTAAATAATAATATTATAGCCGTTGTATTTGGTAATTTGCTGGATAATGCAATAGAGGGCTGTGACAAGGTAACTGAAGGTAAGAAAATAATGGATATAAAAATAAAATATCATGAAAAGCAGCTTTATATAGAGATTTCCAACACGTTTAATCCGGTGTTTGTAAATAGTAATTTTATAAGTAATAAAAAGAATAAAGAAAACCATGGTTTTGGATTGAAAAGTGTCAAGCAGATTGTAAAAGAAAACTCAGGAATCCTGGATATAAGGACCGTGGGAGACCGGTTTTGCGTCAATATTATTTTATGGGACTTAGAACAGGAAGCGAATTCGTGAAAGGGCGTAGACGCTTATGCAGCTACGTCCTGCTCCTGCATTACAACAATATTTGTTCATATTTACTCCCTAGTTCACTATCATGTGTAATTAATATGATGGTATGGTTGTACTTTAGATCATCTAGTAGATCAATAAAGTTCTTTTTTACAACACCATCTAAATTTGAAGTGGGTTCATCAAAAATTAATACTTCTTTATTAGTATAGATATTCCGTAGTATCGAAATTAATTGCTGCTGTCCTCCTGATAAAGAAAAGTTTTTACCGATTACTTGATCTTTTTTACTTTCTTCGATAAATTTCTTGGTATCCAATAATTCAATATATGAATTCAGTTGTTCCATGGGGATACCCGGTTGCCCCAAAGTTATATTGTTAAAGATCGTATCTACATACATGACGGGTTCCTGGAAGCAAATGCCTATTTTGCTGATAATATCTTTACGTTTCCATTCTCTCATTTCCTTTTCGTTCACTAAGATATCACCTGTATAATTACAATTAATCTTGGTGAGTAATTTTAATAGTGTGCTTTTTCCTGCCCCGTTGCGTCCTGAAAGGCAAAAAATATGATTTCCATGAACAGAGAACGAGACATCGGATAGCGCTTTTTCCAAACCGTTATAGCTATAACTTACATTTTTAAATTCTATGTCCATTTTATTTCACCTCTTCAGCTCTTATAATAGACTCGATTCTTTCGATTGATACTTTTGTCTGCTTCCAAGCGGCCACATAGTTTGTAACACTTTTGATGGGACTTATGATCTGATTTGAATAATAAACAAATACCGTCAGTACTCCCATACTTGTTTGGCCTTTCATTACTAAAATTGTACCCATCCCCAAAAGCAATACACTTCCAATAGAGGTAATGACAGAAGGGACAGTGGAAGCTACGATAATTGTATTGCTTCTCTGTCTATAAGCTTCAAGTGACTTTTCCTCTAAAGGCATGTACTTTCCCAAAATATAGTCTTTTATATCCATTCCAATAGAATACAGAAGTGTTCCAAGCGTATGCCTAATATAAGAAATAGAGTCATCATAAGCATTCATGACTGCTTTTGTCTTTTGAGTAATTCTTTTATTAAAGAATATTTGACTAATCATTGTTAAAAGCATGATTAAAAATACAAGTGTAAATAATTTGTAGTTGAAAAAAAGCAATACAATACAAATAACAATTAGAAAAAGTAAGTTTGATATTAGCATAGGGATACCGTGGGATACTAATCTTTCGATGATTCCGATGTCGTTAATAAACAGGGAAAATAGCTTATCGTTGTTTGAAGTAATGGTCTCACCTGGCAAAACAAAAAACTTTTCTAACAACTTTTTTTTCATAGCATAAGAGATTCTTTTGCCTAATTCGGCAAAAATGAATTCACAAAGTAAACTGCTTAGGTGAGATAGAATAAATAAGCCTGTTGCTATTCCTATAAACTTCACAATTAAGGAGAGATCTTTGGATATTAACCCAGAGTCAACAATTTTACTTATGTATTGGGGAATTATCATGCTAAGTATTGTATCTAAAGCTTGAAAAACCAAAATTAGTACAATAAAAAAATGGAATTTATGGACTCCTTTAAAAATCCAATTATATTTTTGAAGC
This sequence comes from Paenibacillus sp. EKM212P, assembly GCF_011066115.1. Lineage (NCBI taxonomy): Bacteria > Bacillati > Bacillota > Bacilli > Caryophanales > Paenibacillaceae > Paenibacillus > Paenibacillus sp. EKM212P. The sequence goes on from NZ_JAAMNR010000007.1 coordinate 87,670, forward strand.
ATAAATTTTCATTCCGCCCTTCTGATACAAATATATAAAAGAAGCTACTTCTCATTCTACTATTGAATATCTAATAATTATATTTATGGTATAAATGACCTCTTTAATGTCGTGAAATACATCTATGTATACGTTTTTTACGGATTTAGCGTAACTATCTATTACCCCTCCGATACTCTAAAAAATCCATTGTTATTTAACTCTAATTATTATCAATTTATGGCATCAAAACATTAGATTATGACATAACAGTAAATATCAGAACAATTCATGATCTATTTAATAGAATGGAAAATGAATTTGGGATGTATGAGAGGAGAAAAAATCATGGTATATGTTTTAAATCCTTACTCACGTGAACTGTTTCATAATCATCAAGTCATTATCGCGAATACAAAATCAGGAGCTTTTTTGAAAACCTCTAAATCTTATTATCTTGTGCTGAAGGATATGGTTAATAAAGGGGAAATTGAATCATTATTAAATCCTACCAAAATTTCCCGACATGCTGACGTTATTCATAATTTAACAAGTCTCTTTTATGAATTAGTAAATATCAAATGTATTCTAACCGAAGAACAATTAACAAATATTCATGAGGAGGTCTTAGATGTTGTTTATCTAGGATTAACAAATAGATGTAATTTACACTGTAAACATTGCAGCGCTTCAGCGGATGCTCATTTTACCGATGCACTAACAACTGAAAAAGTGAAAGAAATCATTGATCAGATCGTCGTACTTAAACCCCAAGCCATCAATGTTACGGGTGGAGAGCCTATGATGCGATTAGATATCATGGAGCTTTTGGCGTACATAAAACAAACATTCAACGGAGCCATTTTGCTCTCTACCAATGGCCTTTTTATAACCCAAAAAAATGTGGAACAATTGATTAGGTATGTAGATAATGTTTCCCTTAGTCTGGACGGTTATGATGAAGAAACTTGCGATCAAGTTAGAGGCAAAGGTGTTTTTAGTAGAGTTATAAAAAGTATAAAACTAATGCAAAGTAAAGGGCTAAAAAAAATCGCATTATCAATGGTTATTACAAAATATACTTTTGATGGAGGTGAAGATAAATTCCTTGATTTGTGTGAAAAATTAGGTGTTAAACCTATTGTAAGAATCTTAACATCCGCTGGAAGGGCAGGAGAGAATAGTGAAGAGATTTTTCCCGAAAAGCCATTTGTAGATGATCTGACCTCTCAAGATGTTACCTGTCGACTTTGTTCACCAGGAAAAAGGGAATTATTTATTGGAGGAAATGGGAACATTTATCCTTGTGGAGGGTTGATGGATTCTGATGATTTTGTTTTAGGAAATGTATTTGATGATAATTTAATTGAATTAATAGCTAAAGGCAATCAAAAAGCAGATCACAATAAAATCGGATGTGTAAGACCATGGGAATTTGAACCCTGTAAGAACTGCAACGTTAATTTATTTTGCCATCACTGCATTAGCAACATCTACTATTTGCATCAAAACCAAGAGTTGTTCGATACCATTTGTCAAACACAAAAGAAACAACTTCAAGAACTAGTTTGGAATAGCTAAATCTTTATTTAAGGAGAGTAATGCCATGAACTTCACATATTGGGTAACTGAGGATTGTAACTTGAAATGTAAATATTGTTATGTTAGTAAAGCCCCGAAAACGATGAGTAGGGAAACGGCTACAAAGGCTATTGATTTTACGGAAAAAAAGCTTGCTGCAAATCCTTTGGATCATAAAGATAAAATACGCATAGCATTACATGGGGGTGAACCATTACTTAATTATCCGATCATTCATTATCTTGTAGAAGAATTAAAGCAAAAAATTCATGGCGATATTTCTTTTACAATGACGACAAATGGAACCATTTATAACCAAGAAATGATTGATTATGTTTCTGAAAATATCCAATTAACAGTTAGTTTGGATGGGAAGCAGGAAAGTAACGATATCAATAGAGTATACAGAAATGGAAAAGGAAGTTTCAATAGAGTGATTGAAACCCTTGATTACATTAATCATCAATCACATTTTTTCCGAGTAAGAATGACCGTTACACCTAATAATGTTTCATATTTTGCTGATAATTATATTTTTCTTTTTGAAAAAGGGTATCCGATTGTCAGCTTTGCACTAGATGAAAGTGATCCAAATTGGAATAAAGAACTTATGAAAGTTTATCAAAAGAATCTTAACGAAATATTTTCATATATGGTGAATAACAATCTTACCAAAGCACAGTACTTCTTATATAATTTCAAAAACGAACATTTCCGACCAAGAGGGGTCTGTGACGGCTGTCATAACAGCTTCCATATCTCCAGTGAAGGAAAAATCTATCCATGTATTCTTGCAGTAGGACACGGAGAATTTTCCATGGGAGATGTGTTTTACGATATAGTTGAACAACGTTTATCCAATTTAGACGTAATCAATCAAAAGAACAAAGGAGCTTGTACAAAGTGTGCTATGTATAATAATTGTCGCAGCAAAATGTGTAAAATTATTAATAAAATCCAAACTGGAAATTATTATGAATCATCACCTGTATTTTGTGCAACTCAAAGGATACACTATTCAATAGTGAAGGAGTATGAATATATATTAAAGAACTTCGAGCTTCTTCTTTCTACCCACTGATTCCTCAGATGGGGACGGTGATATTATCCCCTTTGGGTAGAGAGTGTTAAAAGAGCACATGTATGATGTGAGCTGGCACTATTTTTCTAAAGGGGATTTTTGTCATGGCCATCAAAGGACAGAAGTTTAGAATATACACACCAGAGTTCAATTTGAAGGTGGTACGTATGCATTTTCTCTGTTTTCTCATTATTATAATTAATTTCAGGGAGGTTAGGGAACGAGTACAAACTATAGAGGTGAGTAACTAAGAAATGACCTAGCCAGAAGTTTTGCTAGGTCATTTCTTTTCTTGACTAGGAGGTATTTATTCTGCTGTTCGCAGTCGTTCTACGATAGTTTTCCTGTCGCTCAGAGAATAAATAGCAAGGGGAAGACAGATCCCAAGCACGAGCAGAACAGGCAACACGAGGATCAGCGGCCAGATAATAAATTTATAACTCATAAACCATATTTGGGCACTCAAGGGTTTCGCAATCAAGACGGAAAGTAGGCTTCCTAATAAGATGGAGCATATGCTGGTGCCGAGGACATAGTACAGACCCTCATAAACAAGCATTGTTTTTAATTGTTTGTTGGTCATGCCAATGCTTTGTAGTATAGCAAATTCCTGATGCCGGGTCAGAATACTAGTTAGAAGTGCGTTTGCAAAATTAAGAATGCCAATCACACCAATAATAATACTGAGCGTACCACCGATCATCAGAATTGTTTTTTGCATACCTGAAAGCTCGGCAATTACGGTGGATTTGGACCGATAGTCCATAACGGGCTCCTTTGCTTCGGTATAATTCGTTAAAAAGCTCTCCATCGTTTTTTCTTTACTGTCGGATACATTGAAGGCGTAACTCATCACTACAGGCTTCTTGACAAGCGTTTTGTAGATATCCGCCGGGAGATAGAAGTCAGTATAACTAGCAACGTCTACACCAGAATTGGATGATTTTATTCCGACATGACCTAGAACTGTGAATTTATGGCTAGTATACTCTTGGGCATTTGCTGTGTCTATATAGTTATGAAGAGTAACCTTTTCACCTACTTTGTATACGGATCGTTTCATTTCAGGATTTTCGTAATCGTCTAACCAGACTCCTTCCAGAATGTACTTTCCCGAAGCTAGCTTGCCATAATCAAGTTCACCATCAATTAATTGTAGTCGGTGAAGGGGGAGATCTTCAAGCCCATACATTATTGCAGATAAGTTGCCGCGAGCGTCAGGAGTGACGATTTCCCCCTTCCCCTCTTTGTTATCTTTATGCTCGATAGCGAATAGATTGCTGCCACTGTACAATCGTCCACCTTCTTCAAAACCGGGTTGTGCCTGTACTGCCTTAATATAGCTTTCCGTTGTTGCATTGTCATGGCCTGTGAAATGTTCTTGAAAATAATCAGCATGTGCAATTAGAAAGTCAGTGTCATGGCTTTTAGACACATACTTATTCATATCCAGACTTTGGGATAATGTAAAAGTAGTATTCAGTAGCACTAGACCTAGAGAAAGGCTAAGCAGCACCAAAGTAGTCCGCCTCTTATTGCGCCCTAAGTTGACTCGAGCCATCAGCGGCATTTTAGCACCGTTAGTTGATTTTTTTAGTTTTTTCTTATCCTTTTTGGTAGCTCCGTCTACGTATCTTACTGCCTCAATCGGAGACACAGTTGCCGCAATTCTGCTAGGCTTATATGCACTGATCATAACTGTTATGACTGCAAACAGAGCGGAGCCGATAAAAATCCATGGGCTGGGGGATATGGTTACCTCAGCATTTGCGTGCATAGAAGTGTTCATAAGCAGCAGAGGGGTAAGTGATTTGCCGACCCAGAAACCTGCGAGCAAGCCGACGGGAACTCCGATCAAGGAAAGAAATAATGCCTGTCTTCGGATGATTCTGCTGATTTGCCTGCTGGTTGTGCCGATGGTTTTTAAAAGACCGTAGAAACGAATATCACGCATCACCGAGATTTGGAAAATATTATAGATGATCAAGTAGCCAGTAAGCATGATCAGTAACAGACCAGTTGCTAGGGGAAAGACGGCTTCAGGGTTCGAACTAAAAGTGTTGGAAAGATACGCCCAGTTAATATTACCGTTAATATAGTTCGGTGCATTTTTGTCCAGGGAATAACCGCTTTCTGTAATCACTTTATTAAGATTTTCTTGCATGTTCGAGCTGTTATCAAACATGATATCTGCATTGATGGCTCCGGTCATATCATGGTCCTGCTTATATGTGTAGCGTAATTCTTCGGCATGGGCATCTACATAAGCTTTAGAAGCATAAATTTGACCTCTGGCTATCGTGGCGGCGGGGTCACTCTTCCACCAGCCGGAGAGGATAAATTCACGCTGTACCATTTTGCCGTGAACCTCAAGCTTCAAGGTCAATGGGGCGCCCTCTTTCAGGGGAGTACCCAGTAACTGTAGGGTCTTAGAGTCCGCGATAACCTCATTTTCTGCCACTGGTTTGTGGCCTTTTTCTAGCTCAATCAATCCTAGCTTCAGCCCTACATCGTCATGATACCAGAACTCCGCACGACGCTTTAAAAATTGCTCGTTTGTCACTTTTTCACTTAACACGCGGCTATATGCTATCTCTTTAATAAGAGGGTGGTCTTTGATCTGATTAAATTCCTCATCGTTGATATATTTGATAAAAGCATGCGCTTTCCCACCAACCTGTCGTATCGTTGCCTGCTGGAAACTTTCCATCGCGCCAATTCCCATAGTAAACAGAGATGTAAATAACAAAGTGGTTAAGGCAATAGCGATAATCGCAATAATATTGCGGATTTTATTCGCTTTTAAACTTTTATCTGATAAATTACGAACCGCCTTACTGTTTTTTACTTTGATCATCGGGTCGCACCACCTACTATTTTACCGTCCTCAATGCGGATGATGCGGTCTGCCATCTGCGCGATTTCTTCATTATGAGTAATCATCACCATCGTTTGGGCGAACTGTTGGCTGGATACCTTGATCAACCCTATGACATCCAGGCTGGTTTTACTGTCCAGGTTGCCAGTAGGCTCGTCGGCCAAAATAATGGCTGGTTTCGTCGCCAGTGCTCTCGCAATGGCTACCCGCTGCTGCTGCCCTCCTGAAAGATTACCCGGTAGATTATTTAATTTGTTCTCAAGCCCCAGCGTATTCGTAATTTGGGTCAGATAGGCTTTGTCTGGTTGTTTCCCATCCAGTTCAATGGGGAGCACGATATTTTCGTAGACATTTAAGACTGGAACTAGATTATAATTTTGAAACACGAAGCCAATCTTTCTTCGGCGGAAAATGGTCAATTCTTCATTTTTCAGAGAATAGATATCCTTGCCGTCAACGGTGACGTTTCCGCTTGTAGGCCGATCCAGCCCACCAAGCATATGCAGAAGGGTGGACTTCCCGCTGCCGGATGTACCAACGATAGCCACAAATTCCCCAGCGCCTACCTCCATGTTGACTCCATCCAACGCATGAACCTCAGTATCTCCTATACCGTAAGTTTTTCTTAGTCCTTTGGTTTCTAATATCTTCATTTTTTGCTTTCCTCCCAATAAAAATATCTGCATCATAATTGCTTAGAACACAAATTTTATTATAATACCTCTTTCTTTCTACAATCTTTCTGAAATCTAACAGAGTTGAAAGATTATTGAGTGAGAGTAGAAAGATCAGATTGTAATGGGTGTTGGGAAATGTAGAAGGGACAGACTCTGTCTGAGATATTTGTTATATCAAAAGATATTTACACTTGCAGGATATGAAGGGATGATAATGGTATTGATATTATAAAAGCAAAAAGAGATGAGAGGATCACAGAGAAAATTGAAACTTTGACAGTCCGTCTCTCCACATTTCTTATTCCAGCAAAATTTAATGAGTATACGGTTAAAATTAAGATAGAGTTCATCGATTTACAGGTCGACATCAATTAAAAGGATGGCTGCACAAACACCAGCAACACGGTGAATTCAGGCTAATGGTTCAGCGGATATTAATCAGGAGAGGGTATGTGCAGAAGCTGTAACGGGCAAGCGACATGCTAACAAGTGTTTGGAAATCTGGATACAGGAGAAATAATACGTAACCAAATTAATGAAATAAGAATTACATTGGATAAGATCTGAATCAGCTATTAAATGGTAATCACTCTAATTCCTTTACCTTAAAGATATCTCAAAACATTATTGACTGATGCTCTTACTTGGAACGACACTGAGGTGTCATCAACCGATAAGTGATATCTCGGATCTAATAGATGAATCCGGTTTTGGAGGCGGAGTAGAGCGTCATCACGAAGCCAAATGACGATTGTTTTCTGTTCCTGAAGTCGTTCAGGCGATTAGTATCACCAATATATAGTCAGGTTTGAGTCAGAGTCAGTATTTCACTTACAGTCGTCATGTTGGTAGCCCTATATTTGGATAACTTAAAGGGAATCTCAGTCTGTAAAGCATTGTAAAGTTAGTGACTGCATGTTCTCGTGAAGGGAGAGAAGTAAACGTTGTTTTTCCATGCTATGCTTGTCAAATCAATGAGTTCAATTATTTTGAAAAAGTGAGACATCGACGGTCTTGTTGGAAAAACTCAAATAATGAATAAACGTGAATTTATGGCCTTATTTTAAATATCAGGATAGGTGTAAACAGTGCATAAGCCACTAATTATGTCAAATAACATACTGATTTTTACAATAGGAAATTTGGAGGTATCTTTAATGATATTTTAATAGTGAAAGGAGGTGGAATTAACATGGAGAAAATTGAAGTTTTAAAAAACATGGATTTTGATATGGAAGTACAGTGTGATCCTAATAATTGCAAACATGATTGTCTTGATGACAATGGACATTGTAGCGTTCATTTCCTCGAATCTTTTTGAAAGAATGATTTATCTAATCAGGTATTAATTGACCCCTGAAAGGAAGAAGTAAAAACACTTCTTAGTTTGTCTAGTGCCCTCGTCTTTTGAGACGGGGTTTTTTCTTTTGCATCATATCTGGGAAAGTAGAGTATTGCCCCTCGATGTAAACATTGTATAATAAACTAATTATGCCCAATAACATACTGATTTTTACAATAGAATATTTAGAGATATTTTTAATGACATTATAATAGTGAAAGGAGGTGGGATTCATGGAAAAAGTTAAGGTTTTAGAAATTATGGATTTTGAAATGGAAGTACAATGTGATGGTAATAGTTGCAAATGGGATTGTACCGAACCCAATGGATATTGTAACTCTCATACCACGCCATTTTTTTGAAAGAATGATTTTGTCTAACTCGGTATTAGTTGACCAATGAAAAGGAAGAAGTAAGGAACACTTCTTAGTTTGTCTGGTGCCCTCGTCTTTTGAGACGTGGGCTCTTTCTTTTGCATCATATCTGGGAAAGTAGAGTATTGCCCATATACCTCTAGGCAATTCAGGTGGAACACCCTTCTTCATGTTCTGCGCGGCTGCCGTCATGGGGGTTTGTTCCCCTAACGTTTGGAAATCTCCGCAAATGTCAATAGCGAAACTCATGGAGCTAATTGGCATCCGTGAAGCTTCGCTAAATTGTAGATGATCAAGTAGTCGATAAGCATGATTATCAGCAAAGCAAAAGTTAGCGCTATGATCGTTCTCGTATCCATACTAGATTGGTGGAAATAGATTGGGAAGTTGATATTATGATTCATATAATTCGGCGGGTCTTCCTCAAGGGGATAAGCGTTTTCCAGAGTCACATTTTTGTTTTTCTCCCCAGATCCAAGTTATTACCAAATATGAGGTATGCATTGACAATTCCTATTTGGCCATAGTACTTTTTCAACTCTTGAGTTTTCAATAGAGCCCTATACGTTCTCCTCTATAAAAAGTCTGTATTGTGACGCCCTGCAATACAGACTTTACCATATCAATCCTCTAACAGCCTTTCTGAAATCTAACGGTGTTGAAAGAACTATTTGTCCATGGGAAGGAAAATGGAGAAGGTGGAGCCACTGCGACAGCGTGACTGTACCTTGATGTAGCCACCTTCAGCAACGATGATTTTTCTAGCCAAAAATAGTCCAATCCCGATACCCTCTTGTGAGTTTACGGTAGGGGAGCGATAGAAACGCAGAAAGATTTTACTCTTTTCCTCTTCTGCAATCCCTATACCATTGTCGGTAATATCGATCCGGCAAAACAAATCATACGCAATCACATTTATGATAATGCTTCCGCCGGTTTCTGTATACTTCACAGCATTGTCCATAATATTGTGGACTGCTTCGGACGTCCATTTCAGATCAAAGCAAGCATAAATCGTCGTATTCTCCATAACAACCGAGATGCCTTTGCCATCCGCTTTTGGCATAATTTGCTCCTTTGCACTGTGCAGGAGCTTTTGAACAGATTCTCGTCTTGGCGCTACCGTGATAATCCCCGTTTCAAGCCGCGATGTTTTCAACAATGCCTGGATCAGAAAGTTAAGCTTTTCGGCCTGTGCAGATAGAGCTTTCACACAAGTGGAGGTATCCTGTGATAGTTCGTATTCGCTAAGTAGTTGGGAATAAAGCAGGATGTTGGCCAATGGTGTTTTCGTTTGGTGTGAAATATCGGAAATCAGCTCATTTATTTTATTCTTTTCGGCAAGCAGATTTTTGGAGGACACGGAACAAATGGAAAGAAATCTCACAAATTTAGCTTCTATTGAAGAAAGAACGGATTCATCAAAGACATCCTCCGAGAAGCTACCGTTTATCGCGGCATCCAGCATGTTCTCAATGGTTTTCATTGTTTTATGGATGCTCCTGCGATAAAGCATAATAGCACTTACAGCGGTGCATACAGCAACAACGGTAATTCCAATACATATATATAGGAGTGTTGTCATTTCAACGCCCATGTGTAGCCCAGCCCATAAACCGTTTTAATATATTGTGGGGAAGAAGGATGATCCTCGAGCTTGTCACGTAGCCTTTTTATCGTAACTGACAAGGCATTTTCACCTACATATTCAGCTCCGTCAGTCCAGATGCTGTCTATCAAATGATCACGCGAAACGGTATTTCCTCGATTGTTGATTAGGATGCGCAACAATTTTTGCTCCGTTTTACTTAGTTCAATAGGTGTACCATTTTTAATAAATTCCATCCTCTCGAATGAAAAAGAAAAATTGTCTAGCTGAATGGAGTCTGCAAACGAGTATCTGGATTTCTTTAGCTGAACACCAACTCTTGCTCTCAGCACCATCAGACTGAAAGGCTTGGTGATATAGTCGTCAGCACCCAGCTCAAAACCAGTGACGACATCTGTTTCCATATCATTCGCAGTCAGAACAATGACGGGTATAGTTGTTTTTTTTCGTATATCTGTTAAAAGATCAAGCCCGTTTCCATCTGGTAAATTAATATCAAGAATCATTAGGTCAAAGGGAGTGACGTTCAATTGTTCTTTTGCAGTAGCAATGTCATATGTTTGCACAAATACGTTGTTAGGTTCTTTAAGAGCAAGAATAATACCGTTACTCAAGGCGATATCATCCTCGACGATTAGTATGTGATTCATCATTTTCCTCCTGTTTTTTTGATTCATCAAGTTAATGAATCCTGAATTCCATGAACTGCTTACAGTAAAAATGGAAAAGAGGGGCCTAAAATCTTCCACCTCTATTTTACAGGATATTGCCCTTATTTGCTCATTCGCTCTTTAGACTATTAAGGTTTTGCGAACACCCTTTTTTGACATGGTTAATTCAATTGCAAACAATTTGACAGATACAATATCACTGATATAATTTATGCTAGTTGATTTTTTTGATAATGATTATCATTATTGGAGGGGAGGACAGGGCCGAAGCTTGGTACAGGTTGTTGGAGAACAGGCTCCCTTGGTTAGAACATGAAATTGCGTTATTTAATACTGGCTTTTCTGGTACTGGCCTTCGCCTCGGTTTTTATTGGTGTTCATGATGTAACTCCACTTGATGTGTTCCACTTAACCAACGATCAGGCGCAGGTGCTCCTGATTAGCAGATTCCCACGATTGATCAGTATCATTATCGCAGGGGCGAGTATGAGTATCTGTGGATTGATCATGCAGCAGCTTACCCGAAACCGATTTGTATCGCCCACCACCGCAGGGACGATGGATGCGGCACGATTGGGTGTGCTGATGGCTATTATGGTGTTTGGAGCGGCAGGATTTTGGACGAAGATGCTGACGGCTTTTGGATTTGCTCTAGGAGGAACACTGATTTTCATGAAAATACTGGATAAAATCCGTTTCAAGGACCCGGTATTTATCCCGCTTGTCGGTTTGATGTTTGGAGGCATTTTAAATTCGGTAACGACCTTTTTTGCTTACAAATACAATCTGATCCAGGGCATTTCTTCGTGGATGCAGGGGGATTTTTCTCTAATCACGAGTGGTCGCTACGAGATGCTATATCTTAGTGTTCCTTTGGTTGCGTTGGCGTACATATATGCGAATCGTTTTACAATTGCAGGCATGGGTGAGGATTTTGCGGCCAACTTGGGTGTACATTACAAGCGCACCGTCAATGTTGGTTTGGTGATCGTGGCTTTGGTTTCCTCTGTTGTCATCTTAACGGTCGGGACGATTCCCTTTTTGGGGCTGGTTGTACCCAATCTGGTCAGTATGTACATGGGGGATAATCTGAAAAAAAGCCTGGCCCATACAGCGATCTTGGGCGCCGTCTTTGTGCTGTTTTGCGACATTTTGGGACGGGTGATCATTTATCCGTATGAAATTTCTGTAGGGCTTACGGTTGGTGTGATCGGGAGCGCGTTGTTCTTGTATTTGCTGCTGAGGAGAAGGGCTTATGAATCCTAAATTAAAAATCGGAATATTAGCCGCTGCCGCGCTTGTGTTGATTGCTGCTTTCGTGTTTATAGATCTTCCGCATACCTGGCATTACGCGCTGCCACGACGATTGAAAAAGATCGCAGCCTTCATTCTGACAGGTGGCTCCATTGCTTTTGCAACCGTTATTTTCCAGACGGTTACGAATAATAAGATTTTGACTCCCGGTATTATCGGACTGGATTCACTGTATATGCTGATTCAGACGACGATTATTTTTGCATTTGGTTCCGTCCCTTTCATTTCGACCAGCAAAGAATTGAACTTTTTGATATCGGTGGGGCTGATGGTGCTGTTCGCAGGACTGCTATACAAATTAATTTTCCGCAAAGATGGACGCGGGATTTATGTACTTTTGCTGATTGGTCTGGTGTTCGGCACGCTGTTTAACAGTTTATCTACCTTTATGGAGGTACTGATTGATCCAAACGAATTTGCGAAAATCCAGGACAAGAGCTTTGCTAGCTTCAGCAACGTAAATACCGAGCTGCTGTGGCTTTCTGTATTCATTCTTGTTCTCGTATTCGCTTATGCGTGGAGATTCATCAAGTATCTGGACGTGCTGTCGCTCGGGCGGGAGCATGCGATTAACCTGGGTCTTCCTTATGGTTTTATCATTAAAAGACTGCTGGTAATTGTAGCGATTCTCATTTCCATTTCTACAGCGCTTGTTGGGCCGATTACGTTTCTCGGATTAATTGTGGCCAATGTGGCTTATCAGGTGATGAAAACCTATCAGCATCGTTATACTATTCCGGCCTCTATTTGTGTCAGTGTCATTGCGTTGGCAGGATGCCAACTGCTGGCAGAAAGAGTATTCGACTTGTCGACAACGGTCAGCGTCATTATTAACTTTATCGGGGGGGTGTACTTCCTGTACCTTTTGCTGCGGGAGAATAAATCATGGTAGAAGTCAAAAACGTATCCAAACGCTACGGGAATAAAAATGTGGTGGATCAGGTATCCGTCACTGTACCTAAAGGCACGATTACCTCCTTTATTGGACCTAATGGCGCTGGAAAAAGCACCTTGTTGTCGATGATCAGTCGCCTGACTGACAGTGATGAGGGAGAAATCCTCATAGACGGACAGGCCGTGAGCCTGACGAAAAGTGAGGAGCTAGCCCGGAAGATATCTATTTTAAAACAGACCAATGATGTCAATATTCGCTTAACCGTGAAGGAGCTGGTCAGCTTCGGCCGTTTTCCGTATTCCAAAGGCAGATTGAACAGCGAGGATCGCAAAATGGTGGAGCAGTCTATGGCCTACATGGGACTGGAGGATATGAAAGATAAGCATATTGATTTGCTTAGTGGGGGACAGCGACAGCGGGCTTTTATTGCCATGATTTTGGCTCAGGACACAGAATACATCCTGCTGGATGAGCCGCTGAACAATCTGGATATGAAGCATTCGGTTCAGATTATGAAGACGTTGCGCGGTTTGGTGGATGATCTCGGCAAAACGATTCTGGTCGTGTTGCACGACATTAATTTTGCCTCCTGCTATTCAGACTATATTGTAGGGATGAAGGATGGCAGGTTGCTAAAACAAGGAACGGCTGACGAGATGATCGATAGTCAGGTATTAAAGGATTTGTACGATATGGATATTCCGATTCAACAGATCGGTGATCATAAAATTTGTGTGTATTTCACTTAGGGGGAATGTTAAATGAAGAAAAATATGATGTTTTTAACGCTGATGCTTGCACTGGTACTGATCGTGTCGGCTTGTGGCAAAGCGGCTCCGGCAACACCGGAAGCGACAGGTGATGGCTCCTCGACTGCAACCACAGAATCCAAAACCATTTCGGTCAAACACGCACTCGATGAAAACCCGGTCCAAGTCAAAGTTAATCCAAAAAATGTTGTTGTATTTGATTTTGGCTCACTGGATACGTTGGATAAGCTGGGCGTAGACGTTGCGGCGGTAGCGCAGCAGGATCTTCCTACATATTTGAGCAAATATAAAGATTCCAAATATGCAAGTGCGGGCACGCTGTTTGAACCGGATTACGAGAAAATCAGTGATCTGTCTCCTGAACTCATCATCATCGGCGGCAGACAAGCTGATGCATATAAAGAGTTGAGTAAAATTGCACCGACCATTTCGATGGCTGTAGACACCAAGGATTATATCAATTCCTTTAAGAAAAACGTTGAAACACTGGGTCAAATCTTCGACAAAGAAGATGCTGCCAAGCAGGAACTGGCTGCGATTGATAGCTCCATCAAGGCCGTACATGACAAGGCTGTAGCGAGCAAAGCTAAAGGACTGATCGTGCTGACGAATGAAGGAAGCCTGAGCGCATACGGCTCACAATCTCGCTTCGGTATCATTCATGATGCTTTTGGCGTAACCCCTGTAGATCCTGGCATTAAAGTATCCACTCATGGTCAAAAGGTTTCTTTTGAATATGTACAGCAAAAAAATCCGGATTATATTTTTGTCGTTGACCGTGGGGCTGTGGTGGTCGAAGAAGGCAAGGAACAGGTTACAGGCAAACAAGCCATGGAGAATGAACTGGTGAAGAAAACCAATGCATTTAAAAACGGTCATATTGTATACCTTGATCCTAACTACTGGTACCTGTCAGGTAATGGTCTGGAATCCGTATCTGAAATGATCAAGGAAATGGATGCTGCACTGTAATGAATACATTCACATCATGGAGGATTGTGTAGGATGAAAGGTCATATAGATGAAATTCCATTAGATGGGTACCTTGTACACATCTATACACCTCCCGTCTCCGTGAATCATAATGAGCTGTATCCTGTGCTGTATGCGCAGGATGGCAGCTCTTTATTTCTAAGCGGGTTGGATGAGCTGGAAAGAGGTTTTTCTACGGGAGAGCTGCCCCGTGTGGTGCTGGTAGGTATTGATCCCGTAAATCGACTGGATGATTACACGCCTTGGAAGGCAGCGGCTTTAGTAGAAGGAAGACCTGCTTTTGGCGGTTTCGGAAATGCCTATCTGGCGTTTGTGGTTACAAAAGTAATGCCGTACGTCGAGGCAAGATATCCAGTGCGCACTGGATCGGAGCATACGGGCATCATCGGCGCCTCATTGGGCGGATTAATTTCCATGTATGCCGCCTTCAAGTATAAGGACGTATTCGGACGCGTCGGTTCCATCTCAGGCTCGTATTGGTATCCGGGTATGATTGATTATATGCGATCTGCATCTTGTGCAACTGTGAGGGATGGGATACATCGCTTTTATATATCTGTTGGGACCCGTGAAGGTGAAGGGAAAACGAATGTACAAAAAGATATGGTTCCGCTGACCCTCCAGGCACACGAGATGCTGCGGACACAGGGACTGGATGCAAAAGATGTGCTTCTTGAGTTGGATCAGGATGCAGTGCATCGTGTGGATTGTTTTCAGCGTCAATTTCCTAAGGCCGTCCAATGGCTGTTCGGATAGCATGAATGGAATACGAATCTCATACAACAACCTCAAAGGATTGGAGAGCGTGGAGTCTCTATGTCTTTGGAGTTGTTTTTTTTGTATATTTTTTTCGTATAATAGAGGAATATTAAAAATTTAATGTTATACGTTGTTGGAAGTGAGGGGAGTATAAGTGAAAAAAAACCGCCTGGGATCATCGGATTTGCTGGTAGGTGAGATTGGTTTGGGATGCATGTCGGTCGGTACGGAGGAGCAGCAAGGTGTTTACTTGATTCATGAAGCGCTAGACAGGGGCGTAAACCTGTTGGATACGGCAGATTTGTACCAGCACGGACGCAATGAAGAAATTGTAGGTGCAGCGATCCGTGGACGGCGGCAGGAGGTCATCCTGGCGACCAAGGTCGGCAACCGGCGTATATCGGGGCAGGAGGGCTGGGGATGGGACCCATCCAAGAAATATATTCTGTCTGCTGTTAAAGAGAGCCTGCGGCGCCTTGGAACGGACTACATCGACCTGTATCAGCTGCACGGAGGGACGATTGACGATCCGATGGACGAAACCATAGAGGCTTTTGAGCAACTACAGCGGGAGGGCGTTATTCGTTACTATGGTATTTCCTCCATTCGCCCTCATGTCATCCGTGAATATGTCGAACGTTCGAATATCGTTAGTGTTATGAATCAGTATAGTTTACTGGATCGGCGTGCAGAGGAGGAGGTACTGTCTTTGCTTCAGGAGCGGGGAATTAGCGTGATTGCACGTGGGCCTGTGGCCAGTGGTGTATTGGCTGACGAAGGGGAAGGGAAGATAGCCAAGGGATATCTGGACTACAATGAAGCAGAGCTGTTGGATGTGCGTAAGCAATTAAAGGCATTTGCAGGGTCCGACCGTAGTATGGGGCAGACAGCGATTCGTTATAGTCTTTCACATCCGACTGTCGCTGCTGTGATCCCGGGTGCAAGCTCTTTGGGACAATTGGAGCATAATATTTCTGCTGCGGATATTGCACCGCTAACCAGGCAAGAGCGGCAGACGCTACAGCAAATCAGCCGAGCCAATCGTTATGATGCGCAATACCGCTGATCCGAGCAATAATAGGACAAGTGTTCGAACATGTACCTATCCCAGTTGCAATTTATAAAAGAATCATTACAATATAAGAATAAGCTTCGGTTTATTATTCATATGTGAATATGGAGACGTTATAAATACACTCTAGGAGGGACCAACGAATGGAACGCATCGAATCTCAGCAGCAATATCAGGATTTAATTAACGGTGACGGTCTGACCGTCGTGAAATTTGATACAACCTGGTGTCCGGATTGCAAGACACTGGATAAATTTATGGACGGTATTATTGAGGAAAACGCAGATAAGCGTTTCTATGCGCTTGATGCAGAGAAATTCCAGCCGATTGCCGAAGAAAATCAAGTGCGTGGCATTCCGAGTCTGCTCGTTTTCCGTAATGGCGAAAAAATTGCTCATTTGCACAGCAAATACGCTAAAACGCCAGCTCAAATCTCGGAATATTTGACTACGCTGGAATCCAAACAATAATCAGAACGCATGATAGGGATAGTTCAGTACGATCTATCCTTTCTGCAAAATAGTAAAAGGGATATCCAAGGCTGATCATTCAGACCCTATGGATATCCCTTTTTAGTTATTGGTACCAAACGATGGCTTATAAAATAATGAAAAAGAACACAGCCGCCAGCACGAAGCGGTAAATGGCGAACGTAGTCAGGCTCAAGCGTTTGAGCAGACCGAGGAATGTTTTGATCGCCAGCATTCCGACGATAAAGGCAGTAATAAAGCCGGCTGCGAACACTGGAAAATCACTCATAGACAGATGATCCATACTTTTGATCATATCAATACCCGATGCACCCAGCATGATCGGAACAGATACGAGGAATGTAAATTCTGCGGCTGCCGTATGGCTTACACGTGCGAATAGGCCCCCAGACATGGTTGAGCCTGAACGGGAGAAGCCTGGCCATAGAGCTAGGACTTGGAACATACCGATGGTAAATGCTTGTTTGTACGTGATCTCATCCAGCGTATGTGATCTAATAGGCGGATGAAATTTCTCAGCCGCGATCATGAGCAGGCCCCCGATCACCAAACTGTACAAAACCGTTTCAGGACCAAACAGGTATTGCTTAATTACATCACGGAACAGTACGCCAATCAGGCCCGCAGGGATCATGGCTAAAATAATATGTAACAGGTTTAGACGTGGCTGGCTCGAGATTTTGCGTCTGAAATCAAACAGGCTCAGGAATCTGCGCCAGTATAATACGACGACTGCCAGCACAGCACCTAATTGCACGATAACCTCAAACGTTTTGACCGTATCATTCTCTGTGTTTAATCCTAGAAGATTAGCCGTGAGGATCATGTGACCCGTGGAAGAGACCGGCAAAAACTCTGTCAGTCCTTCAATAATTCCCATAATAATAGAAGATAAAATATCCACTTTACTAGCTCCTCCTTACACGCGTGCAGGGCAAACGACCTAAGTCGTTTGCCCTGAAAATATGTCATTTCAGTAGGAGTGAACGCAAGTGTCACAAGAGCAAAGATAAACGCTCAGGTCACACGGTTCACTCCCGGGAAGAAGTGTCCGATTCTGCTTCCAATTCAGATGCGGGGGATGTATGGTGTAAAATAATCTCCACCCGACGAATACGATTTTTACCCATTTCACGAATGATAAATTTCACATCATCTTCTATGAATTCCTTGCCCTGTCTAGGTTCCGGAACCCGGCTATACACCCACCCTCCGACAGTATCCACGTCTTCATCGTCCAATGCCAAGCCCGTCAGATCACTCAGATCGGAAAGCATCACTTTACCATCCATCAAATAACTGTTCTCCGTCAGTTTCTCGATTTCCTTCCGTTCATCCTTATCAAATTCGTCCCGAATTTCGCCAACAATCTCCTCCAAAATGTCCTCAATGGTAATGAGGCCGGATGTTCCACCGTATTCATCGACCAGGAGAGCGATATGAACCTGCTCCTTCTGCATACGTTTCAGCAGTGTGTTGACGGGGATAACTTCCGGAACGGTCAAGATTGGTTGAATCAGACTATCGAAAACAAGCTCTGGATTGCGATCATACTCAAGGAATAGCTGTTTGGTATTAATCATACCAATGATCTGATCCTTGCTGTCTGTCGCCACCGGAAAACGGGTATACTGCTCTTCGTGAATAGTCAGCATGTTTTCTTGTAGCGAGCGATTTGTAAACAAGCATACCATATCTGTACGTGGCACCATAATTTCTTTGGCAACGGTCTCGTCAAATGCAAAGATACGATTTACGTAGCCATATTCGGTGTTATTGATCTTACCACTTTCCACGCTTTCGGACAAAATGATCTGAATTTCTTCCTGAGAGTGCGCTTCTTCATGCTCACTAGCCGGTTGAAGACCAAACAGACGAACCAGACGATTGGCCGAGCCGTTAAGGAGCCAAATAAACGGATACATAATCCGGTTAAACCACACGATGACTGGAGAGGTTAACAGACTGACAGCTTCCGCTTTGCGGATCGCCAATGTTTTGGGAGCCAGTTCGCCGATCACCACGTGCAGGTAAGTTACAATGACGAATGAAATAATAAAGGCCAGGATATGTGAAAAATCCCCATTGATGTTGAGCTGTTGAAAGAGAGGCTCCAGCAATTTGACTACGGTCGGTTCACCGAGCCAGCCGAGTCCCAACGCTGTAATCGTAATACCAAGCTGACAGGCGGACAGGTAGCCGTCCAGATTATTGACGACTTTTTGTAGCGCCAGTGCGTTTTTACGGTTCTCCACGACCAGCTGATCAACCCGGCTGGAACGGATTTTAATAATCGCAAACTCGGTAGCCACGAAGAAAGCACTAAATAAAATCAACACCGCAAACAAAAATAGACTGACACCTATACCCATATAATTTTCACTCATCCCTTTTTCGTTCAATTTTTTAAGGAACTCCATTTTAAGTTCACTTGAACTTATTTTAAGAACTTAAAAGCAAATATACAAGGTTCATATGGAATCGTAGCAGGTCACCTACCTCCAATTTACACGGAAAATAAGGCATAATAGAACCCGCACGGCTCATTGCTTCGCTTTACAAGCCTAGTTTGAGGGCGTATGATGAGTTCAAATGAACTTGAAATGTAAGAAAGGGAGGAAAGCAGATGGAGTCTTTTACCCTTACTCGTCGTGATATGGCCCATTTGCTGCTGGCCATGGAAGGTCGCCGCGAATTGCAGCCTCTGGCCGTTCTGCAGGACGCCTGGAGGCGCACTCATAGCCATCTCGCCCGTTCCGGGAGCACGATGCCGACATTTTTATACACCGACGTGACACCTGTGCTAGATAAAATCATCAAGGGTAAGCACAGAGCAGCCTTTTCGCTGCAGGAGATCGTTTCCCTGGGTCAACTGGTCGAATACAGCCATGTCTCACTGGCATCTATGCAAAATTGGGTCAAACGCGACTTCAAGGAATTTCTCGGCGCTCCGAAGATCGGCAAAAAATACTCGGTCAACCAGGCAGCTATATTGCTCATTGTGGAAGATTTAAAATCATGTCTTGATTTTGAATCCATTCGTCAGCTATTTCATATCCTGTTCCAACAACCCGAAGATGATACGGACGATCTGATTCAGCCGGTCGATTTGTACGCCGCCTATTCAACTTTGTTTGAGGAGCTGGATGCGAACGGAGACCAACTGCTCGATGTTGCTGGAGCAGGCTATGCAAAGGACAACGGAAATTCCGTTACAGGACAGCAGCGTCAGGAAGGTGCGACAGAGGAACTGTTGGTTCAGGCGGCTGATCAATATACCAGTCGTTTACAGCATCTGACCCCTAACCAGTGTGAAGCGGTGCGTAATACTTTGTTGGTGGCAGCAGTAGCGGTGCAAAATAGTTATTTTTTGTCCATGGCACGTCGGTATGTGAATGCGACGTTGTTTCTGGACTTCCAAGGGTAAATCAGGATTGGCACTAGAAGCCAATCCTATTTTTTTGCTCTTTTTAGAGGATTGTCTACCCTTTTGGAGACTGAAAAAGTATACAAAAGAGGTATATACACTAAAACGCTGTCAAAGATACAATAAACATATATAATCCAGCAATTGGAAAAACTTAGAATATCTCTTCCAAAGCATCTGGATACACACACAGGAGGTAATGGCATGTCCGATGTCTCCATCATCATTTGTACCCGCAACCGGATCGAAGACCTGACACGCTGTATACAATCTATTGCAGTACAGCAGCAATTGGAGCATACGGCTGTAGAACTGCTAATTGTTGATGACGGCGATATTTCCGACCAACAGATCGAGCAGTACCGTCACATGGTATCCGGATTGCCTCAAAGCGTTTTGAAATATTATAAAAAAAGTCGTCCCGGCGTTTGGTTATCCCGCTATGAGGCCTTGTCCCTTGTGCGGTATGATATTGTGCTGTATTTTGACGATGATGCAGAACTGGACGATAAACTCTATATCCGGCGCTTGCTCGATACCTATGATCAGGATGAAACGATTGTGGGTGTTGGAGGGATTGCAAAGGGATTACATTCGAGCCGGGCAGGAAAGCTGCTGGGCGTTTTGACATTTCAGATGTCTTCATCCCTCGGCAAGCTCTCGCCTAGTAGTCTGGCAGGTTCTTTGCTGCGTTGGGGCGAAGCGACTGAGGTTTTCGATACAGAATTTTTCCATGGCTGCAATATGTCATTTCGGAGAGATGCGCTTCGGGACATGAAGCCGTATCCGTGGATGACCAGTTATGCTGTGGCTGATGATTTGTACATGTGCCAGTTGGCGAGCCGTTACGGCAAATTGGTTATCAATCCCGACCTAACCATCATTCATCATGAATCTCCAAGCTCGCGCGATAAGGCGGGCAAAGTAGCCAAGGCTACAGCGATTAACCACTATTATTTTCTTGCCTTGAAAAAGGCTGGAGTGATTCAGTATGGAGCCCTTTTATGGACCTTATCCTACTTGATGCTCAAAGAAACGCTGCGTCGCAATTTTAATGCCGCAGATGGATACAAGCAGGGGGTATTGTTCATTCTGAACCCGCGCAAGCAAAAATATAACGAATATTTAGGCCCGGCGGTTCAGTAATCCGTTTTATACACATTGACAGGATAAAGGGGGAGTATGATGTTAAGCTTGTCCATTGCTCTGTGCACCCGAAATCGGGTTGACGATCTGACCCGATGCATTAATTCAATTGCCATTGGGGGAGCACCGGAGGCATGTGAAACCGAGCTATGGATTATTGACGACGGAGAACTGCCGAAACATGTGCTGGAACGTTATGAGCGTCAGTTGGGCAGAGCGGGAATTACCTACCGATATCATCGTAAGGAGCAGCCGGGATTATGGTTATCTCGTGTAAAGACAGCTGAACTTGCGCAGGGTGACATCATTTTGTTCCTAGACGATGACGTTGAGCTGCCGAGCAACTACTTGAATGAGTTGATGCGTACCTATGAGGCTTACCCGCAGGCCGCTGGTGTCGGCGGTATTGCACAGGGAATGAGTAACAGCTTCATGGGAACGATTCGATGCTTGCTGTCATTCCAGCAGTCTTTGTCCAAAGGAAGGCTGTCCCTCAGCGGTCAGTCCGGCTCGATGTACAACTGGCATAAGGCCAAGAAGACGTTTAGGACCCAGTTTTTCCATGGTTGTAATATGTCATTTCGTCGTGAGGCGATTCGCGGTCTGGAGCCGGTACCTTGGTTGCAAAGCTATAGCGTAGGCGAGGATTTGTTACTTTCGCGCATCGCGATGAAAAGCGGTCCGTTATACATTAACCCGGCGCTTACGCTGCTTCATCACGAATCGCCGTCGTCGCGTGACAATATGGAGCAGGTTACTTATATGCGGGTGATGAATCATATTCATTTGCTGCGTGACGAGGGATCTGGACCGATTGGTTATGCAGCACTATATTGGACAACGTTGTATCAGATTTTGAGAGAAAAGCCCAAGAAAAATCATACTGCCATTCAAGGTTATAGAAGAGCGCTGAAAGCGATCTTTTCAAGTCCGAAGGAGCCTGTTGGCGGGGGACAGTTGCCTGAACGCAATTCCAAAAAAACGGTAGGCTGATGGAGGTGCGTCAAAAGACGCGATGCGAGCATAGAGACGAGAGGCTTAATAAGGAACAGGAGTTGGACGTAACATGAGCACATGGACAGCAGCAAGGAAAGTATTCACGGGTGACAGTCTCGCCAAAACGATCATGCGCACGAGCTTTAACAATTTTTTTGTGCTAATCGTCACGACCCTGACTTCCATCCTGACCGCACGTATGCTCGGAGTAGAGGGGAAAGGAGAACTGGCGGCAGTTCTGTTCTGGCCTACGCTGATCGGCAGTGTGTTGAGCTTCGGATTACCAACGTCGTTAATATACAACATCAAGAAGAAAACAGGCACGACGGAAGAACTGCTGGCGTTGTCGCTCTGGATTCAGTTGCCTGCCAGCTTGTTGGCGGGAGCGGTGGCCTGGATATGCATGCCGCTATGGCTGAATGGTTATGGTGCGGACATCATACAGCTGTCCCAGCTTTATTGTGCGGCAGCTGTACCGCTGGCAGTGCTTACAGCGCTGACGACAGCATTGTCGCAAGGACTGGATCGGTTTAGCGTATATAATGGTCTGTTGTTTTACTACCCGTTACTGAATTTCATCGGTCTGGTGATACTGTGGCTGATGGGCTTGCTCAATGTGCAGCTGGCAGGAGCAGTGAATTTTGCCGCGAGTTTCCTTGCACTAGTGTGGGCGTTCCTCCGTTTGCGAAAGTATATGAATGTGCGTGCTTTCCGCCCATTTACCAGCCGCCAAGTGCTTCGTCCTTATTATAGCTATGGAGCGAGAGTTTACGGGATGGAGCTGATGGGGACGCTGTCCACACAAACGGACAAAATCGTTATTGTGGCGCTGCTATCACCCAAAGCGTTCGGCCTGTACTCTGTCGTCTACGCCTTGTCTCGTGTGTTCAATGTGGTGCAAAATGCCGTCACTAACGTTACTTTTCCTAAGGTGACGGGGATGGAGCACAGCAAGATTGTCGAAACGGTAGGACGTGCTTTTCGCATCTCTATGGCTGCGATGCTAATCGTCATTGTTCCTGCTCTCTTCATTGGACGATACATGCTGGGTTTGCTGTACGGCCCCGCTTTCCTGGAAGCATCGCTAACGTTCTATCTGCTGTCACTGGAATGTATCATGGGTGGCGGCTCATGGATTCTGGCTTCGGCCTTTAACGCGCTGGGACGTCCGGGACTGGTATTGTTCCGGCAAATTGTAGCCTATGCGATCACCGTCGGTCTATTTTTTATTTGTACACCGATCTTCGGTCTGGATGGCATTGCGATTGCTTTGCTTGTAGGCGCTTGTGTACGATTGGCGTTCTCACTGTTCTCATTCCCGATGTTTTTCAATGTTCCGCTATCACGGATCATTTTTGATAAAAGTGATATTACATTTGTCATTCAGACTATACAAAAGAAGCGCAGGAAGGGAGAACTGAAAGATGCCGAATTTGCATCCCATGGCTAAACTAAAAAATAAGCTGAGCGTCATTCTCGACGTAGTCCCCCAAGGTTCGAATATCATTTATGTCGATTATCCCGTCTATAATAACGGTGGGGATGTACTCATCATGAAAGGCACCGAGGCGTTCTTCAAGGATAATGGCATCCGTGTCCGTGCCCGTTATAGCGCTATGGATATTCCCGATCGGCTCCAAATTCCGGGTGACTGGATTATCGTGTGCCACGGCGGCGGCAACTTCGGCGATCTCTATTCAAATCACCAAAATTTGCGAGAACGCATCGTTCGCGATTTCCCTAACCACCGAATTGTGATTATGCCGCAGACGATCCACTTTCAATCTGAACAGAAGGCTAATGAAGTCGCTGCCTTGTTCAATGCTCATCCGGATCTACATATGTTTGTGCGGGATACACGCTCTTATCAGTGGGCTAAGGACAAGCTGAACCAGTGCAGTATCACACTATGTCCTGATATGGCACACCAGCTCTGGCCATTGAAGCCGACTACGGAAACTGTGAAGGATGTATTGTATTTCCTGCGCACAGATATTGAAACGGTGGGTGGACAAAAGAAGTTCGATGACGAGGCAGATGCCGCTCACCGGCTGGACTGGGATACTTTGTTCACTCCGCTGGAAGTGAAGGGAATTGTCTATTTCCAGAAGTTTTATCGACTGGATAAGAAAATTGGTGGCCCGTTGCCTACGCGTACATTCTGGTACAAGTATACAGACCATCTCATGAACAAAGCGGTTACGCTGTTCAGCTCTTACCGAGAGGTTCGCACTTCACGGCTGCATGGTCACATTCTGGCCTGTCTGCTTGATATGCCGCACGTTGTCATTGACAACTCCTACGGCAAGAACTCGCAATATTATAATACCTGGACACAGCCGAATCCAAAGGCGCAGCTGTTTAGTGAAGCTCCCAGTGCGTTGGAGCAGCCATCTTAATAGTAAGAAAAGATACGTAGATTAATTTCAAAGGTATGATAACGGCAAAAAATCTCCTGACCACTTCATTGGTTAAGGGGGTTTTTCGTTTAAGGATATATAGAGCATCAGTATAATTGTTAATTAGATAAACCATTAAGGCAATGAATATTTAATGGCTTAAATACCGCTTCATTTTGACAATTCATTTCATGAATAGATATAATTTATGGGATAAAACTTGTAGGAATATTGGGAACTCCCTAACTTTTGCAGAATAACATGAAAGTATATTTATTTAAATGAATCGAGGCTGACGAATGAGTAATCAATCGATGGACATGCTTCTCACGAAGGATATCGTGCGTGAAGGGGAACCGATTTTGCGCACAAAGGTTGAGCCGGTATGCCTGCCGCTGTCTGAAGAGGACCTGCAACAGATGCAATGGATGCTAGATTATCTGAAAAATAGCCAAAATGAAGAGCTGGCCACTCGCTATGATCTACGCCCGGGTGTGGGGCTATCCGCGAATCAGGTAGGTCTGAACAAAAGAATGTGCGCTATTTATTATGAAGATGGAGACAAAACGGTAGAGTACGCATTGTTTAATCCGAAGCTGGTCAGTCACTCCACGTCCATGATTTATTTGGAACAGGGAGAGGGGTGCTTGTCTGTAGATCGGTACGTAGCCGGATATGTACCGCGTTACGAAAAAATTCGTATTAAGGCCACTTTACCAGACGGAACACAGGAGCTATTGACTTTCAAAGGTTATGCAGCGGTTGTCGTGCAGCATGAAATGGACCATTTGGACGGCATTATGTTCTATGACCGTATCAACCCGGAAGATCCGCATAAGCTGCCGCAGGGAGTGCATATCGAACCTTTTGTACGTAAATAGTTTAGGAATCGTAAAGTGTGGTGACTCCGTTCGCCACATTTTTAAATTTTACAAAAATATAGATATAGAGGTTACGAAGCATTAAACTGGATACATATAGGGCGAGATAGAGAATGTGAAAATACATAAAAATGTAAGCGCTTATTTTATGGGAGGAATGGCATGAATCGTGGAGTACGGCTTTTGATGAATAATATGCGTATGCGGAATAAGCTGCTGTTCTCCTACGTACTGATTGTCATGATCCCGGTGCTGGTGGTGGGCGGTTGCGTTACTTTTTATTTGCGAGAGCAGGCATTGAATAGTGCAATTGCCCAGACGGTAAACAATGTGGAAAAGATCAAGAGCCAGACGGCAAATTTACTGCGTGTGCCAACGGATATTTCAAATGGGCTCATGTTCGATAAAAGGCTGAGGGAGATGGCGAACCGACGGTATCCGGGTATGGTAGAGCTGATGAATGCGTATCATCAATACAAGGATTTTAATGAGTATACTCAGCAATATAGAGAAGTTGCTACCATCCGGTTCTATTCGTACAATCCGACGCTTGTCAATAATCTGGAGTTTATTCCAGTGGACTCTAACATTGAGCGGCAGCCGTGGTTTCAGATGGCTTTGAAGGGGACGGCGATTAACTGGTTTTACATTCAGGATAAGGAAGATAATCCGGTTAATCGCCTGAGCCTGGTACGGCAAATTCCATTTCCCGAATACAACACCAAGGGAGTTCTGATGATATCGCTGAGCCAGACCGAGTTGAATCATATGCTGAGCAAGGAGCCTTTTGAAACATTGATTACGGATCGTAACGGGATTGTGGTCGCAGCTACTCGTCCACAGTCGGTGGGCCAAACGTTGAGCGATTTACATTTGGGCTTTGACGTCCAGCGTGCGGGTAAGGGAATATATGAAGCGAAAATCAACGGAGTGCCCTCCAACATCATCGTGGATGAGCTGCTGCCCGCCTCCAGTGTGAGCGGATTTACGATTATTTCAGTGTTTTCGACGGAGCATATTGTACAGGGAGCCAACCGAATCAGCCTGATTGGTGCTTTATGTGTTCTTGCAGTGCTGGTTATGGCACTGATTCTAATCACCATCATTTCCTGGCTGATTACCAAACGACTACAGCGGTTGAGCTATGAGCTGGGTAAGGTAGCTGCGGGCGATTTTCATGTGGTATCGAGTGTGGAGGGAAAGGACGAGATCGGGGATTTATCCCGCCGTTTCAACTATATGGTGAGTAGTATTCGCCAACTCATGGCGCAGGTCTATGAGACGAGTGAGCACAACAACAGGCTGGAATTGGCACAAAAGGATATCAAGCTAAAAATGATGGCCAGCCAAATTAATCCGCACTTTCTGTTTAATGCGTTAGAGTCCATTCGAATGAAAGCACATCTGAATGGGGAAGCGGAAATTGCAACGACGGTGCGTTTGCTTGGCAGGCTGATGCGCCGGAATCTGGAGATTGGCAGTGGTAAAACGACGGTACTACAGGAGCTGGATATGGTGCGATCCTATTTGCAAATTCAGCAGTTCAGATTTGGAAATCGTTTGATCTATGAAGTAAATTTGGAAGAAAGCGCGACGGACATGTCGATTCCTCCCTTAATCATACAACCGCTGGTGGAAAATGCAGTCATTCATGGCCTGGAAAATAAGGAAGAGCCAGTTACCGTGAAGGTAGATATTACAATAGAACAAAGAGAGTTGAAAATTAAAGTAGAAGATGACGGGATCGGCATGGAAGCTGGGCAACTGACCCGTCTGCTAGATCGGATCAGAGGGGCGGATGAGCCGGAAGGGAGCAGTATTGGCCTGCGTAATGTACACCAACGTCTGACATTGATGTACGGCGAACGTTATGGACTGCATATTGAAAGCGCATTACAAGTAGGAACAACCGTATACTTTTCCATACCAAGGGAGGAAGAGTCAAATGTATAAAGCAATGATTGTAGATGATGAGCCTGCGATTCGTGAAGGATTGTCCTCTATTATTGACTGGGGGAATTGTGGCTTCCGTATTGTCGATACGGCAGGGAACGGACGCGAGGCTCTGGATAAGTTCGGAGAGCATCGGCCGGAGTTGGTCATTGTAGATATTCGTATGCCCGGGATGAGTGGACTGGAGGTCATACGAAGCATACGTGAAAAGAACGGAGAGCCGTTTCATTTTCTCATATTAAGCGGATATGCAGACTTTGATTATGCACGGCAAGCCTTGGGCTTCGGGGTAGATGGCTATCTGCTGAAGCCAGTTGATGAGGAAGAAATGACGACAGAGTTGAAACGGGTATGGCAAAACATTGAGGACGAGAAAGAAGAAGGCAAATGGGGAAGTACGCCTTCCCATGAGCGTAATTGGATCGAAGCATTATTGTTTCCGGTTCATCGAGAGCATGCTCGTAATGCCGTAGAAAGCAGTGATTCTCTGCACAAAGCATCCGAGCAAGCTGAACATCAAAGCGGTAACGGAAAACATGGTCAACAGCCCGCGTTACCAGCATTGGACTGGAGTAGCTATCAGGTTATTCTGCTGGATTTACGTATTCCTGACTGGGATCGACAAGCTCGGCAGTCGGCAGCAAAGCAGAGGCTAACGGAATTGTGTCATGAGCAGGGCAGAGGTATCGTGTTTGAGGCTGGAATATATATGGGTCTTTTGCTTCCCGCCACGTTAAAAACGGAGAAAGATGCTGTTCAGTTACTGGCTACTTGGCGACAGGAGCTAAAGCCGTGGGCAACGGAAATTTATGTGGCTGCCGGTGATGCTGTATCCATTCTTAACGACATTCCCAGATCTTTTGAGCAGGCACTACGATTGTTAGAACGTACGTTTTTGTTCCGGGCAGAAAGAGTCATGCTTTCCGGAGACCTATACGAATTGGAGACAGTTGAGTCTGAAATGAGTGGAGCGTCTGATCGTGCTACAAATGATCCCCTACGTTATGCAGAAAAGCTGTACTATGCGCTAGATATGGCTAATAGTGAAGCTGCAGCCCGTGTCATTAAGGAAATGGAAGACCAATTTCCACGGATTTATCGCACAGAATCTGCAATCAAGGCGGCGTTCGCCCAAACATTCACACTGGCGTTGAACAAGTATGCAGCCGGACAGGATCACAGCAGAACCGTGCTGGAGGAGCACTCCAGCTTTATAACCGATGTATATGCTTATT
This sequence comes from Paenibacillus sp. EKM212P, assembly GCF_011066115.1. Taxonomy (NCBI): domain Bacteria; kingdom Bacillati; phylum Bacillota; class Bacilli; order Caryophanales; family Paenibacillaceae; genus Paenibacillus; species Paenibacillus sp. EKM212P. The sequence goes on from NZ_JAAMNR010000007.1 coordinate 116,193, forward strand.
CCACATTGGGCGAGCTGGTGGATCACTCGCTGGAGCATGTGTTGCAATGGATTGGCCAGACTGAATCTGGTGGCAAGGGCATCATCATGAAACAAATGATTGACTTTATACATAGTCATTATGATGAAAATTTGCGACTGGAGTTACTGGCAGATATGTTCAATTACAATAGTGGCTATTTGGGCAAACTGTTCAAAAGTCATACTGGCGAGGCCTTTAATGCCTATCTGGATAAGGTGAGGATTGAGCGAGCAAGGGAATTGCTTGCACAAGGAATTAAGGTACACCAGGTGGCGGAACGCGTGGGATATGCGAATGCAGATTATTTTCATAGTAAATTTAAAAAGTATGCTGGAATGTCACCTTCCTCCTACCGTAATCGGGTTCAAAAGAACGGAGGAACAGATGGCTGTTGATAGATTCCTAGATTTAACGCTATGAAGTCTCTCTTGCAGATGTCGGAGGTATAACCTCCGAACGAAGAGAGGCTCTTTTTTTATGGTGAAAAAAAGGATAGATCAATCGAAAATGTCACATTTATTATGGAATTTAGGGCGTTTTCGTCAAATCGACACCATTATGACACAGGTTTGACACGATGTTCACATTTTCGATTCTATTTCATTTAAATTTATTCTATATAATGGGGATAATCTGAAGCCGGATCATGACAGCCATAGTGAAGGTACGGAGTGAGTCATTTTCTAAAAAGTGACCGCTGCATATGTAAGAATGTGAATACTATCACAAATGTAGAAGACTTCAGATTACAGACACTATAAATCATTGTTAAGAGAAGTTCAGGGGGGGAGCAACATCATGGACGTATTGGATTTGGCACGGTTGCAGTTTGCAACTACAACGATTCTTCACTTTGTTTATGTGCCGATCTCTATTGGATTGTCGTTATTGGTGGCAATTATGGAGACTATGTATGTTATCAAGAAAAATGACTTGTACAAAAAAATGGCTCAATTCTGGGGAACGTTTCTGCTGATTAACTTTGCACTGGGCGTCGTCACCGGGATTTTGCAAGAATTCCAGTTCGGGATGAACTGGTCGGACTTTTCCCGTTTTGTCGGTGATGTATTCGGTACGCCGCTGGCGATTGAAGCATTGCTTGCATTTTTTCTAGAATCGACATTTATCGGATTATGGGTTTTCGGTTGGGAAAAATTGTCCAAAACGGTCCATTTAATCTGTATGTGGTTGGTATCGATCGGTACGATGTTATCGGCATTGTGGATTCTAGCTGCTAATTCATTCATGCAACGTCCCGTAGGATATGAGATTCAAAATGGACGTGCAGAAATGAAAGATTTTGCCGCTCTGCTAACGAACGAACAACTGCTATGGGAATTTCCGCATACGCTGTTTGCTGCTTTTGCGACAGGAGCATTTCTGATCGCAGGTATCAGTGCATGGAAGCTGATGCAAAAAAAGAATATGGACTTTTTTAAACCTTCTTTCAAATTGAGCATTATTGTTGCCTTAATCAGCGCCATAGCTATTCCTTTGTTTGGTCATGGTCAGGCTCAATATTTAGTGAAAACACAACCGATGAAGATGGCTGCCAGTGAGGGCTTATGGGAGAACAGCGGTGACCCCGCTCCTTGGACAGTTATCGCATGGATTGATCCTGGAAAAAAGGAAAATACCTTTGAGATTAAAGTTCCTTTTGCTTTGAGTTTTCTATCCTATAGTAAATTTACCGGCTCTGTGCCTGGTATGAATGAGCTTCAGGCAGAATATGAGAAAACCTATGGTCCGGGAGATTATATCCCGCCAGTAAGAACCACGTTCTGGAGCTTCCGCATTATGATTGCGGCGGGATGTGGCATGATTGCACTCGCTTTATACGGAGCTTATCTGACGTTCCGTAAAAAGTTGGAAGGTTCACATCGCTGGTTCTTCCGTCTTATGATATGGGGGATATCCCTTCCATTCATTGGGAATACTTCAGGTTGGATCATGACTGAAATAGGTCGCCAACCGTGGACTGTATTTGGTTTACTTCAAACGAAAGATTCTGTTTCGCCTACTGTTGTGGCTGGAGAAGTGTTGTTCTCGTTCATCTCATTTACCACATTGTATTTAATTTTAACAGGTGTGCTGGCGTTTCTGTTTTACCGTACGGCTCGCAAAGGTCCAGATATTGAGCCGCATCAACAAACGGTAATTCATGATCCTTTTGCTCAAGGGGGTGACACCATTGTCGCTAAATGATTTATGGTTCCTATTGATTGCAGTGCTGTTTACTGGCTTCTTTTTTCTGGAAGGCTTTGATTTTGGCGTAGGAATGGCCACAGGATTGGTGCCGCGTAATGACCAACAAAAACGTTTGATGATCAATACGATTGGTCCATTCTGGGATGCCAACGAAGTGTGGCTGATTACAGCAGCAGGTGCGATGTTTGCCGCATTCCCGCATTTTTATGCAACCATGTTCAGCGGATATTATCTGGTATTTGTCTTTATTTTGCTAGGTTTGATCTTGCGTGGAGTTTCTTTTGAGTTCCGCGGCAAGGCTGAAGGGAAATGGTGGACAGGAACGTGGGATGCCTGCATTCTGATTGGCAGCTTTCTACCGCCGATGCTGTTCGGTATGGCTTTTGCGGCTTTGGTGAAAGGTGTACCTATTCAGCAAAACATGGATTTGAAAGCTGGATTTTCCGATGTATTCAATGGATACACCGTATGGATTGGACTGACAGTGGTCGGAATGTGTCTAATGCACGGACTGACGTTTATTTCCCTGCGGACGATTGGAGAAGTACGGGATCGCGCTCGTGTGATCGCGTCCAAGTTTCTTCCGGTATTGGGCATTTTACTCGCGGGCATGGTGGTATGGACTTATTTTGCAACGGATTTATTTGCACGTCGCGGTCCCTTTATGTATGCTGCGGTTGCGGTGGGAATTGTCGCCTATGTGCTGACATGGTACTTCCTGAAGCAGCGCCGTGAAGGATGGGCCTTCGGGATGACAGGTGCAGTGATTTTACTGACCTTCGTTTCATTATTCGTCGGTTTGTTCCCAAGATTTATGGTGAGCTCGATTAACAGTGCTTTTGATTTAACGATTTATAATGCAAGCTCCAGTCATTACACACTGAAAGCCATGACGATTGTTGCAGCAACGCTTTTACCCTTTGTGTTGGCTTATCAGGCATGGAGTTATTTTGTTTTCCATAAGCGTCTCAGTGAGAAGGATCATTTGGAATACTAATGGATAAGGCATGGTTTGAATTAAAGGGCATTCGGCCAGTGATGCTGCTACTGGCTGCCCTTTCCCTGCTCCAGGGGGCCGCAGTGATTGCACAAGCAGTCTTCTTGGCAAAGGCTATTACGATTTTATTTGATAAAAATCCGCTGGTGATGGCTTGGCCGTCGCTGGCGTTGTTTTTCGCAGCTTTTGCAACGAGGCATACGGCGATCTGGCTGCAACGCCGGACAGCAGGCCGTTTTGCTGAAGCTTCAGGCGCTTCCTTACGGGAGCGTCTGCTTGCACGTTTGTTCGAACGGGGGCCGGGTTTTGCAGCGCAGGAAGGTAGCGGCAAGTTGGTGACGCTAGCGCTGGACGGCATGGATCGTTTTCGCACGTATTTGGAACTGTCCATTCCTCGAATGATTGACATGATGGCTGTAACTATACTTGTGCTTGTGTATGTTTTCACATTGGATGTCATTTCAGGTGTGATTTTGACGACTACGATGCCGATCCTAGTAGGCTTTTTTATTTTGCTCGGCTTGGCGGCGCGGAAGCAGGCAGACAAGCAGTGGCGTTCCTATCGTCTGTTATCTCACCATTTCACGGATTCGCTGCGTGGACTTCAGACACTAAGGTTTTTGGGTCGTAGCCAAGAGCATGGGGAAACGGTTGGGAAGGTCAGCGACCAATACCGCACGACAACGATGCGCACGCTGCGGGTAGCGTTTCTTTCCTCATTTGCCCTTGATTTTTTTAGTATGCTATCGGTCGCTTTTGTCGCGGTAGGCTTGGGGTTGCGCCTGATTAGTGGCTCGGTGGGTTTGGAGGCAGCGCTGGCGGTGCTTATTTTGGCGCCAGAATATTTTATGCCTATACGCCAGTTGGGATCAGACTATCATGCTTCACTGGATGGTAAGGAGGCTTGGGGAGCAATACGCTCCATTCTCAGTACAGAAGATGATGCGACCAAGCCGGATAAACAGGCAGCTAACGATAAAGGATTGGATATCACGGGACAGGACATTCTTGAGCTGTCTGATGTGTGCCTCCTTAATGAAGACGGTTCGGCTCGGCTTGAACATGTGTCTGCACATGTTGAACCGCACATGAACATGATCGGCATCGTTGGAGCTAGCGGTGCAGGTAAAACGACGCTGCTTAGTCTGCTTGGCGGCTTTGCTGATCCGACTTCAGGCGAGCTACTCCTGAATGGATGCGGATTGGCTGGGGAAGCCAAAACTGAATGGCAACGGCATATTGCCTATATTCCACAGCATCCTTACCTGTTTAGCTCTTCTTTGGCAGATAATATCCGCTTTTATGAACCTGAGGCATCCAACCAGCAGGTAGAGTGGGCGATTGACGCGGTTGGACTGCGTGAACTGGTAGACGGTCTTCCGGGTGGAATGAATGAGCCCATTGGTGAAGCAGGTAGGACACTGAGCGGAGGGCAGGCGCAGCGGATTGCATTGGCGCGGGCATTGCTCAGTAACCGTCCGGTCATTTTATTGGATGAGCCTACGGCGCATCTGGATATTGAGACAGAGTGGGAGCTAAAACAGACGATTTTATCGGTTTTGAAACACAAAAGAGTGTTTCTTGCCACCCACCGGCTACATTGGATGCCAGATATGGACTGTGTCTGGATGATGAATCAAGGTCGTCTGGAAGAAGTAGGTTCCCATCAACAATTGATTGCCTGTAAGGGGGCATATTACCGATTGCTGACGGGGATGTCGGAAGGAGGGAACGGACGATATGAGAGTAACGGACAATAGCAGACAAGGCTGGTTTGTGACGTATCTGAGACAATATTTTTGGGCCTTTCTGGTAGCTGCTCTTTTGGGTGCATTGGCCATTGGATGTGCGGGCGCGTTGCTCTTTACGTCCGGTCATCTGATTACCCGTTCGGCCTTAAAACCGGAAAATATATTAATGGTGTACGTTCCAATTGTGCTTGTGCGAACATTTGGCTTTAGTAAAGCGGTTATTCAGTACCTGGAGCGCTTGGTAGGACATGATGCCGCACTGCGCCTTGTGTCCCGTATGCGGGTACGTTTATATCGGGCAGTGGAACCGCAGGCGCTGATGATTCGCAGCAAATTCCGTACAGGGGACCTCTTGGGACTGCTGGCAGAGGATATTGAGCAGCTTCAAAACATCTATTTGAAGCTAGTTTTGCCTGCGCTATCGGCTTTGCTAATTTATGCAGCAGGCATCTCGGCGCTCGGACGGATGGACGGTACCTTTGCCTTGCTCATGGCACTATATGGTGGATTTTTGCTTTTTATTGCCCCAGCTATCTCACTATGGACCTCACTCGCCAAACGGCGAGTGTTCAAGCAGGAACGGAGTAAAGCCTATCAGGAGCTAACGGATGCTCTGTTCGGCATGAGTGATCTGGTGCTGAGCGGACGGACTGGGCATTTCCTGAGCACCTTTACACAACGACACAATAGCGCTACCGTAATGGAAAATTCACTTCGCCGGAGCGAGTGGCGTTCTCATTGGATCGCACAATGCGTTGTAGGTGGCGGGGTTGTGATTATGACTGTGTGGGCTGGAGGACTGGTAGCACAGAATCGTATAGAAGCCACATGGCTGGCATCCTTTGCCCTTGTGGCTTTTCCATTGCTGGATGCCTTCGTCCGCGCTGGAGAAGCAGTGGTTCATGCGCCGGAGTATCAGGATTCACTTCGACGGTTAAAGGATTCGGAGAAAGACACACCTACACCTGGAGCATGCGGAACAGCAGATATTCTAGAGGAACAGGCTACCGCTATGCGATTGGGCCACGGAGGAGACCTGCTGCTGAACAACGTAAGCTACCGCTATGTAGCAACGCAGGAATGGAGCGTGCGTAATATCTCCCTGCACGTACCGCAGGGGGGCAAGGTTGCATTGCTTGGCCGCAGTGGTGCGGGCAAGTCCACGCTACTGAACCTGATTCAGGGAGCATTGCAGCCTGATGAAGGTAGCGTCACTGTCGCAGGGATTCCCGTATATACAGGTGGAGCATACTCCAGTCTATTTGCAGTGCTAAACCAACAGCCGTATTTATTCGATACAACGGTAGCGAACAATATTCGGCTGGGACGACCCGATGCTACGCTGGATGAGGTTCGTGCAGTAACAGAGCAGGTAGGGCTTGGAGCCCTGATTGATTCTTTGCCAGAGGGCTACGATACCCGAATGCAGGAGACAGGTCTTCGTTTTTCCGGTGGAGAAAAACAGCGAATTGCACTGGCGCGGATTTTGCTGCAAAATCACCCGATTGTTTTACTGGATGAGCCGACAGTGGGGCTTGACCCGCTGACAGAGCATGAGCTCATGCAGACGATGTTTCGAGTGCTGAAGGGCAAAACATTGATCTGGATCACGCATCATCTCACAGGAATGGAGCATATGGACGAGGTGATCTTTATGGAACAGGGCACCATTTCCATGCGGGGCAGTCATGAACAGCTGTGGCAGGAGCAGCCCCGATACCGCAACCTGTATGAGCTGGATCATCCGAGCCTGTGAAATGAGAGGAGAGATTGAGCCTCAATACAATAATTCTACCATCAGGAGCCGGCGCTGATTAAGCTTTTGTTCCCGTGTGTAAAAATAGTGATGATTCTCACCGTGTCGGATGATAAGATTCATCTGCTAGAAGCTTTGAAACGAGGTATTTAAAATTTTGATTAACTTTTATATACTGGTTAGAGTTGATGCGTCACATGTAGACATTCAACTGGAGGGGCTGATATGAATGAAAACACTTATCTCTAAGCATTGGCATTTGATGCTGATTGGTTTTGTAGCCCTGAGCATGGGCGGGTTTGTCTTGTTTTATTTTCAGGGGAGCGTGTCGTCGTTTCCGGCCATTCAACCTAAACAAGCTCAGGAAGAGCCGGACAAGACCCAATATGAGATTGTTACAGTGGGTGTAAAAGGTGACGGTTTCTATCCTAAAAATATTGAAGTGAAAGCCGGCGTCCCAACCAAAATCAATTTCAAGAAAATTACATCCTTTACTTGCATTGATGAAGTGCAGTCGTCGAAGATCGGAATGGACGTTTACCTGGATCACGAAAATAATTATTTTACCGTCAAGGACTTGAAGCCGGGGGTATATGAGTATAATTGTGGCATGTACATGTACTACGGGACGATCACGGTAAAATAAATCAAAATAGCTTTCTAGCACATTGATGCTAGAAAGCTATTTTTTTCCTTTAATCAAGGAAGCTATGATTAATATATGTGTATATACCACGATTTATCTGTGGTGCAATATGAATTATCCTTTACCTCTGATCGGCTTACATTGCTGGTCTTTTGTTTTTATAAGATTTTCCTTCCTCAGGGGATTTACACTAGAACGGAACAGGCGGAATGGTACTGGACAAGCGAAGCGGTCGCCTTTGTCCCCGGATTTCTACCTTTGGTTGCTTATTCAAGAAATCCGGGGGCAACAGCGAGGGGAAGCACCATCCGCATGTGTAGTGGCACGAATGTAATTTTTTCATTCCATATATCTAATTTTGAACTGATTTTTCTCCTAATTCGTCGGGTACCCGCTTCCAAGCCAGCAAAGTATGATAATAGTATCTAGAGATGAGGAGGAGCTTGTTATGGAATCTTCAACTGAAACCGCTTCCAACAATGGTGCTGTGATTCCTGAATCCAACCGGGGAAGACCGCGCAAGGCTCGCGGACCGAAGCCTGAACGTGGTAGAAAAGGCTTGTGGGACAGTGTGAAGCAGCAAAAGTATCTTTATTTTATGTCCATTCCTTTCGTCATATGGGTGTTTGTTTTCAGCTATCTTCCGCTTTGGGGCTGGACGATGGCGTTTCAAAATTATAAGCCAGCCAAATCCTTTACGGACCAGAAATGGGTAGGGCTGAATAACTTTATTGAGTTATTTCAGGACGAACGATTTTATCTAGTATTACGTAATACACTGGCGATGAGCCTGATGGGGATTATATTTGGTTTTGTCGTACCGATCTTCTTTGCAATTCTGTTAAATGAGCTGCGTGGTATGCTGTTCAAACGGTTTGTGCAGACGATATCCTACCTCCCGCATTTTGTATCCTGGGTAGTTGTGGCTGGATTGGTCACGAAAATGCTGTCCATTGACGGAGGCATTGTCAACGATATATTGGTAGCGCTTCATATTGTGGATGAGCCGATTCAGTTCATGGCAAAGGGGAGCTGGTTCTGGTACATTGTAACCGCTTCCGACATATGGAAAGAGACAGGTTGGAATACGATTATTTATTTAGCTGCAATCACCGGAATTGATCAAGAACAGTATGAAGCATCGCGCGTGGATGGAGCGAGCCGCTGGAGACAGATGTGGCATATTACACTGCCGGGTATCCGCTCGACGATTGCCGTTCTGTTCATTATGGCGATTGGGCATCTGGTGAGCAACGGTTTTGAAAAGCAGTTCTTGCTTGGCAATAGTCTCGTAACGGATTATTCCGAGGTGTTGGATCTGTACGCGCTCAATTACGGGATTAATTTGGGTCGCTTCTCTTATGGGACGGCAATTGGTATTTTCAACTCACTGGTTAGCATTTTGCTGTTGTTTACGGCGAACGGTATATTCAAAAAACTGACCAAAGAAAGCATCATGTAGGGAGGGAGAAGCGAAATGACGAATAAGGCATTTAATGCTACCCGGTCTGAGAAGCTGTTTGACCTGTTCAATTATATCCTCATGGCTCTGATCGTGGTGTTGACGCTGTACCCGTTTCTGAACGTACTTGCGATTTCCCTGAACAATTCAACGGACACGGTTCGCGGTGGAATTTATATATGGCCCCGCCAATTTACGCTCGAAAATTACAAAACGATTTTCCAGTACGATGGCCTTCTTCAGGGACTGCAAATATCTATTCTTCGTACTTTGGTCGGAACAGTACTCGGATTGATTTGCGCGTCTATGCTTGCTTTTACATTGAGTCGGGTCGAGTTTCGCGCTCGTAAGTTTATTTCTACGTTTTTGGCGTTGACGATGTATTTTTCTGGCGGGATGGTGCCCGTGTTTATTTTGATGCGTGATCTGCATCTGCTGGGTTCGTTTTGGGTGTACATTTTTCCAGGCTTAATTAGCGCATTTAACGTGTTTGTTATTCGTTCCTTTATGGACGGTTTGCCATATGCGCTGCAGGAGTCTGCCAAACTCGATGGGGCGAATGATTTTACGATTTACTGGAGAATTATTTTGCCGCTGTGCAAACCAGTATTGGCAACGATTGCTCTTTTTCTGGCAGTAGGTCAGTGGAATGCTTGGTTTGATACGTATTTGTATAATGGTGGGGCGCCGCAATGGACGACGCTACAGTATGAGCTGATGAAGATACTGCAAAGTACGCAGCAAGGCGGCTCCAGTATGACGAATAGTAACGATATGGCTAAGCAAATGGCTCAAATTTCACCAGAGTCGATTAAAATGGCAATCACGATTACGGTTACGCTCCCCATCTTGATGGTATATCCGTTCCTGCAAAAGTATTTTGTAGGTGGTATGACACTGGGAGCAGTGAAATCATAACAGACAGGATTCCGGTAGTAAAATAGCAGTTATTTGCAGGAGAAGTCATCATAGGAATATAGGAGGATTTATACATGAAAAAACACTGGTCCAGATTTGCACTGATTCCCTTGCTCGCGGTGTCCCTTACCGCACTCGCAGGTTGTGGAGGAAGCGATAAAGCAGCGAAGGAAGGCACATCCAGCGGCACAGACCCGATTACGTTTAGCTTCTTCGGAGCAGATACAAGCCCACAATGGAACGGAATGAAGGATGAAATAGGCAAGGAAATCACCAAAAAAACAGGTGTAACCTTGAATGCGGAATTTGATGTCAGCGGTGGAGGTGGAGATGACCGAATTGCTTTGATGGCAGCAAGTGGAGAATACCCGGACTTGGTTTCTCCTAAAGCGAATATTAACAAGCTTGTGGATGCGGGGGCCATGATTGATCTGACAGATCTGATCAACGATCATGCACCCAATCTCAAAAAGCTATATGGACCCTATATGGATCGTTTGAAATACAGTAATAAAGATCAATCCATCTATGTCCTTCCTACGTATGCAGGTGTGGGACAGGAGAGTTTTGACGCGACGGGAGGATTTGAAATTCAGCATAAGGTTCTCAAGGAGTTAGGATATCCAAAGGTAAGAACGCTACAGGATTATGAAAACGTACTCAAAACCTATGCAGCCAAGCATCCGACGATCAATGGCAAAAAAACGATCCCACTCACGTTGGATGCAGACGACTGGAGAATTATGATTACCGTAACAAATCCCGCCTTCCAGACGACTGGAGCGCCGGATGATGGTGAATATTTTATTGATCCCAAAACATTTGAAGCGAAGCTTCATTACAAACGTCCGGAAGAAAAGGAATATTTCCGTTGGTTGAACCACATGTACAATGAAGGACTGCTCGATAAAGATTCATTTGTGCAAAAAAGTGATCAATACAAATCCAAAATTGCCAGCGGCCGTGTCCTCGGTCTGATCGACCAGGAATGGGGTTATCAGGATGCCGAAAATGCGTTAAAAGCATCAGGTAAATCCGAAGCCAGCTACGCGCATTTTCCAGTTACACTGTCGGAGGAATACAAGGATCGTTCCTTTCAGGATACGGGCTTCACGTCCGGTTATGGAGTAGGTATTACAGAAAATTGCAAGGACCCGGTGCGGGCTATTAAATTCCTTGATTATTTAGCTTCCGATGAAGGACAGGTGCTAGTGAACTGGGGGATCGAAGGCAAGCATTATGAAATCAAAGATGGCAAACGCGTCATTCCTGCTGATGTACTGGAGCAAAAAACGAACAATACAACCAACTTCAATAAATCTACGGGTATAGATTTGTACACGCTCATCAGCGGACACTATGGTGACGGCGTGAAGGACCCTACAGGTAACTACTATACTGCCAAATTCCCGGAACAAATTATCGCGGCTTATTCGAAGCCGGAGAAAGAATCACTTAAAGCGTATGGCGTAAAAACGTGGAAAGATCTGTTCCCGGACAAGAAAGAATTTGATGTAAAGCCTTGGGGCGCAGCCTATAACCTGACAACAGACAATGAATCCAGCTATAACGTTACATTCAAAAAAACGACAGACATTATCCGCAAACGTATACCGGAAGCTATTTTAGCACCGGCTTCCAATTTTGATACGGTATACGACAACATGATTAAAGAACTGGATGCCGCCAGAGCTGTCCAAATGGAACAGCAATACACGCAACTGGTGAAGGACAGAGTGGAGTTATGGAGTGGCAAGGCTTCTAAATAGCTGACTGCTTTTAACGAAATTTTGAATGCCGGAATGACAGAGCGCTTGTCCTTGTGGTCCATACGGGATTAGCGCTCTGTTTGATCTTGATAGGGGAGGGTTTGATGTGACGAAAAGCGAAAGACCACAGTCCCTGCGTTTATGGTATCGCCAGCCTGCTGAGGTATGGGAGGAAGCATTGCCAGTCGGTAACGGAAGGCTGGGAGCTATGGTATTTGGCGGAATCAGAGAGGAGCATTTGCAATTAAACGAGGATACGCTCTGGTCCGGATTTCCCAGAGACGGCGTTCAGTATGATGCATTGCGATATTTGCAGCCTGTCAGAAAGCTGATTGCAGATGGAAAATACAAGGAAGCGGAACAACTGATTAATGCGAATATGCTAGGTCGCGATACGGAAGCCTATCAGCCTTTGGGAGATCTGTGGATTACGCAGGAGGGCCTAGGGGAAATTGTGCATTATGAACGGGAACTAGATTTGCTGACCGGAACGGCAGCGGTCACTTTTCAAAGTGCTGGAGTCTGCTATACCCGTGAAGTTATCGCCAGTGCGCCAGATGGAATCATGATGGTGTCACTGACTGCGAATAAGCTTGGGAAGATCCATGCATCCGTGCGCATCACTTCCCTCCATCCTTGTGAAGACGAGGTTGGAGAGGATGCACATTTTGGTGATTCATCCAAATGGGATAGCGATAATAACGATCCATCCGATGAGCCGATCAGGGACTTTATTACGTTGACTGGACGAGCGCCCAGTCATGTGGAATCTAATTATCACGGCGATCATCCACAGTCTGTTGTTTATGAAAATGATTTGGGGATGGCTTTTGCAGTTCAGGCGAGGGTTATTCCCGAGGGAGGAACTTTGACGAAGGGTGCTGATGGAGCACTGATCATCTCAGGCGCGGATAAAATCACGGTGTATTTGGCAGCAGCTACCGGATTTCGGGGATTTCACACTATGCCGAATAGTGATGCAACGGAGTCAGCAGAAGCATGTCAAGTCATTTTAGACGGAGCAATTTCGCTGGGAAGTGAGCAGGTGCGGCAACGCCATGAACAGGATCACCGAAAGCTGTTTGACCGCGTTGTATTAGAACTGAGAGGTGATACTTTAACCGACGACTCCGTTCTACCGACCGATCTGCGATTAGAACGTTATCAGAAAGGTCAGGACGACCCGGGGCTGGAGGTGCTGTTATTTCAGTATGGCCGCTATTTGCTCATGGGCAGCTCGCGTCCGGGGAGTCAGCCTGCCAATCTTCAGGGCATCTGGAATGACCGGGTGCAGCCGCCGTGGAACAGTAATTATACAACCAATATCAATGCTCAGATGAACTATTGGCCCGCCGAGGTATGCAATCTTGCCGAGTGCCATGAACCATTGCTGCACATGATTGGAGAAGTTGCCCGCACGGGACGGAGGGTAGCCTCCATCCATTATGGTGCTCAAGGGTGGGCAGCTCATCACAATGTAGATGTGTGGAGATACGCTGTACCTTCAGGGGGCCATGCCAGTTGGGCGTTTTGGCCGCTTGGGGGTGTATGGCTGACCGCCCATCTATGGGAGCGCTATCTGTTTACCCTGGATACAGCCTATTTGGCAGAACAAGCTTATCCACTCATGAAGGGGGCGGCAGCCTTTTGCATGGACTGGCTCGTGGAAGGCCCGGAGGGTTGGCTTGTGACATCCCCATCCACATCACCTGAAAATAAATTCAAAACGCCGGACGGCGAGGAATGCAGTATATCTATGGGCTCCACCATGGATATAACGCTGATTCGGGAGCTGTTGGGTAACTGCATTCAAGCTGCGGACCTGCTGGAATTAGACGATGAGTTCCGCAACCGCTGCGAGGAGACACGGGACAGGTTAATGCCCTATCAAATTGGCCGTCACGGTCAGTTACAGGAATGGTTTGTCGATTTTGAGGAAGCGGAGCCTGGGCATCGGCATGTCTCGCATCTATATGGGTTGTACCCCGGTCGACAAATTCACATCCGTGATACCCCGGAGCTGGCTGAGGCGGCCCGCATATCGCTGCGTCGACGGCTTGATCACGGTGGTGGGCACACCGGATGGAGCTGTGCCTGGTTGATTAACCTGTACGCTCGGCTGGAAGATGGCGATGCCGCACACAGGTATGTTCGCACGTTGCTGTCGCGATCGACCTATCCTAATTTATTCGACGCACACCCGCCTTTTCAGATCGACGGTAATTTTGGTGCGACGGCGGGGATCGCAGAAATGCTGCTACAAAGCCGTCCGGGAGAACTGACGTTACTGCCTGCCCTACCAACGGCCTGGTCGAAGGGACGGGTCAGTGGATTGAAGGGACATGGCGGGATGACGGTTGGCATGGAATGGTCCTGTTCCCGGCTTGTCCGTGCTGAACTGGCCACATCCATCTCAGCAGGAAGCTGCACGATTCGCAGTGCACATCCGTTTAGCGCAGATGCTCGTCAGGCTCTGCCTGATCCTGAGTACGGAGGATTCATTTTGTCATGGATTTTTACCAAAGAGCAGGAAATAACGAACGGACATACGATTATAATTAAAGGAGAGGAAGAGACATTATGACCATTTTTCAATTTCCGCAGGACTTTATGTGGGGGACCGCGACGGCAGCCTATCAAATCGAGGGAGCTTATGAGGAGGATGGGAGAGGTTTGTCGATCTGGGATACCTTTGCCCATACGCCTGGCAAAGTATTCAACGGTGATAACGGCAATGTAGCTTGTGACAGCTATCATCGCTACGAGGAAGATATCCGCCTAATGAAGGAGCTGGGCATTCGTACATACCGTTTTTCAGTGTCCTGGCCGCGTATATTTCCCAAAGGTGACGGTGAAGTCAATCAAGAAGGATTGGACTATTATCATCGCGTAGTCGATTTGTTGAACGAAAATGGGATTGAACCGTTTTGTACACTGTACCATTGGGATCTGCCTCAAGCGCTTCAGGATGCTGGAGGCTGGGAGAATCGACGCACGATTCAAGCATTTGCCCAGTTTGCAGAAACGATGTTCCGCGAATTTCACGGTAAAATACACCATTGGCTAACATTCAATGAACCGTGGTGCATCGCCTTTTTATCCAATATGCTGGGTGTTCATGCCCCGGGTCTGACCAATCTTCAGGCAGCCATTGATGTAGGACATCATTTGCTAGTTGCGCATGGTCTTTCTGTGCGCCGCTTCCGCGAGCTGGGCACCAGTGGCCAGATCGGTATCGCTCCCAATGTCTCCTGGGCTGTTCCTTACAGCACATCTGAGGAAGATAAAGCCGCTTGTGCGCGCACCATTTCCCTGCACAGTGACTGGTTTCTTCAACCTATTTATCAAGGCTCGTATCCTCAGTTTTTGGTAGACTGGTTTGCGGAGCAGGGAGCCACCGTGCCTATTCAGGATGGGGATATGGATATTATCGGCGAGCCTATTGATATGATCGGTATCAATTACTATGCTATGTCAGTTAATCGTTTTAATCCTGAAGCCGGGTTCCTTCAATCTGAAGAAATCAATATGGGGCTACCTGTAACGGATATCGGTTGGCCAGTGGAGTCGCGTGGGCTGTACGAGGTACTGCATTATTTGCAAAAATACGGTAACCTCGATATTTATATCACAGAGAATGGGGCTTGCATCAACGATGATGTCGTGAATGGCAAGGTTCAGGATGACCGTCGGATTTCGTATATGCAGCAGCATTTGGTGCAGGTACACCGGGCTATTCATGACGGCCTTCATGTCAAAGGATATATGGCATGGTCACTTATGGACAATTTTGAGTGGGCAGAGGGATATAATATGAGATTTGGCATGATTCATGTCGATTTCCGCACACAGGTCCGCACCCCGAAGGAAAGTTACTATTGGTATCGAAATGTAGTAAGTAATAACTGGTTGGAGACCAGACGTTAAACGAAGAGATGTTTTGAAAATAAAGCAGATTTACGCCTGTCTCTGCTCCCTTTTGTTTGAATAGGAGGCCCTCTGGGGTAATAATAACCAAGATGAATGCAGGTTGTTTCAAGTATGTAGAGACAGCAGGAATAAAAAAATAAGAAGTGTGCATACTGAAAAAAATACCTGACGAGGGCGTTTTAAACCATTTTAAACCAGAGGGAGTGGAGGGTATGGCTTCGAATGTTAGGAAATCAGGATCAAATGATAACCAAATGAGCCGCACGGTATCTGTTATCGCTTGGATCGCCTGTATTGCAGGAATTATCCTTATTTTGCTTGATATAGGTAATTTAACTGATCGAAATATATATTTAATGACAGGTATTGGCTGCGTTGTTGCCGGGATTTTTATTTTTCTAGTTGGGAAATCATTTGTCATTGCACGCAAGAAGGAAGACCAGGAAAACGGCCGCAGTTAATACAATTTAAAAATGATTTAAAGCAATATATACCGAAAACAACAATGTGGGGCTTCGAGCAGTGTAGGATGATAACTGTAAGGAGTCCCGCTTTTTTCTTTAATATAACTTCTTTAAGATACACAAATAACGTTTTTATTATGTCATCTTTGTATTAATAAGAAATTTTGAATTTGCAAGAGAAATTTTATTTTTAGAGATGTTTTTCACAAAAAACGGACAAATAATCGACAATTCTGTTAACAATAAAAAAAGTGGCCACTTTTCTGCTATCTTATATAGGGGCAACATTACAGGAGTTCGTAAAGTTTTGAGTAATTTATTATTTAAGGAGAGGGGAACAACATGAACAAAAAACCAAAAGCGATTATTGCGTTGGTTTTGACCGTGCTCACGGTAGCATTGCTCATTTGGACGTGTTTTTATGCTGGCGGAAAATACGTTGTTTTCGATCCGAAAGGACCCGTTGGGCAAGCACAAAAAGAGCTGATCATTCTTACAACGGCATTGTCTGCGCTAATAATTGTACCGGTCATGATTTTGACTTTCTTCATCATTTGGCGGTATCGTGATACACCGACAAACAAGGTGAAGTATCAACCCCACTGGGATGACAGCAAAAAGCTGGAGACCACATGGTGGGCTATTCCAATTATCGTTATCTGTATTATTGCGGTTATTACTGCAAGATATACCTACTTGCTGGAGCCTTCCAAGCCGTTGGCAAGTACGCAAAAGCCAGTAACCATTCAAGTGACCTCACTGGATTGGAAATGGCTCTTTATGTACCCAGAGGAAGGTATAGCTACAGTTAACCAAGTTCACATTCCTAAAGGTGTTCCAGTCCGTTTTGAACTGACTGCTGACGCCCCGATGAACTCATTCTGGATTCCGCAATTGGGCGGACAAATCTACACCATGTCAGGCATGGCTATGAAACTGCATTTGCAGGCCGATCACGAAGGAACTTACTTTGGTTCGGGTGCAAACTTTAGCGGTGAGCATTTTGGACAAATGCGTTTTGATGTAGAAGTCCAGTCGGATGAAGAGTATAAAAACTGGGTCGCTGACATCAAAAAGCAGTCTAAGCCGCTGACGAAAGACGGCTATTTGGCGCTTGCAAAACCAGGTTTGTCCCAGCCTGATGAGTATTCTTCGATTCCAGATGGCTTGTTCAAAGACATTGTTAACAAGTATGTAGTGGAGGGTGCTTCTAACCCACATGCTGGACATGGTGAAGCTACATCCACAGAAGGTTCTTCTCAGTCCGGCGCAGAAGATCATGCGGCAATGGACATGAGTCATATGAATATGAGCGGACACAATTAAATGATTATAGGGAAGGAGGCCCCCAATGCTTGACAAAATAAAAGAGTTTGCATCCACTTTCTTCGTTACTGGAGATCCGATGATCTATGGAGCGGACGTCTCCATCGCATTGGCAACAATCGGGATCGTGTTTGTGCTCACTTATTTCAAAAAATGGGGCTGGCTTTGGAAAAACTGGTTGACTACCGTTGACCATAAAAAAGTCGGTATTATGTATATTCTTGCGGCCATCTTGATGTTATTCCGCGGAGGCGTGGATGCATTATTGATGCGTGTTCAACTGGCTACACCGGATGTTACACTACTGCATCCTGAGCATTACAACCAGATTTTCACAACACATGGCACGATCATGATCCTGTTTATGGCGATGCCGTTGATGTTTGGTTTGTTTAACATTGCCGTACCCCTTCAAATTGGTGCGCGCGACGTTGCGTTCCCTTTCCTGAACGCATTGAGCTTCTGGCTTTTCTTTATGGGAGCGATGTTGTTCAACCTGTCCTTCGTTATCGGTGGTTCGCCAGACGCAGGTTGGTTGAGTTATCCACCGCTTTCAGAACTGCAATTTAGTCCTGGCGTCGGTCAGAACTTCTATATCTGGGGTATTCAGATTTCGGGTATAGGTTCATTGGCTACGGGTATCAACTTTATTGTTACTATTATTAAAATGCGTGCACCTGGTATGACTTGGATGAAAATGCCTGTCTTTACGTGGTCCGTATTTTCGTCATGTGTTATTATCATTTTCGCATTCCCGATTCTGACGGTTACTTTGGCATTGCTGTTCCTTGACCGCTTCGGAGGAGGACACTTCTTTACGCTTGATTTCGGCGGTAACCCGATGATGTATATCAACTTGATCTGGATGTGGGGTCACCCTGAGGTATACATTGTAGTTTTGCCTGCCTTCGGTATTTATTCCGAGGTTATCAGCGTATTCTCCAAAAAGAAATTGTTTGGATACAAGTCCATGGTTTACGCCATGTTCATTATTGCGATCTTGTCCTTCTTCACCTGGGCGCATCACTTCTTCACGATGGGATCAGGAGCAGATGTTAATGCATTCTTTGCGATTTCGACGATGGTTATCGCAATACCGACAGGGGTTAAAGTATTTAACTGGCTGTTCACGATGTATCGGGGTAAGATTACATTCAAGACTCCTATGATGTGGTCAATTGCTTTTATTCCGAACTTCTTGATTGCTGGTTTGACGGGCGTCATGTTGTCTGTAGCGCCTGCTGACTTCCAGTTCCATAACAGTTACTTCCTGATCGCTCACTTTCACTCCGCTCTGATTGGTGGTGTAGTGTTCGGTTACTTGGCAGGTCTGTACTATTGGTGGCCTAAAATGTTCGGTTTCACATTGCCTGAAACGCCTGGTAAATGGGCTTTCTGGTTCTGGAACATCGGTTTCTATGTATGTTTTATTCCGCAATATTCTCTCGGTCTGATGGGTATGACGCGTCGTCTGAGCACTTACGGCTGGGATACCGGCTGGCAGCCGCTTAACCTCGTTTCGACCGTTGGGGCATTTTTGATGGGGATTGGTTTCTTGTTCCAGGTTCTTCAAATTCTTTTGGGCATCAAGAATTACCGTAAGCTGAAGGATACAACAGGCGATCCTTGGGGTGGCCATACGTTGGAATGGTCGATTCCTTCACCTGCACCGGAGTACAATTTTGCTACCATTCCACAAGTAGAAGAACGTGATGACTGGTGGGCAGAAAAAGATAAACGTGCAAAAGGTATTTTCAGAAAGCAACCGCCAATTGAAGCGATTCATATGCCGAAGAACTCGGCGATTCCATTCATTATGTCGGTATTCTTTTTCATTGCAGGTTTCGGGTTCGTATTCGGATGGTCGTTCTTCTATATTCCAGGACTGATCGGTGTGGCAATTTGTATGATTTGCCGTTCGTTCTTCTCCTATGATGGCGACTACTATATCCCTGCGGATGAAGTAAAACGCACGGAAGCGGCAATAAGGGGGTCTGTATAATGGCACAAGCTGCAGCACACCAAAGCCATGATCATGACCACGGGCATCACGATCCGCAAGAATTGAAGATGCTTGGTTTTTGGATTTTCCTCGTAACGGACGTAATCCTGTTCAGTACCTTGTTCGCAACCTTCGTCGTCCTTCGGAACAACACAGCCGGAGGACCGGGTGGCGCAGAGCTGTTTAACATGACGGGCGTTATTATTGAAACGTTCCTCTTGCTCACGAGCAGCTTCACAAGTGGTCTGGCTGTGTTGGCCATGAACAAAGGAAGCATGAAGGGATTAATTAACTGGTTAATCGTGACGGCGATCCTGGGTCTTGGTTTTATCGGTTTTGAGGTTTACGAGTTTGTTGAGTTGGTACACGAAGGAGCCAATTTTGGAACCAGTGCGTTCTTGTCGGCATTCTTCACTTTAGTCGGA
The DNA here is from genome assembly GCF_011066115.1 of Paenibacillus sp. EKM212P. Classification (NCBI taxonomy): domain Bacteria; kingdom Bacillati; phylum Bacillota; class Bacilli; order Caryophanales; family Paenibacillaceae; genus Paenibacillus; species Paenibacillus sp. EKM212P. Next base: position 135,868 of record NZ_JAAMNR010000007.1, read on the forward strand.
ACGCACGGACTTCACGTTTCGTTAGGTCTGGTTTGGATGATTGGACTCATGTTCCAGTTGAAAAAACGCGGGCTTACACCAGAGACGAAGGGGAAAGTTTCCGCATTGAGCTTGTACTGGCACTTTTTGGACGCTGTCTGGATCTTCTTGCTGACAGTCGTCTATTTGATGGGGGTGATGTAGATGGCACAGCATCAAACAGGAGCGGGTTCGCATGGTCATGATGATTCTCACGGTTCAGTGAAATCCTATGTTATCGGGTTTATTCTGTCCATCGTACTGACCATCATTCCTCTCGGTGTGGTTATGAATCATATGTTGAGCCGCACTTCGACCATGGTTGTTATTTTAGCCGCGGCAGTGCTGCAATTTCTGGTTCAGCTTTTCTTCTTCATGCACATTCGTGAGAGCAATGGACCGCGCTGGAATGTCATGACTTTGATTTTCGGGGTAGTTATCCTGTTGACTGTTGTTGGTGGTTCTGTATGGATTATGGAATACAACATGGTAGCACACTAATAAGTCGAAATTTTTGCAAAATCACTCAAGTACAAACGAATTAGGAAAGAGGAAGCGGACTTAGAGCCGCTTCTTCTTTTTTTGTGTAGCTTATTAAAATAAAAACTGTGGCTTCTTGAACTCAAGTTTACATATGTGTAAAATGGAATTGTATAACAGTAGAGTGAAAACGATAATACTAGTGGAGAGCGGAGGAAAAAGTAATGAACACAGAATTACTGTTTAAACCTTTTAAGTTAGGTAATTTATCTCTTCCCAATCGGATTGTTATGGCGCCAATGACACGGAATTTTTCTCCTCAAGGTATTCCAGGGCCTGACGTGGCTGCGTATTATCGTCGCCGTGCCGAAAATGCAGTTGGATTGATTATTACAGAGGGGACTGCTATTAATCATCCCGCAGCTGTGGAGCACACAAGCATTCCTAATTTTTATGGTGAGGGATTAAAGGGGTGGGCCAAGGTAGTTGAGGAGGTTCATGCGGTAGGTGGCAAGATTATACCGCAGCTCTGGCATGTGGGTGCGGCCCGTAAAATAGGTGCAGATAATCAACCGAATCCCGAGGCATTGCCTGTCGGTCCATCCGGTATCTCTCCCGCCGGCGAAAAGGTGGTTGAGCCATTGACGGAGGCTGAGATTGCGGATATTATTTCAGCTTATGCACAGGCCGCTGCCGATGCCCAGCGAGTGGGTTTTGACGGTATTGAGCTTCATGGAGCACATGGCTATTTAATCGATCAATTTTTCTGGGACAAAACCAATAAGCGCACCGACCAATACGGAGGCAACTTGGTCCAGCGTACTCGGTTTGCGGTGGAGGTCATTGAGGCTTGTCGTCGTGCAGTAGGACCGAATTTCCCAATTGTATTGCGATTCTCCCAGTGGAAGATGTACCATTATGAAGAAAAGCTGGCCCAAACACCACAGGAACTTGAACAGTTTCTCACTCCATTAGTGAAGGCCGGGGTGGATGTATTCCATTGCTCAAGCCGCCGTTTTTGGGAACCGGAATTTGAAGGGTCTGATCTAAACCTGGCAGCTTGGACCAAAAAGATAACAGGCAAGCCAGTGATTACTGTGGGCTCGATTGGTTTGGAGAAGGCGTTTTTGAGTGATTTGGAAAATAATAATCGTCAAACCGATCAATCCAGTAGTGTAGAGGCAAGATTAGAACAACTCGTGGGGCAAGTAGAACGAGAGGAAGCTGATCTGGTTGCGGTTGGACGTGCTTTGCTGGTTGATCCAGCGTTTGCGGTGAAGTTACGTGATCAACAAATAGATGAAATTATTCCTTACAGTGATGAAGTATTAAAAACGTTGAATTAAGCTTTATTAAGCTCTAAGTAGTGTAAAGCTGTAGTGTTAGGCAAGCATTGAGACTTGGAAGTTTTCTGTTACAGGGCAAGCTGTAATATAAGCTATTCGTAAACTCTACGAATTTGCTATAATAGGAGCATCAAGTCGAAATACACGGGGTGAAAAGGATGAATTCTGAAACGGAAGCTTTGGATTGCGAGCCGGCTTGTCACGGTTCAGATCAGGAAATTGAGCGCATAAAATCTTCCCTTGTTGAGGATTCCATCGCATACAAAATGTCGGAGCTGTTCAAAGCACTGGGTGACCCGACACGAATCAAGCTGATTTATGCCCTGGCACAAAAAGAACTGTGTGTTCATGATCTGACCCAGGTGTTGAACATGGGACAATCTGCGGTATCCCACCAGCTTCGTTATTTGCGCAACCTGCGTATTGTCAAACGACGCAAAGAAGGCAAGACGGTGTTTTATTCACTGGATGATAATCATGTGGAGCAGATCTTTTTGCAAACCCATCAGCACATATCACATCAATAATTTTTGGGATAAAACAACAGAGGGCGCCAAGCGATTGGCGCTCTTTTGGCGTTTGTCCGTTGAATTCGATTTTTTTGTTAAAAAGGGCTATAGTCATTGACTTTTGACCCTGATCCTGAATATAATGGCCTTAACAAATAATATATGAACAGTTGCTCATATATAGTTAATTGGAGGCCAATGATTATGGATGCTCTAAAAAGAACGGAACGGCATGAATGGATTTTGGAAGGTTTGGATTGCGCCAACTGTGCTCTAAAGATTGAAAATGGAGTCAGTAAAATAGAAGGGGTCCTGGATTGCTCGGTCAATTTTGTTACGAAAACGTTGACGATGACCACAAGTTCGGATCAAAAAGAAGAGGTTTTTCGCCAGACTGAACGGAAGGTTCAAAGACTCGAGCCGCATGTTCGAATGGTTGTGAAAAATGCTCGTGGCCGCCTGCATGAAGACAGTCGAAGCAATGCTGGTGCAGTACAGTCAGACTGCACAGATGATTGTGCATGCGGTCATAAACATCATAGTGAAGGTGAAGGGCATACACACGAGGTCGAGCAGCATGCGGCTCACAGCCACGCTGATCATCATCATGGAGCACATGGCAAGCAAGCCCATACGCACGATGGACACAACCACGGCGATCATGGACACGAGCATCACAACCACCATGCAGAGCACGAACATGGTGAAGCCAACCACGCTCATTCACATTCGCATGGAGATGATGGCCACGCTGGGCATACGCATGATCACGGTACGGACGGTATGCGCCGCATGATTGCGCGTTTGGCTATTGGTGCGGTCGTTGCGGCTATTGCCTGGTGGTTACCTGTCGAAGGTGTAGGCAAGCTGGCCCTATTTTTACTGGCATATATCATCGTTGGCGGTGATGTTGTCTTGCAGGCTGCACGCAGTTTAGTGCGTGGAATGGCCTTTGACGAATACTTCCTGATGACGCTGGCTACAGTTGGTGCATTTGCGATTGGGGAATACCCGGAAGGCGTAGCTGTCATGTTCTTTTATCAAATCGGAGAGCTGTTTCAAGGCATTGCAGTTAACCGTTCTCGTAAATCCATCAGTGATCTGATGGATATTAGACCGGACTATGCCAACCTGAAGACGGCTGAGTCCTTATGGAGAGTGTCCCCAGAAGACGTTCGCATTGGGGATTTGATTGTAATTAAGCCGGGCGAGAAGATCCCGCTGGATGGTAAGGTTATAGATGGTAAATCGCATGTGGATACCTCTGCGTTGACTGGTGAATCCGTGCCTCGTACCGTAGAGCCGGGAAGCAACGTGTTGAGTGGATTTATCAATACGAACGGACTTCTAACGGTAGAGGTTAGCAAAGAATTTAGTGAATCGGCGGTCTCGAAAATTTTGGAATTAGTGCAAAATGCGAGTGCCAAAAAAGCGCCGACTGAAAAGTTTATCACGAAATTTTCCAGATACTATACTCCAGTAGTGGTTATTGTAGCGCTGTTGTTGGCGGTTGTTCCACCGCTTGTTGTGCCGGGTGCACATTTTGCAGATTGGGTATACCGTGCGCTTGTTTTCCTCGTTATTTCTTGTCCTTGTGCGCTGGTAGTATCCATTCCACTGGGCTTCTTTGGGGGAATTGGGGCAGCCTCCCGTTCAGGTGTCCTGATCAAGGGCGGGAACTATCTTGAAGCTCTGAATCATGTGAAATACGCTGTTTTTGATAAAACAGGCACACTCACAAAAGGTGTTTTCCGTGTAACAGGGATTTATCCTGCCGGAGATTTTACAAACGAAACCTTGCTCGAAACCGCCGCTTTGGCCGAGCTGCATTCCACACATCCTATTGCTGCTTCTCTGCGTGAATCCTACGGTAATGAACTCAGAGCAGAACGGGTTCAGCAATATAGTGAAATATCCGGTCACGGGATTCAGGCACAAATTGACGGTCGTCTGGTATCAGCCGGGAACGTCAAGCTGATGGAGCGGGAGCATGTGGCTTTTAACGTGGCGCAGCAAGCAGGGACGCTGGATGAAGGAACGGTCGTACATGTGGCTGTAGACGGAACGTATGCCGGGTGCATTCTGATTTCGGATGAGGTTAAGGAAGACGCAGCCCAAACGGTTGCTTCACTGAAAAAGTTGGGTGTGGTGAAAACCATCATGCTGACGGGTGACAATCGGACTGTTGCCGAGGCCGTAGGACGACAGTTGGGTTTGGATGAAGTACGGGCAGAACTGTTACCTCAGCACAAAGCCGAAGCCATCGAGCAGTTGTCTGCAAGTAAAAAAACGAGCGACAAAATTTTGTTCGTAGGCGATGGAATTAATGATACACCCGTACTGGCGCTGGCAGATGTCGGTGTAGCGATGGGCGGTTTGGGATCGGATGCTGCGATTGAGGCGGCAGATATCGTAATCATGAACGACGAGCCTTCAAGGCTGGTTACGGCGATCCATATCGCCAAGCGCACACGTCGTATCGTATGGCAAAACATTATATTTGCGCTAGGTGTCAAAGCGGTTTTTCTTACGCTGGGAGCATTCGGTATTGCTACGATGTGGGAGGCTGTATTTTCCGATGTAGGTGTAACATTGCTAGCCGTATTGAATGTGATGCGTGTATTGAAGGTTCGTTCTTACGAGTAAAAAAATAAACACCCCCGGGTTAACATCGGATGTAGGCATCCTGTGAAGACCGGGGGTGTTTATTTTATTGGTTCCTTTTTCGAGTGGTCTTGTACCAGCAGGATAGAGATTTATTTTGGGATGTAGGGTAGTTGTGCCGAAATGTATAAATGTGTGGCGTGCCTAATACGTTAAGGTAGGGGCTTTACAAGTAAGGCCCATGTAAGATTCGGTTGCTCCATAATGAGTAAGCGTTTTCTTTATTTGGAGGGGTACTCGAATTTGTGTGTGCCAACTTGCTGACGGAAGAAAGGATGGATTAATAGCATGGAGGCTAAACTGATGCATGTATTCGCAGAGCTGTTGGGTGGCAAAAATAGCCGGGATCTCAAAGTTCCAGAGCCGGGTATGGAGGCTGCTGCACAGAGGTTGGCTATGGAGACGCTAAAGGCAGGCAGCCATGAAGCATCTGCTACGCAGGAGGAAGATCCGTTGGGCTGGCTGGTTGGTTTAGCTGAGCAGGGCGTAATCAGTCGAGCAGAGGCTTTGATGGCTGCGAATCCGGAATTACTTGAGGAAACGATGCTAAATAACGGCAACGATATTGGGCAAGCAATGGGCACACTCCTAAAATGGAGCGATGAATACAGGCGCACCTCCATACGGATTTATGCCGATGCTCCTGCAAGTTTGAGTCGTATAAGCACAGAGACAGCATCAGAAATAGGCAGTTATGACGGTTATAGTCTTCTGCATGGTCCCTTGTCACTGGCATCTGGCCGTGTAGGGAAACTATGCTATGCCTATCTGGACGTAGCAGCGTCTGGACAGACGATTCATGCCCCTGACGGGGAGCCCGATCCCATCCTTATTCCCGGTTCACGTGCATCTGACACGTACAAAACCTTTAACCAGGCATCTGGCCTGCCTGGATTGTGTGAGCATTTGTCCCGTCGAATTATCAGTTTGCTGGAAACACAATATGAAAGCTTATTCGAGTCTTTGAACGGATCACCACTCACTATAGCCCTAATTGAGCAGAACAATGCAGTGGGTATTGGAAGCTTGCAAGATATGCAGCTGGAGGCATTACTGCGTGCGGCGTTGCGGAGCGTGCGGCAGGGGGGAGAACCCAAGCTGGAGATTATAGTGCGCAATCCGGCTGACGTGGACGAATTCCGGGCAACGCGAGACTGGATTGACGGCGTTGCAGAGCAGACTTTATGCGGGCGTCTTCGGTGCATTCCATATCGGGTAGGTGTGCTTTTGACAGTTGACCCGTCTTTGGTGCCTAACGTAAGCCAAACAGGGAACAGGCAAGCCGCACGGTCGGGGGAGTCAGCCAATTCCAATAACATGTCCGAAGTGAGCGTACGACAGATCAAGCAGGTAGCTCAAGCTGCAGATCTGGCACGTTTTGCCGATACGGTCATCTTAGAAGTCATACCAACTTCATCCGATGGCATTAGGGCTGAGGATCAGTTGATTCCATCCGGTGTCGATGGTCATGAGAATAATAGTGATACGATAAAATGCATAATGGAAGCTGTTCGACGTGTAAAGCCTGAGCTTCCTTTATGGGTAGCAATAGATGAAATTAACCATTCTCTGGATAGAATTTCGATCTTGGAGAATGAGTTGACGGGGGTCATTTGCCCGGACACAGCGGTTCCCACTGCACGCCTTGCGGCTGCGCGTTTGGGATTGCAACAGCCCGCAGATCGTCAGCACACTTCAGGAACTGCACACAATCATGCGTGGAAGTTTCCTTTAGCCTGAAGATAAGCGGAATTCTTGTAATAGAGGATTTTGCAAAAATCCAATAAGCGACTTTCAATGAACAATATATAGATCGAAATGGTCTAGTTCGTCTATATATTGCACTTTGGAGCGATTGGAATCGAATTTTGCAAATCCTGAATCGGATGCTTTAAATATGGAGGATACCTGCGGTGTTTGTGCGGGTATCTTTTTTTATTTAGGCCATTGCTGGTTTACAAGTGGAAAAGAAAAGGTATATAATAAAACAAAAGTTTCGCTAATCCAAAATAATTGTATAGATGCAAAAATGATTATCATTCTCATTGTCAAACATGCTGCTTCGGACTTCCCGAAGCAGCATGTGCTATTTTAGGGCACTTAACAATGGATATCATTCTCAATGAAATGCTAGTACAAGGAACAAAATATGGAAAGGAACGTGACATGATGCAAGCTGCTCAACGATTACAAGATACATTGTCTCCCTCTAACCGAACCCTTTCAAAAAACAGTGGCAGCGGACGACCCGGTCCGAATCGCAAGCCGCAATTTCAGCTTAAAAGCATGCTGAAAAATAAGGAGATGCAAGCTGCTCTAGGTAGTGGATTGCTGATGCTGATGGCATGGGGAGTCTCACATTGGTGGCAATGGCTATCGGTCATTCTGTATGTAGTGTCCTATGCCCTTGGGGGCTGGTCCAAAGCCAGAGAAGGGGTCGAAACACTGATCCGAGAACATGATCTGGATGTTAATCTGCTCATGATCGCTGCCTCCCTAGGAGCTGCGGCCATTGGCTATTGGAATGAAGGAGCCATGCTGATCTTTATTTTTGCACTCAGCGGTGCGCTGGAGAGCTATACCACCGAGCGTAGTAGTAAGGATATTTCTGAGCTCATGGCGTTGAAGCCGGAAACGGCTTTGCGCTTGTCTCGCGAGGGGACGGAAACAGTCGGCATTGAGCAACTGTTGCCAGGCGACCTGCTGCTGGTGAAGCCGGGCGAACTGATTCCGGCGGACGGCCGAATCTCCAAGGGCATTTCGGCAGTGAATCAGGCATCTATTACCGGTGAGTCTGTTCCGGTAAATAAGGTGGAAGGTGACGAAGTATATGCCGGCACCATCAATGGAGAAGGCGTGCTATATGTAGAGGTTAGTCAGTCCTCAGAGGACACTTTATTTTCAAAAATCATTCGTATGGTGGAAGAGGCCCAGACCGAAGTTCCCGATTCCCAGCGGTTTATTAAAACGTTCGAATCGGTGTACGCCCGAATTGTTGTTGCTGTCACGCTGATCGTCATTGCCGGTGCACCCATAGCATTAGGCTGGACGTGGGCAGCAGCGTTCTACAAGGCTATGGTGTTCCTCGTCGTGGCCTCACCCTGTGCGCTCGTGTCATCCATTATGCCAGTGATGCTATCGGCCATTTCCAACCGTGCCCGACGAGGCATCCTGTTCAAAGGTGGTGCACATGTGGAGAATATGGCATTGACTTCTGTTGTTGCTTTTGACAAAACAGGCACGTTAACGATGGGGTCACCTGTCGTCACGGACTGGATTACCGCCGCAGAATACGATGCCGATGAGCTATTGCACATTGTTGCTACAATTGAAAGTTATTCTTTGCATCCGCTGGCGCGAGCGATTGTAACCAAAGCGGAAGCTGAATTGGGACAGAGAGATCTTCTCCCAACCGAGCAAGTGCAGGCACTCACCGGATGGGGAATGGAAGGCATCATAGGCGGGGTGAAGTGGAAAATCGGTCGTACAAATGTACTGGATGGACCTGGTTCTCTGGCAGAGCCAGATTGGATGGAGAGTCGGGCCCGGCTGGAAGCTGAGGGCAAAACCGTATCCATTATCCTCGCGGATGATCAGATTGCCGGGATGCTGGCACTACGCGACGAGCTGCGTCCGCAGGCCCAAGAGTCCGTGAAACGTCTGCAAGCGCAGGGGATCCGGGTCGTCATGCTGACCGGAGACCGCCCAGAAACGGCTGCTGTGATCGCGGAGCAGGCCGGAGTCGACGCCGTATATGCTGGCTTAATGCCGGAGGACAAAGTCAGCCATATTCGCATGCTGCGGGAGCAGTACGGGCATGTCGTCATGGTCGGCGACGGTGTGAATGACGCTCCAGCGTTGACTGCGGCAACCGTAGGACTAGGCATGGGGATGCATGGCAGCGGAGCAGCGCTAGAGGTCGCTGACGTGGTATTGATGAACGATGGAATCGAGGAGATCGCTCCGACGATAGCACTGGCGCGCAAGGCGCAGCGGGTGGTCAAACAAAATATGATCTTCGCGGTAAGTGTCATTTTGCTGCTTGTGATCAGCAACTTTGTGCAAGATATAGCCCTGCCATTTGGGGTGATTGGGCATGAAGGCAGCACATTATTTGTCATTTTGAATGGCCTGCGCTTATTGCGGTCATAGGACTAATAATCACAGATGACAAACAGGAAGGAGCATTCATACCTCTTAAAATCCAAGGGGTGAATGCTCCTTCTTTTACAGTACCAGCCTGTCTGAAAGGCAAGTTCATCTTATACCTCTTGTTCGCCAACGCTGTACGTCTATCTTCGGCGCGGCGTAGACCGTCGCAAGAACAAGGAAAACAATAGCCCCGCTAGTGCAATCCCTGTAGCAATAATGAAGGCATCATTAATGCCATGGATCGTTGATTCTGTAACGGCACTTCGGTACACCTGTTGTAGCGCCAACGATGAACCACTTTCTGTTGAAATGCTCGCTGTTTGCGCGAGGGTTTGTCCCAACTGTGCTACCCCTTCGGTTAAAGGAACATTGGCGGTGGTAGCGACATTCGCATAATCCGCTACATGAATCGTGGTCCGGCTACTCATTACAGTTATGAGCCAAGCGGTACCGATAGACCCGGCAATTTGCCGTACTGTATTGGACATGGCTGTACCATGGCTGCCGAGATGGGGAGGCAGCTGGTTTAACCCTTCTGTCTGGACGGACATCATCAGCAATGACATTCCGAAGCTGCGAATCGTATAGATGATCATAATATGTCCGTAGGTGGTGGCATCGGTCAGCAGACTGAATTCCCATGTCGTGACTGCCGTAATAATCAGTCCAATGATCGCCAACGGCCTTGCGCCTATACGGTCAAATACTGCCCCTGATATCGGTGACATCACACCCATCAGCAGTGCACCCGGCAACAGCAGCAGACCGGATTGGAGCGGTGTAAAGCCGCGTATATTTTGCAAATAGATCGGTAGCAGCAGCATCCCGCCAAACATCGTCATGTTGACGGTAGCCCCAACTAAGGTCGATACAGTAAAAATATCATATTTAAACACACGGAACTCCAGCATCGGCTGTACCATATTCAGCTCGCGCACGATAAACAATACAATAAACACAACCCCGGCAGCGAGTGTAAGTATTACCGTATTGCTATCCCAGCCCTTGTCTCCAGCTGAACTAAAGCCATACAGCAGGAAGCCAAAGCCCAGTGTGGAAAAAATGGTTCCCAACAGATCAAAGTTCGGTTTCGTTAGCTTGGATACATTTTTGAGCCAGCGTATGGCAAACAGAATATCAATGATTGCCAGCGGAATCACCAGCAAAAATAGCAGTCGCCAGCTGTAATGCTCCACAATCCAGCCGGATAAAGTTGGTCCAATCGCCGGGGCAAACATCATGGCGATCCCCATGGTACCCATGGCGGCGCCCCGTTTTTCCGGAGGAAACACAGTCAGGAACACGTTCATGACTACAGGCATGATAATGCCTGCTCCGCTGGCCTGAATAACTCGTCCAACCAGCATAGGCGCAAAGCCGGTACTGGCAGCACAGACGACAGATCCAGCAGTAAATAACCCCATCGCGGAGATGAATAGCGCACGTGTTCCGAATGACTCAATCAGAAAAGCAGTGATAGGAATCAAAATCCCGTTGGTTAGCATATATCCGGTGGATAGCCATTGAACGGTTGTTGCAGATACATTAAAATCATTCATTAAATGTGGAATGGCCACGTTGAGCAGCGTTTGATTCAAAATCGAAATGAAGGCGCCTAGCAGCAGCACGGACAGAATACGTCCGACGGACATTTTTTGATCCATGACAGCCTCCTACTTGTGAACTCTGATGGTCGCACTCATTCCCGGGATAATACCCAGCCCCTTGTAACCTTGAATGGAAATATTGACAGGCACGACCTGTGTCACCTTGGTATAGTTGGCAGTGGTGTTAGAAGTGGGCAGTAGTGAAAAAGTTGATGCGGTCGCCAGGCCGATCTTTTCGAGTTTACCGCTCAGGGACGTATCCGGGTAAGCATCAATATATACATCTACCGTCTGTCCTACTTGAAGATCTTGTACAGCCGTTTCGTCAATATTGGCGGTAATCCATAAATTGTTTAGATCAAAAGCCTTCGCTAAGGGTGTGCCTGCCCCAACAATCGAGTTGTTGACTGCAGATTGCTGTACGATGGTACCATCGGTTGGAATCGTAACGCTAATTCGGCTTCCTCCCCCTTCTACATTACCAAGCGTGCTTCCAGCGGTGTAGGTCTTACCAACTTCAGCATTCCAGCCTGTGAGTTTGCCAGCGCCTGGAGAGGCAACGGTAACTGCTTGTCCGCTCACTTGGGCATTATCGGTTTTTATGTAGTTGGCGGATTGATTGTAGTAATAGGCGGCGGCTCCGCCACCTGCCAGAATAATGATAATAACTAGCAGGTTGACTAATATGGCGCGTGAATTCATGTTTACATGCCTCCCTAGTTCTTGGATTTTCAAAGTATGCGTCAAATAATTCATAATATTCAGATGGGTTTTGGGCAAGGTTAAGAGCGCATGCGAAAAAGATGATTTTGCTGACAAAGGATGATGCGCATAATGACGACCAGAATCATGATTGTATATGACAGTGAAAATGGGCATACCGAACGTCTCGCTCGCTCGATCGCAGAAGGAGCGCACCTTGAGCATACGGAAGTGTTGTTAAAGCATGTAAATGAGGCCGATGTGAATGAACTAGTGAGTGTGGATGCCATTATATGGGGTTGCCCGGGCCATTTTGGTACCATCAGCAGTGGTCTGAAAAGCTGGATTGATAAGCTGGGGTATCTGTGGGCGCAGGGCAAGCTGGTGGATAAAATCGGCGCTGTGTTTTGCACAACCGCTACCGTTCATGGTGGATTGGAATCTACGCTTCTGAATTTGATTACTCCGATGCTTCATCAAGGTATGATTATTGTAGGACTGCCCGCTAATATTACGGAAAATGCATTATACGGCTCCTATTACGGCGTAGGGGTAACATGTCCAGTGGAGACAGACCCCAATGGTCCGCCTAATCTTCCAACGGGTGATGATCTTGCACTAGGTCGTTCTTTGGGTAAACGGGTCGCTGAGATAGCGGGACGGTACCGTAGCGCTGAAAGAGAATAGGAGGCTACCGATGACCATTGCTTTTATCGTAGTAGCTGCGGTTGCCTTTATTTTTTTGCTGGTATTTAATACAAAGATGACGCGCAAATCCTCTCCCAAAACTCGCCCCACGGAAGAGGAGTCACGGCAAAGAAGCAAACGTCCTTATCCTGTACAGGTGGAACCCGAGGCACGTGAAAGGATAGATTCTACGCGAGAGAGGCCGCATAAGGATATCGACGTCGAAGAACATCATGCGGAGGAACAACACAAGGTGCCTGATATCCAGACGGATAAGAAGGTAGAAAAGGATCGCGAGAATATCAAAGATGCTTACGGGGATCAGGATTATCGTGCGGCTTTACGTGGCTTTGCCGGAAAGAACGAAGAAAAGGATGGGCGTTCGCAAATACCCAATGAAGAGAATGAGACTCACAAAAGTGAGGACGAGCAGTACCGCGAAGCACTGCGCTCCATGAACCGGAAAAAATGAGGTATCTACGTTTGAACATGCCAAAAAGGCTGCTTTTCTGTCTGGATTACAGGCAAAAGGCAGCCTTTTTGTGTTGCTCGGCTATAGCCATTCGGTTAGCCCAATCATCGTAATTAAGCCGAGAATAAAAGAGAATGTGGCGATCCGCTGGTTGCCATCCCCGTGACTCTCGGGAATCAATTCCTTGTAGACGATAAACATCATGGCTCCGGCGGCAAAAGCAAGGCCGTAAGGTACCAGTCCGTTCACCCAGCTGCTCAAATAAAACCCGATCAGACTCGTTATGATTTCCACGGCTCCGGTGAGAGTAGCAATGCCCAAGGCCTTGAAACGGCCAATGTTTTGATTCACAAGGAATAACGCTACGATAAAGCCTTCCGGGGCATTTTGCAGGCCGATAGAGAAGGCGATCAGATTGCCGAGATTTTGAGTCTCACTCGCATAGCTGACTCCAACAGAGAGTCCTTCTGGCAAATTGTGCAATGTAATAGCTGCGATAATGAGAAAAGATTTGGACTCCAGTTGAAAGGTCTTGGAGTCTGGGTCCTCCAAATCCGCATGGGGAATGTACATTTCCATCACCAGTAATACGAGACAGCCGAGCAGGATTCCCGCAGTCAGCACGAACCAATTGGAATGCTGGATTGCTTCGGGAATGAGGTTATACACGGATGCAGAGGTCATAATTCCTGCGGCATAAGCCAACAGAACATCGCGAAGCCGATGCGTGATATTGCGCATAAACAGTATGGGCACGGCGCCGAGTCCAGTGGACAGGGCAGAAATAAAGCTACCTAAAAAAACGTCATTCATAATGGGGATAATCCCTCCATACCTGATTTATCTTTATACTTCGCTTCATGAAAACTTCATTTGACTGTTTACAGCTATTTCCGCATAATGAAATTAGGATTTAGAATCAGTCTAAGTCATAAGAAGCTACAAAACAAGTGATTCGTTTTTGCAATATCCGGGTGTCCACATTTTGGGATAAGCTTCTGGTGGAATTACTTTTAGAGTATATGCAGCTGCCCAGCGCCCGGTGCCGAAAACTCGTTATATAATACTTATGATATTTTAGGAGGAACCAAGATATGTACAAGTCCATTATTATAGGTACCGGCCCTGCTGGTTTGACCGCTGCAATTTATCTGGCACGCGCTAACATGAGCCCACTGGTGATCGAAGGACCACAGCCGGGCGGACAATTAACTACGACTACGGAAGTCGAAAATTTCCCAGGTTTTCCTGAAGGAATCATGGGACCCGATTTGATGGATAATATGCGTAAGCAAGCGGAGCGTTTTGGCGCTGAATTCCGCACAGGCTGGGTAAACAAAGTAGACACAACGGCTCGTCCATTTACATTGGATGTAGAAGGTTTGGGTGAACTGGTTACTGATACGCTGATTATTTCCACGGGGGCGACTGCCAAATATCTAGGTATTCCCGGTGAACAGGATAATATCGGACGTGGCGTAAGCACTTGCGCAACATGCGACGGCTTCTTTTTCCGTGGCAAAGAAATTGTTGTTATCGGCGGTGGAGACTCTGCATTGGAAGAAGCCAATTTCCTGACTCGATTTGCCTCTAAAGTGACATTGGTGCATCGTCGTGAAGAAATGCGCGCCTCCAAAATTATGCAGGATCGTGCTCGTGCGAACAACAAAATTGAATGGGCGCTTAATCGTACTCCTGTAGAAGTGATTGCGGACGAGAATGGAGTCACTGGCTTGAAAGTACTGAATAATGCAACAGGTGAAGAGGAAATCATTACAGTTAGCGGCGTATTCGTGGCGATTGGTCATCATCCGAATACAGGCTTCCTTGAGGGACAAATTACAACGGATGCGAACGGTTATATCGTCGTAAATCCGGGTACTTCTGAAACAAACGTGCCTGGCGTATTCGCTTGTGGTGACGTACAGGATACTCGCTACAGACAAGCGATTACCGCAGCAGGTAGTGGCTGCATGGCTGCTATGGACAGCGAGAAGTACATTGAAAGCCTGGAGCACAGCGCACTGGCCCTGTAATGATCCTTGGAAATATGAATAAATATGTTGTAACAAAATAAATGATGAGGTGATATTCATGGAAAAAGCAATAGTATACACATCTACAAACTGCCCGCATTGCCGTCAAGTAAAAAGCTATTTGAGTGAAAAAGGCGTAGAGTACGAAGAACGCAACATTGAAACCAATGAAGCTTTTGCACAAGAGGTTTGGGATATGGGCATTCGTGCCGTTCCATTGACTTTGATCGGAGAAGAACGTATTTCCGGTATGAACAAAACCAAGTTTGAAAAAGTATTGAACGCTTAATCCAACCTAAGAGCAGACGACGGTCCTGTGGATCGTTATAGGGTATAGATAAGGCCTCCATCGCAGTTACATACTGCGGAGGGGGCCTTTTTATAAGTCCCTAATCTTTTTTATAGGATTTTGCAAAATTCCGAGAAAAGTGGGCGTACAGGAACCTAAGTGTTCCCGTATGCTTTTTTTCTTATAAAGACACGCGTACTCGCCCCAGAAAAGGAGCTGTCGCTGCATAGGCGGCACCTAGCATCGTCGAACGGCTGCCAAGCGTGGAGAAACGAATCTGTAGTTGCCGACGGTGATAGGGCAGGGCACGTTCGTCAATCACATCACGCATGCTTTGTTCCAACCAAGGTCTGGCTTCCGCCAGTGGACCGCCGATGATAAGCATCCCGGGGTTGAGGCTGTTCACAATGTTGGTAATACCCACACCCAAATATCGCCCAATATCATCAAGTACGCTTAATGTACTAGCTTCACCTTGCTGAGCAAATGGCAGTAATTCCGCTGTATTATGTGCAGGCAGTTTCAATGTGGATGCTGAATACGCCTTCTCCGACGCATATAACTCCCAGCAGCCACGACTACCACAGGAGCAGAGCCGTCCGTTCCAATCAATGGTCATATGACCCGTCTCTCCGGCGTACCCCCAAGCTCCTTGATACGGTTTGCCATCAATGATAATCCCGGCTCCGATCCCGGACCCTGCACTGATGTAAACCAGATCCCGCACCTGCTGTCGGTGATCGCCGTCCATCCCATAGTACAACTCGCCCTGTGCGCCGACGTTAGCTTCGTTATCCACTACGACGGGCAGACATAGCTCGGCCTCAAGTTGCTGCCGCAGCGGAACCTCTTCCCAGCCCAGATTGGGTGCGAACAAAACGGTTCCGGTTTCATCCACCATACCCGGCACCCCCAGCCCAATGCCGACAATACCGTGAGGGGAGGGAGGAGTGGCCTGCATGAGCTCCTGAACGAGCTTTCGAATCTGTTCCATAACAAAGGCGGGATCATGCTGATTTAGGGAAAGGGTAAGCTCAGTTTCAATGGTACCTGACAGATCAGTTAGAGCGCCCTTGATGTACTGTACGCTCACCTCAATACCGAGAACAAAGCCTGCACGGCTGTTGAATAGCAGCATTAAAGGCTTACGCCCGCCGCTGGATTCCCCTAATCCCGTCTCATACACAAGTCCATCAGTGATGAGCTCTGCCACTAGATTGGAAACGGTGGCCTTGTTTAATCCAGTTTGACTGGATAACTGTGCCCGGGATAGCGGAGCATGAAGGCGAATACGCTCCAGCACAATGGATTTATTTAGCTTTTTGACAAGCGCCTGATCGCCAGTGACATTCATGGTTAATTCACTTCCTGTTGGTGTAATTCCTAATATTATATCATAAAAACAAACTTAGTTTAAGCAATAGACAAAGTCTTTTGGCTGTGCTAGAATCGTTTTTGTAAACGTTTACTACAAAGGAGGAACTTATAATGGCTTATTTCGAACAGGTATCTAAAATTAACTTTGAGGGCAAGCAATCCGACAATCCTTTTGCGTTCAAATTTTATAATCCACAGGAAATTGTAGCGGGAAAAACGATGGAGGAGCATTTGCGTTTTAGCATGGCCTATTGGCATACACTGGTTGCAGGCGGCTCCGATCCTTTTGGTGTAGAAACAGCGGAACGTCCATGGTCCAAGTTTACCGGGCTGGATTTGGCAAAGGCACGTGTGGAGGCTGCCTTTGAGCTGCTGGATAAGCTGAATTTACCTTATTTTGCTTTTCATGATGTGGATATTGCACCAGAAGGCGCGTCATTGAAGGAATTTTACAGCAATCTGGATACCATCGTGGATCTGATTGAGGAACATATGAAAGCTACAGGGAAAAAACTGCTGTGGAACACAGCAAACATGTTTAGCCATCCACGTTATTTGCATGGGGCTGCGTCGACTTGCAATGCAGATGTATACGCACACGCAGCTGCTCAGATTAAAAAAGGACTGGAAGTGGGCAAACGTCTGGGCGCAGATAACTATGTTTTCTGGGGAGGCCGTGAAGGCTACGAAACACTGCTGAACACGGATTTGAAGCTGGAGCAGGACAATTTGGGACGTATGTTCCATATGGCCGTAGACTATGCGCGTGAAATTGGCTTTGACGCTCAGTTCCTGATTGAGCCAAAACCGAAGGAGCCAACGAAGCATCAGTATGATTTTGATGCGGCGACGACGATTGCCTTCCTGCAAAAATATGATCTGGATCAGCATTTCAAGCTTAATCTGGAAGCTAATCATGCAACTTTGGCGGGTCATACTTTTGATCATGAAGTACGTGTAGCACGGATTAACGGCATGCTGGGATCACTGGATGCAAATCAGGGAGATTTGCTGCTGGGCTGGGATACGGACGAATTCCCGGTTGATCTGTATGATGCCACACTAACCATGTATGAAGTGCTGCAAAATGAAGGCTTGGGCCGTGGCGGTATCAACTTTGATGCCAAGGTGCGCAGAGCATCATTTGAGCCGGAAGACTTGTTCCTTGCGCACATCGCAGGTATGGATACGTATGCGAAGGGGTTGAAGGTAGCTGCCAAACTGATCGAGGATCGTGTGTTTGAAGACTTTATTGAGAAGCGCTACAGTAGCTTTAAAGAAGGTATTGGAGCAGACATCGTATCTGGAAAAGCAACGCTTGCTTCTCTGGCTGAATATGCTCTGGCGAACGAAGCACCACGTAAAAACGTATCCGGTCGTCAGGAATATCTGAAAGCAACATTAAATCAATACATTTTGGCTGACTAATACCAGGACTTATATATGAAATAACGGCTGCACGATGACAAGGAAGGAGGAACTCCAATGCAGGAGAAGCTAAATCAGGAGCAGGAACGCTATGTCATTGGCGTAGATTTGGGTACCAGTGCGGTCAAAACGGTGCTGGTTAACCGCAAAGGGCAGGTGGCCTATGAAACCTCCCAGTCTTATCCGCTCCATCAGCCGAAGGCAGGGCATAGCGAACAGCACCCTGAGGACTGGGTCAGTGGCACGTTAGCATCACTGAAACAGCTTGTGGAGAAGGCTGGAATCGGCGGCACAGATGCTGTGGACGGTATTAGCTTTTCGGGACAGATGCATGGGCTTGTGCTGACTGACAAGGAAGGCCAAGTGCTTCGTCCAGCTATTCTGTGGAATGACACGCGTACAACAGCACAATGCCGTCGTATTGAAGAAAAGCTCGGATCGGAGCTGCTGAACATCGCACGTAATCGCGCGCTGGAAGGCTTCACGCTACCCAAGCTGCTGTGGGTGCAGGAGCATGAGCCAGATGTGCTGGCCCGTGCGGCACATTTTATGCTGCCCAAGGATTATGTGCGCTACTGTCTGACAGGAGAGCTGGCGACGGAGTATTCGGATGCGGCGGGCACGCTGCTGCTGGATATTGCGAACAAGCAGTGGAGCGAAGAGATCGCTGCCGCGTTTGACCTACCGTTGTCGCTGTTCCCGCCGCTGGTGGAATCCTTTGATCAGACGGGTACGTTACTGCCGGAGATTGCGGAGCAGAGCGGGCTTTCGCCTGAAACGAAGGTCTTTGCAGGTGGTGCGGACAACGCATGTGGCGCGATTGGCGCTGGCATTTTAAGCGAAGGCCGCACCCTGTGCAGCATCGGCACCTCAGGGGTTGTACTTTCCTATGAGGAACGCAAGGATATTGATGTGCAGGGACGGGCACATTTTTTTAATCATAGTGAGCAGGATGCTTATTATATTATGGGGGTTACGCTCGCGGCCGGATACAGCTTGACTTGGTTTAAGGATACCTTTGCACCAGAGCATTCTTTTGATGCACTGTTGGCAGATGTGAACTCTATTGAACCAGGCAGCCGAGGGCTGCTGTTCACGCCTTATATCGTCGGCGAGCGTACACCTCATCCAGATGCAACCATTCGAGGCAGCTTTATCGGGATGGATGCGGGGCATAAGCTTGCGCATTTTACACGAGCGGTGCTGGAGGGAATTACGTTTTCGCTCAAGGAATCCATTGATATTCTGAGAGGAACGGGCAAAACGGTGAATGAAGTGATTTCCATCGGCGGCGGTGCGCGTAATGAGGCATGGCTGCAAATGCAGGCAGATATTTTTAACGCGGATATCATCAAGCTGGAAAGCGAACAGGGACCTGCCTTGGGGGCGGCCATGCTGGCTGCTTATGGTAGCGGCTGGTTTGAATCTCTGCAAGCGTGCGCTGAAGCTTTTCTGCGTGAAGCAGCGAGATATTCCCCGAACCCGGAACGTGTGGCACAGTATGAAGGCCTATACGAGCTGTACCGTGAAGTTTACTTGCACACGCGAGAGCTAAGTGAGCATTTGGCAGTATATCGGTGAATACGGTGAGCTTTAAGCGTAAATAAGAAGCGGCTTCGGGTGTAAGAAACCCCCGAAAGCCGCTTTTTTCATGTAATGATGAGTTTTTGAATTAAATACTTTTCTTGATTTTCGCATGATCTTCATTCATAGAACTCACGGCACAGCCAGGACATGACTTGCTCGACGAACACCCCGCACAGGCGCCTTGACGGCTTTTTCGCAAAAATCGTACCAGCACCCATGCACTATAACCGAGGATCGCCAATAAAATGATGATATTGATCATGGAATTCACTTCCTTTTATTTACTATAGGGCCTGACTTAACCCCAACCTAATAATCTGCCACATTGATAGATCAAAACGGCGATGATGTATGCGACGGTCAAAGGATAGATCACAGAAAATGCGGTCCAACGCCACGAAAGGGTTTCTTTACGAATGACCGCTACCGTAGCCAGACACGGAACATACAGCAGAATGAACACCATAAAGCTAAAAGAGGCAAGCGGTGTAAAGGCCTGTCTGACTTGTAGTTCAAGTCCCTGCATATCGGGAACGTGGTAAATAATATTCATCGTTGATACGACAACTTCCTTGGCCATAAAGCCTGTGAGCAGGGAAGCTCCTGCTTGCCAGGTGCCAAAACCGAGAGGGGCCAGTA
Source organism: Paenibacillus sp. EKM212P (assembly GCF_011066115.1). Classification (NCBI taxonomy): domain Bacteria; kingdom Bacillati; phylum Bacillota; class Bacilli; order Caryophanales; family Paenibacillaceae; genus Paenibacillus; species Paenibacillus sp. EKM212P. Next base: position 155,861 of record NZ_JAAMNR010000007.1, read on the forward strand.
ATGGAGCGAACCAACCCCCAACAGTGGCAAGTAGGCTGTCATTCATTTCTGCCCCGAAGCCCTGCGGACCGAAATTGGACAAGAGCCAGATGCCAACGGAACCTGCAAGAATAATGGTTCCGGCTTTACGGACGAAGCCTTTGACCTTCTCCCATGTGCTGCGGAATAGTGTAAGAGCCTGCGGCACTCGATAGGGAGGAAGTTCCACGATGAATAGGGAGGGCTCACCCGACAAAATGGATACTTTGGAAAAAATTTTGGCAAGTATAAGTGAAACGATGATTCCTAACACATACATCAGCATGATAATGCTTGCCGCATGTGTTGGGAAAAACACACCCGCAAACAACGCATATACCGGCAGGCGGGCTGAACACGACATAAAGGGCACCAGCAACGTGGTAATGAGACGTTCTCTGGGCTGTTCAATGGTGCGTGCCGCCATAATCGCAGGGACATTGCAGCCAAATCCGATGATGAAGGGAATGAAGCTTTTCCCGTTCAAGCCAACGGCTTGCATCAGGCGATCCATGAGTATCGTGACCCGTGCCATATAACCAGAGTCTTCGATCACTGAAATTATCAGAAATAAAATAGCAATTTGAGGCAGAAAAACAAGCACACCCCCGACTCCAGCCACGATGCCGTCCACGACTAGACTTTGCGTAAAAGCAGACGCGTTCAAGTGAACGAGTAACTCAGAAATCCAAGTGCTGAGTGTCCCTGAAAAAAATCCATCCAGCATATCTGAAAGGATCGTACCCGCCCAATCGAAGGTGAACTTGAAGGTAGCGTACATCAACAGCAAAAAGATCGGAATCCCCAGATATCGGTGAGTTAATAGTGAATCCAGCCTATCCGTCAAGCTGTGCGGTCTGAGTTTGGAGGTGTCGAGTGCCTTGGTGCACAGATCAGCAATCCATGCTGTTCGTACAGAACGAATATGCTGAGCAGGGGTGATGGCATGGCCTTCACCGAGAAGTTCTTCCTCGCAACGGTGGATGCGTGCAGTTACTTGTTCACGCTGTACCTCATTCGTCATCCATTCCATGACGACAGGATTGCCTTCCAGACATTGCAGTGCGGCCCACCGCAGTTGCGGCACAGGTGCATTTGGCAGCAAGTCGCAAATATCGGTAATAGCAGCTTCAACGGTAGGGCCGTAGTCCAATTGAAAAGCATTGGATGTACGTCTTACCTCCCGAAGAGAAGCGAGCATTTGCTTACTTCCACTGCCTGTACGCGCCACCATAGGAATGATGGGAACGTTCAATTGATCGGCTAACAATTCCTTGTTTACACGAAGACCCGTGGCATCGGCTACGTCAGTCATGTTTAAGCCAAGTACAAGCGGACGGGCATACTCCAGTAGTTGTACGGTCAGATAGAGATTACGTTGGAGCTGGGAGGCATCCACAATGTTGATCAGGGCCGTAGGAGGTTCTTCCAGCAAATATCGAGTTGCGACACCTTCATCCAGCGAAAGAGGGAGTAAAGAGTAGGCGCCCGGCAAATCCACCAATACGGCAGACTTGTCACGCAGGATTCCTGTTTTCTTTTCCACTGTGACGCCGGACCAGTTTCCTACTTCTGCATACGTACGAGTCAGCTTGTTAAATAATGAGGTTTTTCCTGTGTTGGGATTACCGAATAGAGCGATCATGTCCATGTTGGAACAACCTCCAGTTGTTTCACCTGATTTTGGCGAAGGCCGACCAGCTGGCCGTTGCATTCAATGACAATAGGACCGCCCAATAAACTGATTTTTTTTAACCGTATGATGGAACCTTCGTTAATGCCCATGTCTGTTAAGCGGCGGCGCAATGAGGGATGAAGAGGGGCGAGAGATTGCAAACGCACAGTCTGACCCAGTGGCGTACGAAGGAGTGAGATACATTCTGGCATGGTGCTCAGCCTTTCTGATCTAGAATGAGAATCAATATCATTTACTTCCGATGCCAGTACCATATCATGAGGAAATCTAGATTGCTGTGATAAAACTCTCTACGAACGACATGTTTGCTCATTATCCGATCTTTATATAGCCGAGTATGATGTCACAACCTGTCTTGAACTGCACCCTTACTCGTCTGCAACCGACAAAACTAGAGCGTTTGGGGCAACTGTTTTTATGGTAAGATATAGCTGTTTACAACTATGCTAAGAAGGGCAGGAACGCTCTGTATGAACAGAAAAATCGGGGTTAGGCTTGTAAAATGTCTGGTTGCGGGTGCAGCGCTGGCTGTGTTGCTGCCGCAGGCTGTGGAGTGGGGCAGCAATGTGTATGCGACGTCGGTTAAGCCGGCTCCATCCGTATCATCGCAGCAGCTTCAGAACAAGCTTTTACAGGCAATGGCTACGCGGAGTGAAACGCTGACCTTTACATATCAGGGGCGAGTGAACGGTCTCAAGCAGCAATTACAGACGGCCATCCAACAGGCCATGGAGAGCGATCCGTATGTGAATTATACGATCAAAAGCTACGCATTCAGCTATACAGGCACAACGACCTCCGCTCAGGTTACGATTCGTTTAAGCTACCGGGAGACAAAGGAACAGACAGCATATGTGGATAGCACAGTTAAAGCGGTGCTGGGGGATATTATTACGAAGGGAATGACGGATCATGAGAAGGTAAAGGCCATTCATGATTGGATCGTCGTTCGTCTGAAGTATGATGAAGCACAGCAAAAGTACACAGCCTATGATGGCCTGAAAACGGGAAGCACGGTCTGTCAGGGTTATTCACTGCTGGCCTATAAAATGCTGGAACGTGCAGGCATTACGAACCGGATTGTGGAAGGAAGAGCAGGGGGCCAGCTGCATGCATGGAATCTGGTTTTATTAGATGGTCGATGGTATCACATGGATACGACATGGGATGATCCAACCCCGGATCGCGCGAACGAGGTAAGCACTTCATATTATCTGCTGACGGATACCGAAATGCGGCGGGATCACTCATGGGTTAAGCCGTATCCTCAAGCGAATACATCGTATCGGGAAACCTTATCAGCACTCGTAACTGCCGGAGGATCAAAGGCTGCTGTGTATCAAAAACTGTACAATACCCTCGAATATCCGCTGCAAGACGGCAAGGGTCTGGTTAAATCATCCGCCGACATTAAGGAACAGGTACGTAAGATTGTAAATAAGGGAGGGACGACACTTACCTTTGCCTATCAGGGAACGGAGCGAAGTCTCAAGGAGGATTTACAATCCTTATATCAACTCGGTTTGAAATCCATTTCCTATCAGATTACGGATCTAGGAAGTACCGGCAATCTTCGTGTAACCCTGAAATGGACCTAATCATCTTGCTGTAAAAAGCTACATTAACAAAGGAGTATTTTATTTATATGCACAAGCGTTCCTTTACCTATTTGCTTGGCACGCAGACCATGTCTAATGCGGCCGACATTCTTTACATTATGGCACTTGTGTCTCTGGTTTTTCATGAAACGGACTCCATCTTCTCTTCGGTGCTCGTTCCATTGCTGCGAATGGGAGCACAGATGATCAGCGGCTTTTTAGCACCGCTCATTTTGGCCCGATTCCAGCTTCCTTTTATTTTATTCGTTTCTCAGTTCGGACAACTGGTTTTCTTCGCTATTCTGCTGGGCCACTTGTGGTCAGCGGGTACGGAGCCGATATGGGTGATTGTGTTTACGTTGGTGGCAGCCATGTCCTTTCTGGACGGCTGGACCACGCCTGCACGTAATGCGCTGATTCCCCGCCTTGCGTCCGGGGAAGGACTCATGCGGGCAAACAGTCTGGTGTCGGTCAGCGATCAGACGGTGCAATTAGCGGGGTGGGGGCTTAGTGGGGTGCTCGTAGCCATGCTAGGCTCGGAAAAAACACTGCTAGTGGCTGGCGGACTCTATATGGTAGCAATGATCTTCACCAGCTTGATTCGAGATCCATTAGAGGGCAAAGCCCATTATTTACTGCAACCTGGAACAAGGGTGCGAGGTGGAGATATTTCGGTTTCCGAAGCTGGTACTGAGCCCGGGCAAGGGCATCATGACTTGCCTCCTGCACAGTTGGAAGATACACTGTATGGCCCGGAATCAGAGAGCCCTGCACTACCTCCCAAACGTAAAAAGGAAATACTTCGTGAAGGCTGGAGCCTTATCGGAGCCAGTCGCAGACTGAAAGCTCTTATTTTTATGGATATGATTGACCTTCTAGGGGGTTCGGTTTGGGTAGGCGCGTTCACGCTCGCTTTCGCTCAGCAGATTTTGCACAAGAGCGAGGCATGGTGGGGATACATCAATGCAGCGTATTTTGCAGGAGCAATTGGCGGCGGCATCGTTGTCCTCGCATGCGTCAAGCATTTGCAGCGCAGGCTGCTGCCCGCCATGTTGGCGGGGATGGCAGGCTACGGGCTGCTGACAGCATGGTATGCACTGAACACATTACCGCCGCTGACGCTGCTTATCGTGTTGTTGATGGGACTACCTGCGGAAATGTCCGTCGTATCCCGCCGCACGATGATGCAAATGAGTGTGTCCGTACATGATCTGCCCAAGGTGCTGTCTGCCCAGGCCACACTGACAAGTTTGACCTTTTGTATTTCGCTCCTGTTAATGGGCTGGATTGCAGATCATCTGGGCATCGTTAATTTGTACTTGTTTTCAGCAGTGCTGACGCTGATTGCTGTTATATACGGTATTTTTAGTCGTCGTGCCTTATCCATGTCTTTGTCAGCTTCATTGGAACCTTCCTCCAAATAAACAGAAAAAGCCCGTCTCCGGGCATATACAGGTGAAAATGCGGATAAACGGTCTTGGACCAGGTTTACCAGCGTGTTTTTCCTGATATGTGGAGACGGGCTTTTTTTACTGTTTTCTATTATTTATCCGAAGAAGCATCTGGACTCAAATCACACTCTTTTAACGGAACGATTTTAGTACGTTTGATCCATTTGTAGCCGAGCCACAGCAGAAGGAACAGCGGCACACTCATGTACGTAGCGATCATCGTTTTCCAGTCAATCTCCTGTCCGGTGAAGGCATCCGCCCCTTGCCCGATAATGACAATGATACACAGAGCGAAGGCGAACAACGGCCCAAACGGGAACCAGCGGGCTTTGTATGGAAGCTCACTCAGACTGTGGCCCTGTGCAGTAAAGGCACGGCGGAAACGATAATGGCTGACTGCAATCCCGACCCACGTAATAAATCCACACATTCCGGAAGCATTCAGCAGCCAGTTATAGACTACACCGTCTCCATACAGGGAGGCGAGAAAGGCTAGCATACCGACAGCGGTCGTGATCAGCAGCGCGTTCATAGGAATGCCGCGTCTATTGATATGTCCAAGGAAACGTGGGGCTTTACCTTCGCGTGCCAAAGCGTACAGTACCCGAGTGGCCGCGTACATACCCGAGTTACCTGCCGACAATACGGAAGTCAAAATAACGGCGTTCATAACAGAAGCAGCAATCGCAAGCCCTGCTTTTTCAAATACGAGCGTGAATGGGCTGACCCCGATATCACTGATATCTCCCCGCAGCAGATTTGGATTGGTGTATGGAATGATCAATCCAATCACGAGAATCGCGAGAATATAAAAGAACAGGATGCGCCAAAAGATTTGACGGATGGCGCGCGGCACATTTTCACGCGGATTTTCGCTCTCTCCAGCGGCTACCCCAATCAGCTCCGTTCCCTGAAAGGAAAAGCCCGCTGCCATGAATACGCCCAATACAGCAAAGAATCCGCCATGGAACGGGGCGTCTCCTACCGTGAAGTTGGCAAAGCCGACCGCAGGACCACCCATAATGCCGAAGATCATCAGCACACCTACGGTCAAAAAGATGACCACGGTCACAATTTTAATCATGGCGAACCAGTATTCAGACTCACCGTAGCCTTTGACCGTCAACGCATTCAGCAAGAAGATTATGGCCAGAAATAACAGACTCCACCAGGCAGAGTGGCTTTCCGGGAACCAGTATTTGATTAGCACGGTCGCTGCTGCCAATTCGGCAGCAATCGTCACTGCCCAGTTGTACCAGAAGTTCCAGCCCATGGCGAAACCGAAAGCCGGATCAACGAAGCGACCTGCATAGGTATTAAAAGAGCCGGATTCAGGCATAAACGTAGCCAACTCACCGAGGCTGGTCATTAAGAAGTAGACCATGAGGCCAACTGCTGCATAAGCCAGCAGGGCACCGCCGGGTCCAGCTTCGGCGACCGCGCCTCCACTGGCGAGGAACAGCCCTGTTCCGATAGAGCCGCCAAGGGCGATCATCGTCATATGGCGGGCTTTGAGACTTTTACGCAAGGTTGCGTCAGGTGTTGCTTTGTGTTGCACGTTCAAACACTCCTTCATGAAATTGTATTTCATGTCAGGGCAAGAGCCAGAAGGAGGGGGAGTATATAAATCAAAAAACCGCAGGGAATACGCCTGCGGTTTTGTCTATGCATTCCGCACCATACCTTCTTCTATAACAAGATAGCTCAACACACGTGTCTGTGTTAGGACAGCGTGTGACAGTTCTGCTCCTTTCGGTTAGCAGCCCCAGCATTCGGAGTATTTACAAAGAGTTAGCTCCGCATACTTCGGCGGGTGTACCTTTCCACTGGAATCTCAGACGGCTCTTATCGTCTCCTCCGGTGTACTGATTACATCCGCGACCTCTACCTCATCATAAAACAGGGTTGATGAGGTGTATGACATGATATTTTATTGTATAGCGAACTACAGTATATCGTACCTGTACATCTTCTGACAATCGACAATTTTTTGAAAATCACTCGTAGAATCTTAAATTAAGAGTTACGCTTGGCCATCTGCTGCCAAACTGTGCCCGCGGCTTGTTCTCCTGATTCGATGCGTTCCAGCGCCATTTTAGCCTGCAGACTGACCTCGAATTCGGGATCATCGACAGCCTTCTCCAGCGCATCACGTGCATCCTCGGTTCCAACCTCGTATAAAAAACGTGCCGCCCGCCAGCGCACCAACTTGCTGCTATCCGACAGGGCTCCGATCATTGCGCTGGTAGCGACCGGGTCGCCGATGTCCGACAACGTGTCGCCTGCGGTGCGGCGTACTGCCGCTGAAGGATCGCGCAGCGCCTCGGCTAGCAGATCCATCGCCTCTGGTGAGCGAATATCGCCCAGATAGACGACGCCCAGCCGCCGCAGCTGCATTTTGTCGTCATGCAGCGCTTGCCGGATAAGCGGCAAATGCTCAGGCGTCGGCTCCAGCCGATCCAGCGCAGCGTAGCGTGTGCGCCAATCCTCGTGCTGCAGGGCCTGCTCCAGCTCGGCATCGCTCCACTCGCGGCGTTCCTCCACGAATTCGCTGTTGTTTGCGCCGTGGGCAATCGCCTGTTGGATAATCTGCTCCAGCCGATCCTGTGGAAAGGCTGCCTCCAGTTCCTGCTCAACCTCGCGCGCAATGTCCGGCAGTTCACCGTAGCGTACGCCGTAATCGCTCAGCTTGCGTTCCTTGATCAGCGTTGCACTCGCTACACGGGTAACGGCCTGCACGAAGCGGTCGGACAAGGAAATTCGTTCCTCCTGCTGCCCCGCCTTGACTCGAATTTGCATAGGAATGCCGCGAAAAAATTGCACAAAGACCTGTGCTTCACCAAATGCTTCTCCAGAGGTTTCCTCTGGCAAATCCCAATTGGCGTCAGCGCCTTCCTCGCCTAGCCGATCCCGGACTTGACCCAGAATGGTGGACCAATCTGCATTCCCTTTGCGGTCAAGGGCTACGAAGTCGGTCGTGTGAAACACGCTTTTGACCCCTTCAATGCCCAGCATGCGCCGGATAAATGGGGGAGCGGAACGCTCATTGTCCCGTGTATATGTTCTGCGGATACCCGCTTCCAGTCGCTCATCCAGATGCAGCATCATGGTGTTCGGACTGGGAGTTGGCTCGATAGATGTTATTTTCATAGCTCAGTACAGCCTCCTGTTCAAAAGTTCTCCATAAATAGCTTATCTATATTGTAACTCATTCTGCGAATGTCTCCAAAGATAAGTTCGAGTTTCTGAGGAAAACACAATGACATATCTCACACTAATTCAGGTAAACATGTCTGATGAATATGTAGGTTTTTTTAATAAAAACAGGATGCTATATAAGCCGAACTCGGAAAATTAACATGAAAACGGAGTAGGCGGAATGGTGCTGTACAAGCGTAGCGGTCGCTTTTGTCCCCGGATTTTCACCCTAATCATAGGCTTTATTCTAGAAATCCGGGGGTGGTAGCGATGGGAAGTACCATCCGACTGCACAGTGGCCCTATAGGTAGCTTTTAAGTTCGGTTTATAGTTTGATGCTGTACTATGCATCCCGCTTCAGCGGATTGTTCTGCTGTCGGCGAATGAGCAGGGAGGCGATAAAGCCCACAGACAGAACAGTTGCCAGCATCATAAATGTAGTTGTCTGATTACTGCCATTTCCCATCAAACGAATGGAAAGCGTAGGGGCTAGACTTGTACCGGCAAACAGGACGAAGGTATACAGTGAGACGGCTATAGCCCTTGCTGCACCCCCGAGCTGGCCGACGATTGCTATAAGTGAAGGGACACTTAGGGCAATGCCGCTGACAAAACATACACTCAATACTACGATAGCTATCAGAGAATGCGTCATTCCCATTAGTGCCAAACTGAGGATAGCAAGAATAAGGGCTGTACGTAATATAATATGCACACCGAATTTCTGGCCCAGCTTTCCGGCGAATGGTGAAAGGAGCATGCCGATGATACCAGCGGATCTGACATAAAGCATCTGTCGGCTATTCAGGCCAAATTCAGGGCCGCTAAGATAGCTACCCAAAACCGTATACATGCTCACAAAGGACATCAGGAGAACAAAAGCGACCGTGTAGGTTAACCATAAAGGATACGAGCGCAGGACGGTCCCTAATTGACTGAAAGCTGACCAAATGCGAACACCTCGTTGAGGGGAAGGGGTTTTAGGTAGGAAAAAAAGGACGATTAGGAAGGTAATTGCATACAAAACGCCTAGTATCTGAAATACCGTATTCCATCCCATTTGTTCGCTGATGACAATACTAAATACCTGTCCAGCAATGCCCGCTACTAGAAAACCGGTGCTGATAAAGCCGATAGCTGTTACCCGTTTTTCGGCCGGAAACATATCGACGGCGTATGCGAGAGCAACGGGAGAAAAGGTGGCTGCAGCCAAACCTTGAAGCAAGCGCAGTATAACCAATACAGAATACTGACTGGTTAAACTGATGGACAAAGAAATAATCGTTAGCGCGAGCAGTCCGGTGACGATAACCTGCTTTCGTCCAAAGCGGTCAGACAATCCACCATAAACAAGACATCCTGCCGCAAAGCCTAAGGAAAAGATACTGCCCGGCAGGGCTGCTTCAGCAAGCGTTTTTCCAAATACTTTAGCAAAGAAAGGGAGCAAAGGGATCGTCACATACAGGCTGGACATGACGACAACCGCCGACCAACATAGGATTACAGTCATCCATGCATAAGGGAGAGCAACATTTCCTTTCTGTATAACGGTATGATGGGTTCGTAATTTACTCATTAATTAAACACTCCTTAATCATAAAATAAGCAGCTTGTTAATACAAACAATTGAATATATTAGATAACCTAATTATATGTTTAAAAAAATTTATCTGCCCACCCCCAGTCTGCCTTCCATATAATGATGGATTTTTTCTATAATCCGTGAAAAAACGACCTGCTCCTCAGGCTCCAAAATACTCGCTAGTGAAGCACAGGAAGACCAAAAAACAGGGAGCACCTGCTGTACAAGATGAGAACCCGCTTCTGTAATGCGTACATGAATTTTACGTCGATCTGTAGAATTATGTTCTCTGATAATCCATCCTCGTTGCTCTGTCCAGTCCAGGAGGGATGTAACAGATGCACGCCGGATTCCTAGACGGTCGGCAATCATAGAGGGGCTCATCTGAGCCTGAGATTGGTGCAGTGTCAACAGCAACAACAGATCGAGCTTACTCTCTGTGAGGCCGTAAGCAGATAGATCTAGATCGATCGCGTCGAGCACGTTATCGCTCGTCCATAGCAAGAAGAGACCCATGCGGGCAAGTTTTCGATCCGTTCCTGCAAGGGCAGTTTGATCCATTAACTCCAGATAAGGTTCTGGACCCAGACGGGGAAGAGGTTGCTGGACGGTGTCCCGCTTACTTTGTTTTGGTGGCATACATTCACTCTTTTCATATAATTAGGTTATCTAACTATATATCAATATAGCGTATTGAAATGCATAAAACAATATCTAAAAAGAAATACTGCTACATTCAATGCAGAAGCAGGGTTAAAACTCGATAGAATGAACCAAACTGTGAATAGGTTACCAAAATGCGCCAATAGATAAGTGAAGGAGGCGTTCCTATGTTCCGCAAGCAGGAAAGAACGCTCATTATTGTATGTATAGTAATTGCGGCCATCATGCTATATGCCGTAATTAAAAGCATAGCTCGCTTGACTCCTTAGTTGGTAATCCAGAGTGATCTGCGATGTTTAAAATGTGAAATGAAGGAGTGAAACCCATTTGTCTTCACTGGACCCTGTATTGCTAAGCCGGATGCTGACCGGAATTACCCTGTTTGTTCATATCGTATTTGCATCCATCGGCGTTGGCGTACCCTTAATGATTGCACTAGCAGAATGGCGCGGGCTGCGAACCGGCGATCCGCATTATACACTGCTGGCCCGACGGTGGGCGCGAGGGTTTGTCATTACCGTTGCCGTGGGTGTCGTTACAGGCACCTCCATTGGTCTACAGCTCAGCTTGCTTTGGCCCACCTTTATGCGTGTGGCTGGACAAGCGATTGCGCTGCCCTTATTTTTGGAGACGTTTGCTTTTTTCATCGAAGCTATATTCCTGGGCATCTACTTGTATACCTGGGATCGGTTTAAAAGCAAATATTTTCACCTAATGCTGCTCATCCCGGTAGCGATTGCCTCGTCTGCCTCAGCGGTTTTTATTACGACTGTGAACTCGTTCATGAACCAACCTCAAGGCTTTACACTCAAAAATGGAGTCATGACAAATATTCATCCCATCGAGGCTATGCTAAATCCGGCTACGCCAACCAAAGTGTCCCATGTATTGGCTTCTTCGTATACATTGAGCGCTGGTGTGCTGATGGGGCTGGCTGCTTACAGCATGCTGCGAGGGCGTAATCACCCTTATTTTAAAAAGGCGCTAAAGCTGACGGCCACCTGTACCATTGTGTTTGCCATCAGCACCGTGATGATTGGAGACGCATCCGGTAAATTTCTGGCCAAATATCAGCCGGAGAAGCTGGCTGCCGCCGAATGGCATTTTGATACGATGACGCACGCCCCCTTCGTATATGGCGGATACATGGATAAGAACGGTGAAATCAAATATGCCTTGAAAGTGCCTTATGCACTTAGTGTGTTGGCTGGTAATTTGCCCAGTACGGAGGTTAAGGGATTAAATGACTATCCGGTGGAGGAGCGTCCGCCGCTGTCTATTCATTATATGTTTGACCTCAAGATCACCACAGGAGTGCTGATTCTCGTCATCCCACTGCTGTATCTGATCCGTAAGCGTTTGCCAGGCCGCAAACCGTACCCCAGATGGCTACTGTTGGCGCTCATTCTGGTGGGGCCGATGGCGATGGTAGCTATTGAACTCGGATGGATGTTTGCGGAGGTCGGTAGACAGCCGTGGATTTTACGCGGATATATGAAAGTGTCCGAAGCAGCAACCACTTCTACGAGTGTCGGGTGGATGCTGGTGTTGTTTGTTATTTTGTATCTGGTGTTGTGTTTCTCGGCCATTAAGGTACTCAGCAAGCTATTCCGCAATAAGGATGCGGTGGAAGAGATAAGGCAGCTGGGCCTGGAAGGGGCTGAAGGCAAGTGAGTTATGAAATTGTAGGTATCGCCATTTTGTGGACGTTCCTGTTCGGATATTTGCTTGTGGCATCCATTGATTTTGGTGCAGGTTTTTTCAGCTTTTACAGTGTGTTGACAGGCCACCAGAACAAAATCCACAATATCATTCAACGGTATCTATCCCCGGTGTGGGAGGTAACAAACGTATTTCTCATCTTTTTTGTGGTGGGATTAAACGGGTTCTTCCCGGATGCGGCATATTACTATGGTACGGCGTTACTCGTTCCCGGCAGTATTGCGATTGTGCTTCTTGCGATCCGGGGAGTGTATTATGCATACAATACGTATGGGCATTCCGGTACAAATAATATCGTCTACATGGCGTTGTACGGTGCGACAGGGTTGCTGATTCCGGCGGCACTGTCGACGGTCCTCGCTATATCGGAAGGCGGCATTATTGTGGAGAACAGTACAGGTGTGCACCTGCAATGGGGGCAGCTATTAAGTAATCCCTATACGTGGGCGGTTATTTTTCTGGCGTTGGTAAGCGTACTGTATATCTCGGCGATGTTTTTGGCCTATTATGCCAAAAGGGCAGGAGACAAGGTCGCTTTTGAAATCGTACGAGGATATGCACTGCTTTGGAGCGGTCCAACGATTGTTGCGAGTCTGCTCGCATTTTTTCAGATTAACAAACAAAATCCAGATCATTTTACCAATATGCTGAACATAGCCTGGATGTTTGTCGCATCCTTCATATGCTTTGCGGGAGCAGTTTATCTGGTATGGCAGCGGCGGCATCTAGGGGTTTCGTTCATATTGGTGATGCTGCAATTTGCATTTGCCTGGTATGGCTACGGCCGCTCGCATCTCCCGTATGTTTTGTATCCCTACATTAATGTGTATGACAGCTTTACAAATTCTACGATGGCGTATGCGTTGATTACGGCGTTTGTTGCGGGTCTGCTGGTGCTGATCCCTTCGCTGATCCTGATATTAAGATTGTTTCTGTTCGATGCAAAATATGTGCGCGGACATGAAGGAAAGAAAGGGTGAGTTAGAGTGGCTGCTTTCGAGCATTTTACAATTATGTATGAGTCACCTATCATTATTGTCGTGGCGATTGTGTTTTTGTTTATTTATTCGGCACGCTTTAAAAATCCACAAGACTGACAACAACAGGTGGAACAGGCCTTCCTGATTGATCCGGGAGGTCTGTTTTTGCTGTATTATCGCAGATTTCCTTTACAGACGTGATTGAATTATACTTTACATATATCAGGATGTTGCATCATTTTATGTTCACACTCGAATGACAATATATAGTTAAATGGAACCGCTGCATTTTTTGGAGAACAGGTTCATCAGGGAGGGAGCTGCATCATGCCCAAAGTTCGTTTTAACAATATGGATCATGTAAATACCGATAAAACCATCAAGCAATTCAGACAATGGCGGCAGGAGCGACGCAGCAAAATAAAGGATTATACGTTCGTTGTGCCAAACCATCCCCCGGAGCTGGAGTTTCTGCATAACAATCGGGAGATGGCGACAGTCACCTGGGTGGGACATTCCACCTTTTTCATCCAGTATCTTGGGCTGAATATCGTCACTGATCCGGTGTGGGCAGAGCGTATGGCTTTTGATAAAAGGTTGGCTCCACCCGGCATTCGTATTCAGGATGTACCCCCACTGGACATCATTCTGCTCTCTCATTCCCATTATGATCATTTACATTTAGAATCGTTGCGGAAATTATATCGTGCAGATACGCTGATGCTTGTACCCTCAGGGTTAAAGGCGAAAATGATCCGCAAAGGTTTTCGCAACTGTCATGAGCTGCAATGGTGGGAGCATTTTACGGTAGGAGGGGTTCGATTCACGTTTGTTCCAGCCCAGCATTGGACACGACGCACGCCGTTTGATACGAACACTTCGCATTGGGGTGGATACGTTCTGCAAAATGAGCAGCAGGTGATTGGCTCTGCCACGTCCGTCACGGAATCCAATCCTCATTCTAATGCAGACTCAGAGGATGCACCAACGTTGTATTTTGTGGGAGACACCGGATATTTCCGTGGGTTTAAGGAGATTGGCGAGCGCTTTGCCATTGACCTGACCTTTATGCCGATTGGCGCGTACGAACCGGAATGGTTCATGACCTCGCAGCACGTGACACCGGAGGAGGCATTGCAAGGGTTTCTAGATTGCGGCGCAGATCAGATGATTCCGATGCACTACGGAGCCTTCAAGCTGGCAGATGATACGCCAAGAGAGGCGCTGGACCGGCTCGAAGCGGAGCGTGAGCGTAGGGGTATTGCGAAGGAACGCATTCATGTTCTTGGGCACGGAGAGACGCTGAAAATTGGACGTCGCTGCTCAACTACAATTTGAGGAATTCGACATAATCCTTATATAAGAGGATTTTGCAAAAATCCAATAAGCGACTTCCAATGAATAAGATATAGATCGAAATGTTTTAGTTCGTCTATATCTTGTACTTCGGAGCGACTGGAATCGAATTTTGCAAGATCCTGATAAAAAAAGCGGCTCGGCGGACAATTAATTTTGCCTGCCAAGCCGCTTTTTTTGGTTTTTAGCTATAATGCAGGATTAAACGGCTTCGGAATCACTTGCCAAAGAGGAATCGCTGTTGGCGATGGGATGACGAACGATTTTAACTTCATAGAACGTGATTTTATTTTCAATAATATAGTCCGGAATTTGACGATGGCTATGGGATTCGCGGAATGCTTCGCTTTTCGTCCAGCCTTGGAAGTTCTCTTTTTCTTTCCAGCGTGTACTGATTGTTACTTCCTCATAATCCTGCGTGTTTTCAGTCAGCAGTACTTCCAGACCGAGAAAGCCCTCCATTTTTTCAACTTTTCCTTCTTTGTTAAATCTTTCGATGAGTAAATGTGCATTGCCCGGTGTGATTTTAGATGTATTTGTAACGATAACCATATTAAATTCCTCCTGAATGATGTGGTATGGTCGGTATAATAACCGGATAGCCATCCTCAAATTTGATGGTAGCGTTCATTTCATAAATGTCACGAAGAAAAGCAGACGTCAAAATCTCACGGGGTTCGCCGGCAACGGCGATTCGTCCCTTTTTAAGCGCAATCATATGATGACAATAGGCCGCAGCTTGCTGCAAATCATGCAGTACCATAACAATCGTCAAGCCGGACTCGTGATTGATACGCCGCAGCATATCCATAACTTCAAATTGGTGGGCGATATCCAGAAAAGTGGTCGGTTCATCGAGCAAAAGAATACCTGTTTGTTGGGCCAAAGCCATTGCAATTCGCGCTTTTTGTTGTTCACCTCCTGATAGAGTATGGAACATTCGATCTGCATAGGGCTGGATGCCCGTGATCTTCATGACATGGTCCACGATTTGCTGGTCCTGTCCGGTATGGCGTACCCTCAAGCCTTTGGCATGAGGAGATCTCCCGTAAGCGACCAGCTCGCGGACCGTCAATAACGGCAGCATATCCTTCATTTGCGGCAGCATTGTAATCGTCTGGGCAAAATCACGCCGCTTGTATTCCTGCACGGGTTTGCCCAGGACGGAAACCTGACCCTGATCCTGCTTGAGCAACCGGGTCATAATCCGCAAAAGCGTGGACTTGCCTGAACCGTTCGGTCCGACGATCGCGGTGAGCTGACCAGCAGGCAAGGTGATATTCACATCGTCCAGCTTGAAATACCCACGTTGTAAGGAGATATGCTCACCCTGAATGGCTGTCATCCGAAATTCCCCCGTTTCTTGAGCAGGATTAAGAAGAACGGTGCCCCGATGACGGCCAACAAAATACCTACAGGCAGTTCAATCGGGTCAAACCAGGATCGTGCCACCGTATCTGCCAGGACAACCAGCGTTCCACCGCCTGCAATGGAAAGGGGGAGGAGGAAACGATAATCTTCCCCGATTAGCAACCGTATGACATGGGGAACGACCAGCCCTACAAAGCCGATTAGCCCGGCTACACTGACCGCTGTACCGGCGAGCAGGGCAGACAGCAGGATAATGAGCATACGTTGAAGCTCTACTCGCTGACCAAGCAGCTGTGCTGAATCGTCGCCCAGCAGCAGTAAATTAGCAGGTTTAATTGCAAAGAAAGAGGCGATTAATCCAATGATGGCATAAGGCGCCATAAACTCTAGATGATGCCAGCTTCTTCCGTTTAATCCGCCGGATAGCCAAGGAAGAATGGCCTGTACGCGGTCGCTGTACATGACCATTACGCCGTTAGTGAGTGCGCCCAGCAGCGCGTTGATCGCAACGCCAGCGAGCACAATTTTGACAGGCGATGCCCCTCGGTCCCAAGCCAGCAGATAAATGACGATTGCGCTCAGAAAGGCTCCCAAAAAGGCGGTTATCGGAAGAAGGTAGCTGAGCTGTGGAAGCATCACCATCGTAATGACGGCGGCAAGTCCACCTCCAGCCGATACACCAATAATGCCAGGGTCAGCCAATGGATTTTTCATCACACCTTGAAGAAGTGCTCCGGAAGCTGCAAGACAAGCTCCCACCAGTAAACCTACTAATACTCTAGGTAGCCGGAGATCCATCAGGATCGTGCGATAGGTAGATTCATCATTATGTAGCAAAACATGATAGATTTCTTGAAGTGGAATCGACACTGAACCGTAGGCCAGACCGTACACAGAGACGGCCAGCAGTAGAATCGGAAGGGTAATCCAGGCGATGGTGCGTCTTCTGGCGCGCTGTAGTTTGTTCATCTCCATCGCCTATTTCGCCGGATACAGCTTTTGATGCATCAAATCCAGCGCTTTAGTGACACGTGTGCCCGGATTCGTACCGAACAGATCTGAAGGTAAAACCTCGACCTGATTGTTTTTGACTGCTCGGATTCCGTTCCAGGCTGCATTTTCCTGCATTTCCTTTATAAATGCGGCTTTAACATCTTCCGTATTGCCGTGGGTCATGATGAAGATGTAGTCAGGGTCAGCCTCGATGATGCGTTCTGTGTTCAGCTGCGCATATTGCGGGAAATTTTGCAGGCCCGGAAAATCAGCGGCGATGTTCGAGCCACCCGCAGCTTCCAGAATGTTTCCACTTAGTGAATTTGGCAGTGCCGCCATATACGTAGCCGGGGCTCCGTAGACCAGCAACACCTTCGGTTTGGAGGCAGAAGCGGTTTCCTTTTGCAGCTTAGCTACTTGTTGGTCAATTTGCTGGTTCAGCTTCACGGCCTGAGCCTGCTTTTGCAGTAATTGTCCGAACAGCGTAATTTGCGACTGAATATCGTGAACTGAATTGGCTCCCGTCAGCAGCAGCTGTGAACCGACTCCTTCAATGGCTGGAATGTCTTTTTCATTCATAGGATAATTGCCTAGCACGACATCCGGTTTGAGCATCGTAATTTTCTCCAGATCAACTTCGTGAGTGGAGCCTATTTGCTGAACGTTTTCAGCAGCAGGTACGACGGAGGGTCCATTGGAGTTGGGCCTGCCCACGGCTGTCCCGCCCAATGAGTAAATAATATCCAGATCGCCATTGCTGAGCGCAACGATATGTTGAGGGACCTTTTGAAAGGCCAACATCCGTTTTGAGAAATCAGTAACTTGAATCGTCGCGCCACTTGTCGTGCTTGAAGCGGTAGATACGGAAGCACTGGCTGGTTTGTGATCTGCGGTCGAGGCACCATTACTGCATCCGGTAACTGCCAATAAAAGCGCTGCGGATGACCACAACACATAAGATTTCATGTTATTCCTCCTGCAATTTTCAAGTTAAACAATAATGATAATCATTTTCATTTATGTATAAGAGAATGATAATGAATATCACTGGGGATTGTCAATTGAAAAAAGCAAATTTTTAAATAAATTTTGAACTAAAAATAAAAGAGAGTAATTCGAATTATAGAAGAAGGAACTACAAATTTTTATTAAAAAATAGCATATATCAAGGGATTACGTACACACAAATACATATTGACATTTTCGAAAAGTGTAAGATATATTGGTGATGGGTTTACTTGATTTTGCGAAATTATGGAATAGAGAGGTGGGGAGACAAGCTCGAAAAGAGCTATTTTTTTTAAATTATCAATTGAGAATGATAATCAATTAGTTTATTCTCGTGGGGAGGGACTGCTGTCAAAATGAAGAAGGGGTATTCTGCAATTATTGCTGTGTTTCTGCTGGTGAGTGTGCTGAGCTTTTGGCCAACTTCGTCATCTGTAGTAGCCGCTGCGGCTTCTCCAACATTGGCGGATGGTACATACACGCTCAAATACAATATCCTCAAGGCAGAAAATGATTCGGTGTCCATGGCTAATGATTATTTTGAAAAACCAGCTAAGTTGTATGTAAAAAAAGGTCAAATGACCATGCAAATTAAGCTGAATCATAGCGAATGGACAACTGGGTTTAAAGTAGATTACAAAGGCAAAATCATCGATACAAAGGTTATCCATAAGGATGCCAAAACCGATACCCGCACCGTACAATTTCCAATTACGAGTGTGAACAGCCCGTTAATCTCTAAAATCCATGTTACTGTCCCTGCGTATAACTACGATCATGACTATACGATCCGCTTCGCTTTTGATTCCAAAAGCCTCAAAAAAATAGCAGCCGTCCAGTCAGCGAAATCAACTAAATCTTCCAAGAAGTAAATTCAAGCCATCTTTATCGTTCATAAAATCAACACAAATTGAAGCATAAAAAATGGAGGAGTGTGTGTAGATATGAATATGGTAATGAATCGCTTTGAGCAATTTTCTTTTAAGAAGGTATTTGTAGCATTGATCATGACAGCGCTTGTTTTTGCACTCGTTGCTCCATTCTCAGCTAAAGCGGCAGCAGCCGACGGCACGTACAACGTAGACTACACCGTTCTGAAGGATCAAACCAATGAGACTTCTCGATTGGATAGCTACCTGACGAAGCCTGCTCAGGTTACGGTAGCTAATGGCAAAAATGTCGTTCGTCTGACTGTGAAAAGTAGCAATCTGATTACAACGTTCAAAGTAGAGCAAAATGGCGTGCTGCAAGATGCGACTGTAGTAAGCACAGATACTGCTAGCAACACTCGTGTAGTGGAATTCGAAGTTGCTGATCTGAATGCAAAAGTGAATGCTTACGCTGAAATCACAATTCCAGTAATCGGCTACACAGGCAAGTACCATGTACAACTGCAATTCGACGAAATCTAATCCCAAATAAAACGTAAAAGGAGATTAAAAACATGAACATGATTTTGAATCGTATGGAAAAATTGTCTTTGAAAAAAGTAATGCTTACTGTACTGATGGCAGCGCTTGTTTTTGTGGTACTAGCTCCATTTTCTGCCAATAAAGCGAATGCGGCTTTGCCTAATGGAACGTATCAATTGCCTTATACCGTTTATAAAGATGGAACCACTCAGCCATCTTACATGGATACAAATGGTTATGTGAAAAAACCAGCCACACTGATTGTTACGAATGGTCAATATAAAGTGAGAGTAGCTATTACCAAAAGTGCTTGGGTTACTGAATTCAAAACTCAACAAAGCGGTCAGTATGTGAATGCGACTGTAGTAAGCACATCAGGGGATACAAGAATAGTCGAATTCCCTGTAACTAGCCCGTCTCAAAAATTGAACGTTAAACTGCATGTAAGTGTGCCTGCAGAATACACTGGTGGTATTCCGTACGATCACGACTATGTTGTTCAATTCCAATTCGACGACAGCGATATCTAAGACTTCTTTTTGAAAATATAATTTTGAATTGAATACTCATTTGGAGCTTAGTCCAAAGCTCCAAATGAGTATATTTTAAGTAGGGGGATACATCACCTTGAAAAGCCGATTTAACAAATTTATAACGACATTTGCTGCTGTTCTAATGTTGTTTTCTTTATTTTCACCATACGTAGGAGCAACACCTGAGGGTGAGTCCACTTCGTCGAGTTTGCCCGATTTAAGCACTACAGTCACTAGTGCTACTTATGCTACTTATGAAATTCCGATAGAAGTGCCCAGCACATATGCTGAGCCTACCAATGCTGTGACCACTACTGATGCGACCTATGCAGATGGAGAATACCTGATCGATTACAAACCTTTAAGAAAGACAGTCAGCGGTAGCACTAGGGATTCAAGCTTCAAAACAAACTATACCTATCCTGGAGATTTGATCATCAAGGATGGGAAATACCATTTTTCATTTAAGTTTGCGGAATCTCAAGGTCTTTCGAAATTTTTAGTTGAACAAAACGGGGAAACAGTTCCCGCAAAAATAGAGGTGAATTCTGGGAAAACTTCCGGGACTGTAAGCTTCGATGTTTATGATTTTCATAAAAATGTAAATACGGAGTTTGGATTTAATAGCAGTTCTCCATGGTATGTAGATACCGATCCAGACCGTTCAGTGAAGGAATGGATTGAGTTTGATCCTTCCAGTTTGAGACTTAAAAACTCAACGGAGAATCCAACGGTTCCACCTGTAACACCACCGGTAACGCCTCCTAATACAGGAGAGAAACTCGCTGATTTGGACTTTACCCTTTTGAAAGATGAAAGCAATGAAAAGTCAATGATGGATGGGTATACGGAGAAACCAGGCTCTCTAATTGAGCGTGGTGGTAAACGATATGTCCAATTTACATTAAAGAACAGTAAGCAGATTGATGGTTTCAAGGTAGAGCAAAATGGAGTGTTAACCGACACCTCTGTTGTAAGTGAAGATCAAACTGCGAATACACGAATGATCGAGTTTGAAGTAAAAGAACTGCCTGCCAAGCTGAACGCATGGGTAAGCATCAACTGGCCTGAGCTAGGCTACGTGAATACTTATAATGTGGATCTTCAGCTGGCCTCTGTACCCGTACCATCAGATTTGGCGGATGGAACGTACTCGATTAACTTTAACGCGCTGCATGCCACAAAAGATCAAGCGTCAGCCATGGCACAATATCTGTTGTCTCCAGCGACTTTGACGATATCGAAGGGGCAAAAAGAAGTTTCCTTTACCATTAAAGACAGCACCACAGTAACGGAGTTCAAAACAGAACAAAACGGAACGTTAACAGATGCGGGTATTGTAAGTGAGGACAAGACAGCCAATACGCGTGTTGTGAAATTCAAAGTAGCGGATTTGGACGCGATTTTAAATGCACAAGTACATGTGAGCACGACCTATCCAGGTGGGGTTTATGAGATGGATCATAAGCTTCGTCTGCAATTTGACAAGAATAGTATTACAGGAAATGGAACCTCTCCAGAAACAAGTTCCCATCTGGATTTCACCCTTTTAAAGGATGGAACCAATGAAAAGTCAATGATGGATGGTTATACAGAGAAACCAGGCGCTTTGATTGAACGTAATGGCAAGAAGTATGTACGTTTTACATTGAAAAACAGTAAGCAAATTGATGGCTTTAAGGTAGAACAAAATGGACTATTAACTAATATTGCTACAGTAAGTGAAGACAAAACTGCGAATACACGAGTTATTGAATTCGAGGTTAAAGAAATCCCTGCTAAGTTAAGCGCATGGGTAAGCATCAACTGGCCTGAGCTGGGCTACGTGCATACTTATAATGTAGATCTTCAGCTGGCCTCTGTACCCGCACCATCAGATTTGGCGGATGGTACGTACTCGATTAATTTTAACGCACTGCATGCCACAAAAGATCAAGCGTCAGCCATGGCACAATATCTGTTGTCTCCAGCGACTTTGACGGTATCGAAAGGCAAGTATGAAGCTTCCTTCACCATTAAAGACAGCACCACGGTAACGGAGTTCAAAACAGAACAAAACGGAACGTTAACAGACGCGGATATTGTAAGTGAGGACAAGACAGCCAATACGCGTGTTGTGAAATTCAAAGTAGCCGATTTGGACGCGATTTTAAATGCACAAGTACACGTGAGCACGACCTACCCGGGTGGGGTTTATGAGATGGATCATAAGCTTCGTCTGCAATTTGACAAGAGCAGCATTGCTAATACCCCATCCCCGGTTGATCCTGGGACGCCAGGCACGCCCGGAAAGAATTTGGCTGATGGAACGTATTCAATCCATTTCGATGCGCTGCACGCAACCAAAGATCAAAAATCGGCCATGGCGCAATATTTATTGTCTCCGGCCACACTGACGGTATCAAAAGGCAAGTATGAAGCCTCCTTTACCATCAAAGACAGCACCACAGTGACGGAGTTCAAAACGGAGCAAAATGGAATGTTGACAGATGCAGATATCGTAAGTGAGGACAAGAATGCTAATACACGTGTTGTGAAATTCAAAGTGGCCGATTTGGACGCTATTCTGAATGCACAGGTACATGTGAGCACGACCTATCCAGGTGGGGTTTATGAGATGGATCATAAGCTTCGTCTGCAATTTGACCGCAGCAGCATTACAGCTAAAGGAACGGATAACGGAACCACAACTCCAGTTGAAAATGGCAGATACAGCATTGATTTCTCCGTACTCAAAAACGGAAGCAATGAAATATCTGTGATGGATGGATATATGCAAAAGCCAGCCACACTGTTAAAACAGTCCGGTAAAAATATCATTCAGATTAAAATGGACAAGAGCAGCTGGATCAAAACGTTCAAAGTAAATGGTGCAGAGGCTCAGGTTGTCGATCAATCGAGCTCCGCAAATACAAGAACAGTACAATTTGAAGTGCCAAATCTGTCGGATAAAGTGACAGTGAACACGCATGTGATCGTACCTGGATTGGATTTGGGTGGCATCTCATATGATCACGTATATGATGTGCAGTTCCAATTCGAGCCTGCTACTATTCGCAGCTTTGTCGAGCCTTCCTCCACAGGAGCTACAGATCCTATCGTCAAATTGGATTTTGACAAGCTTACCAATGGTAAATATGCCTTGAAATTCAGTATCGTTTTGTCTGATGGTTCCACAGGAGTGGATTCTCCGGCTCAACGCTTCATCACTGACGAATCGGCGCAATTGGTCGTGGAAGGCGACAAACGGTTTGTAGGTCTGAAGCTGCAAAACGGCAATGAAGTGAAGGCGTTGCGCATTTGGGACAACGCAAGCGGGAACTACCGAGACGCAGAAGTGACCCAGGTAGATGCAGCAAGCAATACGAAGCACGTTCGTTTTAGCGTAAATGACTTTAAGAACAATGCAAAAGGCCAACTGGTTGTCTATGAAGCTCCTAAAGTGGCAAGTAGCGCTCCGATGGTTTTCAAGGCGGAGGATCGAGTAGAAAAGGTATATGATTTTGAATTTAAATTCGATACTAGTAATGTATCTTATCACAACGACAAGAAGTCGGTTGAAGCAGAAAAAGGGAAAAACAACTTAGCGGATGGAGAGTACACTGCGAACTTCCGTGTGCTTGCGAACGGAACGGACAAGGATTCTCTAGCGGCTCCTTTTGTACAAAATCTAGCGAAATTGATTGTGAAAAATGGTAAGATTCAGGCCCATGTAACCGTTACGGACAACCAGGCTTTGAAGCTATTCCAAACGGATTTTGAAGGCCGTTATGCCAATCCGACGATTATGGGTTCGGACTCCAAAGGTGATACGCACACGATCGCATTCGAAGTACCTGATCTGGATAAAAAGTTGAGTGTGTACACACAGGTATATCTGCCTGAGAAATACATTCTAAATGAGAAATTCGGCGGACAGATTCAATTTGACCGTGCATCGCTTAAAGGTGAGGGAGTCCATGCAGCCACAACTGCAAACGCTACTGAACCGACAGTAGCTTCTACGGACAAGGCAGCAGAAACGACCACACCTGTGGCTGAAATAAAACCAGTAGTTGAGCAACCGGTTCAAATGGCTTCTGAGAAGCAATACACGATTAATTACAACGTATTTAAAGACAAAACGAGTGAAGCTTCCGTTATGGACGGTTATCTCGATAAGCCAGCTTCACTGATTGAAAAGGGAGACAAGCGCTATATTCAAGTGACTTTGAAAAATAGTTCTTGGATGCCAGCTCTTCAAGTGGAGCAAAACGGTGCCCTGAAAGATGTAGAAGTAATCTCGACATCCGGCGATACACGTGTCGTTCAATTCGAGGTAGGGGACTTGTCTCAGAAAATTAGTGCTTACACACACGTCATTGTGCCTGGCTTGGTCCTTGGCGGAGTGCCATATGATCACTGGTATACAGTTCAGTTCCAATTTGATGAAGAAAGCCTAAAAGCAAAGTAGCCTCAGGTTGTGATAATCAATGAAGTCTGAATAACAGCAAAGTTTGTATGCGAGCAAGTCTTGGTGCCCCGGCGTCAAGACTTGTCAGCATTTACATACCCGAGGAATTTGCAAAAATTCAATAAGCGACTTCTAATGAACAATATGTAGATCGAAACAGTCTAGTTCGTCTATATATTGCACCTTGGAGCGACTGAAATCGAATTTTGCAAAACCCGGATACCCGAAAAGTTGGGGCTCATAATGCTGTTCTATATTTGAATTGAGGTGACTGGATTTTTATGAAACGGTATATAGCATTGGCTCAAGGAAAAACATTTGGTTTGTATATGTTAATCGGCATCGTGATCTTGTTGCTGGCTGGATGTTCGGGAGGGGCACAGGCCGGGCAGAACCAGAGCGATGGTTCGAAATCAGCGGCAACATCTAATGCAACCGGAAAGTCGTCTGACGGTAAAGCTCAAGCTCCTCGTATTGTGGCGACTACGGTAGCCATTGCGGAAATCACGGATGCACTGGGCCTGGATTTGGCAGGCAAGCCGACAAGCACGAAAGTGCTGCCTGACCGTTACAAGGATGTGCCTGATGTGGGTAATCCGATGAGTCCTGATATGGAAAAAGTGATGTCATTGAAGCCGACGGACGTACTGTCGGTGACGACACTGAAATATGATCTGGAGCCTAAATTTAAAGATTTGAAAATCAATGCCGAATTTTTAAATTTTGAAAGTCTCGCGAATATGCAAAAAGAAATTCAAAAGCTGGGAGACACGTTTGGCAAAGCCGATAAGGCCAAAGAGATTAATGGAGCTTTGGATGCCAAAGTAGCCGAGATTCAACAAAAGATCAAAGGAAAGAAATCCCCTAAAGTATTGATTTTGCTGGGAGTACCGGGAAGCTATCTGGTGGCTACCGAGCATTCCTATATTGGGGATCTGGTTAAAATCGCAGGCGGAACCAATGTGGTTCAGGGCGAGAAGGTGGAGTTCATTGCCCACAATACCGAAGCCTTGCAGCAATCCAACCCCGATATCATTTTGCGCGCTGCACACGGGATGCCGGATGAAGTAGTGAAAATGTTCGATGAAGAGTTCAAAACTAACGATATCTGGAAGCATTTCAACGCTGTGAAAAATGGGCATGTCTATGATCTGCCTGAACCGTTGTTTGGCACAACAGGGAATTTAGCGGCAAACTCGGCGCTGGATGAGCTGATGAAAATGCTGTATCCTTCGAATTAAAGGAAGCTGATGACATGTCCAAAAAAGGTTGGAGCCTTACTGTTGTAATGGTCTTGCTCGTTGGCGTCATGCTGTATTCAGCGATGACAGGCAGTCTCAAGGTGGATTTGAGTCAGTTGGTGACCGGATTGTGGACAGGTACAGATGATCAGGTGAATGTGGTCAAGGACCTGAGACTACCGAGAATTTTCGTGTCCGTAATGGCAGGTGCAGCCCTTGCAGTAGCGGGTGTTTTGCTGCAAGCCGTCATGAAAAATCCGCTGGCGGATGCTGGGGTTATCGGCATTTCTTCGGGAGCGGCATTAATCTCGCTGATTGCGGTAACGGTCTTTCCGGCGCTTTATTTCTGGATGCCGTTCTTTTCATTTATTGGCGGTGCGTTAGCCTGCCTAATGGTTTATGGGTTTTCGTGGAAATCTGGCTTGCATCCGATTCGTCTCATTCTGATCGGGGTAGCTGTGAACGCTATTTTTTCCGGTCTAGGTCAGTCGTTTAACTATCGAGGCAGTTATGCGGTCACCAGCATTAACCAGGTCACTACATCAACCTTGTCTATGAAAAAATGGGTAGATGTCGAGGTTATTGTGACCTATGGCGGGATTGGGCTAATTTTAGCCATGCTCGTGTTCTCTTGGTGCAATTTCTTGTCTCTTCAAGATAAAACAGCTAAAAATCTGGGATTCAATGTAACGCGCGCACGACTTTTGATTTCTGTGATTGCAGTGCTGCTTGCAGCAACGGCTACAGCCATCGCAGGAGTAATTGCTTTTATCGGCCTGCTCGTTCCGCATTGTGCCCGCTACCTTGTTGGCTCGGATCATAAGTGGCTGATTCCATTTTCCGCATTATGCGGCGGCTTGCTGTTGCTGCTCGCGGATACACTGGGGCGGACAGTGCTTGCTCCCAATGAAATCCCGGCTTCTATTATTATGGCCGTCATTGGCGGGCCGTTCCTGATATTCCTGATCAGAAAGGCGGATCGCACCTATGGACATTAAGGATATAACCTTCTCATATGATCGGAAAACGGATCGTCTGCACGCTATTAATGCTGTTATTGAGTCGGGACGGATTACGACCATAATTGGTCCCAACGGATGCGGCAAATCGACGCTGCTCAGCGTGATGTCCAACAATGCTGTTCCCCGCTTGGGCCAGGTGATTCTGGACGGCAAGGAGATAGCCCACTACAAGCCCAAGGAGCTGGCCCGTCAACTGGCGGTAGTCCATCAGCAGAACGAGGCACCTTCCGACTTGACTGTAGAAAAGCTCGTAAGCTTCGGCAGGTTGCCCCATAAGAACATGTTCACAGCGAGACGTGATGAGGATGAGGAAGCGATCGAGTGGGCGATAGCCTGTACTAATCTGAACGAACGTAGAACTCGCACGTTGGATCAGCTCTCAGGAGGAGAACGGCAGCGTGTATGGATTGCAATGGCCTTGGCACAGCGGACGCCAATTTTATTTTTGGATGAGCCGACCACCTATTTGGATATGTACTACCAGCTTGAAATTTTAGAGCTCATTCGGCAGTTAAACCAGGAACATGGACTGACCATCGTGATGGTGCTGCATGATATCAATCAGGCTATTCGGTATAGCGATGTGATGATTGCCATGAAGGAAGGGCGTATTATAGCGAACGGCCCACCTACAGAGGTCGTTACATCTGAACTGATCCAGGCGGTCTATGACGTGGAGGTCTTAATCAAACAGGATGATGAAGCGGGCATGTACCTCATTCCGATAGGTGTCGGGGTTTCCTGACATTTACAAGCGCACGGAACATCAATGCCGTGACTGAATAACGCGTCTGTCCTCACGGCATCTCAACGAATTTAAAACATGAAAATGGTTCTGGTCCATGTGTTTGTCAGGTGACAATCGTGGAGACAGAAGCATTTTTTATTTTATTTATAAGATATTGGATGAGATTCAGGGGCGGTTATGCTTATACTACGGTTCGAATCCGATCTTTTGTGTGTTATACTATTGCCGTCGGTAATTTTGTGTTTAGCACTTTACTAATGATAAGGATGGTATGCTTATATGATCAGTACAAGCGGCGTAACGCTTCGTTATGGTAAACGCCCACTTTTTGAAGACGTAAATATCAAATTTACTCCTGGGAACTGCTACGGCCTGATTGGGGCGAATGGCGCGGGTAAATCCACCTTTTTGAAAATTCTTTCCGGTGAAATCGAAGCCAATTCTGGCGAGGTTCACATGACACCGGGTGAACGGATGGCAGTACTCAAGCAGAACCATTATGAATACGATGAATTCCCGGTTCTGGAAACCGTCATTATGGGCCACACGCGTCTGTATGAAATCATGAAGGAAAAAGATACGCTGTATGCCAAGACGGAATTTACCGAAGCGGACGGCCTACGTGCCGGTGAGCTTGAAGGTGAATTTGCAGAGCTGAACGGTTGGGATGCTGAGCCAGATGCAGCTTCCTTGCTGATCGGTCTTGGTATTCCCCGCGACCTGCATGACAAGAACATGTCTGAGCTGAGTGGTAATGACAAGGTACGTGTTCTCCTGGCTCAAGCGTTGTTTGGTCGTCCGAACAATTTGCTGCTTGATGAGCCTACCAACCATTTGGACCTAGAATCCATTCAATGGCTGGAAAATTTCTTGATGGACTATGAAGGCACCGTCATCGTCGTATCCCATGATCGTCACTTCCTGAACAAGGTATGTACGCATATTGCGGATATTGATTTTGGTAAAATCCAGATGTACGTCGGCAACTACGACTTCTGGTATGAATCTAGCCAGCTTGCGCTTGCCTTGACTCGTGATGCCAACAAGAAAAAGGAAGAGAAGATCAAGGAACTGCAAGCCTTTATTCAGCGCTTTTCCGCGAATGCTTCCAAGTCCAAACAGGCTACATCACGTAAAAAACAACTGGATAAAATTACGCTGGACGATATCCGTCCATCAAACCGTAAATATCCTTTCCTGAACTTCAAGCCTGAACGCGAAGCAGGCAAACAACTGCTGACAGTAGACCGCCTCAGTAAAACCGTTGAAGGCGAGCAAGTACTGAATGAGTTCAGTCTGGTTGTGAACAAAGGCGATAAAATCGCGTTTGTTGGCCCGAACGGTTTGCCTAAATCGACGCTCTTCCAGGTGTTGATGAACGAGATCGAAGCGGATAGCGGAGAATTCTCTTGGGGGATTACAACTAGCCAGGCTTATTTCCCGAAAGATAATTCCACCTATTTTGAAGGCGTGGATATGAATCTTGTGGAATGGCTGCGTCAATATTCCAAGGATCAGGACGAAACGTTCCTGCGCGGTTTCTTGGGACGTATGCTTTTCTCTG
This sequence comes from Paenibacillus sp. EKM212P, assembly GCF_011066115.1. Lineage (NCBI taxonomy): Bacteria > Bacillati > Bacillota > Bacilli > Caryophanales > Paenibacillaceae > Paenibacillus > Paenibacillus sp. EKM212P. The sequence goes on from NZ_JAAMNR010000007.1 coordinate 184,470, forward strand.
GAGAAGAAGCGCTTAAGAAAGCAAGTGTGCTGTCCGGGGGCGAAAAGGTTCGCTGTATGCTGGCGAAAATGATGCTGAACGGTGCCAATGTGTTGCTGCTGGAAGAACCGACCAACCACTTGGATCTGGAGTCCATCACAGCGCTGAACAATGGTCTGATTGATTTTGATGGTACTATATTGTTCACATCGCATGACCACCAGTTTATTCAAACGATCGCGAACCGCATCGTGGAAATTACACCAAACGGCGTAATCGACCGTACGATGAGCTATGATGAGTACTTGGAAAATGAAGAAATCACAAAGTTGCGTGAACGTATGTATCCGGTAGAAATCGGCTAACTTCAGCAACTAGATAAACGAAAGAGGAGCTCCTTCAGGCCATTAAAATGGCAGGGAGACTCCTCTTTTTCGTTTTTGTACCATGCCCATAGCTTACTTGGTTCTGGCAGTGAGGTAAGATAGACCTCGCCAGACTTTTGGTACCCTATAAAGGTTATGAGGTGGCTTATGATCCGCCTGTACGACGGCGTTGGTTGTTCGGCTTCTTCGTATTTTGGCTTTTCAGTGTTTTGGCGGAACCGCCTTGAAAGCCGCCCTGCTGTGAAGCGCCGGACTGCTGTTTTTTTTGTGCCAGCTTTTCCCGAATGGCATCTGCGAGATTAACTTTACGTGGTTCATTGGCATCGCTCATGAATAAATTCCTCCTGTTGCCGCCAAATTCATGTCAATCATGCTGGATTGAAGGAAAACGCGGCTGTGTCCTCATTTTATACGTTTTTAAAAGAAGGGACAAGGGCAACAATGATAACACACATCTGGGGTGGGGTGGAAGAGAAAACATCTGATTTTTGTGTGAAGGAAAAATTGTTTTGTGTAACCTACAGGAATGGGGCCTGGCAATACTTTTTCGTTGTTACTACAGCGATGCAGAGCGGAAAGACTGTTTCTCTAGACCCACACAAAGTTCATCTGCTATCCTGAAAATAACAGTTAACCAAAGACAAATCGTTATTATTCATGGCAGCAACGCTGCTATTTTTATTTTTGGGCCCGGTGAGATCGTTCTGCTGGTAACTATATATTTGAAGGAGTGTCCTGCGTTGTGGTAAATGTCTATGAAGAAATACGAAAAGGTGAGCGTGGGGCGTGGGTGAGCATTGCTGCTTATCTCTTGCTGTCCGCCTTTAAGCTGATTAGCGGATATATATTTGCTTCTAGCGCGTTGCGGGCGGATGGCTTCAATAATGTCACCGATATTGTAGTGTCGGTTGCTGTACTGGTTGGACTGAGAATTTCCCAAAAACCACCGGACTCTGACCATGCCTATGGACATTTTCGGGCAGAAACGATCGCGGCGCTGCTGGCGTCCTTTATTATGGCTGTCGTCGGTTTGCAGGTGCTTATTGATGGGATCGGGAGCATTTTCAAGGGCGGAAAGCAAATACCGGATATCACCTCCGCGGGTGTAGCTGTGATTTGTGCAGTGATTATGCTGGGAGTGTATCTTTACAATAACAGACTGGCACGGCAGATTAACAATAAGGCTTTGCTGGCAGCGGCCAAGGATAATCTATCGGATGCACTTGTCAGTGTTGGGGCAGCAGTTGGCATCATCGGCGCACAATTTGGGCTGCCCTGGCTAGATACTGTAGCTGCGGTCGCGGTAGGATTCATCATTTGTAAAACAGCTTGGGATATTTTTAAGGATTCCACGCACAGCTTGACCGATGGATTTGATGAGCAAGAACTGTCTGACTTACGGAGTACGATTGCCTGTATACCTGGAGTAGAGGGGATTCGGGACGTTAAGGCACGTGTACACGGCAATCATGCGCTGGTGGATGTGGTCATTGAGGTGGATCCGCAACTCAGCCTGATTGAAGGGCATCGGATCAGCGACCGGATTGAGGAACGCCTGCAAGAGGTTCATAATACAATGCATGTCCATGTTCATGTAGAACCCAAATTATAGATTAATTATTAAATAGTTAGTATCAAAAGTGACTTTAGACCTATATGCAAAAGGCGTATACGCTTCCTTTTGTGACGTTTGGATTATATCTCTCTTCCTGCTGCTTTTACTATAATGAAGGCATGTCCGGCTATATTCGTCGGAATTGGATATGCTCTTCAAATTCGTAAAAACAGCCAGGAGGTGCAACATTGAGAAGACGCGTGATGGGAATGCTCATGACGTCAGCCGCGCTGTTGGCAGCAATTCATGTGGCGCCGGGTCAGGTTGACGCAGCGGCATCAACAGCATCCACAGGACAGAAGGCGGTTATTCAGGCGGCTGTAAAGCTTAGATCCGGTCCTTCGACTACAGGGGATGTAGTCAGCTTTATGAAGCAGGGAGAGGCCGTAACAGTATTGGAGAAAACCAACAGCTATTGGTATAAGATCAAGACTTCTGATGGAGTAACCGGATACACTAGCAGCTCCGACAAGTACATAAAAGTTGGCGCTACCAGTGTCGCTGCTGCTGTTACCCCGTCTACCACTCGTAAATCGGAAGCCACAGAGTCAGTTAAAAATGTTTCAGCTAAAGAGGCAGTGGCCTCAGTGAATAGTTCTGCCGGTCAAACGAAAGCCACGATTCAAACGTCCGTTCGTTTGCGGGCGGAGGCATCCACTTCTTCCGAGGTTTTGGGCTATCTGAATGCAGGGGATGTCGTTACGATTACGGATCCAAGTAATGCTTATTGGTTTAAGGTTACCAATGCTGATGGTACGGTGGGCTATGTCAGCTCGTCTCCACAGTATATTCGTATTGGTGAGGGCGTTGTCGTGCAGCAGCCTGTGTCTGCTCCGGTGACAACCACTCCTGATACTACCGCAATACCTGTGACAGCATCTCCTGCGTCAACTATGAACATGTTTTCCGGTGATGCAGCGGCTGCAATAGAGCAGGTTATTAACACGGGGATGACTTATCTCGGAACTCCATATGAATATGGTTCAGATCGTAACAGTACGGCTACTTTTGATTGCTCGGCATTTACCCGTCAAATTTTCCGTCAGGCTGTAGGTATCCAGCTTCCGGCAGATTCTCGTTCACAGGGTGAGTGGATCAAGCAAAACAGTCAGCCGAATACGGACATGACTACGCTGAAGCGTGGCGATTTGCTCTTCTTTACAAATTATAATGCATCTTCCGGGGCGTACACGTCCTTGGATAATTCCTCCCAAACGATTACACACGTAGCTGTATATTTGGGAGACAACAAGCTTCTTCATACGTTTTCTGTAGCGGGTGGCGGTGTAAAAGTTACGGATTTCAGCAAGCCTTGGCAGGATCGTTTCCTGTTTGGGGGCAGCGTGATTCAATAAAGCGCCGCTAACTGTTAAAAAGCTGCATCAAAAAAGGATGTTCCACAGCCCTGTTAACCAGGGTGGGAACATCCTTTTTTTATAAACATTTAGAGTATTGCTCTTGTGCAGCTAGCATCCGATAACTATGAAACCCGTTTTCTTCCGGTAAAGAGTGAAATGACGAACAACACCAGAAATATCACAAATAATATTTTAGCGAATGTAGCAGCTATGGACACGACGATACCAAAAAAACCTAAGATCCCGGCGATCACAGCAAAAATTAAGAATAAAGCGGACCATTTTAGCATGTTCTGTATCCTCCTTTAATTGTATATAATGTGGCATACTCACGCTCCGATAGAGCGTGGTTGCAGATGACAGTGACTTCTATAGATTATTCGTGGCTGTGCCATCGTTATATGGTGTTTTAAACGGTGCGAGAGTCCGTGAATCATAACGTTTGGAGCGGAGAAGAAGCCAGCTTGGACGTTGTTTCGTGTCTGAATCTTAAGGGTAACTATGCAGTAATCATAAACATCATCGTGAAAGACGAAAGAGAGGTTACGCTATGTTAACACAGGTCAGCATTTTTATTATTGCTATCGCATTTGCAGTTCTCGTTATTTTCCTCATTAAAACGTTGAAAGCAGCACAAGGCTCTCTGGATAAGGTGACTCAAACCTTGCAGGATGTACAAAAAACGATAGATGAACTGAGTTATGAAGTAAAACAAACGGTTCGACATGCGAATGACATCACCGCAGACGTTGATCATAAATTGAAGCAAGTGGAGCCAGTGATGGAATCGGTTAGAAACTTGGGAGAGGTACTCAGCGAAGTGACGCTGGCTGCCAAGCAGGCTTCAACAGCGTTAATGACACGGTTTCAGAAATCGAATAACGCTGCGAGTAATACTTCCAGAACGGATCACGCGATCAAGGCAACGACACCGAATAGACCTTTGACCGCAACGGAGCGGACGGTTCAGAGCTACAATGCGACTTATGAGGAGCCTGCGGCCAAGCCTGGTAAAAACTGGTTGGGTTATGTAGACATCGCTGCTGGGGTGTGGCAGAAAATGCGTCAGTAGCATAGTGGCTGAACCGTAAACTACAGGAAATTCATTGAAAGGGTGAGATTTTATGATGAAGACATTATTACTAGCTGCTGGTTTGCTCACTCCCTTTTCCGGACAGGATACGGTTCAGCAAACCGTTTCCCCGCAAACAGCGGGGCATATGGTTAGGACTGTGCAGACGATACCCGCTCCACATGCTGTACCAGCAGATTTTCATACCTTAAATGGCATATCTTTGGATGACACCCGTGCGGATGTGTTGAAGAAGCTAGGCAAGCCACAACGAGTCAAAAAGGATATGCTGCTGCTTTCTACAGAATACCAATATCCAGATGTTGTCGTAGGTATGCGTGAGGACGTCGTTTCTTATGTGCATGTAGATCCTGCTGCTGGTCGAATCAAGGTAAATGATAAGTGGCTGCCGCTGCAACGGAAAACGCTGGATCAGGCGCTGGGTGGCTCGCAATTCACGGCGGAAGACGGAGAGGTCTATGTACGCGGACAACGTGCAATCAAAGTGTTTATGGATGAGACGTCTGATAAACCTAAGTATGTTGAGTTTTTTGATGAAACGGAATGGTAATCGATTTTTACGAGGCGTGACATAACATGGAAGTTTCAAATGGATATGTGAAGTGTAATAGTCAGAGAAGTCAATCCTTAAAGGAGCGTGAGAAACATGAATCAGACCAATCATAAATCTTATGCCAAAGTGGTAGATAACGGTGTACAAGCCGTTGAAGCGGTAAATGAGTTGCGTAACACGGGCTATCGTTATGAGGATGTGTTCGTGCTCGCTCATGATCAGGATCGGACGGATCGTATTGCCGGTACGGTGGATGCCAAGGAAATCGGGATCAAGGAAGAGGGCGTTTTCGACTCATTAGCTAATTTGTTCCGCTCCCGCGGCGATGAGCTTCGCGCTAAAATTACTTCCTTGGGATTTACAGATACGGAAGCGGACTTTTATGAAAAAGAACTGGATCAGGGTAAAGTACTGGTCATTGCTAAAAAAGTGTGATATTGCTGTTCGTTAAAAAAGCGGAATAGCATTAGACTTGGAAAAGAGGATGTTGGCCGCAGTACAAGTGTTTCGCGGGTCCTCCAAAAACATAGATAAGGAATGGGGTCCCAACCTCATTCCTTATCTATGTTTTTGGAATGCCTTCTTACGGAGACACTACTACTAATCAACAAGGGTGTTCCGTTTAAGTAGGTATAGTATAATACATGAGTTACAGATAAGGAGAGGCCAATGAGAATTCTAATTGTTGACGATAATCCAACGAATGTCATTATTATTCGTGAAATACTAAAAAAGGAAAATTATCGGGATGTGATCTCTGCTAGCTCGGCCGCAGAAATGTTAGAGCATCTGGGAATCGGCGACCGTACCATTAGTCTCAGACCCCATCCTTCAGATATTGATCTGGTGCTGCTGGATATGATGATGCCTGAAATGGACGGCATTGAAGCTTGCAGTATTGTGCAGGAATATGAGCATTTAAAAGATATCCCGATTATTATGGTAACGGCTGTAGGAGATTCCAAAAAATTGGCCGAAGCTCTAGATGTGGGAGCCGTCGATTACGTCACGAAGCCGATCAACAAGGTAGAGCTCATGGCGCGAATCCGGTCTGCCTTGCGTCTCAAACAGGAGAAGGACTGGCATAAGGACCGGGATCAGCGAATTCAAGATGAGCTGAAGCTGGCCGCGATGGTGCAGCAGGCGGTGCTTAGTCCTGCCATCCAGGACCCGGTGCTACAAGTGAATGCGCTCTATCAGCCTTCCTTTGAACTGGCAGGGGATTTATATTCATGGTATCCGTTAGGTGAGGGGCGATATGCCATCATTTTGCTCGATATGATGGGACATGGCATTTCTTCCTCGCTGTTCTGCATGTTCATTGCGTCTGTACTTAAGGATACGGTGACCACATATGTGGAGCCTGAGAAAGTCATACAAGAGCTGAATCGTCGTTTTAATCAACTGGATCTGGGCAAGCAGCTGGTACAGTATTATTTTACGGCGATTTATATGGTGATTGATACCCGTTCACGGCGAATTGACTATGTAAATGCGGGACATCCTCCCGGATTGCTGTTCAACCAGGATGGCAGCATTACCAAATTTGACCGTGCATGTAGCCCGGTTGGTTTGTTTGATAAGATTGATGCAGAAATGCACACGATTCATTATGAAGGAACTGGACATATCGCTTTGTATACGGATGGCTTGCTGGAAGCGGTGGAAGGTGAATATGAGGAGCAGGTGGAGTATCTGACTGAGTGTCTACGTAAGTATGAGGAATGGAATGAAGAAGCGATGCTGGATGCATTTTTTCGTAATGAGGCGCCACAGGATCGCGATGATGATAAGTGCCTGATCTGGATTTCATTGAAAGAGGGAGAGAGCTTGCATGAAAATCAGAAATAAACTACTGATCGGCTTTGGATCGCTTATGGCGATCCTCCTTGTGCTGACACTAATCAGCTATGACCGTATGGGGAGCCTGAATGAGCAGCTGAATCAAGTTTACCAAGACCGATATATGAAGGTCCGGAAAACAACGGCTATTCGCGGTCAGGTGAATGATATGGCCAAAGTTATGGCCAACCTGATTTTAAATCCGGGCTCCTCCGTCAGCGAGGCCAAACGTGAGCTCGATGATATTTCCGCTACTGGAACGAAAGTGCTGGCAAGTCTACAAACGAATTCAGGCACCAGTGAAGAGCAGCAGCAGGTTGATCGGGTAACCGTCGCGTGGAATGAATTTCTAAGTTACGAACAAAGGTTAGTTTCCTTGCTGGGACAAGATCGTATTGATGAGGCTAACGCTTTCCGCAATAGCACTGGTTTGCCTGCTCAAGAGGAGGCGATGGACAGCATTAACGCCCTTGCCGTTTTTCAGGATCGGGAGATTGATACTGACATGAAGCAAGCCAATCAGGCCTATGAGGAATCTGTGCAGATTACCACAATTCTGATGGCCGCCGGTCTGATCATGGGCTTACTGGTTATTTTGTGGGTGCTCCCAAGCATTGCCAAAGGTCTAAATATCGTTAATCTCATGATTAATGGTTTTGGCAAGGGGAAATACAGGGCCATTAGCCGAATGAGTGTTTCTTCCAAGGATGAAATCGGGGAGGTCGCTCGTGTATTTCAACAAATGGCCGGAGACTTGGAAGAAAAGCGGAGATTTGAGCATTCTGTCCTTCAAACGCAGAAGGATCAAACTTGGCTTAATGCCAATACTGCTCGGGTAACTGAGCTGTTCCGTGGTGTGAATTCACTGGAGCAGGTTGCTCAGATGTTCATTAGTGAGTTTACGCCCATCTTGGGAGGTAGCTATGGAGCCATCTATTTGCAAGGAAAAGATGTAGAAGACAACCAATTTAAGTTATACGGCTCCTATGCAAAGGTGACTGGCGAGAATTCGATTAGGGACGTTATCCATGTAGGCGAAGGATTGCTCGGACAATGTGTTCTGGATCGTAAGCCGATCTTGATTACAGAGGCTCCTGACGGATATTTGTCCATAGGCTCTGCCTTAGGAGAAAGTAAGCCAGTGGGAATTATGATTTTCCCTATTTTGTTCGAGGATGAGTGCATCGGTGCTGTAGAAGTAGCGTCACTGGATCGCTTCAGTGATCTGGAAACGAAGCTGTGTGCTCAATTAGTAGAGAGCATGGGGATCATTCTGAACAATATCAAGGGACGGATGCGTGTAGAGCAATTGCTGCGCGAATCCCAGGCCCTTACTGAGGAGTTGCAATGCCAGTCCGAGGAACTACAAACTCAGCAAGAGCAACTCAAGCGCTCCAATGGAAATTTGGAGGAGCAAACAGAGGAGCTCAAGCGTTCAGAGGAATTGTTACAGCGTCAACAGGAAGAATTGGAGCATTTTAATACTGAACTGATTGCCAAAACCAGAGCGCTGGAAGAACAGGTACGAGAAGTGGAAGAAAAGAACGACGAGATCGAACATGCACGAGCTCAGTTGGAGCAACAGGCAATGCAGCTGGGAATCACAAGCAAATACAAATCCGAGTTTTTGGCCAATATGTCTCATGAGCTGCGTACTCCGCTAAATAGCTTGCTTATTCTTTCTCAGCTCTTGTCTGAGAACAAGGAAGGCAATCTCAAGCCAAAGCAAGTGGAATATGCACAAACCATTTATATGTCAGGCGCCGATTTGTTGAAAATGATTGATGAGATTCTGGATTTATCCAAAGTGGACGCTGGAAAAATGGATATTAACCATGAAGCGGTCCACTTGAAGGAACTGGAACTGTTTGTGGAGCAGAATTTTGCTCCGGTCGCAGCCCAACGTGAGCTTCAACTGCATACCAAGATCGAAGAGAACCTGCCAGATGCCATTATCAGTGACGGTTATCGTCTCAAACAAATTTTACGTAATTTGCTGTCCAATGCCTTCAAGTTCACCACGGAAGGTTCTATTAGTTTCAATGTATCTCGGGCAAATGGAGAGCAGCTTCCTGGTCTGCTAAATCCACGAAGATCCTATCTGGCTCTATCTGTGCGTGATACGGGCATTGGGATTGCTTCCGATAAAACGGATCTGATCTTCGAAGCCTTCCAGCAGGTAGACGGTACAACCAGCCGGAAATATGGGGGGACAGGACTAGGTCTGTCGATCAGCCGCGAGCTTTCCAGATTGTTGGGCGGCGTTATTACAGTGGAATCCGAGCAGGGGCAGGGCAGTTGTTTCACATTGTATTTGCCGGAACAAACGCCAACGGCTGAGGATATGGACTCTCATTCGAGAGAGGGATTTAACGGTACGGATGTGAATTTGGATTTTGAGAATGTGGCAGCCTCGGCAGAAACGGACCTTCCCATGATTATGCCTGCTGAACGGTTGCCATTATATCAGATGCCTTCGAAAAACAAAGCGGAGGACATTATACATCCGGGAGACGATCGAAACGAGATTACCTCGCAGGATAAAGTGCTGCTGATTATTGAGGATGATATTAATTTTGCTAATATTTTGTACGATATGGCCCGTAGCCGGGGCTTTAAGGCACTGATCGCTCTCCAAGGAGATGATGGGCTCAACATGGCTCAGTCTTATTTGCCGGACGCCATTATATTAGATATTCAATTACCTGTGATGGATGGATGGTCCATTTTGGGTGAGCTGAAAGGAAATTCATCGACACGTCATATTCCAGTGCATGTTATTTCGGTCATAGATGATGTCAAGCAGGGCTTGATGATGGGCGCGATTGCCTATCTCAAAAAGCCTTCTTCGAAGGAAAGTCTGGATAAGGCATTTTCACATATAAAATCGTATACGGACCAAACGGTTAAACGTCTCCTTGTGGTTGAAGATGATGATAATCAGCGTAAATCCATTATTGAGCTGATCGATCATGATGATGTTGCCATTACGGCGATATCGACAGGTCAGGAAGCACTAAATGAGCTGGCTACCCAGCGGTATGACTGCATGGTACTGGATCTGATGCTGAGTGACATGACTGGTTTTGAACTGCTGGATCGTATTCGAGAGAATGAGCAGCTAACGGATCTGCCGATCATTATTTATACAGGCAAAGATTTGGATAGCAAAGAAGAAACGCAACTTCGTAAATATGCAGAGTCTATTATTATTAAGGATGTTAAATCACCGGAACGGCTTTTGGACGAAACAACGTTGTTCTTGCATCGTGTAGAGGCGAACCTTCCTGAGGACAAACGCAAAATTTTGCAGAAGCTATACAACAAGGAAGAACTGTTTGAAGGTAAAAAAATATTGTTGGTAGACGATGATATTCGCAATGTATTTGCTCTATCCAGTGTGCTGGAAAGCTATCGTATGGAGGTTACCTTTGCGGAAAATGGAAGAGAAGCACTGGAACTGCTGGAACAGACACCTGATTTTGATCTGGTGCTGATGGATATGATGATGCCGGAAATGGATGGATATGAAGCGATGCGACGTATCCGGCTAATGCCACAATTCGAGAAGATGCCTATTATTGCCCTGACAGCCAAGGCCATGAAGGATGATCGTTCCAAGTGTATTGAGGCAGGCGCTTCCGATTATGTGAAAAAACCGATTCAAACCGAACAGCTTTTATCATTAATGCGGGTTTGGTTGTATTCGTAACCTAAAAAAATGGGTAATATAAATCGACACATGATTGGAGCGGCACAGGCAAAACCTATTTAGGAATTGGAGAGAGATTATGACATCTAAGGATATGGCGGATAATGCTGCTAATGAAGTGAAATCGAATGATACTGAGCGGGAATTGATTGAGCTTGAGCTGTTGCTGGAAGGAATTCATCGGCTGTACGGCTACGATTTTCGTAACTATGCTCTGCCTTCGATTAAGCGGCGTGTTTATTATCATGCGCAGTCCGAGAATGTAAGCACGATATCAGGACTTCAGGAGAAGGTGCTGCATGATCGCAGCGCCTTCGATAGACTGGTACAAAGCCTTTCCATTCCGGTGACCGAGATGTTCCGTGACCCGGAGCTGTTTCTGAATTTCAGGCAGAAAATCATTCCTATTTTGCGAACGTATCCGTACATTCGAATCTGGCATGCAGGTTGTTCCACTGGTGAGGAAGTATATTCTATGGCGATCTTGCTGCATGAAGAAGGCTTATATGATAAGGCTCGCATTTATGCGACGGATATGAATAACCTGTCTTTACAGCAGGCGAAGGAAGGCGTATACGGGATCGACCGAATGAAGCTGTATACCAAAAATTATTTGGAGTCCGGGGGCACACAATCGTTCTCTGAATATTATACAGCCAAGTATGATTCAGTGATGTTTCATCCTTTTTTACGGAAGAATATTATTTTTGCGGAGCACAACTTAGCGACAGACCGGTCCTTTAACGAGTTCAATGTGATTTTTTGCCGGAATGTCATGATCTATTTTAACGACGAACTTCGCAACCATGTACATGGGTTGTTTTATGATAGCTTGAGTCATTTTGGTGTGTTGGTGCTTGGGGCCAAGGAATCCATACATTTTACCGATTATAGTGATTCCTACGAGCCGCTGGACCGGATAGAAAAAATATACCGGAAGATTAAATAGAGATGCTTAGGAGGATTCCATGGGGCTTCATGAACCGATTCATATATTGCTGGTAGATGACAGACCTGAGAACCTGCTCGCTCTTGAGGCAGTGCTGGAGAGTGAACAATATAATCTGGTAAAAGCCACATCCGGGGAAGAAGCGCTGCGATGTCTATTAAAAGAAGAATTCGCACTTGTAGTCCTTGATGTGCAGATGCCGGGTATGGATGGAATTGAGACTGCGAAGTTAATCAAGGCCAGAGAGAAAACAAAGGATATTCCGATTATCTTTATTTCAGCTAACAGCAAGGAAGCGGAGCATTTGTTTGCGGGATATTCAGCCGGTGGTATTGATTATATGGTGAAGCCGTTCATCCCTCAAATTCTCAAGTCTAAAATTGAAGGCTTCGTGCAAATGTATCTGACAAACAAACGCTTGAAGACACAGTCCATGCTGCTTCACCACAAGACGCAGGAGCTCGAGAAGATGAACAGCGAACTGATTGCCGCCAAGGAGGCAGCAGAGATTGCTGCCAATGCCAAAACGGAATTTCTGGCAATGATGAGCCATGAGATCCGCACACCTATGAACGGCGTCATTGGCATGATTGATTTGCTGATGGAGACGGAGCTGCAAAGCGACCAACAGGAATATGCCGATATCATCCGTCGTAGTGCAGACGCGCTGGTAGCAGTCATTAATGATATTCTGGACTTCACTAAGCTGGAGTCAGGCAAAATGGAGGTAGAGGAATATCCTTTTGATCTGGTTTCCTGTATCAAGGAAGTTTTCAGCCTATTTACGGTAGAAGTGAACCGAAAGAACTTGGAACTGGTTTATTTTCTCGATGAACAGATGCCTCCTGTGTTATATGGAGATATGGGAAGATTGCGACAAGTATTGATTAACCTGGTATCCAATGCTGTCAAATTTACAGACCAGGGCGGGGTGTATGTCTTCGCATCTGTCAAAGAGCAAAGCGACAATGGACTTACCGTTGAGTTTTCTGTGAAGGATACAGGCATTGGTATTGATCCCGCTAAGGTTGGAAGGCTGTTTCAGCCCTTTTCCCAACTGGATTCTTCAATGACGCGTAAATATGGTGGAACCGGGTTAGGACTCGCTATTTGTAAAACCTTAGTGAATATGATGGGCGGAGATATCCGTGTAGATACGAGCGGAGAACAAGGCGTGACGTTTCATTTTACAATGAAGCTTGGCTTTGCTGATGAAAATGAACTGGAGGGGGAGTCCAGCCACGATTGGGAAATTCCACATCAGGAGTCTCCAAGTCGTAAACCTGTACTGGTGGTGGATGACCATCCGATCAACCAGAAGCTAATGGTTAATATACTGGATAAGCTCGGTTTAGCTTCAGATGTGGCAGCAGATGGGCGACAGGCGCTTGATATGGTCATGGCGAATCAGGACTATGACTATATCTTTATGGACTTGCAGATGCCTGTGATGGACGGTCTGGAGTGTACGGGTAGAGTGCGTGAACAATTGGCGGGAAGATCCCAACCTGCCATTATCGCCATGACGGCTAACGTCATGGAGGGTATTCAGCCTCGATGTATTGAAGCTGGGATGAACGATTATATTAGTAAGCCCGTTAAAATCAGCAGTGTAAAACAGGCGTTGCTACGGCATTCTCCGGACCATTTTCCAATGCAGCCGGGTAAAGATCAAATCAATGAAGCCTAGATGGTGGCATTTGGTAGTGTTTAAAAAGTTATACCGTGATTCAAACGCTCGTATAATGGGTTAGTATGTAGGGAAATCTTTTTTCGGGAGAGTAGGCCTATGAATACAAATAAAAATGAGAAATTTAATGCAATTACAGAAACAACCGATGGCGTAAATACCGTTTATCTGAGTGGAGAGTTGGATCTTTCGGTAGCACCTGATTTTCGTCTGGTGATGGAGCCTTTGGTGGGGGAGTCCAGCCAAGATTTGATTATTAACTTGAGAGACCTTAAATACATTGACAGCACGGGTATTGGTATCTTGTTATCTATTTTAAAAGCAAGGCATGGGATGGAGTCCCGGTTTACAGTTCAAGAGGTACCGCCTCAGATTCAAAAGCTGTTTGATATGACCGGTATTGCCAAATTCTTTGCCCCCCAGGAGAATTCCCAATAGGAAAGGAAAGAAAAAGAAATGAATGCTCAAATTCAAAAAGTAGTTCTTAATTTGCCGGCAACTGCTGACTTTGTTGATATTGTAAGATTAAATTTATACGGTATTGCCGCGAAAATGGGATTCTCTTATGAGGATATTGAAGACATGAAAGTGGCTGTATCGGAAGCCTGTAATAACTCTGTCCTTTATGCATATGGTCATGAGGGGGGAGTCGTGGAAGTAACATTTGAATTTGATGAAGCTTCGTTGTCCATTCGTGTCAAAGATGAAGGGGAGAGCTTTGAACGTGTGGAGGACCCGTCCCGTATCGCATCCTTGCATGACAAGGAGTTGAATGATGCGCAGATAGGCGGATTAGGCTTTTATCTCATGCAGGCGCTTATGGACGATGTCCATATCTTGAATGAGACAGGAAAAGGCACCGAAGTGGTGCTGGTAAAGCGCCTGACCAGAAGTGAGGAAAGAGTATGAATGAAAAGGTAACTCCCCCGGAGTCGATGGATGAAGCCGTTGGTCTAATCTGGGAGTACCAGCAAACAAAAGATAACGAGATTGCTACCGTGCTGATCCGCAAGTATGAGCCAATGGTCAAGATGGCTGCCGGGAAGATCTCCCGTAACCGTCCGGACTTATACGAGGATTTATATCAGACCGGTCAGATGGCTTTGATACGTCTGCTTCAGCAATACGATATCAGCTTGGGTATCCCATTTGAACCGTATGCTATGAAAAGTATGTTGGGACATATGAAAAATTATTTGCGCGACAAATCCTGGTACATCCAGGTTCCTCGCCGTATTAAGGAAAAGGGTGCGCTTGTTCAACATGCTATTGATGAACTAACCGTTAAATTGGAACGCTCACCCAATGTGGATGAGATTGCGACCTATTTGGATCTTACCGTGGAAGAAACGATTGAGGTGCTTGCAGGCCGTGAGTGCTATCACTATGTTTCACTGGACTCGCCTTTATCCCAGGAAGAGAGTGCAGCTACGTTAGGCGAGCTCATTAGTTCGGATGCTAACGATTATGACACTGTGGAAAAACGAATGGATTTGCAGCAGGCTTTAAGCCAACTGAAGGAGCAGGAACAAAAGGTGCTTCTTCTGGCATTTCAGGACGGTCAATCTCAACGTGCGATTGCACAGACGTTGGGCGTATCGCAGATGAGCGTTTCCCGTATTCAGAAGCGGGCAACGGAAAAGCTGAAGCAGATTATGTCTAATTCCTCTATTTCATGAGAAGACCGCGGAATTCTTGGCTTAACATATTTGACGTCACATCGTAAGGACACGTTATTCCGATATGGGAAGCGTGTCCTTTTTATAAAGCGAAAAAGGTTGGGAGGAAGGTTGGAATCCATGACAGCATTTGAACAGATTTCTTCCTTTCGTGGAGGATGGGAATGGTGGGACATCAGTGCTGGGAATTGGCAAGATTCGGTCATACAGCACTTGAAGGAGAAGCTCCCAGAAGCCGCAGAATGGCTGGACAAGGTAGAGGACATTCCATCCAGCTTTATATCTGTGCGCTTTCCAGATGGCAATCAGCCCTTAATGTACGGGTCGTTGATTTACTCCGTTCAGGAGGAGATCGACAGTCAGCGTAATTGCAATAAGTTTTATTTTCTGGTTCTAAACCAAAAGTTAGTGACTTTAAATTTGGATCAAAATACCCGTGAAATCATGCACACCGCGGAACGCCAAAAAATGCTGGAACAGTGTGAGGATGCCGCTGATGGCATGTTTGTATTGGCGAGAGCCGTGCTTCATTATTTTCATACAGGTATGGATAAGTTCGAGATCAACCTGAGAAGACTGGAAGAGGAGATGGAGAAAAGGAATGCCCGTACGCTGATGGATTCTATATTGAATGCACGTTTCGAGCTGTTGTATTGGAGCAATATGTTCATTCCTTTTTCAGAGCTGGTGACGGCTTCTCGGGAGGCATATCTGGATCAACTGGAGGAGAATCGTTTTTTTAAGCAGTTACTTTACCGTGTTACTCGGATGGAAGGACTTTTCCTGCATTATGAAAAGGAAATCGACACATTGATCTCCATTGACGACGCCATTTCCGCATTTAGAGGGAATGAGATTACGAAGACGCTCACCATTGTCACCGCCGTATTTACACCAGCAACCGTAGTGGGCGCTATATGGGGCATGAACTTTGAAAATATGCCTTGGATTAAAACAGGCTGGGGTTTTACCACCGTGATTATTGCCACATTGCTAAGTATGGCGGGAATGTACGGCTGGCTGATGATGAAGGGGTGGACAGGAGACTTATTGAAGGCTAACAAGCGCAACAAATTGTAGCGGCTGATTACAGTCGTTACAATTTAAAAATAAAAAACGATCCATCGTAACTGGAGGCTCTTTGAGGAGTCTATTACCGGTTACGATGGATTGTTTTTAAATGTGATAGGGATAATTACTTAGTACCTTGGCTCATTTTGATATATCCTAATAATTCGGCGATGAAATCTCCGATGACCGGAAGATTTAATTGCACTAGGAAACTGAGCAACCAAGCGAGCAAGGCGAGTATGACCACTGTACCCAGCGTAAGACCGAGACCACGTGCAATGCCTGCGGTCAGATTGCTCATAATTCTTCTTTTAGTGCTGGAGTAGTTCTCCAGAATATCTTTGAATTCTGCTCTTTCGAGCGTATCTGCTATTTGATCTAAGCGTTTGTTAAGCCGCTTGACCTCATGGCGCAGCTCAAAAGGATGCTCATTTACATCAAAGTCTCTCTCCTGATCATGTGTTTTAACATGATTATGAGTAGAAGAAGTCTGCTTGGATGAAACTTCATCTGGCTGATCTTGAGCC
The DNA here is from genome assembly GCF_011066115.1 of Paenibacillus sp. EKM212P. Taxonomy (NCBI): domain Bacteria; kingdom Bacillati; phylum Bacillota; class Bacilli; order Caryophanales; family Paenibacillaceae; genus Paenibacillus; species Paenibacillus sp. EKM212P. The sequence goes on from NZ_JAAMNR010000007.1 coordinate 200,924, forward strand.
TGTAGGGGATGAAAGGTTCTTTTGTTGTTCGCGGTAAGATCATCTCCATATGAATTTGGCTTGTTCATTGTCATCCCAGCCTTTCTATCATTTAAAAACAGCCAGCTTCTTGCATGCTGGCTGTTCAGTGTAGGGCTTATTTTTTTGCCATCAGAATGTGTAGCTATTAGGAATTAGCATTCAATTGTTTCTGTGTATCCTTGGCCGCCTGAGCCGTTGCATCCATAACTTCTTTATCCGCTTTGGCTGCTTCATTAGCGACATCTGCAGAAGCTTTGGTTACGCTGGATACGATGTTGTCTTTACTTTCGGATACCGTTTTGGCTACATCTGCTGTTTTGGTGGAAACGGTTTTGGCCAAATCTGTCGCTTTGCTGCTCACTACAGATGCCACGTCCTTTGTTTTATCGGAGACGACTGTAATTTTATCAGACAGATCACTACGCAAATCACGACCCGGCTTCGGCGCGAACAGCAGGGCTGCGGCAGCACCAATCAAACCTCCAATAAATAAACCTTTTGCAAAACCTGAAGTACTTGCCATATTTTGATTGTCAATGTTACTCATGTTATATCACTCCTCTTATAGAATTAAAGAATAAAAAATATATATAAAATTTTAGGTAGCCCTTCTTAATAGCCTGGACGCCAGTCCGAGCAAGAACACGAACAATGCTGTTCCGAGTATGGCTGGAATGACGGCAAAATCTCCGATGACCGGGCCCCAGTCTCCCAATAGCATGACACCTAGCCAAGCTCCTACAAATCCAGCAATCATAGAGCCCGCAATGCCGCCAGGCATTTCATGACCAGCCAGTGCATCGCCAATCAATCCGATAATAATAGCCATTACAATACTTAGTACAATTCCCCACACAAGGATCGCCTCCCTTATCCTAAGTTCACAAAACCATAACGCTTTTGATGAATGCTGAGCTTCGATATTGCTGAGCCTTGCTTACTTCGTATATAAACGTCGTGACCCGGAGTGAAACAAAAAGCCGACTCAGACATTTACCGGTGGGGAGTGGAAGGAAGCTGCATGCGCGCTCGCCAATAGATCACAGGAACGGTAAACACCAGCCAAATTATACCTGCAATATAGCCACCCACAATATCTGTAGGAAAGTGAACGCCTAGATATATGCGGCTTAATCCAATCAAGAGAATCAGTAGTGCACCCAGAGCGCACGGAAGAAAGAGCGAACGCCCACGAATCTTTCGTTCTATGGCCCAAATGGCAAATATCATTCCGAAAAATCCCATGGAAATCATCGCATGACCACTGGGAAAACTATAACCCCCGGCTTCAACCAAATGTTGAAGTGACGGGCGTTCCCGTTGCAAAATTTCCTTAATGAGGGTATTCAGCACCCACATCGCCGTAAAGCTGCTTAGGATCGCAAAGGAATAAGCTTTTGAACGAAGACTGACCCAACACAAGGTAGCAGCACCGAGGGCGATGATCAACGACATGCGGAATGAACCGAAAGATGTAATGAATATAGCGATGGTTAGCAATTGGTAACGAGCAGCTGCTGTGTCTGGAAAAACGGCATCCTGTATGCGTTCATCCCAATATAGAAAAGGAGCTGTGCCAATCCATTTCACAGAGTAGGCGACGAGAAGCAACACAGCGATCATGATAATAGATGCATACAGACTACGGCGCAAATAGCTTGGTAGGAAACGGGATGGTTGGGGTTCATGAGATAGCATATGTAATAAATCTCCTCCTTATGGCTGTGATAGATTCAATTTTTCGTACTATTAACTTAACTAATAATGAACTTAAGAGCAAAACCCGACGGAGACGACAGGCTGATTGAGGCATATAAGCCCGGGGTAAAGGGATCGTATCACAGCGTTTGTAATGTCAGGGCCGGAAGTGGAATAGTCATCACGAAGCAAAGCTGCTTTACGGAACTGTAATCCATGGAGGTGTTAAGGATGATTAAAATAGTGACATCGGCAGAAAGACATACCTCAAATAAAGGATGGATTCATAGTGAGTTTAGCTTTTCGTTTGCCGATTATGAAGATCCGAGCAATGCCCATTTTGGCTGTATGCTAGCCCATAATGATAACGAGCTTGAACCGCAGCAAGGCTTCAAAAGACATCCGCATCACGATTTGGAAATCGTCACCTATGTAATTGAAGGCCAATTGCATCATAGCGACAGCTTAGGACATGAGCAGGATTTGAAAATCGGCTCGATCCAGGTTCTGAGTGCAGGCACCGGAATTGAACATGAAGAGCGAAATACTGGGGATGAAAGACCGGTTCGTTTTTTGCAAATGTGGTTTTTACCTGAGAGTCCTGGCATTCAGCCTTCTTATCAGGTGCAAAGATTCAAGCACAGTGAACGTCTAAATCGGCTTCAGCCTGTTGTGTCTGGTTCAGAAGTGGAGGGAGCGTTATCCATCGCGCAGGATATAAATCTGTATCTGAGCAGATTGGAAAAAGGACAGCAACTTGAATATCCACAGCAAGAGGAGCGCCGCACCCACATCTATGTAGTTAACGGTCATGTGGAAGTTACGTGCCAGGATGGGGATTTTCAGTTAGGGCCTGGTGACGCCGCGCGAATTCAAAAAAGCTGTACATTAAAGATACTAGCTACAGGTAATGAGGATATATCTGAACTGGTGTTAGCGGATTTGCCTTGAAGCATCCTTGAGTGAGTGAAAAATAAAGCTCGTATTCCGTTGCACGTCTGTTGAGACGACCGGAGATACGAGCTTTATTTACGGTGACAGGGCTACTACCATGAAGGCTGTTACTCATGATGATAGGTTGTAATACAGCTAAGCTGTATTCCTATAAGCTGATTCAGGAGGACTTACGCAATCTACCCAGTTCAGAAACAATAGCTTCAACCTCTGAAATGCTCAGGTTAGGCTTGCTTATCACCATATCATAGACATCATGGATGTCCTCGTATTGCTCCAGCGAGAAAGCGGAAGCCTGCATAGCAGCACCACTCGCCATACGAAGCTTGGTTTTAATACCCTCAATCATATACTCAATGTTGGCATGAGACGGTACAGACAAATCCATCGTTAATTTTCCATCCTTTCATAACAGGGGAAGTTGCCTGTATTGTATCATGTTTTTGTTGTAGAATGTACTGAAAGCCAGATTACCGATATATAACCGAATCAAGGAGGATGGACAAAGTTGTCTTTGTATAATCGAGCTTTCGCACCCGGTCGCTCGTCCTTAGAACATAATGTAAAGAAAACAGATCGAGATGGACTCGCGCCGTTTTTCCGAGAAATTCATCATCAGCATGCTATAGATAAGTTGACTTTTGTTTGCATCGGTACAGATCGCTCCTCGGGTGATTCACTCGGGCCACTGGTAGGCACCATGCTCAAGGAGCAAGGCTTTCCGCACGTGATTGGCACAATGACGGAGCCCTGTGATGCAGATCATCTGGTTTCATACTTGGAGTGCATTCCCCAAGATCATCATGTGATCGCCATAGATGCTTGTCTTGGACAGCACGGCTCAACGGGAATGTTTCTTATTGCGCGTGAACCGCTAACTCCTGCGCGATCGGTGGGGCTGTCTCTGCCGTCTGTTGGTCATTATAGTGTTGCAGCGATTGTGAATGAGCGCAGTCCCAAACCCTATTGGACACTCCAAATGACGTCGCTTCACTTGGTCATGACCATGGCTGCGCATATTGCTAATGCGGCGGCTTATGAATTTGGCTTAAAAACAGCTTCGCAAGATTTTCCAGAGGGTTACCGTTTCAGATATTGATGGTCTGCTTAATAATATACATCAGCATGTTCTACTCACTAATATATTCAGATCCAATAGATTATATACAGAGAAGGAAGGGTTCCACATGGAAAAGGTATTAAGCGAAGGAACGACGATCTGCTATGCCGAACAGGGAAAAGGAGATCCGATCATTCTATTGCACGGATTTTGCGGAAGCTCTTCCTACTGGGATGAGGTTGTTCCCTTGCTATCCTCAAGCTATCGTTGTATTGTTCCAGACTTGCGTGGACACGGACGCAGCGATGCTCCACTAGGAGCCTATACTATTGATCAAATGGCAGATGATGTGCTTAAACTTCAAGAACAATTGGACATCCCTCAGGCTGCCTGGTTTGGCCACTCCCTAGGAGGCTATCTAGCCCTTTCGGCAGTGCAGAGACATGCAGAGCGCCTTACAGCCTTTGGACTGATTCATTCCACAGCTTATGCAGATACGGACGAAGGTAAAGAAAAGCGGAATAAGGCTGTATCCACCATCCAAACAGAGGGGATTACGACCTTTGTAGATGGACTCGTACCGGGACTGTTTGCTCCTGATCATGTGGAGTCGATGTCCAGCCAATTACTGAAAGTCAAAGAAATTGGCTACAAAACACCACCACAAGGAGCCGTAGGAGCATCACTGGCTATGCGCGAGCGTACTGATCGTCGGGATGTATTGTCGGCTTCTGCATTGCCAGCCCTTTTAGTAGCGGGTGAGCAGGATCAGGCGGTTCCTCCAGCGCGGACGTTTACAACAGATCGGGCCGGAGTAACTCAGGTTACCCTACCGGAAGCAGGTCACATGAGCTTGTTCGAAGCACCGGAGTTATTAGCGAACGCTATCTTGACATTTTTAGAGCAGAACTTGAAAAAATAGACTAAGGGAAGCCCAAAAAACCGGAACCTTCTGAGGTGATAATCAGAAGGTTCTGGTTTTTTGTGTAGTCAATTATTTTTAGGAGTGTAAGGTGTCTAATTTATGTTGCTTTTGTTAAAGGCAAACGCTGTCGGCAAACCGTCAATACTCTCCAAATTTTTCTCATAGGCATATCTTTTAAGTGCTTCTTCTCCCATCTGAATTGAGACTTCCTTCAGCTTTTCCCGTTCGCTCGTGTATGTCATGAAGGGAACCGCAAAACCACATGAATTCTGAACCATGTGAATGTCCACAACAATGATTTGTCTTGCACCGGGAAGCGGGTTGAAGAGTGGGTACAGCTCATTCCATTGCTTAGTATCAGGCAGCGCGACGGTACCAGTGCCATAGAGCTTTAATACACTGGGAGCGCCCTCAAATGCACAAAACATGATTGTTACCCGTCCGTTCTCGATAATGTGGGCGCTTGTCTCGTTGCCGCTTCCCGCCAAGTCGAGATAGGCTACCCTTTGGTCCGATAGAATACGAAAGGAATCATATCCCTTGGGGGAAAGGTTAACGTGCCCTGTCTTGGATAGCGGTGCTGATCCTACAAAGAAAATGTGCTGCCGCTGTATAAACTCTTGATGTTCCGGTAATATCGAGCTAAATTGTTTACCCAAACTCCATCATCCTTTCTCACAAAAATATTCATATAAATTTTGTTTCTAAAGAAAATAATTATTATAAATAATTTTATAAAATGTTTAAATATACTGATTAATTTTTTGTTTCGTATGAAACAAAAATATCACAACACTAACGAAGAAGCAATATTGATTTAAAAAAACCCGTCATTCGCTAGTCACATGAGCAGCTACAAAGTGCTGTACCGTAGGAATTCACTGCCATACGTGAGCATTCTGACTTCCTGATCATTGATGTTATTAACTGAGGGTGAAGGTTATAAGTGGTATTTCTGCATGGTAGGGCATTTGGCTTTTAGACAAGGATGTCATACAATCAGAAGACAGAGTTTCTGGTTGTCTAGGCATCGGGATGAAAGGAAGGGAACGGCTTGCTTAGAAAAGATTATTTGCTCAGTATGATGGAAGAATTGACATCCGCAGTAGCATCGGTGCTCGGTCTAAGGCGTGAAAATAAACATGTCGAAGCGCTAAAACAGTTAGATGATCTGCTCAACAAGCAGTTTCGTCTTCGTTCAGATCTGCTCAGACGATTGCCGCCGGAACAAATTATTGAGCTTTTCCGATTGGGCCCTGGAATTGAAGCAGACAAGATCCAGCAGGTGGCTCGCATTTTAGAGGAAGAAGCCGTGATTTACCTGGAAACCAGTAGAACAGACGAGAGCATACGAATCTTGATGAAATCTCTTCATTTATATTTGTACAGCGATTTGAATGGCGCGACTCGTAATTTACAGGTCCTGCCTGAACGAATAGCGTGTATTGTGAAACTGGTGCATGAATATGAGCTTCCCCCTGAAACCAGCAAGCTGTTGGCTGTTCATTATGAGCGGGAAAACAGGCTGGACGAAGCCGCCGATGTCTGGTTTGGATTGGCATGGGAGCAGCCAGAGCTGCTAGCGGAAGCGGAGACGTTTTATAGTCAATTACTGGATAAGACCAATGCAGAGCTGGAACTGGGTGGAATTTCACGCCAGGAAGTCACCGAGGGTTTGACCGAGATCACCCAATTACATGAAAGAAAGTGAGATGTACCTTTTGGATTCACTGCGCGAACTTATATACCAATTGACCACGGGAGGATCCCTCATATCAGCGACGCTGAGTCAGCTTCGCAAACGGGAGGATGCTTCTTTTACTAAAGTGCAAATCAAACCTGTAGAATTGAAAAATAAGCTGCATTACCAGTTTGCTTTTCATTACAGCAACAAAGTCATTCATGAAAATCTGACCCCTGACGAAGCTAATGAGCGAATGACTGCCTTGTTTGAGGACACGTTCCGCCAAGGACTTCTATGTGCCAAGGATGCAGACTACCAGGTGCTAATCAGTAAAAAATATAAAGTATCCATTCTGACAAAGTCACCGAGCAAAAGTAAAGCCGACCTGTCTCATAATCGCAAAAAGCAATATGTGCTTGAGGAAGGAGAGCGAATTCCTTTCCTGATTGAGCTGGGGATTATGAATGAGGACGGTAAGGTACTGGCCCGCAAGTACGATAAGTTTCGTCAGATTAATCGGTTTCTCGAAATGGTGCAGGATGTATTGCCTAGCCTTCCGGTAGGCCGCCCATTGACGATTGTGGATTTTGGCTGTGGCAAATCGTATTTGACCTTTGCGCTATATCACTATTTGGCTGTACAGCAAAAGCGACCATTGCAGATCGTTGGTTTGGACCTAAAGGCAGATGTCATTGAAACGTGTAATGTTCTGGCTCAAAAGCTGCAATATCGACAGTTGGAGTTTCTGGTCGGTGATATCGCAGACTATAACGAACTGGAACAGGTGGATATGGTTGTTACCTTGCACGCTTGTGATACAGCAACGGATGCGGCGCTGGAAAAGGCCGTCCGCTGGGGAGCATCCGTTATTTTGTCGGTTCCGTGTTGCCAGCATGAGCTGTTCAGCCAACTGGAAAATCCGGTACTGGAGCCTTTGCTTTCCCACGGCATTTTAAAGGAACGTTTTTCTGCACTGGCAACGGATGGAATCCGGGCCAAACTGCTGGATATGATGGGATATCGGACACAGCTATTGGAATTTATCGACATGGAGCATACACCTAAAAATATTCTGATTCGTGCCGTCAAAGGGCAGGCGGGAGAACAATCCGTTTTGTGGCGTGAATACACAGCATTTCGGGATTTTATTCATGCAGATCCTTATCTGGAACGCGCTTGTGCGGATTTGCTTCCCGAAGGAGCGGGGAAGAAGCAGACACATAGCTAGGAATATAGTAAAAGTGGAGCCACTGCGGGGTGGCTCCACTTTTTTTGCAGTTCACAGTTCATGGTTGCAGTACGCCAACATCTATCCGCCATAGGCACTTCTAAAAGCGGTGCACAAGACATCGCGATCCACCTTCCACAATGCCGCGAGCTCCTCGCTGACATCCTCGTCCCACCAGTCGCATAGTAGTTTGCGATTACTATGGTTTTCCGCAATCCAGATAAGGTGTCCGACGACCTTGCGGCAGTATAGCTCTTCGCCCTGCTTGACCAGATCAGGGGCAATGTGAACAGGCAGACGTTTGCAGGTTCGATACAACTCTTTGGTGCATGCGCGGCGGATACCACGAGCCGTGGGTAAACGGGATTGTGAATTGTCATGTTTGGGGAATTTGCCGGGAGGCATATTGTACCCCCTCCTCTCTCTCACAACTTATGCGGGCAGAGGAGTCGGGGTCACTGACCCCCTATTTGTGTGAAGTGGCGACTTGTTCTGCCGCTGTGATACACTAATGAAAATAGAGAAACAGGCAGGGAGTGGGAAGAGAAGTGGACCAAATATCTAGTATCATTAATTATTTGTTTGAGATCATTCGTAATCTTGGGTATTTTGGTATTATGCTAGGCTTGATGGTTGAGGTCATTCCAAGCGAAATTGTCCTCGCTTACGGTGGCTTTTTAGTATCCTCGGGTCATATTAATTTTTTTGGCGCAGTCGTTTTTGGAACGATTGGCGGGGTTCTGGCCCAGTTGTTCATTTACTGGATTGGACGCTATGGCGGCAGACCGGTATTAGATAAGTACGGGAAATACATACTTATCAAAAAAAGTCATGTTGACCACGCCGAAGCCTGGTTTAACAAATATGGCACAGGGGTCATTTTCACAGCTCGCTTTATCCCTGTTGTGCGTCATGCCATCTCAATCCCTGCCGGGTTGGCTCGAATGAACGTATGGCGCTTTATTATTTTGACGACGCTAGCGATTATACCTTGGTCTGTTTTGTTTATATATTTAGGTATGCTGCTAGGAGACAAGTGGGAGCAAATTGACGAAGTGGCAGCACCTTACATCAAACCGATTTTGCTGGTTGCCCTTGCGCTCTTGATCATTTATTTTGTTATCAAATGGATTTTGTCCAAAAACAAAAAAGGAAGTGTATAACATGAGCCGTACTAATGTATCGCAATACTTCGGAAAGGGCTTAAGCCCTGAACAGTTTATGGAGGGCATGGAAAAGAACAAAGAAGCCTTTCGCTCTGGGTACGATCAGTTTGTGTGGAATCGCGAAGAGGATCGAGAGTATTTTGAAAGCCTGAACCATCGGGATGATCTGCGCGTGCTTATTTTGGCTGCCGACTGGTGTGGGGATGTGGTGCGCAATGTGCCAGTTGTGTTCCGTGCGCTGGAGAACAGCGGGATTCCGACCGAAGTATTAATCTTGGAAAACCATCAGGCGCTGATGGATGACTTTCTGACAATGGGCGGACGTGCTGTGCCGATTGTGATTTTTGCGGATACGGGAGGTCACGTACTTGGCCACTGGGGACCACGCCCTGCACATGTCCAACAAATTATGATCGAATTCAAACGTGAAAATCCAGATCGGGAAGCCGATGATTATCAAGAAAAAATCGCAGTTGCTCGTAAAGAAATGGCTGAAAAATATGGGGAGGGAACCGAGGTCCATCCTGTGATTGTTCAGGAATTACGCGAGCTGATCTCGGGATTTTAACTTATGGTGCTATCTATTCGCAGCTTTAATCTCGGTCCACTTCAGACGAACGCTTATTTGCTTCAAGGGGATGATCCACAGCGCGCCATTATTATTGATCCAGGAATGAATCCGGGTCCTTTGCTGAGGGCGATTGAGTCTCTGACTATTGAAGCTATCCTGCTGACCCATGCCCATTTTGACCATATTGGAGGAGTAGAGGAGATTCGCAATGCCAAAGGATGCCCGGTGTATTTGCACGCCTTGGAGCAAGACTGGCTCACATCTCCTAAGCTGAATGGCTCCTTGATGTGGCCAGAGGCATCTCCACCAATCTCAACCGGTCCTGCCGAATATGATTTGGCGGAAGGTCAGCAATTGAACCTGATCGGGTACACGTTCAAGGTGTTCCATACACCGGGCCATTCACCCGGAAGTGTCAGCTTTCTGTGTGGCAAAGATCTTTTTTCCGGGGATGTGCTATTCCGTCAGGGCGTTGGACGCACGGATCTGACGGGTGGGCGGGAACGGGATCTATACGATTCTATTCAAAACAAATTGTTCCCGCTCGCAGATGACGTTACAGTCTATTCCGGTCACGGTCCCAAAACGTCCATCGGTTATGAGAAAGCTAACAATCCGTATATCCGGTAAATGTGATGAACGTTTTCAGTAGGGGCAAAATCAAAGGTGTGACAGGTTTTGCCTCATTTCGACAACAAATTATAAATTATGTATAGACAAAGGTTTTTATTTTTGTTAACATAAATTTATTGAAGTTACATACTAAACTCGCGAAGCACGCAAGCTGTGGATGAATCCCGGTTTGCGTTCTTTTTTTTGCCCATTAAGAGGATAAAGAGGCATGAGGCCGTCAGATCACAAGGGGGAGCAAGAATGAAAAGAAAACATATATATGGGGTACAACGTGAGATTGGAGGTAGTTTCCGGGTTCCCAATATAATAGATATGGAAGATTCTGTGGCAGGTTCTGAGCCGAAGATCGTAACTTGGAAAAAGGTGAAACGACGGGGCGGAATCCCTTCACAAAACTGGCATGTGAGGCTGGATGAACACAGGTTGGGACGTGGAGACGGTCGATTATGAAGATACATAGATGATATAGACAAGCTACTTTTTTTTTAGTAGACTTAGCAGATAAGTTCAGACAAACGGGGGGGCTAACGATGCATCATTTAGGAGCTAGAATTATGATCGTCGCGGATGCTTTTGAGCAGAATCTTCCTGTGGGCGAACATGGTTATATCATTGCTTACGACCGTAATGCGGACAATGCTTTTGACTATGTCATTCGCGTACCGAAGGTGAACCGCAATTTTTTTGTACCATCCGGAGACATCGAGCTGGAAGAGAGTATTCTCAAGCTGGAAGCCGAGCGGATTGAGCGTGAAGCGCTGATAGATTACGCCCTTGCTACCCATAATGAGCAACTGTTCATGCATGTGATGAACGGTGGTCTTGATTCGGTAGAGACTGAGGAAGAAGAAACCGCGGCGGAGTTGTTGTCACAGGCTGATTTTATCAGGCAAGTCAATTTGCGTGCTTGGATATAGGAGTCGGCTACGGCCGATTCTTTTTAAGAATATATAAAGGGCACAATCTCAGCTCCTATAGTTTTCACGAAAGAGCACCGTAAGGTGCTTTTTTTATATTCTTTTAGCAACATTTACCTCATCCAAGTACAGTTTGCTTCTGTACCGCGTCAAAGATTGAATTGTAAAGGGTTCTATCCTATAATTAAAAACGTTATTTCAAAGTTCGGTGCAGCATTTTTAATATCAGGATTTTGCAAAATTCGATTCCAGTCGCTTATTGGACTTTTTGCAAAATCCTCATATACATGAGGAGGTTTTTGTATGAACATTTCCACGGAAGATGTCCGTCACGTAGCTAAGCTGTCCAGGTTGAATCTGACCGCGGCTGAGGAAGAAACGATGACAGGACAATTAAACGCCATTCTTCATTATGCGGAGAAGCTGAATGAGCTGGATACGGAGCAGGTAAAACCGACCACTCATGTGCTGCACGTCAGCAATGTCATGCGAGACGACGAAGTTCGTGAAAGTTTGACACATGAGCAAGTGATGCGCAACGCACCTGAAGAAGAAGACGGACAGTTTAAGGTTCCTGCTGTTCTGGAATAGATCTCATATTTGAAAGGAGGATGCAAATTGAGCTTGTTCAATAACACATTGCCCGAGATACATAACAAGCTGCATCAAAAGGAAATTTCCGTGAGTGATCTGGTGGGACACGCTCTGGAGACGATTGGTGCGCGGGAAGATAAGATCAGAGCTTATATTACCGTTGACGAGGAACAGGCCCGTGCATCCGCACGTCAGCTGGATGATCAGTTGATTTCCGGAGAGGAAAGAGGGCTGTTGTTTGGCCTGCCGGTTGGTATTAAGGATAATATCGTGACAGAAGGGTTGCGTACAACATGTGGCAGTCAGTTTTTGAAAAATTTTGATCCCGTTTACGATGCCACAGTTGTTAGCAAGTTACGCGCAGCGCAAACCGTGACACTCGGTAAAATGAACATGGACGAATTCGCCATGGGCGGCTCTAACGAGAACTCCAGCTTTTTCCCTGCACGTAACCCTTGGGATTTAGAACGTGTTCCCGGCGGTTCCAGTGGCGGCTCGGCTGCGGCTGTTGCAGCGGGTGAGGCTTATTTCACGCTCGGTTCGGATACAGGTGGTTCCATTCGCCAGCCTGCTTCTTACTGCGGTGTAGTTGGCCTGAAACCAACCTATGGTCTAGTATCCCGTTTTGGACTGGTGGCTTTTGCCTCCTCTTTAGACCAAATTGGACCTATTACTAAAAATGTTCAGGATTCGGCCTATGTCCTACAAGCTATTGCAGGCTATGACCAGAAGGACTCCACTTCTGCAAAGGTAGACATTCCTGATTATTTGAACGCTTTAACCGGGGATGTAAAAGGACTTCGTATCGCTGTGCCTAAAGAGTATCTTGGTGAGGGCGTAGATCCACAGGTCAAGGAAAAGGTGCTCGACGCACTGAAAACGCTGGAAGGACTGGGTGCTGTTTGGGAAGAAGTGTCTCTCCCTCACACAGAATATGCGGTAGCTACATATTACCTGCTGGCTTCATCCGAAGCGTCATCCAATCTGGCCCGTTTTGACGGCGTGCGCTATGGTGTGCGTTCTGACAATCCAGACAACCTGCTTGATCTTTACCATCAGTCCCGTACGCAGGGGTTTGGTCCCGAGGTGAAGCGGCGGATTATGCTGGGTACCTATGCACTCAGCTCCGGGTACTACGATGCCTATTATTTGAAAGCTCAAAAAGTGCGCACACTGATTAAACAGGATTTTGATCGTGTATTTGAACAATATGATGTGATTATCGGACCTACTGCACCGACAACTGCTTTCAAAATCGGCTCGCAAGTGGACGATCCATTAACAATGTATTTGAACGATATTTTGACGATTCCGGTAAGCTTGGCTGGTGTGCCAGCCATCAGCATTCCGTGTGGTCTTGCGGATGGAATGCCAGTCGGACTACAAATTATTGGAAAGGCCTTTGACGAGTCTTCCGTGCTACGCGTAGCTCATGCTTTTGAACAAAATACCGAATTTCACAAGCAGCGTCCGCAGCTGTAATTTGCTAAAAAGGAGGGAACCTATTCATGTCTACAACTACATCCAAATATGAGACGGTCATCGGACTTGAAGTGCACGTGGAATTGCATACGAAGTCTAAAATATTCTGTGGATGCTCGACATCCTTCGGAGCACCACCCAACTCTCATACATGTCCGGTCTGTCTCGGTCATCCAGGGGTATTGCCGGTATTGAACCGTCAGGCCGTTGATTATGCAATGAAAGCAGCAATGGCGCTGAATTGCACCATTGCTGATGTGAGCAAGTTTGACCGTAAGAACTATTTTTACCCCGATTCACCTAAGGCTTACCAAATCTCACAATACGATCAACCCATTGGCGAAAATGGCTGGATTGATATTGAAGTGAATGGTGAGACAAAGCGTATCGGTATTACCCGACTGCATCTGGAAGAGGACGCAGGAAAATTAACACATGTTGATGGTGGCTACGCATCTTTGGTCGATTTTAACCGGGTCGGCACACCATTGGTCGAGATCGTTTCGGAGCCGGAAATATCTTCGCCGGAAGAAGCCAAGGCCTATCTGGAAAAAATACGTGCCATTATGCAGTATTGTGATGTATCTGATGTGAAGATGGAGGAAGGATCACTTCGCTGCGACGCGAATATCAGTCTTCGTCCGCATGGACAAAAAGAGCTGGGAACTAAAGCGGAACTGAAAAACATGAACTCCTTCCGTGGCGTACAGCGCGGACTGGAATATGAGCAGTTCCGACAGGAGCAGACGTTGGACGAAGGCGGAACGATTGTACAGGAGACACGTCGTTGGGATGAGGCACAAGGTAAAACCTTGTCTATGCGTGGTAAGGAACAGGCTCATGACTATCGTTATTTCCCAGACCCGGATCTGGTTACACTGCATATAGATGAGGAATGGAAAGAACGTATCCGTGCTTCGATTCCTGAATTGCCTGACCAGCGTAAAGCACGCTACACTTCGGAATATGGATTACCTGAGCATGATGCGCAGGTGATTACGTCCTCCAAGCCATTGGCCGATTTGTTCGAGGATAGCCTTCAATTCACCAAGGATGCCAAAGCAGTATCCAACTGGATTATGGGGGATCTACTCGGTTATTTGAACAGTGCCGGTGTAGAGCTGTCGCAGGTTAAATTGACCGGTCGGGGCTTGGGCGAAATGATCGGACTGCTGGAGAAGGGAACGATCAATAGCAAAATCGCCAAAACGGTCTTCAAGGAAATGCTGGAAAGTGATAAACTGCCACAGCAAATTGTTGAAGAAAAAGGGCTTGTACAGATCAGTGATGAGGGTGCAATCTTGACCATTGTCGAACAAGTTGTAGCAGCTAACCCGCAATCGGTCGAAGATTACAAAGCCGGTAAGCAAAAGGCCATCGGCTTCCTAGTCGGTCAAGTGATGAAGGAGAGCAAGGGAAAGGCAAACCCTGGCCTTGCTAATAAGTTGCTGACGGAAGTGCTGAACCGCTAATGGCATAGATTTGACAGGGGGCTTGTCTTTTAGGGACAGGCCCCTTTTGCATAGACGCTGAGAACGATTGGCGCGAACAAACTTTAGAATCCTGATGGCATTTTATGAGTTTCCTTAGGAGGGAAAACAGCATGGTTACCCTATGTTCATTGGAAGATGATGATATCGTCAGTCAGATATGGCGTCTACAGCACGCTGCCTATAGGCTGGAAGCTGAGCTGATTGGGTTTGATGAGATTCCTCCACTGATGGATACATTGGATACGCTGAGAAGCTGTGGAGAGTCTTTTTATGGGTGGCTGGAGGAAGGTGAATTGCTAGGGGCACTGGCTGTGCAGTCTGAGTCGCCCGATTCGCTTACTCTTACACGTATGATGGTTCACCCAGATCATTTTCGAAAAGGTATTGCAGACTCTTTAATGAAGCATGTTTTGAATGAATATCAAAATATCCCGTTGTTTATCGTCTCTACAGGAACTTTAAATACTCCTGCGGTGACATTGTATCGAAAACATGGCTTTCGCCCCGTATCTGCGGCGGAGGTCGCCCCAGGCGTGGAATTAACCACCTACCATCTGCATAAGTTGGAATAGCATTGAGTTATCATTAAATTGGCATTAAAAATGCACATAAGCCCACAAACCGCGCACCCGGAGTGGGAAGCACGACATAACCGGGAGGAGTAACTTGAATGAATAATCCGTGGATTATAGACGATTCACATATCATTTTACGGCTTTTGCTGTCCATGCTTCTCGGTGGATTCATTGGCTTTGAACGCGAACGTTCCAATCACGCAGCCGGTTTGAGGACTCATATTATGGTCAGTCTTGGTTCGACGCTGATTATGCTACTCTCTATTTACGGCTTTGCCGATTTTATTAAAGAAGCTAATGTACGCATAGATCCCGCTCGTTTGGCTACGGCTGTAATCACTGGCGTAGGCTTTTTGGGTGCAGGGACGATTATGTTCACAGGTAAATCCATTACCGGACTAACGACTGCGGCTTCCATTTGGGTCGTGGCTGCCATTGGTCTTGGGGTCGGAGCAGGCTTTTATTTCCCGTCTATTGCGGCAACGGTGCTCGTGTTTTTAAATTTATGGGTATTTAACAAAGTCGAACTCCGATATATGCGTGGACGCAAGCGTCATCTTATTACATTGTACGGATTGTCGTCTCACGGATTGCTGGAGCAGATTTCGACTTATTTAGAGCAAGAAAAAGTGGAAATACGTAAAATAATGATTAAAGAACATGAAAATGTCCCATTTCACGAATTACATCCAGATCGGCAGAGTATGGAGGTTTCCCTAGAGGTGCTGTCCCGTCATGATTTTAATCCCGTACGTATTGCCGCTGATTTACGACAATGGGAAGATATAGCTGCAGTCTCTGTTGAGTAATAGCCTACCTTTTTTTAACAGTTACTCTTAAATCCGATTGGGGTACTATGTAAGCATTGAAGTATTTTTCAGCGGAGCCACGCATGGGATTCAAAGGGGAGGATGGCATGAACTCGGAACAACCGTTACCGTCTGCAGAGGCTGGGCAGCTACAAGCGCCGGAACAGCGGGAACAACCCAGACAGGGGAAGCGTCTAAAATACGCTAAATTTCGCAAAGTGATTGCCATTATCATGGCCGCATTGTTACCCGGACTGGGACATCTTTTTTTAGGGCTGTTTATTAGGGGGCTTAGTTTTATTGTATTGCTCCTACTAGATATTTTTGCGATGCTGTATGTTTCCTCTGACGGCTTGAGGATTAACATTCCATTACTTATTTTGCTTGGATTGTTCATACCCGT
The DNA here is from genome assembly GCF_011066115.1 of Paenibacillus sp. EKM212P. NCBI lineage: Bacteria > Bacillati > Bacillota > Bacilli > Caryophanales > Paenibacillaceae > Paenibacillus > Paenibacillus sp. EKM212P. The sequence goes on from NZ_JAAMNR010000007.1 coordinate 217,137, forward strand.
TTTATATTTTTATAATGTATATGATGTCTTACAGTCAGCAGATTACATGGTTCGGTATCGGCGTAAGCCAGATCGTTATGCACGAATGGATGCTAGAGGCCAGCAAAGTAGTCCTTTTTATGCATGGGAGAGAGGCTTTGCTTTTGCTGTGCTAATGGTGGCAGGCGGTGGGCTTATGATTTTGTTTCGCATGAAACCTCGCTGGTTGAGCAATTTCTTTGAGGATTATGGATTCCTGACGCTGGCCATTTTATTAATGATGATCGGTTTATTCCTTTTTCTGAGGGAAGCCTTTCTGACCTTTAAGCGTAAAAAGTTGAAAGAAAGAGGGTGAAGCTGGCGTGCACCGTAAAATAAGAGTCGGGCGCTACACCTCTTCGCTTCTGTTGATGGCTGTAGGTATTTTGCTTATTGTAGATGTGTTTCAAAATACTGAATATATGCTTCAGCTCCTCGTTTGGTGGCCCGTAATCTTCGTGCTTTGGGGACTGGAGTATCTGATTTTTTTTGCTGTGTACTATCGGAAAGAAGGCAAGTCTGACAGCGGAAGGCGATTCAGACCTGACCTAAAGGGGATTCTATCCGCTTTGGTAGTGGCAGCCTCGGTTTTTATCGTGACCCAGCAAAATCATTATATGTATCTGTGGAACCGGGTCAGTCTCAATCTGACGTCAGCTTCTATGGATTTTAGCCAGGCTAAAGAGAATCGGTATGATATGGGGGGTATGCTGGTACCTGTAACTATGCAGACGTCCGATTTAGTAATTGATTCGGTTAATGGTGATGTAACACTGATCAGACGGCCTGTGTCCAATATAGAGGTACGTGGGACTCTATGGGTGGATCAAGCGCCTGCTGCCGAAGCGGACAAGATTGCTCAAGCTTCTTCACTGACTTCTACCGACGGCAAGACCATCCAGATTCGTCCGGAGGCACAGTCATACGGAGCATCAAGCAAACGTCAGCCCCGTGTGAACATGCTGATCACCGTGCCGGAGGACCGACGGTTCAATGTGCAGATTAGAACCTCCAACGGGAATATTACCCTGAATGGAGTTGATGCTATTGACAGCATTCGGCTCGAGAGCGGTAATGGAAATCTCACCGTTAATGACGCTATCGGCAATGTCAAGGGAGGCACGCTGAACGGTCAGGTTAAATTGCATCGGATTTCTGGAGATGTAGATGTGCGCACGAACCGTGGCGATATGCAGGCAGGCGATATTGAAGGAGCTGTGACACTACACACCATGGTAGGTGATATTCAGCTCGCTCGTTCGGAAGGGGACATCACCGTAGATACTCAGAATGGTGACATGAATGTGCTGAATTCTACAGCCAAGCTGAATGCAAATTCGCTTAATGGCTCTATCAAAGTGCATAGCGAGCAGGTGGGCGGAGATTGGAAAATATACAGTGCTGTCGGTGATATCGTATTGGATCTTCCGTCGAATGGAGATTTTCAGTTAGAGGGTTCAAGCAGTTATGGTAATCTTCAATCCGATTTTCCATTTAAAATAGATAGTAAAAGTATTTCAGGCCAGAATGGGACAGGTAAGTATGCGATCAACGTAGAGGGTAACAGCAATTTAACGATTAAAAAGTTACTGATGCCGTCGTTACCCGACTTGGATGATTCCGGGGGTACGACTGCGCCCGATACATCTGAAAGCTCTCCGGCTGAACCCGGAGCTCTTGAGTCAGATACCTCTATAGGAACATCCGGCGACAATACGGCGCGTTGACAAGAAACTTGAGTAGACCGTACAATGTGAGTAGGTTTAGAAGTAAGTTGTAAATAGATGCGTGGTAATTGATAGGATCGTAAGTAAGGGATAAGGCGGTGGACATATATGGCGGCACGCGTCCAGCATGCTTTGGAACTTCTGAAGAAGACAGGTGTACGCATAACACCCCAGCGTCATGCCATATTAAACTATTTGATGGAAACCATGGGGCATCCGACTGCAGATGAAATATATCGAGCGCTTGAGTCCAAGTTTCCAAGTATGAGTGTGGCTACGGTTTATAATAACTTAAAGATGTTTATAGAAGCGGGTATGGTACATGAGTTGACCTATGGAGATAACGCCAGTCGTTATGATGCCAATATTTCGGAGCACTATCACATCATTTGCGAAAAATGCGGAAAAATTGAAGATTTCAGTTATCCCTATTTGGCTGATGTGGAACGCCATGCCGCGTTGGAAACAGGCTTCGAGGTGCATGGACATCGAATGGAGTTACACGGAGTATGCAAAGCTTGTAGTAACAAACAAACGTAACGAAACAAGGAATAGAAGTTTTTTGTGCGGTATGTATATATTGTAATGGATTGGAAACGTGAGGAATTCCCCATAAGCGGGGATTTACCGCGTTTTTTTATTTAAATCACTGTATTTTTGTTTTAAGTAATCTGTTGTGGTTACAAAATACGAGAATTCAAAGTTCATACAATGGAGGTTCAATATTGGCCAGAAATCATTCCAGACGCCGCCGTAAACGTTCGCGATTCAGAGGAGCGGCAAGCCTGCTATTATTTGCAGCGATTATATGCGCAATTACTGTCGTATGGTTTGGTAATCCCCTTCACGAGAAACCCGATTGGCAGGGCAGTGTCCGTCCTATTTTTATGCAGGGCAAGTTGACTGGGTATGAAGCTCAAAGCTCGGGCAAGAACATGCTGATGCCGTTTAAATTGGTGCAAAGTCAAATTGATCCTACGGTTCGCTATGAGGATGATAGCCAAACCGTCATTATGGCGACGAGACAAAGCCTGCTCTATATGAAGGTTTCGAAGGCACAAGGGGAACTGAATGGTAAGACATATGCGCTTAGCGTAGCCCCTCAGGTGATCAGTGGAGAGGTATATATCCCGATAGAGGCTGTACGTGAAGTATACGGCGTTTCTATACACGAAGACCCTGTAACTGGTGCTGTCATCCTAATGAAAGCTGGAGAGAAGGTCAGGCTGGGGAGTGTAGAAAAGAAGGATGGCTCACAGGATGCTAGAATTGCCTTACGTAAAGAAGCCTCTAACCTATCTTTTATTTTGACAGATATATCTCAGCGGACGAAGGTACGTATTTGGTCCAAACAAGGAGATTGGTATTTTGTTCAATTAGACAATGGCTATGCGGGATACATTAAGTCAGACCATATCGCTGAAGGAGAAGAGCTTGTGATCCCTTCGGCTAAAGACGATTTGTCCATCTCGGAAAAACATTGGGAGGGTAGGCCAGTAAACCTCGCTTGGGAAGCTGTCTATAATCGTAAGCCCGATCCTTCCAAGTTTGATCCTATGCCTGGAGTAAATGTGGTGAGTCCTACGTGGTTCAGTGTCGTCGATCATGAGGGCACTGTAGAAAGCAAGGCAGATCCTGCCTATGTCAGCTGGGCACATCGCAAGGGGATGGAGGTTTGGGGCTTGTTGAGCAACAGCTTTAATCCCGAATTAACAACTGAAGCATTGTCTACCTTTGAACGTCGAAAGTCGATTATAGATCAGATGATTTCATTTGCCCTAGAAAATGATCTGGATGGTATTAATATTGACTTTGAAAATGTTCATACGAAGGATGGCCCCAATGTCACCCAATTTTTGCGGGAACTTAAACCGGTGGCTCGGGAACATGATTTGATACTGTCCATTGATGTTACGCCTAAATCTCAAAGTGAAATGTGGTCAGCTTTTTTGGATCGAAAATCATTGGGCACCATCACAGATTACCTCATGGTAATGGCATATGATGAGCATTGGGCGGCTAGTCCAAAGGCTGGTTCTGTCGCCTCGCTACCATGGACGGAAGCGTCAATTAAGCGAATTATTCAGGAAGATGAAGTGCCGCCTCAAAAAGTGATTTTAGGTATTCCGTTATATACTCGCGTGTGGTCTGAGACTCCCAAAGAAGGGAAGATTAAGGTCACCTCTAAATCACTTGGTATGAAGTCAGCAGCCGGTATCATAGCCGAATTTAAGTTGAAGCCCAAGTTTAGAGCTGCTGAAGGCCAGAATTATGTCGAGTATACAGAAGACGGCGTGGTCAAAAAGATTTGGCTAGAGGATGAGGTATCTCTGAAGGCAAGAGTAGAACTTGCCAAATCGCTGAAGCTCGGAGGAATTGGGGCGTGGAATCGAACCTTTGCAGATGAAAACGCTTGGGTAACACTGAAAAAAATAAGTGAATAAGATAAAAATTTATACAATTGAAGAAGGAAGTTTCTTATTTATGTAGAAATGATCACATGTATCCAAATATCCAATTTGCGGTCATAGCCGCCTTGCAGGTATGGAGGGAGAAGTGCAGCTAACCAAATTAAACCTAATGTATGATGAATTGTTGCGGGAAGATTCAATAGGTATTATTTCGTACAGAAAGCCGGGAGAGTATTTTCACGGTTCGATGTTGTATGACTTTGATGAACTCATTCTAATTATTGGAGAAGGCACCAAGCCGGTTCGTTCTATTCAACACTTATTTATGAATGGCTTAAGATGCCAAGTGTTGTACGCAACGCTCAGTTGTCTGAAGGAATGGATTATCGCTGGTGAACAAGCCAACATTATAGATTATGTGCTAGAAGGTCGTATTGTCTGGGAACGGGATGACAGGGTCCGTCTTTTAAGACAGGAAATTGTTGATTTTAACGATCCACTACGGGAGCAGAAGCGATTTCATGAGTTCTCCCGCTTTCTGGTCAATTACGTTCATGGTAAAAGAGCGGTGCGAGAAGGGCGGATCATTGACGCTTATCAAAGTGTTCTGAAAGCATTGGATCATTGGGCATCTATTGAACTCATTGAACGGGGGATTTATCCAAAGACTCACTTATGGGTTCAGGCACAGCCTCTGGATCGAACGATTGACAAACTGTATAACGAACTCACATTAAGTACAGAAACCTTGGAACAACGGGTTGAACTAGTATTGCTTGCTTGTGAATTTTCAGTGATGTCAAAAATGGAGGAGTGCTCATCTCCGCTATTCCGTATATTAGGCAGCAGACGGGAACCCTGGTCTATAAATGAACTTATTAACCATCCAGAGCTAAAGAATCTTCAATTGGATCTTACCGTCGTGCTCCGTAAACTGGTATATCGTTCACTTATTAGAGAAACAGCTGCCGGGGATTTTAGGGATCGTGGGCAAAATCGTGAACTGCGTTACTCCCTTATTTAATGTGCAGGGGTTGATTTGTCAGGAAGAAAGGTTGTTAAATCGACTTTTCTTCCTTTTTTGTACGTGATTTAGTATTTATAGATAGTTAAAAAATATAAATTATTAATTTAGGTTGACGAGTATATAAAATATGTGCTAAGTTATAACTCGCCCCATTAAGCAGCATGAATAATTTAGAACTGTTTAAAGCAGGATAAACGTGTTGCATCAAGCGTAAAAATGAATTTTCAAAAAAAAGCTTGACGAAAAATGAGGTTATGTGTTACATTATTTAAGTCGCCGCTGAGACGCGGTGGTGAAACAAAGTAAGACAAAATGCAGGTTTGATCTTTGAAAACTGAACAACGAGTGAGTACGGATTTTGTTTACAAAATCCAACGCTGAGATTTTGGTACATGCCGTCAGGCTGTATGAAATGGAAGCGAAAATGAGATATTTTATCTCGTCAGTTTCAACATGAGCTTATCGCTCTTTCTATAAACCAACTTCGGTTGGTCTTTAATGGAGAGTTTGATCCTGGCTCAGGACGAACG
>NZ_JAAMNR010000066.1:0-284 GCF_011066115.1 Paenibacillus sp. EKM212P
ACACGACCGTTAAGCCCTCCAGCGCCGATGGTACTTGGACCGCAGGGTCCTGGGAGAGTAGGACGTCGCCAAGCAACCCCATAATGGGGATTTTTTTTCGCCTATCAGGCTATTGATTATACATACAAAATTGATTTTTTAGATGGGGCTATAGCTCAGCTGGGAGAGCGCCTGCCTTGCACGCAGGAGGTCAGGGGTTCGATCCCCCTTGGCTCCACCAATATTCCCTGATAGCTCAGTTGGTAGAGCACTCGACTGTTAATCGAGTTGTCACAGGTTCGAGT
>NZ_JAAMNR010000067.1:0-281 GCF_011066115.1 Paenibacillus sp. EKM212P
GGCGGAACTGACGGGATTCGAACCCGCGATCTCCTGCGTGACAGGCAGGCATGTTAGGCCTCTACACCACAGTTCCAGAGGCATTTCCAACAGGAAATTAATTGCGGGGGTAGGATTTGAACCTACGACCTTCGGGTTATGAGCCCGACGAGCTACCGAACTGCTCCACCCCGCGACATTAAAAGGCATTTCTCAAATTTTCTTATGGTGGAGGCTGAGGGGATCGAACCCCCGACCCTCTGCTTGTAAGGCAGATGCTCTCCCAGCTGAGCTAAGCCTCC
>NZ_JAAMNR010000068.1:0-279 GCF_011066115.1 Paenibacillus sp. EKM212P
AAGCCCTCCAGCGCCGATGGTACTTGGACCGCAGGGTCCTGGGAGAGTAGGACGTCGCCAAGCGCAACCACTAAAGAGGAACTTCTTTGGTGGTTTATTATGGGCCCTTAGCTCAGCTGGTTAGAGCGCACCCCTGATAAGGGTGAGGTCGGTGGTTCGAGTCCACTAGGGCCCACCATATAACTTTATATTTCCTTTTGGGGCCATAGCTCAGCTGGGAGAGCGCCTGCCTTGCAAGCAGGAGGTCAGCGGTTCGATCCCGCTTGGCTCCACCAAAAA
>NZ_JAAMNR010000069.1:0-277 GCF_011066115.1 Paenibacillus sp. EKM212P
TTATTACTGTCGCGGGGTGGAGCAGTTCGGTAGCTCGTCGGGCTCATAACCCGAAGGTCGCAGGTTCAAATCCTGCCTCCGCAATTACTTTCAACTAAGAGAGTTGCCTCTGGAACCGTGGTGTAGAGGCCCAACATGCCTGCCTGTCACGCAGGAGATCGCGGGTTCGAATCCCGTCGGTTCCGCCATTTAACTTGATATGCCGGTGTAGCTCAACTGGTAGAGCAACTGACTTGTAATCAGTAGGTTGGGGGTTCAAGTCCTCTCGCCGGCACCA
>NZ_JAAMNR010000070.1:0-276 GCF_011066115.1 Paenibacillus sp. EKM212P
GGTAGATAGGTTGGGGGTGGAAGTGCAGTAATGCATGGAGCTGACCAATACTAATCGGTCGAGGGCTTATCCTAAGATAAAACGCAAATAAGTTTCGGATCCAGTTTTCAGGGTGTAACCTTGAATGTATGTAGAAATACATACAACAAGCGCATGGCTATTCATTCACACGATAAGTGATGAACTGAATAACCGTACGGTAGAATTTACGATGTAAATTCATGTTTGGTGGCGATAGCGGAGGGGTTCCACACGTACCCATCCCGAACACGACCG
>NZ_JAAMNR010000071.1:0-273 GCF_011066115.1 Paenibacillus sp. EKM212P
GTAGCCGTATCGGAAGGTGCGGCTGGATCACCTCCTTTCTATGGAGAATCGTTTCCTGCAATGGAAACATTCAAATAAGCAAGTACAATGTACCTGCGACCGGATATTCAATTCGGTTCATCACGTTCGTGTGAATGAAATGGATATTCTTAACTTACTCACTCGTTGCTCAGTTTTGAGAGTTCAAACTCTCAACATACTGCATGAATATCATCTACTCGGTTGAGTTAGACCGATATTCACACAGGCTACAGTTTCGATGAAACTGTATTG
>NZ_JAAMNR010000072.1:0-271 GCF_011066115.1 Paenibacillus sp. EKM212P
TGGAGGGCTTAACGGTCGTGTTCGGGATGGGTACGTGTGGAACCCCTCCGCTATCGCCACCAAACATGAATTTGCTGCGCAAATTCTTTTTCAGGAATCAGCATCGCCAAATGCTGTGTGTTCGCTTGTTTCATATAAGCTACTTGAGCCTATACAACACAAAACTTACACCCTGAAAACTGGATCCGAAACTCATTTGCGTTTTATTTTAGGATAAGCCCTCGACCGATTAGTATTGGTCAGCTCCATGCATTACTGCACTTCCACCCCC
>NZ_JAAMNR010000073.1:0-271 GCF_011066115.1 Paenibacillus sp. EKM212P
GGCTATAAGGGGACCCTCTGCTAAGGGGTTAGACTGCGAAAGTGGTGCGAGGGTTCGAATCCCTCTCTCTCCGCCATTTAGGACAAGCTAGCAAAATATTATGTTATGGCGGTGTAGCTCAGCTGGCTAGAGCGTACGGTTCATACCCGTGAGGTCGGGGGTTCGATCCCCTCCGCCGCTACCATACATACCCAGGAGGCTTAGCTCAGCTGGGAGAGCATCTGCCTTACAAGCAGAGGGTCGGGGGTTCGATCCCCTCAGCCTCCACCAT
>NZ_JAAMNR010000074.1:0-267 GCF_011066115.1 Paenibacillus sp. EKM212P
GGGGTGGAAGTGCAGTAATGCATGGAGCTGACCAATACTAATCGGTCGAGGGCTTATCCTAAGAATAAAACGCAAATGAGTTTCGGATCCAGTTTTCAGGGTGTAACCTTGAAGGTGTGTACAAGTGACATACAACAAGCGCATGGCTATTCATTCACACGATAAGTGATGAACCGAATAACCATACGGAAGAATTTACGATGTAAATTCATGTTTGGTGGCGATAGCGGAGGGGTTCCACACGTACCCATCCCGAACACGACCGTT
>NZ_JAAMNR010000075.1:0-264 GCF_011066115.1 Paenibacillus sp. EKM212P
TCCGCTGGACGACCAGACACTACACCGCCAAAAACAGCGTCGTCACTACCGTTGTACTTTTGGAGCAGCAAGCCCCAAGCTGTTTGCAGCAATGTATTCGGGGTCACGTGATGCTGCTTGGCCACCATTTCCATACGTCCGGTCAAATCCTTGCCGAGATCGCACAGGATATGCTCAAATTGTGCACCGTCCGCTTTCACGCCTACTTTTCCGGTCGGAATCGAAGTTTGCTGATCATAGCCGAGCAAATAATCCTTCCAGTAG
>NZ_JAAMNR010000008.1:0-214551 GCF_011066115.1 Paenibacillus sp. EKM212P
ACGAGATAAAATATCTCTTGTTTGATTTTGCGAACAAAATCGTTTTACTCACTCGTTGTTCAGTTTTCAAAGATCAATCATTTCCGGCCATATCAACGCCCGGAATAATAATATATCATACTTCGATGATTCATGCTACTGGTAAATAATACCTCGTAGGTAATCCTTTGAATTTTTGAAGTCCATCTAACTATTACATCACAGCCTATCTTACGGCCGGATACATAATATATCATTTAGGTCTGCTGATTACTACATGTAAATTACACCAATTAATAACCAAGTTATCAAAATCAGTTCTATTACTGTACTGCTTATACTTTCGAATTTGTTTTTCTTCATTAAAGGTACCGTGAATCTTTGACCAGATCTACTGCATCCGATAAATGCTTTTCATGAATAGCGGTTAGATATCTTGCGACGACTTTTTGGGCATCTTACTCTTGTACTAACAATTTAGGGTAAACGTAACCTAATTGAAACCGCCCATCCAATAACCGGATGGGCGGTTTTTACATACTACTTTCCTGCTCCTTTATCACCTGCCCAATCCCCAACAGAATCAGCTTCAATCCGAACTCAAACGCTTCGTCGGTCCCCATCAGCTCGAACAGCCCATTCGTGAACATCCTCCGGAATAGTCCCACTTCTGTCTCGCTCATGGAATTCAGAAGGTGAACCATCTCCTCACCCGGAAGTGCTCCCTGATCCTTGAGGATAGCGGAGACATTACGCTCATGCTGATAATCGTCTAGGACGAAGTAGGAGACATAGTTCACAAGCGTAGTAACCACTTGCATTTTCTGCTCTTGCTCAAGCGGTGTCGACTCCACGCAGAGCAGCATACGGTTGGTAAACCGGATGATGTCCGGTTCGTGGGGCAGCGTCATCATCATGAGCTGCGTGGAGCAGGGGTATCGGTAGAGCACACTCCGCATTGTTACCGCAAGCCCCGTCAGCTGCTCCTTCCAGTCCCCCTCGGAATGAAACTCCTCCAGAATCATTTTTGATACCTGGTTGGCCAAGCGCTGATAGAGATTCTGCTTGCTCTTGAAGTACCAGTACAAAGAGGGAGCCTGAATCCCTAGCCGGTCGGCCAATCGTCTCATACTGAATTTCTCGATACCCTCCTCTCCAAGAAGCTCCCACGAGGCTTCCAAAATCTTATCCTCCGAAATTTGAGGCTGCTTTTTTTTCATCGGTATCCGCCCTTTTATCTAACAGTGTAAGTTTATGCTTTACAGGTTCATAGGTTCATGATATCATCTAACACTGTAAGGCACAACCTAACAGTGTTAGACTGAAGGACAAAATAAATAAAGAAAGTAGTGACTCGCATGGATGCAGAAAACCTCCATTACTTTGAAAAAGCACCGGTCGCAAAAGCCGTAGCTCACTTCGCTGTACCGATGATGCTAGGTACGTCAATGAATGTCATCTATTCCATCTTAAATGCCTATTTCCTTGGTACACTGGGCAATACTACCATGTTAACCGCACTCGCACTAACCTTGCCGTTATTCGCGATCATTATGGCGCTAGGCAACTTGATAGGCATGGGTAGCGGCACATTCATCTCTCGTTTGCTGGGAGAGAAAAAATATGACGATGTGAAGCATGTGTCTTCATTCGCCTTTTACAGCAGTTTAGTTCTCGGTCTTATCATGATGGCGGTCGGTCTCCCGTTGATTGATCCAATCGTTCATGGCCTCGGGGCAACAACTGACTCCTTCGGATTCACGAAGGACTATGTCACGATTATGCTTATTGGTTCACCATTCGTCGTATTATTCTTCACTCTGGAGAATATCGTGCGCTCCGAGGGTGCAGCAATCACGTCGATGATCGGTATGATTCTCAGTGTTGTCGTGAATATTATTCTCGACGCGCTAGTCATCTTCGTCTTCCATTGGGGCGTGATCGGCGTTGCGTCTGCTACGGTCATCTCTAACTTGGTTGCGAGTGCATTCTACGCCTTCCATATGGGATATAAGAGCCAATTCTTAACTGTCTCCGTTAAATGGTTTAAGGCTACCACGGATATTCTGAGCAATATATTCAAAATCGGAGTTCCCGTCTTTGTTATGAGTATCTTCTTGGGTGCAATGTCGCTCATCTTTAACCATTTTCTTGTCGATTATGGGGATCAGGCCGTAGCGGCTTACGGAATTTCATCACGCCTATTGCAATTTCCTGAGTTTATTCTGATGGGCTTATGCGAGGGAGTTGTGCCGTTGATTGCCTTCTCTTTTACAGCGAATAAATTACGCATGAAGCATACCATTGGATTTACAATCAAAGCTATTGTGGCGTTAGCAATCGTGTTTGGTGTTATCGTCTATCTGATTTCCGACCACTTAATTGGTTTATTTACGAGTGACCCGCAATTAATTGAAATGGGTAGCTACATTCTACATGTGACGTTCTTATCCTTGTTCATTACAGGAATGACCTCGCTGTTTACCGGTATCTTTCAAGCAACAGCGCAAGGAACCGCCGCGTTTATTATGTCAGTTATTCAAGGAGTTACTCTGATTCCTGTGTTGTATATTGCTAATCGAATGAACGGATTCCACGGGGTGGTCTGGTCGCTTGTCATTTCGGATGCCGTCGCGTTCCTTTTTGGTGCCATCATGCTGTATGTTCTGCGGACCAAATTGCAGCCGGATTTGGATAATTTAGTACAGTAGAAAACATATAACATGCAAGAAGGCAGGATAAGGACACTCCCCGACCCTGTCTTCTCGGTGGGGTAGAACTGTATTAACCTAAACTGCCCGTTAGTTTAACCTTCATTTGTTGTGCCTTGTTCCGACTATTCTCTACGAGCTATACGAAACCCTTGATCGGGACCAAAGCCATTCGCATCGAACTTACCTCGGAAAGATATCTCGTTGTTGCTGACGTTGCCGGACATATCGTAAATTCCTAACTCGTTGGGTTTCCGGGTACCGATCGATTTTGTTTTATTATAGTTGCTCTCTATGATAGGCCAGTTCCAGTCTCCAGATAAGTATTTGTCTCCGGCGTTTTTCCAATACCATGCGACCTCGTCGGCATTATTGCTTCCACTGTATGTGTAGCCCTTGCTCGCCTGACCTCCGCCTGCAGCATATTCCCACTCCACTTCTGTAGGCAATCGGTAACCGTTAGCTCCCTCATTAATCGTTACTGTCCATTTTATATTATCGTTATCATTCTTATTGTTGCTATTAAAATAAACATTAATAGCTTTCTCATGGATAGATCTCCTTTAAGCTGATAGGAAAAATAGTAGGCCGTGATGGCCTTGCAACTCGCCTCCAGCAGCGTCGAAGGCCGTTCGCCTGGCAGGAAACGGCCTTCAACGCATCCGCACTGACGGATAGACTGGAGGGGAACGGTCATCGGCCTGTCTACAATACTTAGGGCTCGGTGAGTCCTCCATGATCGATTCATTTAAACCCTATCTATCAGACAGCTCTCAAAACCCGCTTATCCCGTGAGACAGTCCCAACCGCGCCTGTTCGTTGAACAGCTTGCAGTTGAGTGGTTACCACACCGTTACGTTAGAGCTCCCGCTACTCTGATACCCCTCTGTCGCCAACACCTGGTAAGACCAGTTACTTCCCAGATTCATTCCTTTGCTCGCCCATGCTTTCACGTGGTTGCTGAAAGTGATTGTGGAGTTGCCCCCGGTCGGTCTCTTCGACTGTCGAACACTCCAGTACTGAATAAACGTCGTTTTTTCGCCTTCAATGGAAGGTGCGTCGTATCGCATTGTTGTGTAGATATCATATGTGCCCCCATCACTGGTCACCGTACCTTTATACGTACCGGTAGGTCGATAAGTACCCCAGCTATCAACGACGTAATATTCGATGAGTGAGTTTCTCGTCCACCCGTAGAGAGCCAAATATCCATTACCGGACGGCGCCCAGACACCGGCATTGTAGTTGATCGTTCTGTTTGGCGATCCAGTAGTCCAGCCTTTGCCGACAACAAAATTCCCGGTATCCTTCCATGTTACGCTGTAATTACCGCCTGATCCATTAACAGCATTGACCGTCCCACCACCATCGGTCCAATTTTGCCAATAGTCTGTCGCTGCACTTGAGGTTGTTGCAAATAATCCAAAACTCATGGAAGCTGCAAGAACTACCGTCATCATTTTCTTACTAAAATTAAACATACTCTACCTCCTAAAATTTTGTATTTGTCCCATACACTTGCTTGTTGGTTGATTCTCTTTGCAGTATATCACCTATACGTTCCATATTCCGTATTTTTTTACTTTAACCTCCTTTCTGAGTGAAATTATAGAATAATAGCGTTTGCATATAAACCTAGCAAATTAAAGCTTTAACTCTATTATGTTTAGCTCTCTTTGAATTTTATAAAATAATTCCAGTATTTCAGCGATGGGAAGCACCACCCGACAGCCTAGTGGCATCTCATGTACATTTTTAACTCAGCTTATATACTAAAAAAAATTTATGCAAATAACGCATAAATATCAATATGCATCCATCACATACAGTAAAATGTGCTTGGGTGATTAGCAGTGCATAATGGGAAATCTCGATTCACGTGAGGACAAACACTTAACTTTTCATAGGAGGTTTGATAAAAAATGATTTTAGAGGATATGTATTATGGGGAATGGCGTCCTAGTGAACAGATAAATTCAACCGACCCTGAATCTCAAAAAGTGAATCAAAAAATTAGTGATCTCATGGAGATGTTGAAAAGCAAATTACCAGCAGCATTCATTCACGGGTACCGGGCGGGGGCATTAACGATGATTGAAGTATTTAGCGAGGACAAAGGAATTGTTGATCCTAATAGATAGATAATGGAGGAGTTATGGTGGTGAGCCCGCTACGCATGCAGATTGTTCTTCCGATCGCTGTTATCCCTAGATTTCTCCTCAGTAGAATATAAACTTAAAGGTAAAATCCAGGGATAGCTGAACGAATGGAATACTTTAAGAGAATTTCAGACGAATGGAGGGGCTGCCTAGCCTCTTCCTGCGCCCAGCGCATTCATCAAGAACTCGTAAATTTCCAGTTCGTTGATTTTATCGCCATCGGTCACTATGTTATGCTGAACTTGCAGTCCGTTCTTGAACACGGTGAACATCCGAGCTGTCCTGTCCGCATCGATTGAAACAGGGATAGCTCCATTCTGCTGTCCGACTTCGATCCACGTTTTGGCAGTGAGGATAGATGCTTCATGATAACGTTTCAGAATGCCAGCCACGGCGGGCTTATCCTGTTGGCTGAGTAGATAAATAAAAATCAGGCTGGCAGCGCTGTCCCCACTACCGATGTTACGAAGCCGATCAGTTAAGGTGTTAAGCGGGGATTTGATTCCTTCTGGTCCTGCGGGAGTCCGGGCGACAGATTCAAAAAAGCGCTGATTGGTTTTCTCCATTCCCGCCTCCAGAATCATACCGAACAATTCATCTTTGCTTTTGACATAATGGTAAATGGCTCCTTTAGTCAGTCCGCTGCGATCCGCAATATCCTGTAGTGTCGTCGCCCGACAGCCTTTCTCCATAATCATCTTTTCGGCAATCTCAAGCAGCTTTTTTAGACTGTCGTTCATCGCTTTATCTTGCATAATCTTTTACCTCCCGTTTGTCTGTCTTTTTATTCGTTTAATGAAACCTATATTCCACCAGATCGTCAAACCAATAAGCCCGTAGGTGAAGAACGGCGATACGACCAGAAAGATCGGTATGGTCAGCGAATATACCAGCACTACTTTGATGAAGGCTTCCAGCAGCAGGCTGAGTCCCCACACCGCCGTTATCAGGCGGAAGTTAAAGCGATAGCGTGGAAGCTTCTCCCATTTATCGTTTATCTGAGGATTATGACCTGTGAATCTTTCCGCAAAATAATAAATTAATGGTCGACCAAAGAGCAGCGAGCCTAGAAACACCAACCCCATAATACCGGTTACATAAGACTCCCGTAGCAAAATGAAGCGTTCGTCACCGCCCAAGAGAACGGCCACCACGCCCAGAATCAGACCAAGAAAGATAAAGCCAGAGAACACATCTGCTTTGCGCGTCCGTATAAGATTGTAGAGTGAGTCGCATAGTGGTACAAGAGCAGCGAAAGACAGAGCCACCACACTGCTCGTATACGGAATTAGCAGGCGATAAGCCAAATAAGGCAATACAAGATTGATGATTAGCGTAAAGATGATTTCGTTGCGAGTTTTATTCATGGTCGACTCATCCTCTCATCATTTAAAACCTACCTTCGGTAGGTATCTTTCATTCTACATACCTTCGGTAGGTATGTAAAGATTAAAAATAATAATCTGTATACGAACCTCAATCTACATATTGCCCAAATGTGGTTACACAGTTCGCATACTCTATAACTACAAAAAGGAGATGGCGTTTGCCATCTCCCTTGCTTTTATTCTTCCCTCATACTTCCTGCTTAAAAACATATTGCTCACGGACACACACTCTAACAAGCAACTATATTTTTAATCCCCCACCCGATTCAAAAACACCTTCGTCCGTTCCAGCTGAGGATTGCCAAAAATCTGCTCTGGTGTACCGGATTCTGCAATTTCGCCATTATCCATAAAAATAACACGATCCGCCACATCTCTCGCAAAGTTCATCTCGTGGGTCACGATGACCATCGTCATATGTTCCTCAGCCAGCTTTTTGATAACTCGCAGCACCTCACCCGTCAGCTCGGGATCAAGGGCCGAGGTCGGCTCATCAAACAGTAAAATATCAGGGTTCATCATCATTGCCCGGGCAATCGCCACGCGCTGCTTCTGTCCTCCCGACAGTCGGGATGGATACGCATCTGCTTTATCTGCTAATCCAACTTTAGCCAGCAACTCAGCGCTTTGGCGACGTAGCTCAGCCTTGCTCACCTTCTTCACCAGCTTCGGAGCCAGCTCCAGATTATCCTGCACCGTCAAGTGAGGGAACAGATTAAAATGCTGGAACACCATGCCCATACCGGTGGTAATGCCTTTAATGTCACCTGCCGGAGCGTACTGACCGTTTTCCACCAGTGCTTTATCATGAATGCGGATCGTCCCGCCCGTCACATCTTCCAGGTGTACCAAACTACGGAGCATGGTACTTTTTCCTGAACCTGAAGGACCTATGACGGCTACAACCTCGCCCGCTTTAACGTTAAAGCTCACTCTTTTCAGAACGTCGAGCTTGCCGAACGATTTTTTCAAATCGGTTACTTCTATTGCATTAGTATTCATATCCCGACATTCCTTTTACTCGAATTTAAAACGTTTTTCCAGCGCCCTGAAGAATAGCGTCAGCACCAAAGCTAACAACAAATAAATAACCGCCGCTACAACATAAGGTACAATCGAGAAATCACGGTTTACAGCCGTATTGGCAAAATGCAGCAGTTCCGGTACCGCTACTGCATACAGTAGTGCCGTATCTTTTACCAGTGTTGTCGCTTCATTGGTTACCGCAGGCAAAGCGATCCGTACCATTTGCGGCACAATGACTCTAATCAGCGTCTGCGACTTGCTCAAGCCCAGCACTTGCGAAGCCTCGTATTGCCCTTTATCAATCGACAACATTCCGCCTCTAAAAATTTCTGCAAAATAAGCCGCATAATTCAGTACAAATGCCAGTACCGCAGCCGTTGTCCGGTCCAAGACCAGATACTCCCCAATGACAGGCAACATCGGCAGACCAAAACAAAAGAACAATAATTGCAGCAATAGCGGCGTACCGCGTATAACATAAATGTACGTATGCATCAGCCAGGCGATTGGCTTAATCCGGCTTTTGGCCAGCAACGTAACGATAAAACCCAATGGAATAGACAAGATGAGCGTGATGAAAAATAAAATAACCGTCATCTGTGCCCCTTCAAGCATAGGCTTCATAATTCGCAAAATATATTCCATACTCATGACCTTCGACTCCTAAACCCTTAGTTCAATACACTACGTATTAATTTAATACTTTATCTTCACCAAACCACTTTTTCGAAATTTCAGCAGCTTTTCCGTTCTTGTGCAGCTCATCCAAAGCAGATTGCAGCTGCATCAACAACTCTTCATTTCCTTTTTTCACACCGATGCCGTATTCCTCAGGGGCCAATGATTCATCAAGCAGCTTATACGTCCCTTGTTCCTTCGACATATAATACTTGGCTACGACCTCATCAATGACAACCGCATCCAGACGTCCGGTTTTCAAGTCCGTCAAAGCCAGAACATTATCCGGGAACTCGGACACTTGCTTCAATTTACTTTTGATCGGATTTGCATCCAATGCATCGGCTGCTGAAGACAGCGTCTGGAGTCCGACCGTTTTGCCCGTCAGATCAGCCAGCTTGGATAGACTGGAAGTAGCCGGAATGACAATCACCTGACTGTTTTTCAGATATGGCTTTGTGAACAGCACTTTTTCCTTACGCTCATCCGTAATGGTGTATCCATTCCAAATGAGATCAATACGTCCGCTGTTCAGCTCGGATTCTTTGGCAGACCAGTCAATCGGCTGAAATTCCACCTGTTTACCCATTTGTTCCCCGGCCGCTTTTGCATAATCAATATCAAAGCCGGTCAGCTCGTTATTTTCATCTCTAAAGCCCATCGGGGCGAATTTATCATCAATTCCAATAATCAATTTACTGTTATCCTTACCGCCGGAACATCCGGCCAACACGATCATCATCAATCCAATTAACATCGTAAACATGGCTGCTTTTCTCATCTTATTCCCCTCCAACAATGGTGACCCCCGTATCCAAGAACAGGTGGCAAACGCTTTAGTTCGTTAACACGTTATCAGAGTATCATCATAACATACCGCAGGATACTCGTCGAGAGGAATAAGCGGAATCTTAGCCTTATATAAATGGAAAACCTGTGACGAAAATTTGACCTGTGTTCTATAATGTAAAACCTTACCTTGACATGTCACCTAAACCGTCTTATCATTTCCTAGTATTCTTATATACTTTTATTTATTTTAAAATTTCAGCAGCCGTAGTATGTAAATCAGCTTGATAGACAGGAGAAATAAAACCCCATGTACATTTTAAAACGTCTCTTTACGATGTTCATTACGTTGTGGATTATCGTCACTTTAACGTTTATCATCATGCACATCATTCCGGGTGATCCGTTCTCGAACGATTCCAAAACCATTCCGGAAGCGGTATTGCAAAATATGCGTGCCAGATACAATCTGGACAAGCCGCTCGCTGTGCAGTATGTGTTGTATCTCAAAAATCTGCTAGTGCTGGACATGGGCCCGTCTATTCAATCGAAAACGACGGACGTCAATATGCTCATTGCCCGAGGTTTTCCACCTTCTGCATTGCTGGGTATTCAATCCATCGTGGTCGCGATTATTGCCGGTATTTCGCTCGGAACACTGGCTGCTCTACACCATAATCGACCACTGGATTATATCTCGATGTTTATCGCGATTGTTGGTATTTCCGTACCCAGCTTCATATTGGCACCGCTGTTAATCAAGTATGTTGCCGTCCAATGGCACCTGCTTCCGGTCGCCTCATGGGGAACCTGGCAGCATACGGTACTTCCGTCGCTGGCTCTCGCTGTTTCACCGCTTGCCGTTATCGCCCGCTTTATGCGGACGAGTATGCTGGAGGTCATGCATGAGGAGTACATACGCACTGCCAAAGCGAAAGGGTTGTCCTCTTGGGCAGTAGTCCTTCGTCACGGATTACGCAATGCGTTGATTCCGGTGCTTTCCTTTATCGGACCGCTATTCGCTTCCGTCATTACAGGTACCTTTGTCGTCGAAAAAATATTCGCCATTCCCGGCATCGGTAAATACTTCGTAGATAGTATCTTTAATCGGGATTATCCAGTGATTATGGGGACGACCATTTTCTACAGTGCTATTCTGGTCGTTACTTTATTTTTAATTGATATATCCTATCGCCTTGTCGATCCGCGAATCAAATTAGACAGCAAAGGAGATTAACATGAAAGCAGCACCTACTGTCGAAAAGGACAGCCTGTTCAGTCTTGTAGACCGTAGCCAGATCCCCACCTCCAAATTGACCAGACCCAAAGAATCACCCTGGCGGGATCGGCTACGCAGACTTTTTAACAACAAGCTTGCTCTGTTGGGGCTTTCCCTACTAATCATGATTATTGTGCTGGCGATTATTGGACCTTCCATGGTTCCCTATGCACCCAGTGATCAATCCCTTTTGAAGACGAATCTTTCTCCTTCGGGAGAGCACTGGTTTGGCACGGATGATCTGGGGAGGGACGTATGGGCACGGACATGGGCCGGAGCTAGAATTTCACTCATGATCGGCTTTGCCGCTGCCGCCATTGATTTGGTACTTGGTATTCTCGTCGGCTGCATTGCTGGCTATTGTGCCGGGCACGGCAAAACGGGCGACAGGATCGACAGCATTCTCATGCGTATTATTGAAATTTTGTATAGCATTCCTTATCTGCTGGTCATCATTCTGCTGCTCGTCATTATGAAGCCGGGACTGCTCACAATGATTATTGCATTATCCATTACTGGCTGGGTCGGTATGGCCCGTGTAGTGCGTGGGCAAATCTTACAGCTGAAGCAGCAAGAATATGTGTTAGCAGCCCGCAGCTTGGGGACATCTCATTCACGTATTATCTTCAGACATTTGCTACCGAACGCAGCGGCAATCATTATTGTAAATTTGACGTTCACTATTCCATCGGCTATTTTTGCCGAATCGTTTCTGAGCTTTCTCGGTCTGGGGATTCAGTCTCCTTCGGCCAGCTGGGGGACGATGGCTAACGATTCACTTGGCGTTATTTTAAGCGGTCAATGGTGGCGCCTATTCTTCCCCGGGCTGATGATATCGCTCACCATGCTGGCGTTCAATACACTTGGAGACGGGCTTCAGGATGCACTTGACCCGCGCTCACAACATTAACAATATAGAGATCGAAATTGGACAAGGAGGGGTGTCACCATGATCCGCAGCTTCTCGCCTAACCACAGGAAAAACGGCAGTTCCTTTATCGAAGTGCGCACACGCGGCATACCTGCGGGAAAGGAGGATGAATAAATCCCGGTACGGTGTACCTTATTTTTAGCATAACTAATCACAGTAATGGAGGAAAACCACGATGAAAAAAATGCATTGGATGACGATCATCTTACTTTTGGTCGTAACGGCTTTGGCTGGATGCTCTGGCACTGCGGACAAAACAGCAAGCAACGACCCGTCCGCTGCGCCTCAAGCAGATATCCCGCAAGAAATTACTGCCAACCTGGCAGGTGGCGAGCCTTATACGCTAGACCCTGCTTTCGCATCAGATACAACGTCCTACTTTGTGATTGATAACTTGTACGAAGGGCTGTATACATACGATAAGGCCGGTAAAATCGTAGAAGGCGCTGCCAGCAAAGTAGACGTATCTCCTGACGGCAAAACCTACACCTTTACGATCCGTGACGGTGCAAAATGGTCAAATGGTGACCCACTGACAGCTAAGGATTTTGAATACTCCTGGAAACGGGTACTGAATCCAAAAACAGCTGCCTACGATCCTTCTGCCCTCTACTACATCAAAGGTGCCGAAGCGTACAACACAGGCAAAGGTAAAATTGAAGACGTGGGTGTTACAGCCAAAGATGATAAAACTCTTGTAGTTGAGCTGAAATCACCGCTGAGCTTCTTCCCAACGATCGCAGTGGGTCATGCCTATCTGCCAGTAAACCAATCGGTTGTTGAGAAAAATGACAAATGGGCAGCTGAAGCGGGCACAATGGTCGGCAACGGTGCGTATGTAGCCAAGGAATGGAAACATAACGAGCAAATTACGCTGGCTAAAAACGATCAATTCTGGAACAAAGATGCTATTACGATGGCAACGATTAATTTTAAAATGGTTCAAGACTCCACAACTTATTATCAAATGTATAAAACGGGCGATCTGGATCTGATTTTGAGCCTTCCCGTGGATACACTGGATCAGGAAAAGAGCAACAAGGAATTCCTGTCGCATCCATCTTTCAGTGTGTACACCTATTCTTTTAACGTAAAACAAAAGCCGTTTGACAATAAAAAAATCAGACAGGCCATCGCCTACGCGATTGACCGCGAAGCACTGGCTACCAGCGTAACCAAAGGTGGCGAAACTCCGGCTTACGGTTATGTTCCATACGGAACAACAACGCCATCCGGCAAAGACTTCCGTGATGAAGCACCGAAAAAATACTATGAGTTTGACGCTGCAAAAGCGAAACAATTGCTGGCCGAAGGTCTGAAAGAAGAAGGTTTGACCAAGCTGCCACCGATTACCTTCAAATACAACACTTCGGACAAGCATAAAAAAGTAGCTGAAGCGATTCAGGAAATGCTGAAAACGAACCTGGGCGTTGCAGTGACACTGGAGAATCAGGAATGGAAAACGTACATTGATACCTTTAAACAGAAGAACTTCCAGATCGCCCGTATGGGCTGGGAAGGAAACTTCCTGGATCCACTTGGCGTATTGGGGCATTACACTTCCAAAAATTCGAACAACTTTACCAACTGGAGCAACCCGGAGTATGACAAACTGATCGAATCCTCAACCTTTGAGCTTGATCCGGCAAAACGCTTTGAACAGCTCCATCAGGCAGAAGACGTATTGATGGAAGATCTGCCGATTATTCCGATCCAGTTCTCTGCGGACACGGCATTAATCAGTCCTAAGATTCAAGGTATCGTATTTGATGCTCGTTCGAACCCAGACCTGCGCTTTGCGAAGCGGGTCGAAAAATAATGATTTTACGTTTCGGACTCACTGCCCTGATTGTCGGTACTTTAGGATTTCTGTACGCCATCCCCCATCTCTTGTATGGTCGTGAAAACATGGCTACTGCAAATCTGCTATTCCTGTTGGGGTTGCTGGGCTTGGTGATCGGTGCAATCTTCCACGTTCTGCAAAGCGGTTTTCTAACCCTCTTCCTGCGGGGATTTGCCGACATCAGACAGTTGTTCATTCGTCAATCCAAGGCATTACGGGAGGAAAATGAACGTTTGCGTTCCGATGAATCTCTGTCAGCCTGGAAAACATCCATGTTCCGCCACCTCAAGGTATATACTTCGGGGTGCGGGACGGGGCTTATCCTTTGCTCGATGATATTAATGGGGATAAGTTAGGGTGGTATGAGAAGCTTTCTTGCGGTTGATGGGCGCTGCGCGTGCAGATTGTTCTTCCGATCGCCACCGCCCTCGGATTTTTATTATTGTACACAACCAGTAAAGGTTAAAATCCGAGGACAAAAGCGAACGCTTCGCTTCTTCAGAACAATTCTGCCCGCTCCGCTGGCAACCGCCGTAGAGCTTCTATACGTTTTAGAGGTGTGCAGGAGTGAAAAGATTAGTGGGCCAAGTGATTTAACTTGGCCTAACCCCTAGACAATACAAAAAAGAGAGAGTACCGCGGAGTTAATTCGGGGACTCTCTCTTTTTTTGTTTCAATAAGTCTACCATCTGCGTCGTTCGTCGCCTCTCAGGGGAAAGTCGCTCAATTCTCCGAGTTGGTCATGTGCAGCCTTATAAATGCGAAGAATAGCTTGCACCTTGTTAAAATCATTGTCTTCCGGGCCGAATCCTTCCATATACATTTTTTGAATGATGTTTTGGAAGAAATCTATACGCTCGCGAACGGAATCCTGCTCGATTTGCAGTACCTCTTCAAAGCTGTGTGTCTCAGCAAAATCAGACAGCTCATCAAATTCCTGTTCCTGATATCGATCTCCCCGAGTTTCAGGATTGAGATCAATAGAGGTACGCAAGGTTGACAATAAAATATTTTCACGCGCCAGCATGACATGAAAATCTTTGTTCTTAAACAGATCCGTAACGATCAAACGGCACATTTCCTTGTTCTGCAGCAGAATCCCGTCAAAAGGATGCAGCGTCCACACACCGTAGTTAAAAAACAAATTAAAATTGAAGCTACTGCTTCCATACTGATATACAATGTTGATTTTCGATTCGTCGATGATTTCAAATGAAAATTCCAGCATGCATTCTCCTTTGGGATTCCAATATTTAACTCTATCCTATCAGAAAATGCATGATTTTCAATAAAAAAATTTATTTCACAGAATCATTTAACTCCACAATTGAATCTGCTTTTTCGCTACTGGCAGCCACAAGTAAATAGACAATCACACACCCGAAAATAAAGGACATCATACGCTCGCTCTCTCCTTTTGTCATTCGCTTTTTAAGAGTTTATGCACGAGAATGCTATGTATGTTCATCATGTCCTTTATTAGCTGCTGCCAAACCAAAAAAAGACGCCTTTCGGAGTCATCCTGGCGTCTTTTTCATAGATTGGGTCTATTATTCTACATTGTCATCAGTTCAAAAACGAGCTTAAACCCTCAGAGGAATTGCTATCCTTCAGCGGTTTGGATGGTTCTTTCCCTTCGATCCCCAGACGTTGGCTAAGGTTGGCATTGATTGCTGTCATTTTACTTGTATAATCGTGGCAGCTTTCAATAATCCGACGGTTTGATTTTTCAGACAGATCCAAAGCAGATACCAAATCACCAATCGCCTGATTCACAGCCTCCAGTGACATTGAAGGCTTACTAAGCAAATCTGTCGTTCTCTCGGTCGTCGTTTTGAGAAGCTTCGCATTTTCCTTGAATTGATCTTCAATCGTACGGTTGGTCGCATCGACGGCTGAAATGATTTTATCTTGATCCGCCAGCGCCATCGCGATCATAGCCGATACAGTGATCAGATTCGATGTTTTATCAATCGCATTATTTACAGAATCAATCAGTTTATCATTGTTATCATTAATAATATCCGTTGCTGCAATCGCCTGATTGTATAACAAAATCATTTCTGTCATTGACTGCGTACGAGTAACCACCTTGCGTAATCCCCGCTCCAGATGAGGCTTACGGTTTTCGTTTTCCGACTTGGCAATCTCGGTCTCAAACAGTTCTTTCAAGCGATTACCAAAGGCAATCTTCGTCTGTAAATTGTAGATTTCTTCAATGGAAGCCTTCTTCAACTGTCTCATGCTGACAATGTTTTCTTCCAGATTATCTTTACCATCTCTCAAGGCAGTAATGATTTTCTCGATGTTCGTCTTCACCGACTGATACTTGTAAATGTAGTTTTTTAACGGGCTTTTACGCAGAAGCTTGCCAAAAAAGCTCACATTTTTGCTCTGCTGGAGCGTTTCGCATTCATCACGCAGCTTTAAGATCATATTGGATACCTCAGCCCGATCACCGGACATGAGGTCGTTTACCGGACGATCCAGCATTTTTAGAGTCTGCCCCGCACGTTCCTGCGTTTTAACCCCCAGCTTACCGATATCATCCATTAAGGTATCCAGGCTCATGACATCGCTTTGTGATACCTTCTGAATCAGCTGTGAAGCCTCCTCAGTCACCTTTTGTTCATCTTCTTTTTTCAATTCAGCCCATGGGGTCGCCATACGCTACCTCCTATTCTGAAAACAACTGTTACCCAAATCTAATCGTTGTTATTCAGAGCAGCTATTCTGCTACTTTTTTATTTTCTCAAAAAATCGCCTACAATTCGGAACTGCTATATCGCTGGTGAATAAGCTCCGCTTTGCTCTGTAATTCCAGCAGATCCTTATGCTCCACCGTGGACACAATTACCGATATTTTGCTGTCCACATCCCGTAATCCGTTTAATAACGTCCTCCGGTTGGTCCGCTTCGCATCGCCGCTGAGCCGAAGAAACGGATTAATCAGTCCGTTCAAATCCTTCAAAATCAATCTCCGAACCGTATGATTCACTTCACTGTTGTTCAGTTCATGCAAAAGCGGAATGACCCGCTGCAAACGTGCAAATAGAGCCAGCGCCTTCTCGACAATCTCGTTATCAAGCGCATCCTTCTGTCCCTCGGAGATCACCATATCCTCCAGTACCTCCAAATACTCCATCACCTGAGCAAATTCACTACTCACCTGAACTGGTTGACGTACTTGTCCTGTTATAGCCTCCGGTCGAACGGCAGCTTCCTTTTCATGCTGCTGTGTCTCACCGACCTGCTCCTGCACCACCGGAATCACGGAACCGGTCAGATTGGGGCGAGGATGGCGAACAGCCATGATGGCGCTGTATCCTCCCAAACCAATGATCGGAATCGCCAAACACACAAACAGTGGCAACCAAAAACTTAGTAAAAGCGCAATCAGGTAGCTAACCACAGCAATCGTGGCACCCCACATTTTTGACGTCATAGCTTGTACCTCCTGACGTAAACCCTTACCATATTGTAGAAAACAATATTTGTGTGTGTCAATGTACGGATTTACGTATGGTGATTGGCTGCTCGATATGACTGGCTAAAATGTCGTATTGCGGATGAAGTGAACCGATCTCATGACCCAAAGCCGACTTCACCGCTAGATAAGGAAAATTGATACCCGACAAACATGATACATGAAGTCCTCCGGACATCCGCGGATTGATCTCTAGCAGCTTGGCATGCTCGCCGTTATATTTTACCTGAATGTTATAATTGTACGGAATGTGATACGCCTCAGCGACCTTCTGTGCCACCTCCAACAGCTCGGGATGCTGCTCCAGCAGCCGTAATCGTCCTCCTGCCTTCCTACGCGGAACTGCCGCTAGCAGCTTTCCGTTCCGGTCGGCCAGGCAGTCAATACTGTATTCGTATCCCTCCAGCAGCTCCATCACCATCAGATTGGGAAATGATTCTGTGGATGACAATACGCGATGTGCCTCCTCGAACGAAATATGATTCAGCGCATGGCCGAACAGCTCCTCCAGCGGATTACGTTCATTGTTAATGATACGAAAGCCCATCCCGCCTTCTGCATTACATGGCTTGAAGCATACCTTATGCCCAAGTGCTATTAACGACTCATAAGCCTGTTTAAACTGCTCGGCATTGCTGGCAATGGCATAGTCGGGAATCGTGACAATGTCCTTTTGACGAATGGATTCATAAAACAGATCCTTTTCCATCAGTTGCTCCAGCAGTTCGGTATCTTGGCATACCATCACTTTTGTCCCAATATCATCAAATAAATAAAGATGCTTGCTAATATCGAGCATATTCCACCGTGGGATAAAGACATCAATTCCGTGCCGCCTGCAAAAATCAGCGCAAAACCGTGCGTACTCCACACCACTGGTGCGAGGCTCTACTTCAGCTATATCACTGGCCTGTAGCGCCATGTGCTGCGGATCTGAGTGCGTCGCATAGATCTCGAACGGAATACCGTCCTCATTGTTACGAATAGCATTCATATAATGATACGCCACTGAAAACCAGCGGTTAAAATACACCTTAACCTTCTTCACAGAGCCACGTCCCCTATCTATTCTGAAAATGAAGTTTGAGCTGCGAATACACTCCGGTGTATTGCATGAACATACGCCATGATTTCGTCCGCTGCATAAACCCCCGACACTTCTGTAAAACGGTAATTGACCTCCAGCTTATCCCGTAGCTGTTCCCGATACAATTCACCATGACGCGGAGCAATCGCATAATCGGCATAGTCCAGCAGACAACGGTCTAGCAAAGAGTCACCGGACGCAACCACTGCCCCTCCATTCGTGAGATTGCGGATGTGCTCCACGGCTGCTTGTTTATTCACGGCCGCAGGTACCAAATACACCTTACGACCTTGAATGGATACCTCCCAGCCCATTTCATGCATGATTCGCGCCTTCTCCAGCACCTGTTCCAGTGGCATACGATCCCGTTCAATCATGAAAGCATAGAATAACTCATCGCAAAAGCGCTCGTTTACCACCCAGTCTTCATGCAGCACCTGTCCGAACACCTGACGTGCTTCTTCCGCATGAGCACCATCACGGCGTACTTGTTCATGAATACGCCGATTCCACTCTCGATCCACCTCGCCTCCAACGATAATGTTTCCACCATTACTCGTCACGGCATATGTGGGAACCAACTCCGTCTGAAACACAGTGATTCGTCTATACTGTTCTATCGTCCGAGTCGTCACGGGCATAAACATCACATCTTCAGGCAGTGTCTTTAACAATTGCAGGGCTTGTTCAGAAATAAAAGCCCACGTTGCCCCGTCTATCTGTTCCGCAGGCAACAGACCAGGGGACTCCAGCGGTACGCCAAGCGAACGTTTGGAGTAAATCAGTGTCTGATCGAGATCACTTGCGTAGATCATTCTTGTCCCCCCTTGAGCGGCTTGATAATTCCGCAGCAGGAATAAGTCAATCCTTCAAATACCTCTACAGGCACTCCACGGTCCTTGGCCAGCAGCATAATATGCTGAAGATTCGGATTATCTTCGCGGTCAATCAGAATTTTCCACGGCACCCTGCGCAGCAGTACACGAGTCGTCTCCCCCACTCCGGGCTTGACCAGATTGATATCCCGAATACCAAATGCCTGCTGAATCGCCTCTATATCCCGTAAGCCTTGCCATGTCACCGCAGACGGGTTCAATGTCATTTGTTCTGCATATGCAATGGCCGTTTCAGCCACGTCTTGAAAGTACCCGGATATCGTATCCACAAACGTATTGGACTGATCCACTGACCGCCAAGATTCATAAAATTTGGCCCCATGGAAATCGTCCGGGCCTATGAGATCGTCGCGTAATACCGTCCGACTCATCAAACCGGATACAGTCGAATTCAGACAAGCACTTGGAATCAAATAATCTTCTCGTGTACCAAAGGTTTCCGAACATCTGCCCGGATCGGCCAGCACCGCCAGATCATCATTTAGACGCAACCCGTAATCCGTGTTCATCTCACGACAGGCCTCAATCAATACCTGGCGAATCGCCCCTTTCCCCGTCCAGCCATCAACAAACTGAAGTTCAATCCCCAGCCCATGCTGCTGTAATATGTATAAAATCGCATTCCGGTCAATGCCTTTGCCACGAATAATAGAAATACTGTAATGCGGCAAAGATACGCCATACTTCCAGTCAATGTAACGCTTGATCAGGATACCAATGGGCGTCCCTGCTCTGGCAAGAGAAACAATCGCCGTGTTCAGGCCTCTTTTTCTCACAATCATCTCAGCCACAGAAGCTGCCGCTAATGCAACCTTTTTGGCAGATTGGGCAAGCGTTTCGTGAAACAATGCAATATACTCTGCTGTCGGCTCGTATTCTACTGGCAGCATTTCTGAATAATGGACTCCCGACTGAATCGCCTCTTCACGATCCTCCGTCCCTTTTTCCAACGTAACCCGGCTCAAATCCTTCAATAAAAAAGTGACATCCGAGGCAGGATAACTGCCCAGCGGTTCGGGCGGATGAATGTTCTTCTGCTGTATTTGCTCCATAAGTGCTTGCTTCATATCCGCGCTCCTTTACTCTCCTGTCTAGCTAAACCGTTAAAATAAACGACATGCACTTTATCGCAGCCCAGACGGGTCAAAGCTTCCTGCATGGGTTTCATCCGCCCTGGGTCTGACTCCCTTTCCATCAAAACGAATATTTCGTCATACTGACCGGGGTCTACATTATAAATAAAATTGCGTACCGTACTATCCTCAGGTGATGGGTATGTCACACCACAAGCGACGCCATACCCTTCTTCTCGGTGGGGATACACTGGACTGCGTGTCGTCGATTGAAAATACACATCCGGGCCTAACTCTGCTGCAATCCGCATTGGAATGTACATGAATTCCCCCGTGCCCATAACCAGCGTGCGTTGCCCAGAACGAAGTTGGTTCAGTCGTTCAGCTGTACGCGTGATTTCTGCATCCAAGGCTGAATTGTCAGCGGATTGTAGACCAAAACGGCCTGTATATTTTAGATAAGGAGCTGTATTGGCATACCCGTCTGTTGACATGGAACTGTGTACTATCCGCTCAAAACCGGAAGTATCCTTTTCAAAACGGTGGTCAATTATTCCAGAATCGTCTTTATTAACCTCTGCCATGCTAGTGGCTGCATGTTCTGAGTGCCCAGCCTGTCCGGCATATGCTGCGTGATCTAGGATCGGTACACCCTGTACCTCAATCTTTCCTTTGAGCAAGCTTAAAGGCGTAATCGTAATGCCTAGCTCTGCCTCCAGGTCGGTGAAAGCCTGCTCGTCGCTGTCTGTCCGCCAATCCAATAACGAAGCAATCACATACTGTTTACGCGGAAAATGCTCCTGAATATCCCGTATGATATTAAGCGTTGTTTTTCCCGTCGTAATTTCATCATCTACCAGCACAATCGGGCCATCTCCTGCAAAGGCATCTTCATCCAGTGCATAGCAACGATGATCAACAGCGTGCGAATGCTCTTCTTCAAACCGAATAATAGGCCGAAGGCCCGGGATATCCTCGCGCGTCGTATGAATATACGAGGCTCCGTCGTCAAACAACCGATACATGCTGTGTCCCAGTGCTGTAGCCGTCTCGGCAAAACCAACAAACTTGATCGGCTCTGTAAAAGCAAAAGCTAAACGTTCATCCATCAACTTTCGGTAGGCCTCTTTCGCATAGTCCGGGTCAAGAAGTCCTCTCACGGCCTCTCCTATCAGTTCATCCATCTGTTGTCCCGCTTGTGGGACAAGCTCCTTATATAGTAGAATCGCCAGCGCCGCACCACTGAGCAGAGAGGTGAATGGGTTTACCGGAATATGCTTGCCCAGCACCTTGCTGACAAATAAAAACGAACGCTTTTTATTGACCCGTGCCGCCATCGCAAACAGCTTGTCCACAGGAAGGCGGAATGGATTATGTGTCTCCGTAATTTTAACGCTGAACTGCTCCAGAATTGGCAGCACATGTGTTTTCGTGGTTGGGTAAGAGACTGACAAAATGTTGTTGTTCATGTAACACCCCGTATACTTTTGATCTATTGATAATACGATGAGCCCAATTCAAATGCGGCTTAATTTCATTCATTTTGTTGGCATAGGTACTTTTGAATACACCCAGACTACCGTCGTTACGCTCAACAATTTCAAGTGCATCCATATACTCTTCATGTGTCACCGCATACATGGCCTGTACCGGTTTAATATGGGAGGGATGAATAATCGTTTTGCCAATAATCCCATTCTCTTTGTCCATCATGACTTCTCGGATCAGTCCGTCTACGGCATCTGAGATGAAGTCCATCCGCAAGTGTCGTCCCGGCTTTCCAAGTGCATCTTCGAAAGGAGACACTCTTAATTGAGGTTTAAAGACACGTTCTCGGTGAGAGAAATATTCCCATACAGGACCGGAAATGACATAATTTGAGCCCACGCGTCCAAACAAGTTAATAATATCTGCGATGCAATCCCGAATGACGGCAATTTCATAAATCGTAATATCCGGGCTGCGTCTCAAGCCATATAGACTGGAGAAATCGGTTGCCCCAATTCGTACATTAAGCACATATTCCTGGTACTCGTCCAAAATTTCTTTAATCGACAGCAGCTCATTCCAGCGGGTTTCCCGATAAATGATTTTGGAGCTTTCAAGAATCGGTAATCCGTACAGCACAGGCATGTTGCTTGCGTTTCCTGCCCCTGTATGCATATTCCGGTTATATTCAGCAATGAGTGCAAAATACGCCCTTCCATTATCCGAAGAGAACTTGGGTAAGACAAAGCCCGTGAGCAGCGACAAAGATTCACCCAAACCGTTCAGTAGTCGTTCCAACTGCTCCACAGAGCGCACACGCACAAATAACAAAGGTAATTGCTGTTCACTCATCATCCCCGTCCGTACATAAGACAATAGTTGAAGCAGCTGCTGTGCCAGCGATTGTTCTGCCTGTCCGACCTGCTGATCCCCTATAGCATCCTCCAGATCCAGAATGACCGTAGTTAGTCCTTCATGTTTTCCATTTTTGATCTCTTCTGCTACTTCCGAGCGGGTCGCTGGCATGTACAAAGCCGCTCCTATCGCATAAGCCAATATACTTTTGGGAGAACGGTTATGAAACTCCAACGGTGGAGTATAAAAGATCGCTTCTACTTCCTCAGAGGTTAAATCATTAAAATATTTCAGGGCCCTTCCCCTCCTCTTGCTCTTTCTTGCCTGACTGAAGCCCTGTGCTTCGGGTATAAAAGAAATCCCCCCTTAGTTTCAGGAGGGATTTCGCTATACTTTGTACATTAAGCCTCTTTGTCGGCCTTTTTCTTTCTTTTCGCCGAGCTGATAACCATTGTGCCTACAAAGACAGCAATCAAAATGCCGAAGAATAAAACCTGCGACATATGAAAGCCAAAAGCAGCAGCCAGCATTTTACCCCCGATAATGGCGATCATAATAAAGGCTGTCTGTTCCAGTTCCGGAAATTTATCAATGAGCTTGAGGAACACTTGAGCAACACCACGCATCATCAGAACGCCGAGAATACCACCCAGGAACAGAACCCATACTTTCTCGCTCACACCGAAAGCGGCAATGACGCTGTCAATACTGAAGGCAATATCCATCAGTTCAACCATTAATACGGTTTTCCAAAAAGAAGTAGGTTTGTTTTTCACTTCTCCATCACCTTCGGACTTGAATAAGCCCTTATAAGCGATATAGAGCAAATAAGCCGCACCCAGTACCTTAATCAGGGTGAACTTAATCAGGAATGTACCCAAGCCAATAGCCAGGAACCT
This sequence comes from Paenibacillus sp. EKM212P, assembly GCF_011066115.1. Taxonomy (NCBI): domain Bacteria; kingdom Bacillati; phylum Bacillota; class Bacilli; order Caryophanales; family Paenibacillaceae; genus Paenibacillus; species Paenibacillus sp. EKM212P. Next base: position 22,569 of record NZ_JAAMNR010000008.1, read on the forward strand.
GAATATATACGCACCCAAAATCCCGTAAAATAAGGCTCTCTTCTGTTGTTCCTTAGGTAAGTGTTTAACCATAACTGCGAGAACCAAGGCGTTATCCGCCGATAAAAGTCCTTCCAGCAAAATGAGAGTTCCTATAATCCCCCAACTCACTGGATCAGTAAGCGTAGCTACAACATCACTCCATGAAAAGAAATGGCCGTAGTTTTCGCTGATATTTTTAAACAAATCATTCAACATGAAAAGAGTGCCTCCGATAATTCAATTTATTTGCTACCCTGCGACCAGCGCATGCCCCAGTTATATGCCCGATCCAACTCACGATGACCGCCATAGAACTGCACGAGTCTTTCAATGCTGAACGTTTCATCGTTTACATTTTGAATCATGGCAATCGCACACATCCCTTTGCGATTGTCATGTTCATTCATGTGAACGATAATGTCCGGCCCATCCTTCTGGTACAGCGTGACTACCCCGTCCGCTTGTGACCAGTTCGTGACTCCTTCATAGATGAAGGTAAACACCAAAATTCGCTTAATTTCAGAAATTTTAGCACCATTAATGCGAAGATTTTCCCCTGTTTTCACAGAGCCTGTACGGTCGTCGCCATCCAGAGCAATGTAGGGGAAGCGATTTAGAGAACCGAAAACTTCCCCGAGCGCCTGCACAACGCCTTTATCTCCGTTCTTCATCTCATACAAGCAGCCCAGATCCAGATCGACACCCTTGGAACCGCGATTGAAAAAGCCCTTGCTTTGCTGCACCTGATTCCAGTTTAGATTGATCAGGATTTCACCCAATCCGCCTGAGCCTTTTTTCAGGTTGATAGTGTCGCCCTTCTTCTTCAGCTCAATTTTCCGCAGATTCAGATTCACCGGTGTTGCAGATGGCTCTGGCTTCGGAGCAGGTGGTACTGGTGGCGGCGTTGGTGCTGGAGACGGAGGTGTAGGCACTGGCGTGGGAGGAGCCGGATTATTTTCCACTTCAATCCCAAAATTAACGCACAACGCATCCAATCCACCGGAAAAGCCTGCGCCAATCGCATTGAATTTCCATTCCCCGTTATGGCGGTACAGCTCACCAATGACAATCGCCGTTTCCACTGTAAATCCACTGTCCAAATTAAACCGCAAAACCTCTCCGCTAACCGGATGAGCAAAACGAATGAACCCACCTTGAACCTGTCCAAAATTTTGCTGTTTCTGATCCGCATCATAAATCGTCAGCGTAAACGCAATCTTCTCGATGTTTGCAGGAATTCGCGTCAGATCAAGGGCAAATTGCTTTTTGTCACCGGACTGTTGTCCGTCTGAATAGGTGATAAAGGGCGTGGTCGGATTGTTATAAAAAATTAAGTCCTCATCGCCCGATACTTTTCCTCCAGGACCCAGCAAAAATGCCGAAGTATCCAGCTCCAAAGACGCTAGGGACTCCCAGCCAATCCCTACGTTGACATGGGTCAGGCCAGGATTTGTTTTCGTCAAATCGGCCTTCTGTCCCTTTACTACGATAACAGCCATGATTGTGTCACCTTTCTGTCCGTTTGTCATGTGTCAGCGTACGCTAATGTAATAGCTTAAAAAGAAAGGGTAGCGCCCTATGGACACCACCCCAAGTGGATATTATTGAGCGTCCAAGCCATAGTTTTTAGCAAGCGCACCCAATCCACCAGCAAAGCCACTACCGATAGCCTGGAATTTCCAGTCCGCATTCTGACGGTAAAATTCACAGAATACGACGGCCGTTTCGGTGGAGAAATCTTCTCCCAAATCGTAGCGCAGCACTTCACGATCCGTTGCCGCATCTACCACACGTACAAAAGCATTGGATACTTGCCCAAAGTTTTGCGCGCGTGCCTCGTAATCATAAATGGTAACCGTGATCCCGATACGGTGGATGTTCGCAGGAATCTTCGAGAAATCAACGATGATTTGCTCATCATCCCCATCGCCCTCGCCTGTGCGGTTATCGCCCGTATGAGTAACCGATCCTGCTCCGCCTGTTGGATTGTTGTAAAATACAAAATCATCCGCAGCTTTGGCTTTACCGTCTTCATAAAGTAGGAAAGCCGAAGCATCCAGGTCAAAGTCCGCGCCACCACTATATTTATTCGTATCCCATCCAAGACCTACAACAACACGAGTCAAGCCAGGATTCGTTTTGGTCAGATCAATACGTTGTCCTTTGGAAAGGCTAATGGTCATTCCGCATACCTGCTTTCGTTGTATAGATTTTTTTATGCCAAACCGTAATCGCGCGTCAATCCTGCAAGACCATCTTGGTAGCCGCTACCAATGGCATTGAACTTCCACTCACCGCTATGACGATACAGTTCGCCTACAACAACGCCTGTTTCGATTGAGAAATCTTCTCCCAGATCAAAGCGGACCAATTCTTCATTGTTTGCTTCGTTTACGATACGAGCGTAAGCACGGGACACTTGTCCAAAGTTTTGGCTGCGTTCTTGTGCTTCATAGATTGTAATCGTAAAAGCGATCTTTTCAACGTTAGCTGGCACGCTACCCAAATCAATTTTAATTTGCTCGTCATCTCCGTCGCCATCACCTGTGCGGTTATCCCCTGTATGAACGACAGAACCGTTCTCATTTTGTGGGTTATTAAAAAAGACAAAGTTCTTATCGGATTCTACTTTACCTTCCGCATTAGCCAAAAATACGGATACGTCCAGGTCAAAATCTTTACCACCATCATATTTGTTTGTGTCCCAACCGAGACCAACTGTGATTTTGGACAAACCTGGATTTGTTTTCGTCAAATCAATTTTTTGACCTTTGGATAAGTTAATTGCCATGAGTAAGAACCCCTTTTCACATTAAGTTTTGTATGAGCAACTAAAATTACATATAACGCTGAGCCAGTACATCAATATGTACGGCATGGGTTCCTTCACCGATTGCAGCAAACTTCCATTCGTTGTTATGACGATAGAGTTCTCCACAGACCAGTGCGGTCAGCCCCTCATAATTATCAGATAAATTAAACGTCACCAGTTCCTTGGAATTAGCACCATCCAGAATGCGGATATACGCCTTTTCGATCATGCCGAAATCCTGTTTCCGGTTTACGCAATCATATATATTCACAACAACAAGCACTTTGTCGACATTGGCAGGAATACGTGCCAGGTCAATCGCAATTTGTTCATCATCACCGTCGCCTTGTCCGGTCAGATTATCACCGGAATGCACGACAGAGCCGCATGGACTTTTTTTATTGTGGAAACACACTACGTTATCTGACTGAGTCAGTTTTCCGTTGGCGTCCAGCAAAATGGCAGAAGCGTCACAATCAATATTGGGTTGCTTCTTGAAGCCAAAAAATCCTTTGGACTGTACAGGGTCCCATCCCAATCCTGCTATAACCTTGGTTAGTCCTGTGTTTCCCTTGGTCAAATCAATTTTCTGGCCCTTGACCAGATTAATTACAGCCACTGATTAACACACCTCCCTTCCGTAAAATTTACAGACTAAATTCAGACGGATTCAAACCAAGCGCGCCGCAAATCTCAGCCACAATTCGCTGCTCATTGGCATCAAAGTCACCATCAGCTGCGCCAATAGCGCTACATACGCCAACGACGAGTCGGCCTACTTCAGGCTTGCCATTCAATTTACCAATCGCCTTCAGTGCTTCCTGTTTACCGATTTGAGGTGAAAATTCAAAGTTCGCTACATAGTGATTGAAACGGTTAATGACCTCACCCATATCAAACACTTTCAATTCTTCACTGATATTTATGTATCCGGCCATTTTTGTTTTCTCTTCCGGACTAATCGTACCGTCAGCAAATGCTACTAATGCACAGCCTGCAACAACAGCTTCCATAAAATCTTTATTCTTAAACTTCTTAACTTGGTCTCCAAGTCCCTTTTTAGTTGTATTCAACCAATTTTTAAATGTACTCATGTTTCCCTCCACAATTACGTATTTGGGTAAAGGCATTCTAGTTAATTTCTTCCTTTACTATAACCTGAATTACGATCTTTTTCTACAATAATATACAAAAATACGGTAAATCCGATCTATTTATTATTGGTATCCTCTCTATCTTTAGCCCTATTTTCTACATAAAACCCTCTCTTCCATCATCCATCATTTGGTACCCCAATTGCAAGTCTGTAGCTGAATACAACCCTATTCTTCTAGATGGATTGACAGTTTGAGAGGAAAAAGATATTATTCTATCAAATTACGAGTATTTTTCCGGGAATAATACAAAATAGTAAATTTAATTTAAAAACGAAAAGGCACAGCCTTCCAATTCAACGGAATCCTTGCGCCTTTTACCATAATCCGCAGCCGCCCTATTTGTTATTTATAAGAGACACGGTCACCAATCACATACTTTTCTTAATACGAATTACCTCGCTCTTGGGAACGGAGGAGTCATGGTATACAACGAATGACTTATCAAAATGCTGCAAGTAATCAGCATTTTGCGATTTTGGTGAAAGGATAATCATTTTGCGTGTCAGTTCCTGCTCATACAATTCAAACACCTTTGCCTTGCGGCTCTCATCCAGGGCACTGTCAAATTCATCCAAAATAATATAGCCTGGATTGGTTTCTATGGTTTTTAACAAAGCCAGAGCAAACAACAGTGAACTAAGTGATTCTTCTCCGCCAGACACACCTTTACCTACTTTATTTCCTCGTCCCTTGAGGCTAACCTCCTCCAAAGGACCCCGATGTCCCTGCTTCCTAGCTCTTACGTTTAAAAAATACTTAAGCTCCCCATGTTTGCCCTCTTGATGGTGCCATGTAACTTCTCCATCAAAACCGAATAAATCCATATAATTAATGAATTTCTGATTGACGCGATGCACCTCGTTTTTAACAGTATTAAATAGCTTATCCTCCAACTCCTTAAGCTGCTCCTCCAGTTGTTCCATAAGCAACCTTGCATTTTGCACATCCTGAGCGCCTCTTTCAAATGCTTCTCGGATGCTTTCATAATTTTCAATGGAAAATTCATTAACCCTCTCATCACAAGCAAGCTGGAGTCGAGTACGAGCTTGCTCAAGCTCAGCTTGCAATGCGGGCTCTGTTCTCAATATCATATCTTCCGTTTCTATTTTTTCTTCCTCTATTTCATTCCATAAAAAATCCAGCTTTTCATGCCACTCTCCTAAATCCAATTTGATTTCAGCCTGCTGTCTCTGGAAAACATCACGTTTTTCAATGCTTTTTTCCTTTTGCCGATTAATCTGTTCAATGGTTCCTTCTGTATCTAGCATTTGACTCTTCTTATCCCGTAATCTGCGTTTAGTGCTCTCAATCTGGGTATCAAGATCTTGCAGACGTTTGTTCAAGTCCTTATCTGTCAATATTAACTCTTCTTTCTGACCCCGCAGTTCTTCTAATTCTTTATCTAACTGTTGAAGACGCTCAATCTGTTCCCGTTCATGCTCATATCGTTCATACACGTCTGCATATTCTTGAAGTCGCTCACAATCCTGATACAGTTTGGCAAAAGTTTCATTCAGACACTTGATCTCCGCTTCCACTACAGTCCGGCGCTCTTGCGCCACTGCGCTCTCCTCGTTGGATTGTTCCAACTGCTTCATTCGCAGCTCCCGGTCAGCACTGTCAGCTAAAAAGGTTTCAGCCTGCTGTACTTGCAGTTGAACAGAACGAAACACCCCTAACCGTTCCTGAACCTTATCCCAAGCGGTAATACAGCTATCATAATCCTGCTGTGCTGCTCTGATTTCTTCTTGAACCTTACGTTTGCGAATGAGAACGCCTTTCGTATGAAGCAGCGACTGCTTTTCTTCCTGCGGACCTCTCCGTACATATGGCTCACGCAGTATTCCATTCTCTATTCGGGTCCAGTGTACTCCTTGCTCCAGCTCATACAACCACCACATCGCTCGTTGCGCAGCTGCGTACATCTCATCATTCAGACCTTCCTTAACCTGAATATGAAACTTCTCCAGACGCTTTAGGGAACGTTCAGGAACAACCAAAGGTAGCTCAACATGGATCAGATCATTAGGTGGGGTAAAGGATTTACTGGCTACAAAAATACTGTACTTCACCGCTTCCAATTGAAATTCCTGTTCCAATGGTGCCTGCTCATTCATTTCTAGTAATTGCTGCATCGTGTACACTTGGATACCAAGCTGTCTGAACATGCGAACGGATTCTTCTTGTCGTTTAGACATGAATTTATTTGTGTTTAAAGAAGATTCCTCTTGCTTCAGATTTTCCAGCTTTCGGGATAGTTGCCTGGACTCATCTTGTAATACCAAATGCCTTTCGTCCAACTCTTCAATTTGCCTTTGCACATGAGAGCTTTCACCAAATTTCTGCAGTATTTCACGCGATCGTTTTTCTTCCTCCCGATCCTGCTCGGTGAGAGCAGATAATCTTCCTATCTCTCTTAACAACTTGTCTATACTCGCCTGTAGCTCAAGGTCCTCTATATTTGCTACGCTTCGCTTTTCTTCCGTTTCTTTCATTCTCTTTTGAGCATCAGCTAACAGTATATTTACTTCTTCCGCTGAATACTTAATCCCCCTTATCTCTTCAGCCAGTTCCTTCAAAAGATTGGTAAGCTTTTTATGTTCTTGATCTCGCTCTTTTGTGTCTGTCTCTACTTTTATGAGCTGTAATTCTACAGTTTGCAACCTTAATTCAATATCCTGTTTTTGCAATTGACGATCTGTCTGTGTTTCCTGCAGTCGTTCTATATCCGCGAGCAACATCACCCTTTTCTCCAGATGTTCTGCCTCATCAAACTCCAACTGCTCAATTTGGCCCTCTAGTAACTTCTGCTCATGTTGATACATGTCCTGGAGCTTCGTAGATGTTCGCACAAAAATCCGTAAGTTATCGAGCCTGCTCCGGTTGCGGTTCAACAATTTATCCCGCTCCTTTTGCCATCTCTCCAACTCAAAATTATGTTGAATCTGATTACGTTCCGCTTCCTCACGGGTCTTCATTCCATCCAGCAGCTGTTCCTTGGCTCCTTCCCAGGTACGCTGCATCTTGTCAATTTGCGTCATTTCACCAAAGATGCGAAACCGTTCCTCCGGTCTCATCGTTGCAAATTGATTCACGTCCTGTTGATACCAGATCAGATAAAATGCATCGGGATCAACTACATATTTATGCTGCAATTGAAAACGATACTCTTTAAAATTGTTCACACTGTCTCCAGAGGTAAAACGAGTCTCCTTGTCCCATACTCCAATCTGTTCACCTTCACGAATCCAATATTGTCGTTTAAGCGGCTCGAATGGCTTTTGTTCCACTTGTAATGTGAACTGGATATATGGAGCTGCATCAATCGGATTTGGACTTATATTAGCGAACATAAGCTGAATTTGAGCGTTCCAAACCTGATGCTGCTCTATATTTTTGGAACGAAGACCCTCCAACTCTACTTTAACTGAGTTAAGTACGGCACCCATACAAAATGTCAACGTCGACTTACCTGACCCATTGGGTCCTGTGATAAGAATATGCTCCATGTCCCCGCTCAGATCCAAACGTGTTGGCGGGTAATCGCGTATGCCGGAAATACTTATTTCCCAAGGAATCATCGTGCTTCTCCGCCCCCAAAATTATATCTTTTAAAAAATTTTAGCACTTCATCCATATGCAACTGTTGAGATTGACTAAACTCTGTAAAGCGCTTTAAGTAAGCATTGCCAAACATCCGGCTGCCGATGGCTGTAAGCTCATAGGCTTCCTCATCCGTATCACTGTTAAAAAGTGTAATAGCTCCGATTTTGAGTAATGGTTCAAGATTGGATTTCATTTTTCTACGAATATCTAATGTCTCATGACCGAACGTTTCGACCAATTGTTTGAATAAGGTAAATTCATTTTGTAGAACATCCTGATGATAAAAAATAAACATGAGTAGTGACAGGCTTTCAGCAGATAACATTTCCTTTGCTTGCTGTGCAGGAACGCGCATGAGCACAATGGTCTGATCCTTCCGCTTATCGTACACAAGTTGAAAATACCGGGCAACCGATTGATTAACACGCACGATAAATTGTTGAAAAGCCTCTATTTCTTCTGGCTTAAGCTTAAGCAGACGCATAACTTCCCGTCTTGAAAGACCAAAATTGTCTTTGCGTACCGTAGCCGAAGAGGAAAATATAATTTGCATAAATGCGTGTTCTTCTTCCGGTTTTAGCACAGCCGTCAAGGACGCCATTGCGGATAAAGATTGATAATTATCAACATAGTTATCATCACTCGTTTCGGGTTGTTCGAACAACATATCTTCGGTCTGATTCATCAATCCATTCCCACTCCTTTTCTCTAACCGACTCTTCCAAATCCGGCTCTTCTGCCTCAGAAAATTCTCTAAATATTTCAGCTTGCCGATTGGACACGACAGCCGATATCGCCAACAGTGCATTGATTGCATCTGTCCACTGTTCTGATCCAGCCTCTAATATGAGGGGCTCAATCCCTATTTGCTTGTGCAAGGAGAGAACGCGCTCCACATCCTCTGTGCGGATCATTGTCTTGGTCAACTGCCAAGCCGCATTCTCCATATGATCATTCAGTTCATGCTCTGTCCATTCTTTGGCATCCGTAAACTCCTCTATTATGTCCGACTCTATCGGGTCTATAGAAGGCTTATAATTTTCCAAATATTCAATTGCAGATGTGATCTGCCGTTCCGGTATAGGGGAAGCAAACTTCACAGGAATCCATAATCCGTCCAGACGTTCCCCCTCATCCCGATCCTGTTCCATAAAGCTCAAAATTTCCGTGCCGTTCGGTTGTGTAGAATCCGGTTTTTTATGAAAGGAGTCTATCACATACTGCTTAAAAGCCATCGAATCAATTTGTACACCAATTTCTGTTTCTCGAATATGGGCAAATTTTAATATTTTTTGCAGTGTAGACAAGCTGATTTGCGTACCTTGCAGCATAACGAATGTTCCTTTTTTGAATAAACGATCCCATTTAAGTCCTTCTTCAAATGTCTTCATTTTATCCATTCGTTCATTAAGGCGCTTGTCCAATTGTCCCATTAATTCCACAATAATTTGCACCTGCGGGAGAGCATGTCTGTCTGACAAAAATTCAAGCTGACGCTCCTGAAGCTTGTCAACGGCTTCTTCCACATTCCGAACCATACTGGCTAATCGATTTCCGCCTGATATTCCCTTATCATCATAAGCTTCGCTCAGATCCGCATCACGTGCAGCCTGAAATAACGATCTGGCAATTTCATCTCTCATGTAAAAAGCAAGGGAATCGTTGGCAAGTCGGATAAGCACATCCATCAACCGTTTACCAACATCCATCATTAAAATTCGGCGCTTTCCCCGCATAATCCAATTATATTTTTCCAGTACATTCAACAACCTGTCTACAGATACAGGCGGTTCTGTCCCATAACGGTTGCGATAACGATAATAAAGAGCACTGGCATTTTCAAGCGGTTGTTCCAGGCCCAAGGCCTCCTCGTGAATCAGATTAAGCAGTTGGAGCATATGCAGCACTTTTAGCGGTTCCTCAAAATATTCCCGCAGCTCATTCAACACACCCGACAGCTTAATCACATCCCGGAGTGATTCCCTGACAAGAGGTGTGTCAGCATTCTCATCAAATATTGAAACTAACCGTTGATCCATGTTTTCCATAGTTCTACTCCTCCAAGGAATTCCTCCTGTTCCATGAGCCTGCCCTCGAGCAGAACCTGTTGTATAGCCTGTTTATATTGCTCCCACGCGCTATAAACGCCCACTCGCCTGTTCATTGGCTCAGAAAGTAGCCATTTTACTTTTAGTCGCTGAAAAGGCTGTAACAGTTCCCTTACATGACCAGCTATCACTCCACCAGACTGATCTGTATCACACCAGACAAGTACCTGAGTAACGGACGGTGAATTGCGCATAACGTCCTGAATCAACTTGCGATGACCACTTCTGATCTGACCATCCAGTCCGATAACGAGGCTTCCACTGGAGCGAAGAAAAAGAGAATCTGCGCACAGCCGAGTGAGCAACGCTCTGTTTTCAACAAGCCAGATGACCCGACATGGAGTGCTAAACTCCATTTCAAACACCGTCAGATCTGTTGTGGCGTGCATAAAACCTGCCGGGTAGTAAAGTCCTGAACTTCCAGCCAGTTCACCAGCAAACAGGATTGGCGTGACTGCTCCCAGACTAACTAAACCAATAAAGTGCAATGGCATCCCCAAGTCTTCCTCCAACTTGCCCAGGAAGTCTTTTTTCTCCATATCAAAAGCTTTAGAGCCTCCGATTTGACCATAATAAGCAGCTCCAATCTGCTTCCAGTCAAATTGCTCATGCTCAATTCGCACAGTGGCAACAGCCAGCACAAAATGAATATACTTGCTAAGGCGGCTTTCTCTCCATTGCACTTCTAATGCAGCGCTAACTGGCTGGAAAGCTTGTTCTCTATAGCTGACCGTAAGGGCAGCGCGTAATTTTTCTATATATGTATACAGCTTGTTCAACGCTACATCCTGATATTTGTCCGCACTTCGAACATCTGGTAACTGGTTTAGCAGTGTTTCCGTCTGACTAATCCAGCCTGCCAATCGCTTAAGCATTTCCTCCTGTTCCGCTCTATAATTTTTCCTCTGCATACTGTAAAGTAAATATCCCATCACATAAAAAATTCTCTTCATTGTCTTGCCATCTTTTAAATATTCAGTCTTCCGATAAATCAGTCCTTTTTCAACCCAATCGCTAAGTCTCTCCTGAGTTATGTCCATCTCAAGGCTATAAAGCTGTTTTTCCGTCTTCTTCACAAGAGTACTGTGAAAAATCGTTAGCAACATACGAGAATCTTCACCCGATAGGATCAAACTCTCTTGTGGACAAGAGCCTTTTATATTACCTATTTTTTTATAAATCCTAGTGGAATATTTCATAACTTCTATATCAAAAGAGTTACCTGTAAAAAGATCATTTTGCAGTTCTTCTCCTTTTTTAACATAGTTCCCTTCTATGAATGACAACACTTCCAAACGCTGTATCTCCGATTCGTTCACTTTAATCTCCCGTTCATGGCTACATTTTTCAACCATTGTATCACATAGCACGATAGTTAGATGATGTTCTATCAACTAAACTCAAATTCATTAAACCCTAATATAACAGGGTACGCTTAACCTTCCAACATAAAAAGCACCGTACAAATCGCATAATACGAAATGAACGGTGCATCCGTAAACCCCAAACTATAAATTTCAAACTTTGGATTACACACTTCTTCAGTTATAATCCTCCCAATAGCGATACTCCATTTCATTCTCACCTTTGGTGACGATGATCATGTTCTCGATATGTCCGGTTTCTTTATTCGTTCGGTAGATCATGGTACGGGTTTCGCCCTCATCGGGTACAGAGAAAAGTACTTTGTCACTGAGCATGCCGCCACCAATGCCGACGACGTGTTCCCCCCAGCCGGAGGCTGCGCCAGAACCGATGCCCGAACCTGCTGCACTGACACCAGCCCCGCGCGACAAAATAAGACCTATTCCATATCCGGTGACGGTCTGGGCCGTTTTACCTAGAGCGTGCTCTCCGGCGGATTGGGTATGCTTTTGGACCCAGTAATCGTATTTATCCGTATTTTGCTCGTAACTCACAACATTCCCTTTTTTATCTATAGATATATCCGTTTTGCTTCCGTCTTTACCTGTCAGTTCGGTGACGGCGACAAGGGAATCGGATGTGATCTTGGAGGTCTCTCCTGTATTGTAATCTGTACGGGTAACTGAGTCCTCATATTGCAGCTGCAGGACATTCATCTGATCGTGAATTTTCTGCATAACCTGCTTGTCGCCGATGGCCTCGGCGTTTTTCAGTAGTTCCTCATATTGATGATATTTATCCGCGTCTGCCTGATCCCATTCGTCTATGTTTTTTGGCTGCTTGGCAATTTCTCCACCATGATCTCCAGCCTCTCCACTGCCTGCCAGCGCTGCGCTAGCGTTCATTGCCGCTGCTAGGGCTGTCCAGAAGCCACGTGTGCTTTCACCATCCGCATTTCTAAACTTCGAAGCGATGCTTTTCAGCTCAATTTCAATGGATTGAACCTTATTTAATACAGAAGAAAGTGTATATTTAGCCGTACGATAGTCATTATAAAAACGATTCCTCTCCATACCATCCCACTGGCTGTGAAGGCGGTTCATTGTGCTATCCAGGCCGTTTAACTGGTTATACAGTGTGCCGTGGGCATTGGCAAATTGGGAAGCCACGTTGTCCAGCTGCTCCGGTGTGACTTGGATTTTTGTCATGGTGATCACATCCCATCTAAGAAAATAGGAGATAGAAATTATATTTTACAGTAATCCTTATTTCATATTGTAAGCTATAGAGGTCGGACATTCATGAGGATTTATACGTATTTGTGTATTCAGAAGCAGTTCCTTTGATATAATGAATCCATATGAGTTCATTTCGACAATACATTATTGAAAGTCAGGTGTATGGACATGTCAGACAAAAAAATTATCTTTTTTGATATCGACGGTACGTTACTGGACGATGACAAGAAAATGCCGTTAACGGCAGAAAAGGCCGTCTTTGCTTTGAAAGATCTGGGACATGAGGTGGCCATCGCAACAGGCCGTGCGCCTTTTATGTTCAAAGATATCCGCGAGCAGTTAGAAATTGATTCCTACGTTAGCTTTAATGGGCAATATGTCGTGCTTCGCGGGGAAGTGGTCGCTACCAATCCGCTGAACAGAGAAGCGTTGCAAGCGATGACCGATCTGGCTCTCACACATAATCATGCTCTCGTATATATGGATCATATGGATATGAAGGCCAATATCCCTAACGATGAGCTTGTGGAGAGATCGGTCCAAACGCTTAAGGCCAAGATTTCAGTTGGATACGATCCACTCTATTTCCAGGGAAGAGATATTTATCAGACGCTGTTGATGTGTACAGCAGAAGAAGAGCCTTTCTATGAAGCGGTATTCAAAGCGTTTGACTTTGTGCGCTGGCATCCGAGTTCTGTGGACGTTGTTCCTCATTCTGGCTCCAAAGCGAAGGGCATCCGCGAAATTACGTCCAGACTGGGTATTGCCGATGAAAATCAATACGCCTTTGGCGATGGCTTAAATGATGTGGAGATGCTGACAGCTATACATAACAGCGTCGCGATGGGCAACGGCTGTGATGAAGCCAAAGCCGCAGCTAAAATGGTCACAAAACGCGCAGATGAAGACGGTATTTTGTACGGACTGCAAAAACTTGGTTTGTTAAGCTAACAGGATTGCTGATAGACTGGACATGTTTTGGAAAAAATAAAGTCTGTTTAAAGACTTACATATGAGAAAATAGGAGGTTGTCCTTAAATATGGAGACGGAAGGCTTACGCAATGTCGAACAGCTAGCCATGAAGAAGTACAAAATTTACAAGCAGAGCCTACTCCGGTATTTGGCACGTTCCATGCTGGCGAGTATGTTCATCGGGTTCGGCGTTATTGTAGCCTTCAAGACGGGCAACTTTTTTTACATGGAGCATTCTCCATTCACTTATCCCATGGCGGCACTCACGTTCGGAGCGGCCATCATTCTGATCGCATACGGCGGCGGGGATTTGTTTACAGGTAACACCTTCTATTACACTTATGCTGCGCTCCGTAAAAAGCTGCGCTGGGGGCAGGTGCTTCGATTATGGGCTGCCAGCTATGGCGGTAATTTGCTGGGTGCGGGGGTATTTGCACTCCTTATTTACTTGACCGGGCTGTTTGACTCCTCCAGCGTGAACAGCTTTCTACTGAGTGTGGTTGAGCATAAAATGGAAGCGCCTGCAATGCAGCTATTCTTCCGAGCTATTTTGTGTAATTGGCTGGTCTGTCTTGCCTTTTTTGTTCCAATGTTTATGAAGGAAAATGGCGCAAAGATGTTTGCCATGATGCTGTTTGTGTTCTGCTTTTTCATTTCGGGATATGAGCATAGTGTGGCTAATATGTGTACTTTCGCCATTGCGCTCGTGCTGGATCATCCGGGTACGGTTTCTGTCGCTGGTGTGATCCATAATCTCGTTCCGGTCACGCTCGGAAATCTGGTTGGCGGCGTGCTGCTTATGGGGGTTATGTACTATTCGGTGAATCTCCCGTTTTTAGACGAGGAAGAACACTAAAAAAAGAAGCCGTGGGACTTAGGTTCCACGGCTTGTTTGCGTTATTTTAGTAATAGAGCAGGTGCTTTCTTGCCTCTTATCCTTCTTGAGCAGGAAAATGGATAAATTCCTCCAACTCCTTGAACAGCTTCTTGGGATTAACATTGTCAGGTACAACCAGAGTTAGCGGTTCATCCAGCTTCAGCACATACATGCCTAAAATGGATTTGGCATCTGCCATGCCGCTTTTGCCATGAATCCAGATATCATAGGTATAATTCGAAACGATTTGATTGATTTTTTCAATATCCTTAACGTCTTTTACCTTGATGGGTGTCATCATTGCACAGCACTCCCCTGCATTGAATTGGGGCTTACGAAACAAGCCTTAACATCACTTTACCCTATATGAAGCTTGTTGCAAAATCTTAATTTAGAAAATGACATGCGGCGCGGAGCTGATTTTCCAGTAGCTGCCGACCTTTTCAAAATTCACGGTGATTTTCGCATTCGCCTGCTTGGTTTCTGCCGGATAAGGCACGGTCAGCAGATAGCTGCGCTTCACCGGAGTCATGGTCACCATTTTCGCCGTAGCCCGGTTGAACTCTAGCAAATTGCCACCATCTGCGTTCAACTGAGCTAGTCTGCCGTTAACTTCAACGAAAAATTTACCGACAAATTGCTCACTGGCCTGCTTTGTGTAGGCCTGCGTCAGATAGCTGATCAGCTTGGTCTTCGTGCCGATATCCTCGGACAGATAGCGGTAGCTTTTACCGTTCAACTGGAACGACTCACCCACCGGGCTGCCACCATTGATCGCATACTTATAGCGAGACTGCGCCTCCAGCACAAGCGGAACCGCACTCTCGTGATTCAGCTTGTCCAGCTGCGTCGGTTTCACGCTGGAAGCCGCGGCTGCTGGCGCCGAAGTGGACGGCTGTTGCGGCTTAGACGGCTTCACAGTCGACGGTACGGACGGAGCAGCCGCTGGTGCTACCGATGTAGATGGACGCTGTACTGGTGCAGACGGAGCTGCTGGTGTAGCGGCTTTGGCGGAACCTGCGGCTGCGGGCGGAGCTGCTGGTGTAGCGGCTTTGGCGGAACCTGCGGCTGCGGGCGGAGCCGATACAGCTGGAACCGACGGCGCTTGTGCCGGAGCCGGTGTCGTAACCGACGCAGACGCTGCTGGTGCTGGCACCTGGGCCGGGGCGGATGCGGACGGACTGGCCACGCTCGGTTGCGTCGTTTCCGCTGGAGCGGTCACAGCGGGCGCGGCTGCGGCGGCCTGTGCCACGCTCATAAGTGTGGCCGCAATGCACAATGCGGATAGCTTCGTATTTATTTTCATACTCATATACACCTCCATAATCATATGTCTGCATAAACTGCACACGTCTCTATTATAAGAATTTCACTTCTCGATTGGGTTGCTAAATTGTTTCTTTTTGCCTTTTTTTGTTCATTCTGCACGAAGTTTGTCCGTATTTGCCGGGGACGGTTGTTCTGACTGTTTCAACTGCTTTGCCTCCATCTCTTCCAAGGATAGCGACAGTTGCTTAACAGATCGGTCCAGCTCCTCCAATCTGCGACTCAAAGTGACGAGGATGTATTTTAACAGAATTAGACTTAATGCAGCAGGGAATCCGACATTAGTTACGAGCTCGATCATGCCTTCAGTCGTTAAAGAACTCACCGATTCCGCCTCCTTTTTCATACATATGTTCCACCAATAAGAACTAACGTTCCCATTTTTTATGGAAATCATACTATCTTGTGGGCTGTCATGGCAAAAAGAGCTCCAATTAGCTTGGAGCCCTCTCTGTTTTTGTTCATTCTACCTGCTTTCAGACCACTACCGAACGACATATCAAGGAGTATATATATTCTGCTGCTGGGGCTTGGACATCCCTTCTCCCAGATAAAATCCGGTGTGCGGCGGCTGATTATAAGCTACGTTCTGCCAAACAACACTCAGGCGATACACTGGATCATGCATAAGCGTGTAGAATCGATGTTCTGACTCGTATGGTGTTGTGTAGATACGCAGCGCCGAATTATCACTTTTGCGCCAAATGACTTCCTCACGCCAGTCACCGAACAAATCGGCCTGCAAGGACGGCGTTCCTTTGGTTCCGTTATTGGAACTCGTTCCTGTTGCCGTAAGCAAGTTGGAAGTAGTCGAGTTCGTATAGTTCCACTTGTCTATTTTTCCAGCGCTTGATGAGGTATGATCCAGCAGTTCACGGAGGAGATCCCCATCCCACCAGATGCCAAAATTAATGGAAGACGGTAGCGTGTTGGTAATGAGCTGCCCCTTAGCTGAACGCAAACCAATACCCGGTGCCCACTGCTCGTTCCCTTTGGTCCGCGGGTCAATGTCTGCCGACATGCCTCTTCCAGTATCCTTGCCTGTATTTACGCCCCATAAAATATTTCCATTACGCGGGTCGTACATGGCAGCTCCGTAGGTGGCATTTTTGTCCTCGTTCACCTTGAACACTTCATAACCTGAACGGTCGGGGTCCAGATCGCCAACATGAAGTGCATCTCCATGTCCCATCCCCGTGTTAGCCAGCTTCGCTCCGTTATCGTCTACAACCAGCGAGCCATACACGATCTCATCCTTATCATCTCCATCCACATCCGCCACGCTCAAACTGTGGTTCCCCTGTCCAGCCGTTCCAGCATTGGTGGAGCTGTTGCTGTCAAAGGTCCAGCGTCGGCTCAGGTTCCCGTTCCGCCAATCATATGCGACCAGAACGGTGCGGGTGTAATAACCACGTGCCATCACAATGCTGGGTCTCACGCCATCCAGATAAGCAACCCCGGCGAGAAAACGATCTACACGGTTACCATAATTATCTCCCCAGTTCGATACCGTTCCGCGCGGTGGCACATAGTCGATCGTACTAAGAGCCTTGCCTGTATCACCTGAGAACACAGTTAGAAACTCGGGACCTTTCAAAATATATCCACTCGTGTTTCGATGATCAGCCGAAGCGTCACCAATCTTCACACCTGCACCATCTACCGTGCCGTCTGCTGTTTTACATACGATCTCTGCTTTACCATCTCCATCAAAATCGTAGACGAGAAATTGTGTGTAGTGGGCTCCAGCCCGTATGTTCCGTCCCAGGTCGATCCGCCATTTGCGTGTTCCATCCAGCTCGTAGCCATCCAAAAATACATTTCCCGTATAACCGGATTGCGAATTATCCTTGGCATTGGAAGGGTCCCATTTTAACACAATCTCATACTCACCATCTCCATCGAGATCCCCTACGCTGGCATCATTGGCGTGGTACGTGTAGTTCACATTATCCGGGGTTGTGCCTCCCGCGGGCTGCTGGATCGGAACATCCAGATAGTTGTTGTTCCATACCTTCACCGCAGGGGAAGCGGCCTGCTCTGCTCCATTGACCACGGCACGAACGGTATACGAAGATGAGGTCGTACCTGCCTTGTCCAAAAAGTTGGTTCTCGATGTAATCGGCGCATCGTTCACCTTGCTTGTCCCTCTGTACAAATTAAAGCCGACCGAATCCGCTTCCGTGCCCAGCAAGCGCCAGCTCACCAGTACACCCTCAGGCACCTTAACAGCGACGGCTCCACGGTTTAGCTTTTCCATTTGCCTCGTAGAGGCAGCAGAGACCTGGCTATCCATCGGGGTGACCACTCCACTCAACATGACACCGAGACAGAGCAACGCAGCATACCGAAACCTTTTGTTCATCTGAATCATTAGCTCCTTTCATGGTTTGTATTTTCAATAAATTTATTTTATGTGACTGATAAGTTATTGTTGTTTAAATTTTATGATAGCGCTTACATCAATGTAAAGGGACGAGCACGTCCTTTTTGTTCAAAAATCCGGGCTAATGCTTTAAAAATCAGAGGTCCATGAATAATCTTTCTTCATCCGCGATGCTCTGGATATCCTCCGAGCTGATGCTGATATACTGATAGCCCTCTGCCTGTTGTTTTTTCAATGCAAGTTCCTTCATAAAACGTGGGCTGCCCTCTCCGGCATCTTCATCGTAAACAAGCAATAAACCGTCTGTTTTGCGGAAAAGGAGTTCATCCCGTGCCTTGAGTTGCCATATTCCCTGATAGGGCTGACGACTAACTACTCCCACATAGTCAACTTCGGCACAAATCTGCTGAAAATATTCCTTTTTGTCCTCTTTCCATTTCTCTTCCATATTTTGATAAGCCATCATAATAGAGCATTTTAGGTGGGGATATTGCAGTTTCAGTGCAGTAACGACCTCGCAGGCCCACAAGTCCACCCCGTATTGACCGGGGGTAATCACCCATTCCAACCCTTCTTCAATCAGGGGAATAAGCCTGCCTGCAATCGCCTTTTTAATGTATGGAATGCCTTCGTGCTTCTGACTGAAAATATTCAGTTCATGGGCACGATAGCCCGAAACGAGCAAGTTTTTCATCTTCTCAACGTCCTTCTCCGATTATCATAAAGGTTATTGTACCACTTCAGAGCAGATCACTAAACACTTCGTTTTTTGGAGGAACGAATTGAATATAACGCAAAAAACGAACCTCTTCCAATTGGGCTGGATCAGGTTCGTCTTTTGGAGTTTGGTGCTAGTTCTGAATGGATGGTTTACCCATCGCTATTATCCTTTTCCATTCCATATCACTCCTCAGACGATTTTATGCGGACATCTTTAATTCTAATGTTGCTACTAAATATACCGGCATCACTGGTTAGCTTGAATGACGGGTAACTAGGGTCTGCCTCAAGCCGCATTCTGCTATCGAACTGCTGCTCCTGCTGCTGATCTACCCAAAAAGAATAAGGCTCTGACTGAACTACTTTATCAGTTGCATTCGGTGTAGTGACAACCAAGATGACGAGTACGCCATTGCATCCACAATCCTCGGTGTCATAAAACAACTTGAACATTCCCGGTCGTCCTGAAAGGGCCAATTCTAGCCTGTCAACGGACAAGGAATCCAATTCTAAATGTATGCTCATGAGATAAATTCTCTCCTTTGTAAATGAGATGTTTGGAGCCGTCAGCTCCATAAAGACTAAATTTTAACTATGTGTTCATTATAGTCATGTTTTCGTATGTGTCTATGTGACTGCACTCACTGCTATCAATGAACTCTTACATAAAAAGGCAACCCGATTACACCGGGTCACCTCCGTCATCGCTCACCCTATCTAAACTAACATTCTAGCCACAACTCTATCCTTTGTAAAAAGGATTATGACCTGTGCCTTTGCCCGATGGCATCGCCCCAGGCACACCGTCCGCTTCCAGCAACGGACGGACAATGAGCTTCACCGGCCACTCCCTGCTCTCGAATACCGCTTGGAGCAGCTCGGCCCGGTCAGCTTCGGGAAGCGGCACCACCCGTAGCGCTTCCTTCCACGCCTGCTCGGTAATATTCCATAACTTCGCTTCCGGGATAGGATACACCTCGCTTAGCGCTTCCATAATCGCAGCCAGGTTCACCTGCGTGCCCAGCGACTGCACGTAGAAGATCAGCTTGTGGATCGTCTCATTATACAAGCTGTTCGAGTATCCTGGCCGAATATGATAACCCGGGTCCGCAATGCCGTGTTTGTCCAGATACGGCTGATGCAAACGTACGGAGTCGTGGTCACGGAATAACAGGCCGTTCACCTGTCCGTCCCGCAGGACCACGCAGCAGTTCTGACCGTGAATTTCGGGTACAACGCCTACCTTGAACAGCCGCATCACCACATCATAGAATAACGCCGTCAGATCGGTGTAGAATCCCATGACCTCTTCACTGGTTAACTCTCTGCCCAGCAGGTCGGATAACATATGGCGACCTTCCAGCGTCACCCCAAGCGCAGCCATGGGAATGACCTGCACACCTTCTTCCAGCAACTTTGGCGGATAGATGCGAATCTGGGCGGCCAGATGGCGAGGATGATCATCGAACAATCCCATGGATTCCGGCATGTATCCCCACCAGTTCCGTTCCTCGCAGAGCCACACTTTACCTGTGAGTGATTCATCACAGGCCACCGCCTGTCGTAACATCTTCTCCCCAGCCAGACCATTCAGCAGCTTCACCACCGGGAGATAGCGGGCGGCCCCGAGAGACAACACACTGACCGGAAGCTTGAGCATCTGTGTGGATTCCTCCATCGGAGCCATCGAGCGCAGGGACGATGTCGCCTGCACCTCTCCCAATTCGATATCCAGTACAATGATGGTACCGTCCGCGATCTCTCCGGTAAAACGCGGCAAGATGATATGCTCCATCTGCCATGGATGTACTGGCATGGGCATGTATTCTTGCAGATTCAGGCCCTTCCGAGCCAATTCTGCTTCCAGCCTGCTGCGCTGTTCTTCACCCAGTACATCCAGTGTGGACAGTCCTTCCTCACATCCCTGTTGTACGGCATCCCAACGCACCGCCACCCATCGCAGCGGAATCTCCTTCCTGAATTCCGCTGAATACCGGGTCACATCCGCTTCCGTGAATCCCACCTTGGCCTTGGAGCTGGGGTGAAATGGACGATCTCGCAGCGCTGCAACCTGCTCTCCCTTGATAAACCAATCGTATGCATTGAACGGAACTTGTTCTCCCAGTCCTTGCACCTGCTGGAGTCCCAGTGCCAATTGCTCGGTGGCTATTTCCACGCCTGCCAAGAATTCCGCAACCCCGGGATGCGCATATGCTTCATCGGAAAGCGTCATCCGAAGCACAGCCTGTCCTACGACTACTGGAGATTCAAGAAGCTTCCATCCTCCATCCGGTGTCTCTCCATAGACAGGTGAACCTTGTACCCATTGATATCCCTGCCTTTTGCCTGCTTCCACCAGAAACAAAATCCCTTTCCAATGCAGCATAAGCTGTCCACTATGCCTACCTGTTCCATTCTCATCCTGCTTATCCTTGCCTACGACATTGCCGTCGAGTTCGTCAGCTATTCCTCGTCCGCTCTGCGGAGGACCTCCATTGCCATCCCCCAGAACCATTCGGCGGAACGGTTCAGGTGAAGTAGAGAGTTCAATGAACGGATGCCCTTCCAGCGGAAGCAATTGCTCGGCCAGAAATGCATTGATCAGATCCTCCATAATCCGGCGCTCAGCGTCTTGCAGACTGGCACGCTTCATCATTGTTGACATGGTTGTTGTCCTCCGTCAAATAATGGAATGCCGGGTGCGGATGGCCCAGAAAATCATGATGCGAGATGGTCCAGCAATAAGCTCCTGACTTCTCAAACACAACAATATCGCCTACACGCAGCCGCTCTACTTCCGCATCCGAATGCATACGATCCTTGGGTGTACACAGTTCTCCGACCATGTGGACTTTGCTGTCCCGTACCTCTGGTCTTGCAAACGAATGCCCCCAACGGTCCGTAGACATAATATGAAACGGATGGTTGTGTCCCCATGATGCGGGTAGACGATTATGATGTGTACCTCCTCTTAACACGGCAAAATGCTGACCATGCGATGTTTTGATATCCGTAACCTCTGCCGCATAATAACCGTGGTCAGCGACAAGCATGCGACCCGGCTCGAAATACAACTGTATGCCGCGTGAAGCAAGGCGCCCTCTGGTTTCACTTCGCTCAATCAGGGATGTGAACAGGGACCAGTCGAACCCGGGGCTACCATCATATGTGACACCAAACCCGCCTCCGGCGTTAATTACTTCAAGATGCAGGTCATATGCCTGCTGCCACATTTCCACCTTTTGCAAATACAGCTCAATCATCTCGGCATGCAGTCTCGCGTCCACATTGTTCGATAACGAGTGGAAATGAAATCCGCATAAACGCACCGAGCCCGCGCCTTCCTCACGAATGACCCGGACTGCTTCCTCCACGCTCTCCTCATCCATGCCGAATGGACTCGGACCACCGCCCATTACAATCCGGGTCCGTGGCAATGTGCTACTTCTCAGATTGATCCGCAACAGAATGCGAACTTCCTCTCCTCTCCTTGTAGCAATGGCGATGACACGCCGCAGTTCCAGCAGGCTCTCCACATGAATAAAACTCACCTGATGCTCGATAGCCTGCTTCAACTCATTCTCCTTTTTCCCCGGACCGCCAAACAGGATTGGAACCTCGCTACTTACGCTCCTCACCTTGAGCAACTCGCCAATGGATGCTACCTCGAACCCGTGAACCCAGGGCAGAAAAGCCTCAATAATTCGAGAATCCGGATTGGCCTTTATGGCATAGAACAGCCGTATGCCTCCGGGCAGCGTGTGCAGCATGTGACGGACCTGCTTCTGAATACCAGCCAGATCGTAAACATAAGCACATACCGGGTCTTCACTATCTCTTTGCAGTTCATGGATCATATTCCATACGCTTGATTTCATATCAGTCCACCCGCATTTCCATAGTCATTCCGTTTCTGTTCGTATGCCCGAAAAGCCGTATTCCGGTCATCGCCCAACACGTATATGTATACCCCCCGTTCCGCCCACAGCGCCATGCCTTCCTTGCTTCTGGCCACCGTTGCATACGGTACCTGGCACTGCTTCGCGGCTTCATGTAATGCACCTAGCGAACGTTGCACGTCTGGATGTTCCGTCTGCCACGGTACGCCAAGTGATTGCGACAGGTCTGCCGCCCCCTCTAGTACCCAGCTCACCTGGGGATGAGATAGAATGCTCGCACTTTGCCGGACGCCCTCCACACTTTCGATCATCGGTACAACCATCACCTGTTCATTCGCTTCCTGAATATACCCGGTAAGTGGATACTTGCCGAATACCCCCGGTCGCCCACTGTTCAGACTCCGCATGCCAAGCGGATGATAATACGCATGACGAACTGCTTCCTCCACCTGCTCCCGCTGTTCCACATGAGGTATGACGATGCCTTGTGCGCCGCAATCCAATACCTTTAGAATCTCTACTCGCTCTACCTTTGAGATGCGTACCAGCGGGGTCATCCCTGCCAGTTCCGCAGCACGAACCAGCTCTTCCACCGATTCCATATTCGTTGCGGCATGTTCCAGGTCGATAATTACAAAATCATACTCCGCATGTCCAATCATCTCGATGATGACCGGATGCGGGATAGAGACAAAAAGGCCGAACACTGGCTGTTTACGTTCAATTTTCTCCTTCAGCGTGTTGGTTCTCATCCGAAAACATCCTTCGCCAACTTCAGCGGATTGCTGACCTTACGGAAATACAGCTCTCCGTCCCCATACAGGCGGCGCTTGGTCATCTCTTCAATCAGCGCATCCTCGGCAAAAAGATCAAACCACTCGAACCGCTCCTCATACTCCGGGTGCTCCCGCTGGTAGTCCACAATCGTAGCCGCGCACAGTCGCCAGAACGCTTCTTCTGTCAGACCGAACTTCTCCAGCGTCAGCGCAATATCCGTCATGCAGATAAAAAAGAACGCATCATACGTATAGTCCCGGACTTCCGACACATCACTTGCGTAGATAAAGGAATACCGATTGAACTTGTGATGGGTCTCCGGTTCGGGGTGCAGCTTCGGGGCTCTTTCCGGGTTCAGCAACTTCTCGGGTACATAGCGGACACCATCGTGAAGATCCTTGATGATGATCCGTTTCGGCAGATCATTTTCCAGCACCAGAATGATATTCTGGGCATGCGATTCCAGCGCAATGCCGTGTGCATAGAGCAGATGAATAATGGGCAGCGATACCGTTCGAACGAGGGCTTCACTCCACTTCTGAATGCCGTGACGCTCAACTGCACCCTGGATAAACGGTATCCCGTTCGACTGTACTAGCATAAGTGCATTTAAGGGCCAAGCTGTCTCGCCTTCTTGCAGATGAACAGATACATTTTCACGCCAGATCGCCCCGATTGTGCCATACGCTCGTCCATACTGGATTGCAGGCAAGTTCTCGTACCGGAGCGTGAGTCCCATGATTTCTTTCAGAATGGCAAACTGTTCCCGTTGCAGCAACTCATCCTCCCGAATCAGTGCTTCCAGCCAGTCGCTGATCAGCGGTGCATTCTGGGTCGTGTGTTGTGCGAGAATACGTGTACTGGACGTATTGGTAATACTCAGTGCCAGCTTGAGATAAGGCGCTTCTGGATTCATTCGGTTCGACAGGGAACGAATGGACTGCTGGGCGCGATAAGCTGATGCCGAAGGGCCGAGAAAAACGATATCTTTGTCCATTCGTTGCCGGGCAAACACCGATTCCAGCTGGTGTTCCCATTGCCATGGATGAACAGGAATGAATATATAGCGATTCCCCTCAGTATCTTCCGACTGAAGCATCAGATCAAATCGGCTGATATCCGCCTCTGTGAGATGTTGTCTCACCAACTGTTCTGACGTGTAGCCTGTGGAGAGAGCCGTTTGCACAAGTCCTTCTTTCACGGCAATCCAGTATACGGTCACATCCGAGTTAAACTCTGGACCGTAAGCAAGATTGTCTTTTAGGGTGAAGCCAAGCCTCGACTTGTAGCTTGGATGGTAAAGATGACCATCGCTCATATGGCTTTCGAGGGCATCATAGTGTCGGTCTTTATCCGGAATCTTCTCAGGCAGCAAAGCCCGGCACTGACTGTCCTTCGCCATCGTCTCCAGCAATTCCTGAATGAAGGCCGTCACATTCGCACCCTCCAGAAGGTTCAGTACCATTTCCTCCAGAAACAGATCCAGATCGGTGCAGGGCACGCCCTCTCTTCGAATCGAGCCCTTCACCACCTTCACTCGGCCAAATGAAAACTTCTGCTCCGCCTCACAGCTGTATGTCACAGCCTGCCCTGACGTATTCCGCCCCACAGTGCGCCATTCGTTCCCATCCACCTTACAGTCAAGGATACCCTCGAACCACATGGCTTCCAGCGTCTGCCGCATGATCCGTTCCTGTACATCCGTGTATACTGCCGTCTTGTGACCTTTCTCAGCCCTGTACCCTATGAACCCCACGCCACTTCACTCCCTATTCGGTTCATTATATTACTCACCGGCACATACGCCGGGGTCTGACTGATCCCCCTGAGACAGCTCACCAGATTTTGTTTCGCCAGAAAACTGTCCGCGGTCAGCAAATGCTGCACATATACGTTTCCAGTTCGGTCTAGTTCCTTCACCAGCACTTCGCGGACCTTTGTCCAGAAATGCTCCTCCGGTATGTTCACATCCCTTGCTATCGCATGAATGAGGGAACCCAGATGATTGATGATAAAGTAATAGGATGTCCTCGCCCAAGCCTTGTCCCGTGGATAAAACAACAATCTAGAGGGAGCGGTATCCACCTCATGGATCAGCTCCTCATCGACACTGACTCCTTCCAAGTCACGCACGATAAATACCTCAGGCATTCCGTCTCTTAGCGTCACGAGAGTATTTTGCAAATGAGCTTCAAAGTGAATGCCTCGCTCTCCGGCCGCTCGTACAATGGGCAGCAAAGACAAGGTCAGATAACGTGCAAACCAGCGCTCGGCTTCAGCACGTACGCCACCCAGCATCGTCATGAGTCGTGATTGCATTCCCGGCAAGGGAGCTTCTACCAGACTCGACAGGACATATGTACATTCCGGGTCAAACTCAATCGGTCTGTATGCGACAGTAAACAAACTCGTTAATTCCCCCTCCTGAAAATCACAAGTGGCTACACCTGTCTCATAGGCAATCTGTGTATGCTGATCTACACCGAAGCAATTCTGCTGCCTGACGTACCTGGAGGCATCCAGCGTCCTTCGCATCTGCTCCGCACTATTGGTGCGAATCATGTTGGTAATCTGTATGTTCAGCGACAGCTTGATATTGCAATTTAGCTCTGGAATATAGACGGTGCGTACCGAGGAGGTCGGATAGGCCTTCGGTCCACAGCTGCCTATCGGAATGAGTTTCTTGTCCAGAATATACTGCTGGACCTCAGACAAGCCCAGCACGTACGTATACTGCCAGGGATGGACAGGCAGCAGTTCATACTCATCCCCATGCTCACCGCACTCCGCTTCCCAAGCTTGTTCCACATGCCCGTGCAGGCTGGCATGCAGATTGATCCTGGTGGGATCATCTACCCATTCCTGCCTGTATACGTCCTTCCTGACAGCAACGTAACAGAGTTGGAACGAGGTACGCAGTTCCGGACTGTACATCCGTACGTCGTGTTCAGTGAAACCTTTTGAGTTTTTTGGAAACGGGTGAAAGGGATGACCATACACCAGAGACTGTTCGGAAGTACAGTAATCAAACATGCCAAGTCCAGCAGCCTGCTCGATATACAGCGCAAGATTATTCACGCTGTTATCTACCTTTTCCGCAAAATCACGCACAGTAGTCGCACGGGTCAATCTGCCTTGCTCATGCCGACTGTTTCCATACGCCGTGTCTTCACTCAGCTCCCGGGTGATCCAGCGAACCAGGTCCTGATAATGCACCGCTTGCCCGCGCTGTTGTACGCTTCGGTACTCATGCTCACCCATAGCCGAGTAATACGCTAATTGTCCGGTTATCGTCACCCTGCTGGCCTGAAAAGCAACTGCGTACGTCATCGCATCCGGATTAATCCGAATGTCGCCCTCCTTCTCCACCGCAAGCTCCCGGATATAACAATTGAGCAGCAGCTTGCAAGAGTGTATATTCGCCTGCTGCTCTGCTTCAGATCTGAGCCTGTTTTCCATCTCGAACAATGTTGCCAACCTTCTTTCGGGTTATAAATAAAACGAGGGGCAAGGTCAACAGGATGGCACAGCCGAGAGCCTACTAATCTCTTTCAGTGCCGCCCATCGGGCCATATTCGCTGGTGTTCCGACCCCGGCAAGTCATTAGCAGACCCATCATCCAGAGACCTACACTGCTGACCAGCAGCAGAATGCTGGATGGATGCCACCGCTTGCGGCGAGTGGGCACGCACATTCGAATATACCGACCACACCATAGGAGAGAGAACAAAGTAAGCGGGACATTGAGCCACAACATGAATTGCCCTTATTCTGCAATCGACTTTTCGAAATGATGTTCCATCTGAAAAAGATACTCCAGGTACAATCGGACGACATCACGTGTGGTCCCCCCAAAGGGAAAGACATGGTGCGTCAGGTCTGGCAATGCGTTGACTTCCAGAATGCCTCCCTGATCTGCTGTCAGCGGCTGGCGGATATCCTCACAACGGATATCAATGCCAGCCACATCAATCTGGAGAGCTTCTGCGGCCTCAACTGCCATTTGTGCATTGTCAGGAAGAATCGCTTCCGTACAGTCCACATAAAATTCACTGATGTTTCCGGCGGCCGAATTGCGAAGATCATATAGCTCGATCTCTCTTCCAGCCGCAGGTACCTCCTCCAGCGTGATTCCCTGTCCAAGCAGGACCTCTCGCAAAGGCTCTGCATCTTCATCAATCTTGGGAAAGGCCTCGAACTCCCCTATACTGGTATGCCGGATTCGCTGCTGATTCAACAATCGAATCAACGCCCGGATGGTTGAGGTGCCATCCCCTTTTACATAGACAGGTCGATACTCATTTACTGCCGCCACTTCCCCGTTAATGACCAGTACCCTGTAATCCACACCCGTTACGAATTGCTGCAGCATAATGCTGTTACTATGGGTACCCGCCCGGGCAATAGCCGTTTCCAATTCCTCGTTTGTTCGAACGTCCAGTGTCACACCTGCACTGCCGCTTGCGTCCAGCGGCTTCACTACAACAGAACGATGCAGTTTCAGAAACTGCGTTGCCTTGTCACCCATTGCCTCGATAACGATAAACGGCGGCATAGGCATCCCCCGCTCATGCAGCAGCATATTACATACCTGCTTGTTCTTAGCGAGCAGTCCAGCGATCAAGGGTAGACGATGCGATCTGGTTTTATTAATGACTCTGCGCTTGTCTCCATAGGACAATTCCAGAAAATCTTCACATTCTGCGAGAAGTGGCTCGCAGGTCATTCCCATTTCTCTTGCTTTGCTTATGATGAGTCGGTTTTGCAGATTATGAATTCCTTTCGGAAACAATGAGAATCCTCCCCGACCGAATGAAGGCGTTCGCTCCTGGTTGTGCTTTCATCGGATTGATTTGATGGAAACGATATTGATAATGATTATCAGTTTCAAACAAAATCTATTTTATGGCAATTTCAGTCACCTTGTCAATAATAAGCTTTTTAGGAAAAAAAAGATGTTTTTGCAGGGAGAGAATCCCCAAATGAAGGAATGTTCATGGAACAATGGGCACAACAAATAAGGCAAGCTCTGAATTTCGTTATGTCATAAGCTTGCCTGTGCTATTCGCTGTATGAGATGCAATGAAGTATAGGCTGGGGATGTGGATGATAATCATCGGTATTAATGCTTTAATTTGGGGCAGGTAGGGCAGTAATCTTCTGGATCATCTGCCGCGAGATAATAGTAACAACAAGTTTTGCGTACACGAATAGGTGTATCTGAGACAGCTGTTGCCCGTTTGGGCGTATTAAACTGCTTGAGCGGGTTACGGGATTCACCAAAGAGATGGGCAGGTGCATCACAAATTAGATAATGGAAGTCCTCTTCGACACGCTGCTTTTCTTCAGGCGTGGCTCCTTCGGCAAACTTGTTCTCATAGAGCCAGTATACGTAAATGGCCGTGTTCTCCCACAGGACTGAACGGGAAATCCGGGTTGCCTTGGACAGCGATTGCCATACCTTGGCCAGATTGCCGGCGAACATCTGTTCAATCACCTGATCTCTCCATACGTCACGCTGATCCGCCTCTGGTGAGGTCGTCTGCCAATCGGTCAGCCTAGCCTTGGGAAGCCATGCTTCTCCGTGATAACTGGATTCAATCGTGCCGTTGGCAATCTCATAATTCAGGCCTTTGTTGAAGCGTGACATGGCATAGAGACCCGAAGCTGTGATCAAGTAAGCATATCGTTTAGCAAAGAGCGATACAGTAGCCGTTTCGGAGTCCGTCTCAAAGATGTCTCTCACCCCTTGCAAATAGTTCAGGCTTTTGGACGGGTCCAGCAAGTCCGTAAATGGCATCGAAAATGTACGATCTGTCGAAGGCTCCCAGGTCAGACGGTATTCGGCAGCCAAGGCCTGCATCTCTTGATCATCAAGCCAAGTGGCTGTAGCGTGTGGTTTCATTTAACTTCCTTCCCTTCCCGTGCGGAATGCACATGGGTGTGCCAAACAGCGGATCAACCGCAATGTCGCACTCCATCTGGAAGACCGTACGGACCATGTCCTGCGTAACAATGTCTTCCGGTTTTCCTTCCGCGTAGATGGACTTGTTGTGGACAGCCACAATATGGTGAGCATAGCGACACGCAAGATTCAGATCATGAAGCACCATCACTATGGTGCGCCCCTCCTGTTCATTCAAATCGAACAGCAGATCCAGAATATCAATCTGATGGGTCATATCCAGATAAGTCGTTGGTTCATCCAGCAGCAGGGTTTCTGTTCCCTGTGCGAGTGTCATCGCAATCCAGGCGCGCTGGCGTTGTCCGCCAGATAATGCGTCCACGGGCCGATCAGCCAGAGCAGTCAGATGGGTGGATTCCAACGCAAGCCTGACCATGCGTTCGTCCTCACAGGACCACTGTTTCAGCCATGTCTGGTGTGGGTAACGCCCTTGCCGAACCAGTTGGTTTACCGTCAGTCCCTCTGGAGCAGAAGGACCTTGCGGCAGAATGGACATACGTCTTGAAATTTCCTTGGTAGGCAACTTCGCAATCTCCTCGCCATCCAGCAGTACCGAGCCTGAACTGGACTTCAGCAGTCGCGCCATCGTTCGCAGCAAGGTGGACTTCCCGCAACCGTTGCTGCCAATCAGGACAGTAGTTTTCCCCTTGGGAATAGTCAGGTTCAAATTCTCTATAATAGGCTCTGCGCCATAGGCGATCGTAAGGTCCTTGGCTTCCAGAATACTCACAGCATTCTCCTCCTCAAAACTGATTTCGATTCTTGAACAACAGATACAGGAAAAACGGTGCTCCTACCCCGGCGGTAAATACCCCTGCCGGAACATCGAGCGGCAGAAATACCGTACGGGCAATCAGATCAGCAGCAAACACAAGCAGGGCACCGACCAGTCCCGAAACGATGAGCATGCTGCCAAACATGCGCCCTACCAGCTTCCGGGCAATATGCGGCGCAATCAGACCGACAAATCCAATCGTCCCCGCGACAGCTACAGCAGCCCCGGCCAGCAGTACACTGCACAGTAGCAGTGCTGAACGATGACGCTGTACAGTGACCCCCAGCCCAGTGGCCAGATCATCCCCGAATTCCTGTGCGTTCAGACTGCGGGCAAACCAGATCGCCACCGGAAGCACGATTACAATCACCGGGATGATTGTTCTAACATCGGTCCACGATGCGCCATACACACTCCCCGTCAGCCAGATATACGCCTGACCAGCCGTATAGAATGGACTAAGGATCAGCATGAAGGTCGTCCCGGCCCCCGTAATGGCTGACACTCCGATTCCGATCAACACCAGCCGAATCGGGCTAACTCCTTTTTTCCAGGCAAGAAGATAAATGATGATTGCGGTAATCATCGCCCCCACAATGGCAAACAACGGCAACAGCTTGATACTGATGGTTCCACCCAGCAGGGTGACAAAACCTACAGCGGCAACGGCAGCTCCTCCCGTTATCCCGATCACATCCGGTGAAGCGAGCGGATTACGGATAATCCCCTGCAAGAGGGCACCGGACATGCCTAGTGCTGCACCCACAAGCAACGATAACAGCACACGCGGCAGCCTTAGCGTCAACACGACAAAGTCATGATCGCCTGCGCCCAGACCGAAAATCGTCTGCAGCACATTCAGCGGAGATATAAAATCATTACCCACACTGGTTCCTGTAATGGATGCAATCAATATCAAAACCATACAGATTCCGATAATGAGCAGCGATTTGCGCTCCATTTGCAAGGATAACGTATCTTTTTTATTGCGAAAAGTAATCATCTTCCTCATATCTTCGTCCCCCCTTTGCGGGCAATATAGACGAAGAAGGGACCCCCAATGAGCGCAGTCATAACGCCAAGCGGAACTTCCTGCGGCATGATGATCAGCCGTGCAACCACATCCGCCGCCAATAACAAAATGGCGCCGCCCAGAATACAGTAGGGAACAAGCCAGCGGTAGTCGTTGCCTACAAACGCCCGCATGATATGCGGTACGACTAATCCTACCAGACCAATCGAACCGGCCACCGCAACAGAACCACCGGCCAGCAATACTGTAACGGTTCCCATAAGTACCTTAACCAGTAGCACGTTCTGTCCCATGCCTTTGGCGATATCATCACCGGTCAAAAGCAGATTGATCGCCCGGCCCATAAATAGGGATATCACAGCGGCAACCGTCATATATGGCAGTACAGGATACAGCATGTCAAGTGTCCGACCGCTCACTGAACCTGCAAGCCAGAACAACACGTCCTGTAATCCCGTTCCATCCAGCACCAGGATTGCCTGTGTGAACGAAGCAAAAAGTGCAGAGATAGCGGTACCCGCCAGCACAATCTTGATGGGAGTCAGACCATCACGACCGATGGACCCAAGCGCGTACACAATCACTGTTGCGATGGTTGCCCCGGCAAAACCAAACCACATCATCGTACTGAGCGAGGACACCGACAGCACCACGATGGCAATAACGATAAAAAAGATGGCACCCGCATTGATCCCAAACACACTTGGTGAAGCGAGCGGATTACGAGTTAGCGCTTGCATGAGTCCTCCCGCCACCGCCAAACTTGCACCAACAACAGCGGCAATAATTGTGCGTGGCAAACGTTCCGTCAGAAGTACGACATGCTCCACTGAGCTTTCGTCATAGTGTTGTAGTGCATTCACTGCTATTTGAAATGTTATGTGTGTACGTCCCAGTATCATGCTGGCTACACAGGCGAGTAATAACAAAATGAATAAGCCGGATAGTCCATAAATTTTCGTACTTGCCTTCGTAAAAAGGGGAAACATATTCTCACTCTTTCATCCGTGAAATGCAAAAAGACCTGCCTGCCCATACGCTTCGTATACGAATGTCCTGGTACATGGCAGGTCTTGCTCCCATTAGTTCAGATTGAACTGCTTGTATAGGTCGTCCAGCATCATGTTGGCCGATGTGTATCCGCCCCCCATGTTCCAGGCCACTTCATCAACCTGTACTAGCTTATTATTCTTCACTGCATCGAGATTTTTCCAGAGCGGACTGCTGGTCCAATCCTTATAGTTTTTCTCAATAGCTTCTGTTTCCGTGCCTGAATTGAAGTTGAAGATCATATCTGCGTTCATATCCGGGATGTTCTCTTTCGAAGTCAACTCCACCCCCCAGGTGTCTTCATCATGTCCAGGCGGTCTGGTAAATCCAAGCTCTTTCAATATTTTTCCGGCGTATCCCATATAGAAAATGCGAACCTGATCGGCTCTAAAATTCGTAATAGTCGCTTCAATGGGAAGACGGTCACCCATTTTGCCTTTAAAATCCGCTACCCTTGCATCCCAATCAGCAAGCAACTTGTCCGACTGTTCCTTCATATTCATCGCTTCACCAGCCGTCTTTACCGTCTCTTTCCAGTCAAACAAAGTCTCGGTAACTACCGTTGGAGCAATCTGGGACAGTTGATCATAGATATCCTCATGTCTTGTTTTGGTGGCAATGATTAGATCCGGCTTCAACTTGTTGATCTCTTCCAGGTTCGGCTGTGATTCCTGACCTACTTGCGTCACACCATCCAGATCATCTCTCAAATATTTATATACGGGTTGCTGAACCCAGGATTCCACAACACCCGTTGGCTTAACACCAAGTGCAACAACAACATCATTGGCACCCTGGAACAAGGTTACAATCCTCTTCGGAGTTCCCTTAACTGTCGTTTCACCCATGGCATGTTTGATAACTCTGGTCTGCTCGTCCGCACCACTGCCTGCTGCATTGCTCTCATTACCACTTGCAGACTTACTTGAAGGGTCTGTTGTCCCTGTAGTTCCACCTGAGGCACAACCAGCCAGCACCGATATCATCAGAATAAGTGCTATATAAATATGTAGCTTTTTGGTCAATCCAAACATGTAGTCCAACTCCCCCTTTTCATCCTAATTGATATTAAAAATCATTATCAATTGTATTGTAATTCAGTTGAGTACATTGTTCAAGCATATTGATACTGCTGCGGAAGAACTCCCCATGCCCCTGGTTTCATGTTGAGAATCTCCTTGTACAGTAAAGGCTTGGATGAATACAATATGCTCAGTATACAAAAAGGCGTAACCCACGATAGTTGATGGGTTACACCTTTATAAGAATTCATGACCTGTCTTCAAAAGACAGCGAGCTCAGACAAACACACCGATTAAGGTGTATGCCTGCCTACATATTGATAAGTACCTTTCGGGTATGCAATCCACGCACCCTGCTGATTAAAAATGGGCAACATTCGTCACATCCATGAAATCGTAAAAGGAGCTATTTATGATCAGATACGGTATTACTGGATTAACCGGATATAGCGCTATGCTGGATACGTTCATACGGTTCGTGTTTTTCATGAATTGGTGAACCTCCAGCTCATATCCTTCCATCTTATGAGAGAAGTCACATTCTCGATTGTAAAACAATTGCAGCACGATGCGACCCGTCGATACGAGAAAGGATACCCGTCCGTTCACCCGATTGGAACACATTCACCAGAAAGGCTGCCAAACGGTTCATTCTTGTTATTAGTGAAAAGATCTTATCATCCGCCTCTGAACCAATTCTGAACAATATTAAATTTTTTTCGCAGTCTGGATTTTGTAGCAAATGGAAAAAGAACGCTCAGCCAGATGGGCTAAGCGCTCTAAAACGTTGATGTACAGGCCGTGTCAGGAAGCCGTAGGATTCCATTGAAAGGTAGCCGCGGACTTGGATGGAAGGGTAGATTTGAAAACCTTATTTCCATGCCGAACCTTAAATGTCTTTGTGTTCTCTCCCGTATTGGCGGCAATCAGGACAAGCGTACCGTCGGGGTTGCGATAGGCAACCGTTTCAATACTCCCACTATAATGTGTAGAATCAATACGCACCGCACCTGGACGGACGAATTTGCTGGCGTGCCCAATCGCATAGTACTCCACATTTTTCGTAACTGCACCGCTTAACGGGTCGATGGTTACTACACCTCTACAATTGGCGCAACCCCCATTGGTCGGACCCCCGGACGGGTCAAGTGCGATATTCCAAAAGAGGACATTTTGCGACCAGTTTCGGGGTGCACCAATGATCAGCTTGGACATATCCCAGCTCAAATTATCTCCAAAGCCCGGACTCCACGCTCCCCCACTACATTCTGTCATATATACAGGCTTATCAGGAAAAGCATTATGCACATCTGTCATCGCTGTGGGCTCTCCTTTGTAGCAATGAAAGGCCGTTCCGTGCGTATAGTTTCGAGCCTGTTCATCTCCTAACACGGTCTTGGCATATTCGCTCCCTGTATCCCAGTTATGGTCAAAGGCAATAATGTGAGTAGATAAATGGTTTCGATTTAGGGTGGGACCCAGATATTGTTTAATAAAATTCGCCTGTTCTGCTGCTCCCATACTCATGCTGGGATACTTGGGCGTCGTGAATTCCGGCTCATTTTGAATGGAAATCGCCTGAATCGGAATTCCCTCGTTCGCATAAGCCTGTAGATAACGAACAAAATAGTCAGCATACGCCTGGTAGACGTGCGGATCGGTATAATCCAAATACCAGCCGTTATAAATCTGCTCTCCATATTTCATCCAGGGCGGAGCTGTCCAGGGGGTTCCCATAATCTTTAAATCCTGGTTTCTTCTCAGGATTTGCTTCAACACATCGATCACATCCCGATCCTTGGCGATGGAGAAATGATTCAGCTCGTAGTCCTTGCCTGTTGCCACATCGTCATAGGTATAGCTACCAGGCTGTCCCTGTTCATCTACGGAATAATCTGAGGCTCCAATGGTATGGCGAATATAACTTAGTTGAATGCCACTGGCTGTAAACAAATCATTTAGCAGCTGATCACGCTGATTGGCAGACATGCCATGATTCATCAGGTATGCGGATGAACCGGACACCGCTGCGCCAAATCCCTCCATCGTCTGATAATGAATATCTGGCTTAATCTCAATCGTCAGTGTATCCGCATTCGCTGCATTTTCTTGACTGTTATCCTTATCCCAACGGATCGGGGTTTGTTGGGTTAGGCGATTCGCCGGGTCGGGTGTTGTTAGCCACATGTTGACGTTATTTTCTGCTTTCGGCCCCGGAACATTCCGTATAGCCATACTGGCCAGGACCGCACAGATCAAAATGGCTACTGCAGCTATAAGCAGCCAGATGTCAGTACGTCGTTGCTTTTGGAGTTTTTTCATCTAATATCCTCCTCCCCCCATCATTATCCTGTCCCCATCCTCCCTACTATTTCAGCTTTCACTTGGGTTTCCCTTTGCATACCTGTTGGACGTTTACATACCGATAGCAAAAAGAGAGCCGGTGCTTGTGCCCGTGCTCTCTTGAATATAACCATTTTAAAACAAATATAACGGGATTACTTTTTTGCCTTTTCTGTAGAGGTTGCCGGAATCGTAACACTTCCTGTCAGTCGTAAATCCTGTGAGGAGCTACCCACATAAATGGGCACTTCACCCGCTGGCATAACCCATGCTTTGGACTTTTCATCCCAATAAGAGAAAGCTTTCGGGTCGAGCTCAATGCGTACCTTCTTCTCTTGACCCGGCTTCAACTCTACCTTGGACCAGCCTGCCAGTTGACGGGAAGGAGTCTCTACGTTTGTCGGAAGCTTACCGCTGTACACCTGTACAACCTCAGCTCCGGCTGTTTTGCCAGTGTTCTTCAATTTTAGCGAAACTTCGACGGAACTCGTACGATCGGATTTTTTTCCACTCGCATGCTGTTTTGTTTTCAGATCGCTATATCCGAATGTCGTATAGGATAAACCGTGTCCAAAGGAGAACGCTGGTTGAATACCCGATTTCTCATACCCACGATAACCTACAAAAATACCATCTGAATAGTCACCTATACCGTTCACGCCTGGAAACTTCTCTGGTGAGGACACGGGTGTAGACTGCTCGTTAACCGGGAAAGTTACCGGCAATTTACCAGAAGGATTCACATCACCGAATAAGACACGCGCTATAGCATTTCCTTGCTCTTGTCCAGCAAACCATGCTTGTACGATGGAAGGGACTTTGTCCTGCCAGGTATCCATTTGCACGGCTCTGCCACTCATTTGTACGACAATGGTTTTCGGATTTGCAGCCGCAACCGCACGGATCAGCCGATCCTGATTGTTCGGCAGTTCCATATCGGAACGCTCAACATATCCTTCGCTCTCATACGTACGCGTAACAACAATCGCAACATCCGATTTTTTCGCCAATTTCACAGCGTTATCAATCAACTTATCTGACGTATCTGCCGGAGGTTCCCAGCCCAGACGAACCATACCACCGGAATCACGACCATTTGTCGGATAATCAGCGCGGTATTCAATACGTATCTTGTGCTTTTCACCCGCTTTAAGGGAGATGTTTTTCTTCGTAGTGCCCAGCTTTTCACCTTGATTATCCACGAATAGCTTATCGTCGAGATACAGCTTGCTTGATCCTAAACTGGTTAATGACAATGCATAGTCACCATCCTTGGGAGCTGCAATTGCCCCTGTCCAGCGTGCAGATATCAAGCCGTTCAGTGTCGTTGGTGTATTGGGAACTTTAGGGGACTTCGCATTGAAGCCCTGATAATTATAAAATCCAAGGTTCATATTGACTTGGTCATCATTGCGTACAAGAATCGGATTGCCTTCCATCTTGTTATTCTTCCAGTATTCGCCTCGAAGCCCCTGTTCGCCATCTCCATAAGTCGCATATCCAACACTGATATCCTCTTTCTGATCAGATGTAGTCAACAGTGAAGACGGAACAGCAGATGGCCCTGGCATAATGTCTCCTGCAGAGATCGGGTCTGTGCCCGGTGCATATTGGACGGTAACTCCTTTGCCGACACGATTGCGGATGCCCTCTAACGGACTCACGGTATACGTCGGGTTCACCAACGAACTGCCTCCGCCTGCCACAGTACCGTTATCTGCATCGGGGCCAATCACAGCAATGGACTTGAGTTTATCTTTAGACAACGGTAATGCATTGTTTTTATTTTGAAGCAGTACCATACTTTCCTCAGCCAATTGACGGGCTGTTTTGCCATGGTCACGGGCATCAATTTGATTATTTTGAGCCGGGCGATCGAATAAACCTTTGCTGAACATTTGCACCAGAATGCGTCCAGCCTTATCATCAATCGTTTTTTCACTTACCTTGCCATTCTTAACAGCAGCCAGCAGCTGTTCTCCCCATTTACCATATGGTGTACCCGGTGTTTCCAGGTCCAATCCGCTATTTGCTGATTCGACTGTACTCAGGTTCGCACCGTAATCACTCATCACGAAGCCCTTGAATTGCAGTTCCTTCTTCAAGAGGTCCGTCAAAAGAGTTTTGTTCTCACAAGCAGACTCGCCGTTGACCTTGTTAAAGGAGCACATTGCCCCTCCCAAATCTGCCTTGGCGATAACTTCTTGGAACGGGCGTATGTAAATCTCATGCAACGCACGGTCACTGACTTTGACATTCGTCGTGAAGCGCTCCGTTTCCTGATTATTCATAAGGTAATGTTTCGCAGTCGCCAAAACAGGGTGGCTTTGTATACCTTTGACATAAGCTGTCGCCATTTGCGATTGCAGTAGCGGGTCCTCACCCATAGATTCAAAGTTTCGCGATCCCCATGGAATACGGGCAATATCCATTCCCGGTCCAAGCGCAACATTATGAGTTGTATTAAAAGCCTCGTCTCCGATCAAATCACCATACTGTTTGGCAGCTTGGGTATCCCACGTTGCAGCCAACGCAATTGGAGCAGGCAACGCAGTAGATTGCTTGTCCTGCACATCTGGATTAGCGATGCGCACACCCGCAGGTCCATCTGCCATCGTCAGCGCCGGAATACCCAACCGCTCCATCGAATTATTATAAAATCCATAGTAATTGTTGACCTTACCAGTCACCAAATCTATTTTTTCTTCCAGCGTCATTTCTTGCAGCAGCAACGCTGTCCGTTTCTCAGCCGACAGGGCCGTGTTCATCCAAGGCCGATCTGTCTGGCTACCTGCCGCTCCTGCAATATTCATAGGTCCGATCACAACAGCCGCGATAACTGTCATCATCACCATACGGAACAACCATGTTGATTTCACTTTCACGTTTGTAATTCCTCCTTGATGTTAGGTCATGAGGTGAATGTCTATTCAACTCTCACAGGCTTGCTTTGGCTCTCGATCCTGCGAGCTCCGACAAGAATCCAGAGCCACGGGATAAGCAAGC
Organism: Paenibacillus sp. EKM212P; assembly: GCF_011066115.1. Classification (NCBI taxonomy): domain Bacteria; kingdom Bacillati; phylum Bacillota; class Bacilli; order Caryophanales; family Paenibacillaceae; genus Paenibacillus; species Paenibacillus sp. EKM212P. Next base: position 61,028 of record NZ_JAAMNR010000008.1, read on the forward strand.
AAGTCAGCAAAAGCCGCACTGGCTCAAGTGACACGTTTACCACCCTACCGTACATTTTCGAAAATTTCATTGAAAGTTTTTGGAAGTACAGCACTAGGACCTTCATTCTTCTCCATAAAAAGAGAGCGCTCACAATTCAGTTAACCGATAATAAAATTACACTTTTGTAACTTTTTAATGACGGTTTTTTAACTAATTAAAATCACAAAAAATGATTCATATGTCCCACTCTTGATTGACTCATATGGCGTTACCTATCGTGCGACCAAAGTCGCTATTTGGGAATTGGAAATACTTATGTATGAGGATTTTTCAAAATCCTGGTATAAAAAACGCCCACAAACAAAAAATTCCAGAGAACCTGAAAGGTCCCTGGAATTAACGTGATTATTCGAACGGATACCGAAGCCCCCACTGTGAACGAATCTGATCCATCAGTTTCATAATTCCTAATGATTCATCCAAAGAAATAGTAGAACTTTCGAGCAAGCCTTCGTTCAAGCAACGCCCGACTTCTTCTGCTTCAAAGGCATAGCCTGTAGAGGATCGGTCATCCTGAAAGTTTTGTGCCTCTTCACCGTCCACAACTAAAGTAGCCGATGTGCTGTTCAAGAATGACGGAATGTGGATATAACCCTTTGTTCCATGGATGTATGCTTCATTCGTCAATCCGAGACGGACTGCCCCGTTAAGCATAGCTGTGCGTCCTTTTCCATAATCCAGCAAGATCGAAAATGTCTCGTCAACGCCTGTCTCTCCGATATGAGCAGTGCTCCATACATGCTCAGGTTCAGGGCCGAAGACCATTGAAGCAAAAGAAACCGGATAAATTCCTGCATCTAATAGAGCACCTCCGCCCAGCTCAGGGTTCAAAAGCCGCCCCTCCGGGTTCCAATCTACTCGAAAACCAAATTCCGCCTTAACCAGCTTTACCTCACCAATGTGTCCCGCATGTATCCACTCCCGCACTTGGCGAATCGGAGGCAAAAAACGTGTCCACATTGCTTCCATCAGGAATAGCTTACGCTCACGTGCAAAGCCGATCAGTTCCTCCAATTCTTTACTATTGACGGTGAAGGGTTTCTCACACAAGACCGCTTTCCCCGCCCGAAGAGCCGTCAGAACATTTTCTTTATGAAAAGGATGAGGAGTCCCTACGTAAATAGCATCTATCTCGGGATCTTGTGCTAATTCCTCATAGCTCCCGTAAGCCCTTGATATTTGATGCTTAGCCGCAAATTCGGTAGCGCTTTCAATAGTGCGTGATCCAACAGCATACCCTTCTCCATTCGTAACATGCGCCAAATCCGCCACAAATTGATCTGAGATCCAGCCTGTGCCGACAATTCCCCAATTAATCTTTTTGCTCATACGTGTGTCCCTCCCAGCAATTTGGTTAACGTTGACTTACAACATACCCTTTTATTCTAGCAAACGCCTGTCCTAAACAAAAGAAGCATCTGCTAGACGACGGTTTCTTTTGTGGCCTAGCAGCATCTTCATTTATACCCATTATTGAATGACGTATCTGTAAAACTTTTTATCCACTTTCATGACTGGAAAACCAAGCGGCAATTCTCCAGGAGCTATACTAACAAAACCGTTCTTCTCATAAAAACGATGAGCTGCTACGAATTGTGGTGTTGTTCCAAGATAGATTTCTTCAATAGACCTTTCCCTAGCCCATCCTATGGCATGATGCAATAATTGATTCGAAACATTGAATGTTTTACCTCTATAGTTTTGTTTTACAAACATCTTTCTGAGTGCTGTCTTACGGTTCCCAATATCTAACAAAGCTATAGTCCCTACTACGTTTCCTTCACTAAGAGCCACCCAGAAGTTGCCGTTACCACGCTGATAAAAGTTTTCAATATCAAGCAAATCTGGCTGATCTTCTTTGGTTATGGCGATATCATATTCATCTTTTTGAATATGTAAAATTAAATCAACAACTTGTGATTGATACTCAGTTGAGTACTCTTTTAGGAAGATACTATTAAACATCGTTATGCTCTCCTATGATCGTCAATTGTTATACTGTTAGATTCCCATCAAACCACAGAACCTAAAATATTCCCCATATCTCCTTATTCGTGCTCGATAAACGCTCAATATTAAATAACTCAACCTCCGCAACTAAACTAAGTTTCCACCTACACAGTCGAGGATGCGAAATCATTGTTTAGGTGCGAACGTCGAGTTAATTATGAATCTATATATATCAGAATTCTATTCTACGCTTGAAGCTGTGTAAGAATTTGCGGGTCCTTGATCTTCTGATCCTCGGCCAACAACACAACTTTGGATAGAATCTCAGCTGTTCTTGGGTCCTCGTCCAGAAACGGCAGGAAGATGCGTCCACGATGCTGCGAATGCACCGGGATAATATGCAGTGCTCCCTTCGCTTGCTTGTAGACACCCCCGCTTCCCAGATGCACAGCATATTCGCCAAGAGTCCCATCTACACGTGCATAATTCCCATCCAAGCGTACATTGCTAATTTTCAGCAGGCGAAGTGATTCCTGCACAATAACCCTACGCATTTCAATGGTCGTCAGACTGGCCTCTGGATCAACGCCACCTACATGGGCAACACTGACGACCAGATCCACGTCCCGCATAACTTCGGAGAACAGAACAGGAGGAACTTCGTTCAACGGTACGCTCTTATACGTTGTCCGATCAAAGAACTGCACTGTCTCCAGTGTAGGAGCCTCGGTATCCGCTGGTGAGAACCAGTCCGCCATAGCATACAGGTTCGCAATCAGATTCTCAGCATAGTACACCTTCTGAAGTCCGTCCTCATAGCTGACTGTCCATTGGCGACCTTTCAATAGGGATACCGTTTTATTCGGCTGTACCTGGTGTCCTGCATATCGACGGGAAACGGTCGCATTTGCACGTTCATCAGCATTCAGCAAGTACAGCTCACGGAACACCTGCTTAAATGGCTGGCGTATCTGGCGGTCGAATAAGTCCTTCTGGAAGTCGCTCCAACAACCACTTTCGAACAAATGAAGGGGATGAGCAATAATCAGCTTATCCTCTTCTCCTATAGTATGCTGTTCAGCAAAAGGAGCCGTCAATACCAACGTTTCCTCATTAAAATATCCGAGGTGATCATCAGCCTTGAACACCAGTGTCCGCACCAACGGAGCAAGCACAGGATTACCCAGCAATCCTCTCAATTCCTTCACCATAAAGGTCGTACCAGACTCCATAGAGCGTTCCAATTCTTTGCGAGCTCTGCGGTACTGATCCACTAGATCTCCTTTAAGCTCCTTCAGCGACGTAACATACTCATCCTTCTTGAAACGAGCCGGAATGGATTTCAGCGTCTTGCCTTTGCTGACAATTTCAATATCTGCCGCTCCTTCAGTATCAATGACGAGCTGCACCGTTGTAGCCTCGTCCAAAGCATGTGGCTCAAAATAAGACCGAAGATCATCCAGCTTACGAGCTTCCATATCCCATACGAGACGGGTTACGTCATCATAGCCTGCGTTACGTGCCAAATTCCCGAGCGCAATCCGTGAAACGAGTGCCTCACTGGCCTTACGCTGTGCCCCGAATTTTTTGCTTTGTTCCAGAAACCTCTGGATAAAATCATAACGTTCGCGTATATCTGGTTCAGGCGGCTGAGCAAGTGGAATCAGACTGTAGGTCAGCAAATGGTCTTTGTTTCGCTTGTCCTCCACTGATTTTTCCATTTCACTCCGTTTGAGCTTACCCAGCGTCGCATCTGCAAACAACTGGGATCGACGATGATTGGCTCCAGCCGAAATATACTTGGCACAATCGTACAGCAGGTCAAAACGTTCCTCGCCCAACGTCTCATAGGCCTCATGAAACCAGTGAATATCGAAGGCACCATCATTAAAATCTTGTGGAGCAATCGGCGAGTAATGAGCTACAATCGTTTCCTTCTCGGCCGAAAAACCTTCATTGATATGCGCATGGAAATACCATGCCGCACTGCGAAGCCCTTCCCAACCGAGAAAGTCTGCTACAATCTCAATCCACTGCGGGGCATACATAGCCGCCTCCAGCAGACGTTTATCCGTAATTTTAGTGTTCTTCAGCTTTTCCTTGAGCAACGTGGCATCCTCGCCATCACTCGGATAACATGCCTTGAGCAAGTGGCTGAACGATTCCTTTTTGGTAATACGATCACCGTAGCCGTACACATAACCACGCACAAACGTTTCCTTGTCGAGACCCTCCAGAATACGGATGAAATAATCCATACCTTCAAATTGGCTCAAGCCCATAACCTTTGGCGTAGCCTCGGTAGGCAAATCGCCTCGAACCAATTCAACCTCTAGCAGTCGATCAATAACCGTACGACGTATCTCCAAAAATTCTGGTTTGCTAGAAATCCATGTATTGCGGGCATTGGTTAAGGAACTCATATGTCTTCTGCTTTCACTACCAGCCAGCAGCTCCCGATACACTTCACCTACACCAATCAACCCTTTTTCGTATGCTTTGAAGTAATCCTCCAGATCCAGCGGAGAATAAAAACGATTTTCCGCTCCTGGCAGTTCTGCGTAGTTCACAAAGGTATGGAAAAAGCGCTTAGAGGACTCATCATCATGGACCTGCCCCTTCTCCAGTGCCACCCACGGGCCAGACAATAGATGGACCATTCCCATATCCTCTTCAGGTCTGTCCTTAGGCATGCCTTGCATTAGTGAATTTAAAGCAAGGTCAATTACGTCAAATGTTTGGTCACCGGATGTGTCCATAAAATAAGCATTAACTAATGTGCTTACCTGATCGGAATAGGTCAGTTCTGCCATCCACTTCTGTACCTCGTTAATGCGATCCAACGGATACATTTGCTCAGCGAAATCTTTACGCCATCCTTCCAGCAGCTTGTGCTTGCTTTGTTCTGAATAGTCCATGTTAAAAGAAAAGTATCGATAATAGCGATCCAGCGTTCGGTCCATAGGCTCTAATCGGTCATAAAAAACAAGCTCCAGCAGTTCACGCGCTTCCATGCCGCTTTCCTGCAAATAACGGTCCCACTCCTCATAGAGAGGATATAAAGACAGTCTGGAATCTACTTCTTCATCGATCTGAACCAGCTGTAGAGGGCGAAGGTTCGTCCCAATAAGCAATGTATCTTTGTAGCCCGAATAATACTCCGCAGTATATTCCACATCACGATGATGATGAACAAGCTCGTCTAGTCCACTCAAGAACTGCTTGAGCTTCTCCAATGGACTAACAAAAACATCGGCCAATCGAAAATCACCCAGATCAACTTTCTCTTCCAACCAAGCTTCCTTGACATTCGGATCGTACAGTCCAAAACCATTAGCCCCTGTAAAAGCATCCTCCTGTCCCAGCTTGGACAGCAGTTGCTCCTCTTTGGCTGTAGGTTGCTGAATGATATCCGCCAAAGTCCGCAGGCTTTCATACTGTTCGGCACGATCCGGGTCTGCATATATCTTCGTCAATACTTCCAGTCCACCCAATCGTTGCAGCTCCGCCTTAGCACGCAGCAAGCGTTCCAATGAGCCAGCGAGCGGCTCTTCCGATTGTGAGAGCAGCACACCAATGACACTTTGGCGCAATGATCCCGTCTTGAGCTTTAATAAGGCTTCCATTTGTTGCATTTCTGGTTCCGACAGCGTCAGCTTACGTGCCTTGGCCACAGCGAACTCACGGATACTCATACTTTTGTCAGACAAACTGGAAAAAATAAAATCACGTTGTACCGCATCCTCAGGTTTTTGCACAAAATGGTTCAACAGTTCGCCACGCAGATTAGGGCTAATCTGTTCCTTTAAGGCTATGATTTCCCCAATCCAGGAAGCATCCATATCATAACCAGCGAGATACAGCATTTTTTGAATAGGTGCATCTGAGCGGTGATACAGATTAACAAAATCCAGCACCTTGGAGGGCTCGGTGGACTCACCCTTTTTCATATGTACAAACAGGTTATGAAGTCGTTCAAAATCCTTACGCCGCTCCTCTTTGCTCTCCAGCAAAGGAGTACGCACCACTTTAACGATCCGATCCGCGACCGTCCCGCCTTCTACCCATTCATAAAAATAATTGCTTGTATAGTTCGTCAGTATCCAATATTGAAGCTCTTGGTCCGTTTCATCCAGATATTCTCTCGCAATTCCGAGGCGCACATCCTTGTTGTCACTGTTAGACAGTACATACAGTGCTACGATCTTCTGGTAGGTTGCTCCTTGCTCCATGAGTTTTCGAACCTGTCCATACAAATCACGTTCCTCATGTACTGCCGTAGCCCACAAACTCATATAAACTTCATTAGCATTTGAGCTGATCAGCCATTCCTGGCGCAGTTCACTACGAGTCAATGCTTCATATGCCTGCTCGATCAGTTGGCGAACGACCCGCTGATTGGCGGATTCCAAGCCCATGCCCGTCCATACTGCAAGCGCCCGCACCACCGAACTGTAACGAATGAAGCCTTGGTCGATGATTACCTTCAACAGATATATTAGAGCCTCCGGGGTCCCTTCATCCATTTGTTCCACGATGCTTTGGCGCAATCCCTCCTGGAGTTTGGCGGCTGCCAAGAGCTCGCCGATCATGCGATAATTCTCCTCCTGATGACTCAGGAGCATGCCTTTAATCATATTGCGCGTAAGTAACGCCGCCTGATTATCCCCATAAATAATAGCTTTTAACGCCTCAAGCACCTGTGAATTACCGTGATCCAGCTCATAAGCAATCCAGTTACCAATCGTTTCCTGAATCCGGTAATCTCTGCCTGGTTCATAATCCTTTTTTGTTAAATAATCCATTACGGAGAACCCGATACAGTCCATTCGGATCAACTGCACCATTCTTTTATAAACCCGGGAAGTATGGGCCGTAATATCCGAAGTGCGAAACGGTTTGCGCGCATACCCTGTGCTGTATGGATATTCAGTCACATGCTCCGTTAGATGTGCGAATACATCGCCCGCTGTTTGTCCAATTAGAGCATGTAATACCTCTGTGAGTGGCTTAAACAGCGGTTCTCCGCTTTCTGTCGCCCGTTCTTTTAATATTCGCTGACATTCGTTAAATGGCTCCTCGTTCTCCTGTATGTAATGAAGCTTACCTAGTTCCACAACATACTGAGCCAACTCCTGTTGTGGTCCATCCAGTTGCGCCGCGCGCTCCTTCAGTGTGGTGAAATATTCTTGCTCATTGTTCTCTTGATGCATGTTTCGTTTCCCCCTCTACCATAGGCCTCCAGCCAGCATTGTGAAGCGTATAAATACAATCTCATTCCCATCCTTAAGTGACAAAGGAGCATCGAGTTCAATAGTTTCCTCGTCACACACAAAAACTCTGTATAAACCATCTTCAAATGCCTGCATCGCCGTGTTCACGGCATCCTTAATATCCGGGACACCATCATTATATATAGAACCGAATCCTACTTTGCCTATCTCGCCTTGTGCCTGAACTTCTTCTCCCGTAAGAAACGGAATCAGCGCGACACTCTCCTGCTTTTCCCGCAGCTTTTGAACATTCAGAGCAACGGTTGCAGTAATCAAATCTCGCAATGTTTCTGGAGCAGGACTCAGCTCTATTTCCTGTCGTGCGAGTGCGGGCTTGCGCTTTCCCAAACTTTTTACAGTTACAAACAGCTTCATGTCGTTCCCCTTCCTTTTTATTCACGCTTTTGGCCCGTTGTCAGCTGAATTTTTTGACCCATATAAAAACACCGTTAACGAAATCGAAAACGAATGTTTGTTCGTATTTTTATTTTAATATGTTCCTTATCATTACTCCATCGCCCTTTATGACCAAAATTCGCAGCGGTGCAACACCCTAAAACCTTAAAAAATAAGACTTTATACCCTGTTTTCGATAATTCCTTTCCATATTAAGGATGAAAAAAAGACCTGCACAAGGGAGACCATCTGCTCTTCACAGACTTCCTTCCATTATACAGGTCGTATTTCATCATAAAACGATGTTTCAACATACTTATTTATTTAAAATGCTGGAACAACGCTATCCTTGTAATTGTCCTCAAAAAATTTACGTACTTCCGGTCCAGTCATTCGCTTTGCCAGCTTTTGAATAGCATCGGAATCTGCATTATCCTTACGCGCTACCAGATTAATGGCAAAGTGCGTATCGTCTTTTTCGGTAATCAGCGCGTCCTTCTTCGGTGTCAGACCGAGCGGCTTGGCATATGCGGGATACATGGTAGCCATGTCCACATCATCCAGTGACCGCGCTAGCATCAACAAATCCACTTCTTTAAACACAAATTTTTTCTTATTTTCAATAATATCAGCCTGTGTAGCATTATAGCCTACGCCTTCTTTAAGCTTGATCAAACCGTTTTGCTCCATCATTACTAAAGAACGTCCAGTATTGGCCGGGTCATTGGCAATGGCAATAGTCGCACCTTCCGGCAGGTCTTTAACGTTCTTGTATTTTTTGGAGTACGCGCCGTAAATGGCGTTGTAAATAGGTTTTATCGCCACCAAATCAGACTTGTTGCTTTCATTATATTGTTGCATAAAAGGAGCATGCTGAAAGAAGTTAGCATCTACTTCCCGGCTTGCCAATGCGTTGTTCGGTTGGATATTGTCTGAAAGCACGACGATTTCCAGATTGACTCCGTCCTGTTTAAGCAGCGGCTTCACGATATCCAGCACATCTGTCATCGGTGGGATTAGCGTTGCTACTTTCAAGGTCACTTCTTTTTGGGAATTTGCTTCTTTAGACTGTGTTTCTGGAGCAGCCTGCTTTTGACCACCGCATCCGGCAACCAGTAGCATAACGACAGCAAATAGTGTAAGTAATTTCAAGTTCGTTTTCATGTTGTTTTTCCGACTCATTTGATGAGGAACCTCCAAGTAAATTGTGATTAGGAAGATAAAAAATGAGTTACAGTGGGAGCCGCAGCCGCTTCGCGAATGATTTGACCTTACGATCGCTGTTGAAACGGGATTCTCTCTGATTTGTAAAGTGATGTATAGGTTAGAATCCCATTTCAAAGGCGAACGCTAACGCTTCTTCAGATTCAAATTCTTCGCTCCGCTTTTGAGGTACTGTAAAGTCATTTTTATTTCCCATAGTGAGTTGTGCAAGTATAGTGAAAGTTACAATTCCACCTTACCGCTTGTCGATCCGGCGGGATATGGTGCTTCCGGTGAACTGGATCGTTTGTACGAAAATAATCATGACAACGATGGTGAACGCCATCAAGCCTGTTTCAAAACGCTGGTAACCGTAGCGGATGGCAAAATCGCCTACCCCGCCGCCGCCCACAATGCCCATCACCGTGGAGTAGGAGATGAAGCTAATGGTGGACGTGGTCAAACCCAGTACAAGCCCGGAACGAGCCTCCACGTACAGAAATTTAAAAATAAGCTGGAGGGTGGATGCCCCCATAGAAGTAGCGGCTTCAATTACACCCTTGGGCACCTCGAGCAATGATTGCTCCACCAGCCTCGAATAATAGGCGATGGCCACCACTGACAAGGGAACCGTTGCAGCCATCGTGCCCAGCGCCGTCCCTACGACCAGACGTGTAAATGGAATCATAAACACGACGAGCAGCAAAAACGGGAATGAGCGGATAACATTGACCACACTGTTCAATAGGGTGAACAGCAGTCGATTTTCATATTTTTGCCCTTTACCACACAAATACAAAATCGTTCCTGCCGGAAGCCCTAACAGTACAGCTGCTGCGATAGAAATCCCCACCATGATAAACGTCTCTCCGATGGCTTTCCATATCTCAGACTGATATTGCGCAATGATGCTCAGCATTTCATTCATCAGCTTCACCTGCTCCCGCTGTTGAACCTACCGCAGTGTCAGCTACACGCTGCGTTGAAAGTAGCTGCCCATCTCGCATTTCTGATACACGGGTACAAATATTGCGTACCACATCCATATCGTGCGTTACGATTACAATGGTAACTCCCAGTTCACGGTTGATCTCCCGTAACACGCCCAAAATATCCGCGGTCGTCTGCGGATCAAGCGCCGAGGTCGGCTCATCACACAGCAGCACCGCAGGTCGATTCGCCAGCGCTCTGGCTATCGCCACACGTTGCTTTTGGCCTCCGCTCAGTTGTGCCGGATACTGTTCTGCTTTATCAGCTAAACCGACGAATTGCAGGCATTCGCGCACACGTTCCGCTCTCTCTTTTTTCGCGACACCTGCCAGTTCTAACGGCATTGCCACATTTCCACTGACCGTCCGATTGTGAACAAGATGATAATGCTGAAAAATCATCCCTATGGATCGCCGCGCTTCTCGGAGACGTTTTTCCGGCATGCGAGTCAGATCTTCCCCGTTTACAACCACGTTTCCCTCATCCGGCCTTTCCAATACATTCATCAACCGGAGCAAGGTAGACTTACCGGCACCGCTGGCACCTATAATACCGTGGATTTCCCCCTCCTCCACTTGAAGGGACACGGATTGAACCGCATGAAATTGGCCGCTTGAGGTGGTATAATGCTTGCTTACCTGATGCAGCGTAATCATGAAACTTGGCCTCCTGATGATCCATTTCTCAGGGAAAATGTAATAAGCCCGCCAGCCCAGGCGGGTCTGTACGAGCCGTCAATTCCCATTGCATTAATATACCACAGAGCAGAAAACGGGCAAAGCCTTTTGACAACAATTAACGTACATCCCACACCCCCACATAAGGAAAGCAGATACCGAGTCCCCAAGCCAGCGTAAGCATTATGACAAAATAGAATATGAATACAATATCTACAGCCGAATAGCCAATCGCATAATAATACGTTCTCTTGGTTTCATTAGCAAAACCCTTGGCTTCCATGGCAATAGCAATTCGCTGTGCACGCCGGATACTTTGAGCGAGCAGCGGAATCGCATATCTGCGGAGTGTGGCATACATATTCCATTTGGACACATGCTGATGCAAGCCTCGAATGCGATGAGCTTGTCTCAATGACTGGAATTCCTCCACCATCATGGGCAATAACCGCATGGCTGCCAAAAAGCTATACGCATACTTCGGAGGGAGCCTCCATTGCTGCATCAGTGAATAAAAAAGGTCCACCGGACGAGTCGTTAAACCAAACAGCAACCCTACCGCAGCCATACTCAGCGCACGAAAGCCCAGATGCATGCCTCGGTAAAAGCTTTCCTGCGTCACATGGATCAAGCCCCATGTCCACCAGGTCGTCACCCCTTTGCCGAACATCATCATGCCCGTTGAAGTTGAAATAAACACCAATATAAAGGGAGATCCGTACAGCAGCAGCCTCTTCCATGGATGGCCTGACCAGACAAGCAGCAGCAGCATAGCACACGCAACATTAAACATGACATTCGGATCATGAATGACTATAACGACCACAAACAGTATGGAAAACATAACGAGCTTTAAGCCCGGATTCACGCGATGCAGCCATGTTTTATGATGGGGAAAGGACAGGTTCATACTGTAGTTCCCCTCTCTGAATCCGCCATATATCGGTACAATATCGACGGACAATTTCCGGGTCATGCGTGACCATCACAATGGCCGTGCCTGCCGCTCTCAGCTGCTCCAACATATCCAGCATGACAAAGGTATTACGCGCATCCTGCCCAAAAGTCGGTTCATCCAGCAGCAGCACCTCCGGCTCACGGATCATAGCCGTAGCAATACTCAACCGCCTTTTTTGGCCCAATGAAAGCTGATACGGATGACGCTCGTCCAGCCGCTCCAGTCCGAACTGTACGAGCATCCGATCGACCCGTTCCCGGCACTGTTCAACGGTGAACAAGCTCTTGGGTAACGAATACTCTAGTTCCTTTCGTACGGTATGCGCTACGAATTGCAGCTCGGGATTTTGAAACGCGAACCCGATACGCTCTGCCAGTTGTTCCGTACTGCCTGCCTCAATTCCGCGCATGCTATAACGTCCCTGTGTGCGAAGTAAGCGCATCATGGAGAGCAGCAGCGAGCTTTTGCCAGCCCCGTTTTCACCGACCACGCCAATCCAGTCGCCAGGCTTCACCTGCGCATGCTCCACATAAATCACTGAACTTAAACTACGGAGGCCGCTAAAATGTTCCAGCTCCAGCAAATCAATCCCCGTACCATTCTGCTGTGTCACTGATTCACTCCAACGTGGCGAAGACGATTCATTCCATACTGCCGGATACCACACGCCGTACTCAGACAATGCCTGCCGATGCACATGAAATACTTCTTCTGCCCTTCCATCCGCAATGATCTCCCCTTGAGCAGAAAGCACCACAATCCGATCCACATCATGGACAATTTCATTAATTTTATGCTCCACGATCACCAGTGTCTGGTCTACCGAAATGTTGCGAATGGTATCCCACACCTGTGTAGTGCCTTCCTCGTCCAACAAAGCCGTCGGCTCATCCAGAAAAAGCACTTCTGGCTCCATAGCCAGCACAGACGCAATCGCCAAACGCTGCTTCATTCCCTGTGACATGTTGCCAATGGGCATATGTATATCATCCGTCGATAGACCAACCTGTATCAGCAGCTCGCGAATACGGGATTGCATCTGTTCCCGGGGAACCTGATTATTTTCCAACACAAAAGCCAGTTCCTCGTCTGCATATGACATACAAAACTGCGTATCAGGATCTTGAAATACAATACCTGAGACACTTGGGATTACAGCAGCATCGCATTTCATAGGCACTTCTATCGTGCGTGGAATCAGACCGCTTAACACTTGGAGCAGCGTTGATTTACCGCATCCACTCGGTCCCAGTAGCAGCAGCTTTTCCCCCTTGTGGACAGACAAAGACATATTGTGAAAAAGCAGCTCTTGCTCACCGGGGAATTTCAACCGTAGACGGGTGATCGAAGCCACCACATCTTCGGTTGCCCGGCTCATCAATCCAGCCCCTTATAATCTTGTTCCGTTGCAGGTCTCAAACTTCGTGTAACTCCCGTTACCTCCAATGCCTTAGCCAGATAGAACGCGAATACCCCGGCAATCACAATACTGCCAATCATCCGAAATCCAATATACAAAACATAGTTCCAAGTCGATAGCTGATCAATATACCCGTAGCTGAAGTCTAAAATCAGAGAAGTGACAGCCGCCCCAGCCGCAGCTAGCGAAGCAACCCACAGATTTGCGTTCCGATACAGAAAAGCCGCAAAAAACAGCTCTGCCCCCAAGCCTTGCAGCAGGCCATAGTACAAGGTGGACATGCCCCATTCGCTTCCCAAAAAAGCACTGACCGTTGCCGCTGCCACCTCTGCCAAAATCGCAACACCCGGCTTGCGAATGATGAGATAAGCAAACGTACCTGCCATAAACCACATGCCATACATCAGTTGCTCGGCGTGTAGACCCAATGGTTTCATCAAATCATAGGCAGGCCCCCATATTTTATAGACCAAACCGAACACAACAGATATCACAATCGTGACCAAAATATCAGTCAGCTTCAACCCTTTGGACGCTCTTACAGTAGTATTCATTATTGCGTGCTCCCCTTTTTCCTATAATTGGCCTCTTGGCCATAAAAAAAAGCTTGTCTGGAGCTGAATCTCCAGGCAAGCTTTATGCGCAGTAAAAGGTGAAGCACCATACAAAACATCATTCGTCGATATGCCTTATATAACCAGTAGTCTAAGCTATTACACTGATACCAAGCCAAAGCCAAGGTCAAAGCAAAATGCTAGGACATACATTGAATCTATCGACAACCGCAAAACAAGCGGCATTCCTGTATAGTGTTCTTGGTTTCTCTACGCTGGCATTACCCAGATCAGATTTCACGGTCAGTGGCAAGGGCCACCCTCTCAGCCTGACTTTCTCAAGCTCCCGACAATGCTTTTTAATTCACTATAATATATACCACATCTATGGCTTTGACAATCCTATAATCCGAAGAAACGTCTGGCCGTCTCCGTCGTCGCGATTTCAATCTCCATCATACTTCGACCTGTACATTCGGCTACCGTAGCAGCAATATGAGCGAGATACATCGGCTCATTACGCCCCTCTTTGGGCTTCACGGGTAGATTACGCGGGGTCAAAAATGGAGCATCCGTTTCAATCATCAGACGGTCCAAGGGAATATCTCTGACCAGTTCACGCAGATGTTTGCCACGCCGTTCGTCGCAAATCCAGCCGGTGATCCCGATATACAGTCCCATTTCTACATACGTATGCAATTCCTGTTCCGTGCCGGTAAAACAATGCACTACCGCTTTATCGACAAGCCCTTGATACTCCCGAAGCATAGCGGCAAAGTCCTCATGTGCATCTCGTTCATGCAGAAATAACGGCATTTTCAGCTCACCCGCCAGTTGGATTTGCTCCGCAAACCATCGTCGCTGCACATCACGTGGCGAAAAATCACGGTTATAGTCCAGTCCGCATTCCCCTATGGATACAACCTGCGGCTGACCCGCAAGTTGGCGGAGTTGCTGAATCGTATCTGCGCTGCATTCTTTGGCATCATGGGGGTGTACGCCAGCTGTCGCATACAGCTTGCCCGGATAACGTGCTGCATACTGAGAAGCCTCCCGACTGCTGCGGACACTGGTCCCGGTAATAATCAGTGGTGAAATCCCTACAGCCGCGGCTCTCTCTACCACCTGTTCCCGATCCGCATGAAACGAACGGTGCATCAAGTTCACACCAATATCAATTAACGGTGTACCCCTTTCCATCTCAATCCCTCCTTCGCAACTACAATCTCGGATCAATCGGCTCCGATTCCAGAGATAGCGCGGCAAGGACGCATTCATGAATACGATCTACCGTATCCTTGCGGACAAAACGTTCCACGCCTTCCATACCTAGCGCTCCTTCCATCAGGGCATGACGTTCCTTTTTGTTCGTTCGACGCTGCTTCAGACGCTTTAAATTCTCAGGGGCAAGATAATCCATACCGTAAATGATGTGCAAATACTTCCGGCCTCTCACCTTGATTGCAGGCTGAATCATCTTGTCCCGATTTTTCATCAAAAAGCATTCTGGCTTGATCACAATCCCCTCATGACCATCCTCTGTCATCTCGTTCCACCAGCGAATGACCTCTTCCTCGCTTGCTTCGTCCGTGATCACGCGATACTCTGTCTCCATAAACAGGGAAGACAGCCCAGCTAGCTCCCGGTTTTGCTCCATATGCCAAATATGAGAATGGTCGAAAAAAGTCTTTCCACTGTGTGCCAGCGTATGAAACGGAGCGATACGAATTTCATCCAGACCGTCCACATCCCAGCAATATTTTTGAAAAGCCTCTTGAAACGTTACGGCATTCGCATATTTCCATTCCATTTCCTCCAGCCAGTCTCCAACCTCTCGGCCTGCAACCTTCGCCTGCTTCAGCTTGTCTACCAGCTTACTGCGATCCAGCAGAGCTGCTTCACCCACATGCGCATACTGTGCAGCAATCAGTTCCCGAGCCTTGAGATTCCACGGTACAATTTCCGCATCCAGCAACACAAAATCCGTCTGGTTCCGTTCAAAATATCCAGCAGTCCGTAGATCCACATTCAGCTTCTCCAGCACTTGCTTCCCAAGGCTTTGTTCAAAGAAAGCTCTCCCGCTCCGACTGTAGATCGTGCCCAATGTCGGGTAGCCTACATATTGAACAGCGGCTTGTTCGTTTTTGAATAATAGTAGAATCGCTCGGCTACCCATATGTTTTTTCTCGGCCACCATCGTTTGTACTCCTTGCCCGCGATAATAAGCCAGTGCCTCACGTGGATGCTCCAGATATCCTTCCTCTGCAGACACCGCTGGAGCAGGGCTCATCGTCGGTGGAATATACACCAGCTCCTCCACAGGTACAGTCACATGTGACACGGTATCTATAGCGGATTTGATCCATTCTCCTTGCACGTGCACTTCGCCATACGATTCCGTCAACACACTATAACCGGCGATGAGCTTGCGTAAATTCGGCGGGGAAAACCGTTTTCTCTGCCACCGGACAAGTGGGCTATCGGGATCATTCGCATAATTCTCATGTGCCGGAACGCTGACAAATTCCTTTTCCGGATAACGATAAGCGGTCAGCATACCGCCAAATACCACACCCTGATCAATATTCACCGTCTGGTTCACAAGGGTAGGCTGCGGTCTCGGATCATGTCCCCATACTACTATTTCTCCCGATTCATGGTCTACGAACCAATCCTTGCGGATCGGTTTTCCGTTCGCATCCTGCCCTTCCGTATCTCCATAGCGACAATAATCAGAAATACGTGCCGACTGTTTGCCGATAAAATGATCCTTAATCCCGGCATGAGCCACAACCACGTGTCGCAATCCATTTCTGCCAAAAATAAGATGAGAGGGTGCATGTAACAGAAAATCCCTCAACTCGCTTTTAAGCTGTTCCGCTGCTGCCTTGCCCGCTTTTTGTTCATATTGGGCCAGTTCCTCTGCAAATTGTTCATCCCCATGACTGAGAGTCACCTTTCTCCCATCGAGGTAACGGCCGATTTTCCATCCATGATTGCTGTCAATCATATACGCTAGTCCGGCATCCACGTGCTTTTTCCAGAACTGCACCGCTTGTAACGATTCTGGGCCACGGCTCATCACATCCCCGACAGATACCAGTCTTCTGCCTTCTGGATGATAGTATAGTCCTTCCATATCTTCCGTATATCCTAGCCGCTCTATCACTTCCAGCATCTCACGGTAGCACCCATGGATATCACCAATGATGTCAATACCTGAGCCAATCTCATGAAACAGTGGCTGCGCACTGCGAACAAAGTTCATTTCTTCTACATCCATAAGGATGTAGCAAGCGTTAAAGCCTTCCTCACGGATACCGCGCAGGTTCCGCTTTAACAGCTGCGCCTGCTGCTTGACCCGTTGGCGGCCACGCGGATGCTCCCTGCCTAAATCCCGTTCCAGCAGCATAGCTTCGGGTACATCCAATACCAAGGCCATCACAGGAACATGCGCCTTGGCTGCCAGCTGTACATATTTCTGGCGGTCCTCAGCATACAAATGGGTGGCATCCACAACCGTCAGCTTATTCAAGCGACAGCGCATAGCCAGAATCGTATCCATCGCCTCAAACGCCTTGGCTGACATCTGCTGATACTCATAGAACAGTACATCCGATTCCAGCCTTGGAAGTCCACTCCATTCTATAAATTCCGTATCTCCGACCAGCTTGCGAAAATGATCTGAGGATACCACTTCTGTCTCCAGTAGAACCCCTTCGCTCACCAGCCTGTCCAATAATGTGGTTTTTCCACTGTTGGAGGCCCCCACCAACACAACCAGTCCAGCGTGCGGTAAATGAATCGTACGTTTGGATGAATTGCTCATGTTTCCTTCTGCTCCTTTCTGCGCGTAAATATAGCCATTTGGGTCGGTTGTCCAAAGCCTTCGGCCTCTTCTCCGATCCCCTTCAGCGCTACCGAATAAGGAGCTTCCGCAATCCACTGCTCACATCGTTCCTGAAACTCGCTTCTACTCCATTCAAAACGGTGATCGCCATGCCGCAGCTCTTGCTGATTCATACGATACACTTCATTATATTCACGATTGGGAGTCGTCACGATCAGCACGCCCGGCTGATACTCCGTCACAATCGTCTTCATCACCCGGTTCAGACGATGCTCATCCACGTGCTCAATGACCTCACATAGAATCATCACATCTTTGCCCCGCAATTGTTCATCATAATAAAAGAGAGAGCCCATCATGGGTGTAGGGCTGATCGCGTCGGCATGCCTTTCCAGCTTGGCAAAACGCTCCATGGCTCTCACCTGTGCATACGCAGACGGCTCCACCGCCCAAATCTCTTCAACGCCCGTCATTCGAGCCAGCCGAGCCGAAAGCTTCCCTTCCCCTGAACCAAAATCTACGATTTTCTGTCTGTGAGGCAACTTGCGAATTACGTCCATAATGGCTTGATATCGCAGCTCATTTAGCCGTACTGTAGGTTGTTGCTTCCCTTCTTCCTGTGGCTGTTCTGGCTGTTGAATCTGTTCGTGCTTATCCTTTTGAGCTTGGACAGTATCCTTTTCAATATGTTTTTTTGTGCCTGTTGTTTTAGCAGAATCAGATTGCTCAAATTGCTCAATCAGATTGGTAAAACGAAGCGTGCGTCGAATGATAAGCTCGCGAAGTGGATGCTCTGGCAGCCAGCCTTCACCGTAACGTCTCAGCTTGTCAAACTCTTCTTCACTGATGTAGTAGTGCTTATAATTATCCAGCACCGGAATCAACAGTAATAACTGACGCAACGCATACTGCACCGTCTGATGACCACTTAACGTGACATATCTGACGGTGCTTCGATTTTTCAGCTGAAAAGAATAGTCCGCTTCCCCTCGTTCAATAGCCACTTGATAGCCCAGCGGAGCAAATAGTCCCTCCACTACAGCATCCGGCAAATTCGAAGCAACGGGCCCAAACGATAACTCCAGCGCAAAAGGGTGCGTCACCCATCCTGCATAGTCTTCCTTGGGTTTGCCGTTCAGGGCCGTGCCAAGCGAGCCACGAATATAGGTGCAAAATAAGCTGCTGGTTACAAACTCCCGGTCATTAATATATTGTGTAATATCATAGCTGTCTGGACTGTTTTTGACCAAATCAATCGAATCTGGCGAAGCCAGAATGACGATCTCAGCCTCTTCCTCGGTAAAAACGGTGTACACCATGCGTACACGTGCGCCTTTTTCTGTGCGATCATACGTATTGTAAGGATTCTTAGCAAGCAAATGCGAAATCATCCCTGCATGGGTTCCGGTTGCTTTTAGCGTGATGTGCATACTCCACTTCTCCTTCCCAGTCTTATGCTTTCCATACTTCATTCACCGCAGCGCGGAACAAATCATCCAACTGCTGATCACGTCCACTCTCCATATGCTGAAGCAAGGGCGCCTTCTGTTCAAAATAAGCAATTTGCTGCTGTATAAAATCATTCACCACCGAAAGCCGTGGCTCCATATCCAGTTCCTCACCCGCTTTTTTACGTTGCAGCAAATGCCCGATCACCTGATAAAGTTCTGTATCGGCCGGAATTAATTCCTCTAGCAAGTCTACGAATTCCATCGGAGGCATGCTGTTGTAACGTTCAATCCAGCCACAGGCCAGCAGTGGGCGCAGCACGTAAAAATACTTTTTAATCTTCACCTGTTCCCCTTGCAAATAATCCCGATAGTTTCCACGCGCCATATTCAGATAATGGTACATACAGGACTTCGGAGAGAAGGTTAACGGCGATATCGCACGAATCTGGTCAGCTACTGAATACTGCTCCAAATAGGGAATCGGAGATTGCAGCCATTCCAGCAAAGGCGGATTAGACTTGCGAAACAAATGGAGTGCCTTTTTCAAATCCCAGCCGTTTATATCCAGTAAATCGCTGATTGGCCGTTCAATCACATCCCGCTTATCAAAAATAGACAAATACCATTCTATGGGTCTTACATAGATAAATCGTACATCATAGTCACTGTCCTGTGAAGGAAACCCCCATGCCCGACTGCCTGATTCACAGGCGTATATAATACGTATTTGCTCCTCCTGCTCCAACGCGCGCAGTTCACGCAAAATCGTTTCGCGCATTTCTGGTTGAATGAAACCCCTGCCCATGCTTCACATCTGTCATGTTGTTCCCTCCCTTATCATTAAAGTATTTCCCGAATCTGTTCTCTAATCGAGTCATCCGTTACATCTATTAATAAGCGGCGAAGACGCATAGCCGTTTCCTCTCCCGTCCAAACATGTTGCATCACCCTTCTGTTAAGTATTGCTTCTTATTTCATCGTGCTATCTTATACTCCTATGATGCTTTATTTTGGAAGTCGTGAACATGGTGAAAGTATTACAAAGATGAATAATTTCCCTTTTTCCTGCATCCCTTCCCTGTTAGAATAAAGGGATACTTGCTTTCGGAGAACGGCAACAGAAACGGGGAATGCATCATGGCGAGAGAGAGTTTTGATAAAGAAATTCAATTCCTACGTATGCTCACATTAACAAGCGGCGCCTATAATCGGCAGCAATTTGCAGATAGACTGGGCATTTCAGTACATACCTTTGATAAAACAATCCGGCGTCTCAAGGAAATCGTCCAATCCGTACAACAGCAGTTGCCTGAGGACCAGGGACATGATTTTAATGAGATGCTGCGCTTTAATTATTACGAATCCGCTGATCCATTACTACTATTTTTGTTTCGGGCCAAATCGCTCAAGGAATCTGAAAGCGTCCGCTTATCTCTTCTGCTGACAGCGCTACAGTCACAGCCTATGACCACCATGGAACTATTGGATGCTTGCTGCAACGGGCTGCCTTCCGACAGTTCACTGCCGGATGAGAAAACGATTCGTTCCGATCTGAAATATCTGGTCGAAGTCGGCGTGGTTCGTAAAGAGTCCGGCGGCAGACCTTACCGCTATGCTGTCCGTAACGACCTGGTGACAGAACTGACGGACGAGGAATTACTGGACTTATATGATTTTGTGGACATTATGGCCAACACCCAGCTCCCCTCTGTACAGGGATATCTGTTGCGAGATCATCTAAAAAAAGCCATGCGCCGTCAGCTCGGAGATCGGGAGATGGCCGAGCCTTTTTTATATAAATACCATTATTATTCACGTATTCTGGACGAAGCCCATATTCATCCGCTTCTGCATGCCATTCGGCAACGTCGCTGTGTAACCTTTTTATATTTTTCGGCGTCCAAACGAAGCATGTACGGGTCACAGAACACAAACCCGCTGTTTGAAAAAGAGACGGAAGGCCGTGAACATACCATTCTGCCCCTGCAAGTCATCTATGACCATCAATATGGACGTTGGTATGTTCTGGGTCATGTAGGTGGTAAAGGAATCATGAAGTTTCGTATGGAGGGCATGACTCAATTGGTGGAGGGTAAGCCTGTCCCCGAGCAGTTTCATGCCGATCTGCTAGCGGTGTTGGAAGAAAAAATGCGGTACAGCTGGCTCGTTGATACCGGTCGTCCTGTGAAGGTACGTGTACGTTTTTTTAATCCTGAGGGCGCGAAGCGCAACTTTATTCGGGAACGTGTGCTGTCACAGGGACAGTGGGGTACGATCGCGGAGGAAGAAAGTGAATCCTTTATCTATGAAATCACAGTGAATGGAATCACCGAGATTAAACCGTGGATTCGCAGCTTCGGATCAAGCTGTGAGGTATTGGAGCCTCAGCGGCTACGGAAGGAATTCAGACAGGAATGGAAGGAGCTGCAAGCCTATTATGAGCCTGTTCGAGAAAATATTTAACTACCAGATCGTCTCTCGGCTGGATGAATCGGGCGCCTTTGCTACCACATCGCAGGAAAGAGTCTGGCTCCAATCTATGCTGGCGGACTCGGCAGCAATAGAGGCTTTCACCCCGTCTACGCTGGATAAGCTTCGGCAGATGCTCGCAGACGACGAGCCGCTGGAGGCTGATGGAAGTTTGCGGGAAAAAGCAGGTATCCCGGCTGTCTCGGTATACCATCCACTCTTGCGTGAATTGCGTCCCATTCTGCGATCCCGTTCAGGCATCTGTATAACCTACAAACTGCGCAACGGACGCATGCATGAGCGAATGTCCGGTTTTCCATATAAGCTGGAGTTCTCCATGGTCAAAAAAGAATGGAGCCTACAGTGGTATAACCGCAGACACCGCGCGCTCATGTCTACCAAGCTGTCTAATATCGTGAACATCACGGAAGATGAGCTTCTACCCGAAGAGGCCGAAAAATTCTCCCAACGTATACTCGGTATACTGGAGTCGCGCAAAGAGCAAGGCATCATCGAAATTATTCCTATATACAACGGTGAAATGTCTCGTATATTATATGCTTTTTCCTGCTTTGAAAAAGAGGTGGAATATGTTCAGGAAGCAGATACCTATCGTATTACACTCACCTTCCAGGCAGACGAATGTGAATATGTGCTATCCAAAATCCGTTTTCTTGGCAAACGTGTCAAGGTCGTCCAAGGCTCACGGCTGATCTCACGAATGAAGGAAACAACCGCCAAGGCCCTCGCACGATACGAAGAGGAATAGCTGCTGAGGCAATATGAGATGCATCCATGTAAATAGACCCTCCCTCCGTCTGTTAATGAAACGAAGGGAGGGTCTATTTAAACTAAGGTTCGTATAACAAGGACATACACTTACGCCTGCTGTAACATCCGGGTCTGCAGTACGAGTTTATGGCAAGGCTTGTCCGCGCGCACTGACGTACAATTCATACCATTCCTCGCGGGTCATCAGCTCGCTCTGGCGTTCCGCATCCTGACATGCTTTGATTCGTTCAGGATTGGCGCTGCCAATGACAGGCTGAATCCGTGCCGGATGCTTCATAAGCCAGCCAAGGACGATCGCTTCACGTGTCGTTTCCTTTTCAGAAGCCAGCTTTTGCACCAGCTCTGCCGTCTTAACGACATGCTCAGGCGCCCCTTCCAAAGAACCTCCGCTAAAACGTCCCTGCGCTAGCGGTCCCCAGGCTTGGAGCTGAATATCCTCGGTTTGGCAATATTCCAGCAAACCTTCGCCAAAATGTACATTCGTCCCCGCCTGCTGGTTCACATGTACGGTCTGATCTACAAAATGCAGATGCGCCAGGCTCATCTCCAGCTGATTAGCGACCAGCGGCTCCGTTAAGCTCCGCTCCAGAAAACGAATTTGGCTTACATTCATATTGGAAACGCCGAAATGCCTTACTTTGCCGGATGCTTTAAGCTCACTGAACGCCTTCGCTACTTCTTCCGGCTCTACCAGCGGATCAGGGCGATGCAGCAACAGGATGTCCAAATATTCGGTACCCAGACGCTTCAGGATACCATCCACGGACTCCATAATATGAGCATATGAGAAATCAAAGCGGCCCGGGAGCGTACCATCTGGCAGAAAAATGCCGCATTTGGACTGAATTACGATTTGTTCACGCAAGCCCGGCTGTCCCTTTAAAATCCGGCCGAAAATCTCTTCCGCTTTCCCCATACGATAGATATCCGCATGATCGAACATCGTAATCCCAATGGATTGTGCAGCTTCTACAGCTCTTTCCGCTTCAACGACATGCTCCTGCGTAAACGGTGCATGGCTCCATTCTCCACCAAAAGGCATACAACCGAGCGCCAGCCGACTATCGGAGATTCCACGTTTCTGTAAAGGCATAATCTTCATGCTGCTCCTCCTTCAACCCTCAAAATATTCCCTGCTTCATCCACATATGAATAGTTCGTGGAACCGCTATCACACACCTATTTTACCACTTACTTACGGTCGTGTATCACTTTGGTCCCCATCCACATCTTTTTATCCGAATATCCCCATGCTCAGATAACGTTCTCCGGTATCCGGGGCAATGCAAAGTACCCGTTTGCCTGCTCCCAAACGCCGCGCTTCCTGAATCGCCGTCCATATCGTAGCTCCGCTAGAGGGACCAACCAGAATCCCTTCCTGGGCAGCAATCGCTCGTGTCATTGCAATCGCATCCTCATCGGAAACCTGCACGATTTCGTCATACACTTCCGTATTCAGCACGGTGGGAACAAAGCCTGGACTGGTGCCAACCAGCTTATGTGGACCGGGTTTTCCTCCAGATAGCACTGGCGAACCCTTCGGCTCAACTACAACAATCCGCAGATCCGGCAAATGCTGACGCAGCACTTCACCTGTTCCCGTAATGGTACCGCCCGTTCCCGAAGAAGCGACGAACACATCCAGCTTCCCTTCCGTCTGTTCCAAAATTTCCAGTGCCGTCGTCGTACGGTGGATATCGGGATTTGCCTCATTTTCAAATTGATGCGGGATAAAGCTCCCTTCAATTTCAGCCCCCAGTTCGAGTGCCTTGCGAATCGCTCCTGGCATCCGTTCTTCCGCTGGTGTCAGTACGACCTCAGCCCCGTAGGCTTTCAGAATATTGATCCGTTCCTTCGTCATGTTCGAGGGCATCACCAAAATCGCACGGTAACCTCGGGCTGCCGCATTCATCGCAAGACCAATTCCCGTGTTGCCACTCGTCGGCTCAATAATGGTGCCTCCCGGCTTTAGATGTCCTGCCTTTTCAGCCTCGGCAATCAGGTTGCCCGCCGCCCGATCTTTAACACTGCCGCTTGGATTAAAATACTCCAGCTTCACATACACTTCCGCATCCTGCGGCCCTGTGAGCCGTTGGAGTCTTACACAAGGTGTATCTCCTATTAAATCTGTAATACTATGTACCACTTTAGGTGCCATCGTTGTATCCTCCTTAGATCGTTCCTTACAGCGTTATTTACAATCTTAATATCATACTACCAAAATAACATACTTGGCTCCTTCCTACCTGTCGCTTTTGTAAATTACATAAAACTCATCAACTTAGTATGTAAAATTCTTGCAAAATGGGTCGCCAGATATCGCCTGTAATGATATACTCGCATTACTATTTTTTCAGGAGGATACAAGACGCTTATGAGTAATCAAGAAAATATGACAGCAAACCGCTTCCCTCCCTCCTTGCTATGGTTGACCCTTGGTGCCTTCGCCATCGGCATGACCGAATTCGTCATTATGGGACTACTGCCCAATGTAGCCCATGATCTTCATGTTACGATTCCGCAAGCCGGGCAGTTAATCACCAGTTACGCGCTTGGTGTAGCCATTGGTGCGCCTGTGCTTACTGTATTAACCCATAAGGTTCCGCAGAAAAAGCTGCTATGCCTACTCATGACCATATTCATTTTAGGCAATCTTTTTTCCGTCATTGCTCCCAATTACGAATTTCTGATTGCGGCCCGTATGGCTACTGCATTATCGCACGGAACCTTTTTGGGAGCCGGTTCCCTGATCGCTGCCCGACTGGTTCGTCCTGACAAGCGCGCGGGTGCCATTTCTATGGTGCTGACCGGTTTGACCGTGGCGAACATTATTGGTGTGCCCTTTGGAACCTTTATCGGACAACAACTCGGCTGGCGTGCTTCCTTTGGAGCTATTGTGGTCATCGGCTTGATTTCTCTCTTTGGTATCATTCGTTACATTCCGGTAATTCACCAGGACAAGCCTTCCAGTCTCAAACAAGAAGTCAAAAGCCTGTTTAATCCAAAAGTGCTGCTGATGCTGCTCACAGGTGCAGTCGGTTGTGGTAGTCTGTTCACTGTCTTTACGTACATTACGCCTTTGCTTACGGACATTAGTGGCTTTGCCGAACATAGCATTACCTGGATTCTCGTCCTGTTTGGCCTAGGGGTAACGATCGGCAATATCGTTGGCGGCAAGCTTGCAGATTGGAAACTACTTCCATCTTTGATCGCAAACTATGCTATACTGGCTATTATTTTGGCCATTCTGACATTTACGCTTCAAAGCCAGGTATTGGCCGTCATCACTGTCTTTATCTGGGGCATTGCTGCGTTCGGCATCATGCCGGGTATTCAGGTTCGCATCATGAATCTGGCCTATGAGGCTCCTCTGCTTGCCTCTACCTCCAGCCATTCCGCATTGAATCTGGGTAACGCAGGCGGCGCTTTTATCGGTGGAGTCGTTATTAATCAAATGGGGCTAGCCGCTATTCCATGGGTTGCATCGCTAATCACTGTCGGCGGTCTGCTACTCATGATAGTTAGCTACATTGTGGATCGTAAGACGGCTCATACTGAAGCGACAGCGGAGATACAGTCATAGAATCGTTCTGTTTGTTGGACAGTGTACAGCTATCAACCGGAGAACAATGAATGGCGGCATATCTCTAAAAACAGCAAGTTGGACGTAAACGATTGGTTCATTTTTCATAGATTGAGAGATATTGTCCACTCTCTTCTTCTACATTCCTCATAGTATGCATTGCAATACAAATTTATGAGGAAAGAAGTGTGTATGATGAGCCTTTTTTTTACAAACAACACGAGTAACACGATCTTTGCTGCCTATGCTTATCCTGATTCCGACTGTCATCCCATGAATTATTCTAAAATGGGCTGGTATCGGCTAGAGCCTGGTGATACGAGAGAAATATGGAGCGGGTCTGTAGGGGGAACCACATTCTATTATTATGCTGAAGATCACTCCAGAAATACATGGCGTGGCACGTACCGCACATGGCTTCCGAGAAATACTAGCCATGATTTTCATTGGTGTTGGAACGAGAGCAGCAGATCATCCAGACGAGTGGGAATGCGCCGACTTGCCATTGATTCATCTGTAGACAATTACACTGTTGAGTTTAGCAGAACCAACCAAAGCTTACTCTCAACAAAGACAACTCGTAGAGCGTTACCTTCCAAATCGGAGGACTCCGGCATTAACAGAATTCCGAGAAGACCGACTCGATTTAAAAAAGGAACCCCAGTTCCAGTAAAGTCCAAACGATAAGTCAAAGAATTCGCCAATAAAAGGCGCAACCTGGTTGCAAACACTACAAAGCCCCTTTGAAAAAGCACAATGAACCGTAACCCGCAAGATGGACATTTTTTTAAAAAAGTGACTACCTTGCGGGTTATTTTCATTTCACTCTGGACATTCAAACGCTTGTTGCAACCCCAGTATTTTGCCTCGCCGTTCAGCTTAACCAGTGATCAAAAAAGTCCCGATAGCCCTGCTTCATCACCTGACTCGAAAACTGTTCCATGGCGTATGCCTGATTTTCTGTAGAAACCCGGCGTGGTGAGGCGGCAGCCATATTGACCAGCTCGAACCAGTTTTTCTCATTTCCTGAAAAAGAATGCGTAGAGCTGATATGTCCATAGCAAGGATGCTCTGGCTTCACGACGATTTTACCCATAGCGAGCGCTTCGGTCAGCGGCATCGCGAACGTATCGAATTTGGAGCAGCTCCAATACACCTTCGCCGTGTTCAACAGTGCAAACACCTCATCTTGCGTCAACGCAAATTGAAGTTTAACATTGTCCGGGATATCGTACTTCTTCATACTTTCCTTGTAGCGTTCACCGCCAAATACCATATAGACATCCTTGTCAGGATTATGCCTCGCATACTCCAGCACCAAATCTGGACGTCGGTTCTCCTCATCTCTACCAATCCACATCACCCGGTTCTCTACCACTTGCGAGGGATCAAAATGCTTTTCCACCAGTCGCTCATTAAATCCGATCGGGATGACTGTCACATCGGTTACGCCAAACTTCGAAGCCATCTCCTGCTTGAGAAAGGCAGTCTGTACGATAGCCTTGTTCACGATCTGATAAAAAGGCTTCATCATCTCATAGCCTGTAAGCGCCGGATCAGGAAAACTATGCGGAAAAAGCACGCTGTTTTTAAAAAACATGTTCAAATAGGTAAAGCCAGATACCGTATAAATAACGTGCTCAATCTGCTGCTCATGGAGTTGGTCCAGTACGATATCATAATTAACTAGGTCACCCTTTTCATGCTCATAACCCGGAAGCCAGTCATGGCTGCTCACATGACGCTCCGGTGATACAAATACAATATCTACGCCCAATTCAGCCCCAATCTGCTTCAGACGCTCTGCAAAAATACGAGGACCCTGGGCTTCAGCAAATTGTATTTTTCTCATGACCAAACCGACTTTTTTCATGGATATATTCCCTACCTTCTTTGGCGAACTAAATACAGTCTATGTCTTAAGCTACTATCTACATGGTTGGGCTTGTCCCCAATCCATCATTGCTGCACATTGGTTCAAACAGGCTAACGTTTCGTCCAACTGGGACTCTAATTGCTCTTTTGACCATTTGTCGCCGTTTCTATGCAGGTTCGTTCCAATCCTTTGCAAATCACTTGTGATTAATAACAGCATCCAGAGCGAAAATACCACCGCAAACATGCCATATTCCAGCATAAATGCCGTTCGATCCACTCTTATCCCCAACAGCTCCAGCTGCTCCACGTATGTGTCCAGCATACGAATACGCAATTCGGACGTCATGCGTCGGGGAAACAACGGATGGGACATGTCGATCAGGTGATATACATCCCACAGCGGTGTGTTCAGATGAGCATGCTCCCAATCCAGTACCATAAGCCGTTCCCCGCTCAGCGCATAGTTCCCCGGATGAAGATCACCATGAGACAGTACAAGCTGCTGTGAAAAAGATACATGCTCTAGCTGTACATATATACGTAGCATCTGTTGCTTAGATAAACCCAGTGAGCTGCAAAGCTTTAACACATCCGACTTGCGCGTGTACAGCTCGGACACCATCTCCTGAATGAGTGGCTTTGGTCCCCGCAGCGGCATCCCAGCAAAACGATCCGTCGGCAAAGCATGCCACCATGCTACAAGTCCAATAGCACGCAATAAAGTTTCGTCTGCGTGTAGATGATGTAACGGACCAAGGTCCTCAAAAACCATCCATTCTCCTCCGCCATCCGCACCTGCATCAGACCAGGCTAGCAATCGAGGATAGATCGGCGATAACATAGGAAGCACATGCTCATACACCCATCTTTCCCGCCCCTCCTGATCATCGTTGGTTAGCGGTTTGAATATATAACTTTCAGAGGAAGACACGTAAAAACGTTCCACATGTCGACCATTCGTACCTGTATATAAAATTTCACGATTCTGCACCAACGTATCATTCAAAGTGCCGTCAACATTCACATATTGATGAAAAGGATTCATAGCTACCCAACTTTTTTGTATAAAATGTAATAGCACGATCATATCACAGTCCTCGTTCTGAACGAAGCCCAGATCATCTTTAGGTATCTCGACGTACCAAAAAAGAGGCTTGTCCAATCAGATCCACACGACCTGTTGGACAGCCCCTTTCATATCCGTACTCCTATCCTTACTCTATTCTATACCGATTAATATTGAGTATTGCCGGACTCGCTCGTATTACCAGATTTAAAGCCTTTGAACAATTGTTTCACATTGTGATAACGAGTGTTCGTAATTTTAGCTTTGCTGTTAGGACCATCCGATCTCAGGATCGAGTCCTTTACATTGGAAATATCCGAGTTATCCAAAGTCATATTCACTCTGAATGTAGAGCCCCCAAGTTGGCGAACCAGTTTTCCGATATCATCAGCTCTAAAGTTTTTAATGTTAATCGTGCCTTCGGCATTAATTTGGAATACTTTATCGTACGCATGGAAAGCTCCACCGCCCGTAATGTTTACCGTGCCTGGTTCTTTAAGCGTCAAGGCATCTTCACCTACATCCTCCCACGTTACGTTGGAAATAGTTCCGTTGCCATATACATGCACACCATCCGCAGCAGGAGCAGCGATGGTCACATTTTTCAGAGTTGCATTATTTTCAAGCTTGAAAATAGGCTTTTGAGCCTCTTTCTGGCTTCCGTCTCCCAAGGTATCGGGATCAGCCACTACAGTCTTGCCTTTACCATCGTATACTTCTCCAGCTTTAACAAGTATGGTCTTATGAACGACTTCTGGTGCTGCATGTGCAGAATAATTGCCGACAAATAACGCGACCAACATTCCTGATAAAGCGATACTGATTCCCTTTTTCAATACTTTAGCTGTGTTTGTTTTCATTTCAATTCATCCCTCTCGTAGATATTTTTTATTGTTCCAATTCTTCGTTGACTAGAACGCGTAGACCGTATCACCACCTTCGTACAATGAACCCATTGACCGATACATGTCTATAAAGCATTATTATACTATTTGCATATGTATACTTGGTTTTTGGTTCAAAGTAACTTCATTCTATAAATTCAGGTGCACACAAATTGTAAATAGAGCGATTACATTTACAATTTGCATAATTCTATTATAATCCTACTTCCAGTAATTTCAATATATTTTTCGGCAAAATATGTGCTTATTTTCAATTAAGTACACAATTTTGCCTTTTTTATACTTGTACAAAGTTGTTTTTCAGCAATTTACGCATTACAAGACTTGAATATCTGGTCTCGTTGACTTACTCTAGATCACTATAATGGTATTCACAAGCTCTTTTCCGTCCTATACCTTATTTTTGATGTAATCTATACTATTGAATGACACGTTGGATGAACGTATAATGTATTTAGTGCTTTGAAGCGTTACATCTCAACATTACTGGTGAGAAAAGAGTGGTTATCGTGCAAAACAATAGTGAGATTCCATTAAAAGAACAAAATATTGTGCTCATCGGCTTTATGGGTGTAGGCAAAACAACGATCGGTTCCCATCTAGCGCGCAAGCTGTATCGCGATTTCGTGGATATTGACCAGGAGATTGAACGAGAATACAACATGCCAACAACAGAGATTTTCAAAACTTATGGAGAGAAGCGTTTCCGTGAGATTGAAAAAGAGCATATTTTGAAGCTATGCAGCAACACACGCCTCAAAATCATTTCCGTTGGCGGTGGTGCATTTTTACAGGAAGAGGTGAAGCAAGCTTGTTTGGCTTCATCGATTGTTTTCTTCTTGGATTTAAATTGGGATTCCTGGAAAGATCGGCTCAAGATGCTGATTGACACCCGTCCCAATCTACAAAACAAGACTTTAGGGGAAATTGAGGATCTCTTCCGTTCCAGACAGGACATTTACGCGGTGAATCACTCCAAGATCGATACGGATCAGTTGGATGCGGAAGAAGTCGCAGACTATATTATTCAAACGCTGAATCTAGGTTGGGAGTTGTATGAACCTACTCGGGGATTGAATTAAGAGTTACACAAAAAGGAGGGCTCGCATGCTTACCGCATGGGGGCCTTCCTTTTTGGTTCACTGCGGATATATTACTGACTAGCGAGTAATGCCTATCCATCTTTTAAGAATGGTTATGCAGCACCGTCAATATCTCTCTCAGTTCAGTGACAGGAATCTGCCCCGGTGCGGAAGCTTTCTTAGCAGCACCAAAGGTCAGAGCCGAACCAAACAGTTCTCCGGTCAGGCGGCTCACGACACCTTTCCCCGCCATCGACATCGTAATAATCGGCCGATCTGCATGCTCTTCTGCCATGGTACGCGTGGCATCCAGCAAAGTGAGCACATCGGCTGTATTGGTTGGCATCACTGCTATCTTGGGCAGATCGCCTCCCAATTCCTGCGCCTTACGTAACCGGGACACAATCTCCTCCTTCGACGGCGTCTTATGAAAATCATGATTAGATATAATCACATATACGTTATGCTTATGTGCTGCTTCTACCAGCGTCTTCACATCAGCTTCCTCATTAAAAAGCTCTACATCAATAAGTTCGACTTGCCCCGTTTCGGCTACTGTACGGTTCAATTCCACATAACTCGCTGCACTGATTTCCTTTTCTCCGCCTTCCCGAGCGCTACGGAACGTAAATACGAGCGGAACATTTGCTAAAATAGACCGAATTTCATGTAAGGCAACTTTAACCTTTTCCAGATCCTCCACATGCTCGAAAAAATCGACTCTCCACTCCACGATATCCAGGTCGAGCGTACGTAAATAAGTGGCCTCTTCCTTCAACTGCTCCAACGTTTCTCCCACCATGGGCACACAAATTTTTGGCGCTCCTTCACCGATCAGAACATCTTTCACCTTTACGATTTTAGCCATCTCTATCTCACTCCCAAATTACAGTTTCAAGTCGAACATGTACAATAATTCATAGTATAACGCATTCTGAATAAGCATGCAGATGATTAGGTCCAGTCGTCATTTATTTGGTATCAAGTACGATTTTAGGGGACAATTTGCGACTTGCTGGAAAAACTAAACTGTACCGAAAATTAACAAACACCGCCAGTACGATCCCTAGCACATTCACAATAATAGCTAGCATAAAAACACTCGATATCTGAGAATGTTTCAAAAGAAAGCCTGTAAACACGGGAATGACCGTGTATGACAGCGAGGTTGCTGTATACACAAACCCGGTAATCTGTCCTTTTCGTTGACTAAAAAATTCACTCATTACGGTTAATGTCAGCTGAAGTACACCTGATATTGAAAACCCAATGACGCTCGCACAAATAATGGCCGCAGCCCCTGACTTGAATAAGAGAAGCGCTCCAAAAGCCAACAGGGAAATACATGGATAAATAAGAATAATGTGAACAGGTTTAACCCATTTTCTTAACACAATTACCAATACAAACACGGAAATCAGTGAACCGACATTGTAATAAACTAATAATCTGAGAGACTCTGATTGGGTCATACCGATAAACTGTTGTCCAAAAGTAGGCAGCCATAACTGCACAATATAAAGCAAAGTCGGTCCGGTAAATCCGAGCAAGATAAGGCATAGCCCCTCCTGCCAAAACCGCGGCTTACTCCGGTCATTTGCCTCCAATTTTCCCGTTTGCTCAACGCTTGATACAGAAGTATCACCAACTGGCTCCTTCTTGGGTGACTGAACCCGCATGTCTGGGAACTTCATCTTGAACAAGTAAATTGCATTCAAAGCAAATATGAGGGCTGGTAAAAAGAAAGAGAATCCGTAGAAAATATCGTGATTCATAAAAAAGATAATCATTAACGGTAAAAATGCCGCCCCGATGGATATAAAACCTCTTACCAACACTGTAGCCGAACCAGAGGATTGGGGAAAAGCTTCGATCAGCGCTGGATAAGTACCTGAATCAAGAAAAGAATTCGCTACGCCTGCCAGTACAGCCAGTACGATCGCCATCTCAAAGCTGGGACTTAGCGGTATACCGACCAAGAATACAGCCATTAGTAGCCCTGCTACCACAATAAACGGCTTACGACCATAACGGTCGGAGAGCACCCCGGATATGTACAGGGTAAACAGCCTGCCAAATCCCATCGCAGAAACCAAGAGACTGATGCCCGCCTGATCTGTATGCAAATGCTCTGTTAAAAAGGACATGTGGGACGCCAGCATAATATTAAACATGCCGAACAAAAGATAGTTTACATAAAGGCCTGTCGCGACTGGAAAAGAAGAACGTTTCATCATGAATTCACCTGCTTTTGTAAGTAAGTCTTGTAGTATTAAAAATGTGAATCATTTCACATTACCTGTGTCGATGATGAAGTATAGAACACATTTTAAGATTTATCAAGTTTAAATATTGCGGGACCCCAACCTAGACGCGCTGATGCGTTTTCAGATAAAACTCCTTGCCGTAGCTTAGTGCAAAGTTCCGAAAGTCCACTACTGCCGGGGATAAATATCTATTTTTGATGCTGGCCAGGTAGATAAAACGCTCGTATTCTGGATTTACAATAGGCAATGTTTTGACGTTAAAATAATCTAACGATGAAATTCGAGGCATAACCCCAATTCCGTAATTGACAGACACCAGCCCTGCCATTGCTGTATCCTCTTCAATCTCGCAAATAATCTGTGGCGTGACGCCCGCTTTGGAGAACAGGTTTTCAATAATAGGCCGAATCCCACTCTTTTTGTTAAAGAAGATCACTGGATAATCCGCTGTATCCTTGAGATCAATTTGGTCTAGAGTGGCCAGTGGATGATCAGGCGAAACAATGACAACCAGTTCCTGCTGAGCCAACGGAATAAACTCCACATCCGGTTCATTTTCCATGTGAGAGCAGAACGCCACATCATAATGTTCCTGCTTCAGCCCCTGGATAATATCGTTCGTATTCCCTTGGTGAAACGAAAAGGAGATATCTTTGCGGGCATCCAGAGCTGAAAAGGCTTGAATGATCGCTGGAATGAAGTGTGAGCCTAACGTGTAAATGAACGCCAAATCTATATTTCCATGGCTTGGACTCACTAACTCCCGTAAGTTGTGTTCTCCCTTTTCCAATTCATCCATCGCGTGCTCCACATACTTCAGGAAAAATCGTCCGTATTTGTTTAACCGAATATTTCTCCCCTGCTTCTCAAACAGATGAACTCCCAAATCTTTTTCTAATTCTGAAATCGCATGACTTAAACTGGGTTGAGTAATACATAGTCGCACAGCTGCCTGGGTAAAATGCTCCATCTCTGCAAGTACACGAAAATATTGTAAGTGCTTCAGGTTCATAATGATGTACTCTCCTTCTTTAATTCATATTTTAAATTATAGACCCAAACTATGAAAAACGATAAAAATATGCATTGGATTTATAATAACACTCCTTATATAATAATGACATAGAAAGAATGTGAATAATTTCACTTATCTGTAGGCGTAATGTAATACAGCTGACGATGCCTACCTAGGCCATTGATCTAAAATTTAAGTTGGGAGTTACACTTATGAAAAATCCTTATATCAGAATGGCAGCAGGGCTTTACATCAACTATTTTCTTCTGGGTATGATCAATGTTATTCTATCGTCGAATATGAGCTTCCTGACCGTTCAATTGAACACGGATAAAGCAGCCATCGGCTATCTGGTGTCCGCGATTGGGATCGGTAAGCTGCTCGCTCTCGGGGTAGCCGGAAAAATGTCAGACAAATACGGAAGAAAACCACTCATTGTTATTGCATCATTTGCTTATTTAATCTTCCTGATCGGCATTCCGCTTGCGCCTAACTATACGTTGGCATTCGTGTTTGCTATTATCGCAGGGCTTTGCAACTCTATGATGGATGCAGGAACGTATCCTGCATTAATTGAAGGCTTTGGAAAAAAAGCCGGGTCTGCAACGGTACTGGTCAAAGCATCCATCTCGATCGGTGCTATTGTGATTCCGTTCATGATTGCATTCTTTATTAATCACGATATGTTCTATGGATATTCCTTCTTTATTCCAGCAGGGATTTATCTGCTGAACGGTATCTTCTTGTCGATGACAGCTTTCCCCAACCACAAAGCAGAGGAACAAAAGGCTCCAACCGAGGCTGCCCAATCCACAGATACTTTCCGCAGCGAGCCTAAGTTTTGGCAAGAAGGTTTATCTCTAATTATTATCGGTTTTACTTCTACTGTATTGTTCATGATCGTGCAGCTATGGCTTCCTACCTTTGGACAAGAGGCCCTGGGCATGGACAAAGCCAGTGCCATTAAACTGCTGAGCTACTATAGTATAGGTTCATTGGTTTCCGTTATTCTGTTAGCTGTGGTACTTGGTAAATTCATTAAACCGATTACTGTCATGATTGTATATCCGCTTATTGCCCTGCTTTCTTTGCTGGCTTTAATTACATGGCACAATCCTGTCACTACTTTGATCAGTTCATTCTTGATCGGCTTGTCTACCGCAGGCATATTCCAAATTGCCCTCACGGTTATGACGGAATTTTTCCGCAAGAACAAAGGCACTACGACTTCTCTCGTGAACATAGCAGCCAGTCTTTCGTTCATTCTGATGCCTTTGGCTACCGGGGGCATGTCCAAAAGTTTGGGAATTACCTCGGTATTCATTCTGGATATTGCGATTGCTGTAGTCAGTATTTTGCTGGCCGTGTTTGTTGCTTATCGATATAAAAAAGTATTTCATTAAACTACACAGATTACTTGGAGGCTTATATCATGAAAAATGCTGGACGTATTGACGGAAGAACACAACTAATCGGACTGCTTGCTACACCAATCGGACACTCTTTGTCCCCGGCTATGCATAATCTTGCGTTTGAAAAGCTGGGTCTAAATAACGTGTATATGGCCTTTGAAGTAGGAAATGAACAACTTGAAGAAGTGGTACGGGGGATGCGCGCTCTAAACATACGCGGTTATAACGTGTCCATGCCTAACAAAACAGCTATTCTACAGTATCTTGACGAGCTGGACGACAGCGCTAAATTTACAGGTGCAGTCAACACCGTCGTGAACACAGATGGTATACTAAAAGGCTACAGTACAGATGGATCTGGTTATGTTCGCAACTTGCGTGAACACGGCATTGATCTGAAAGGTAAGAAAATGACACTTGTCGGCTCTGGCGGTGCAGCTACACCGATTGCTATTGAAGCGGCTCAAGCAGGTCTGGCTGAAATTTCAATCTTTGCCCGTAACGATCAGTTCTTTGCTCGTGCAGAAGAGAATGTCCGTATTATTAATGAAGATATGAAACACACCCAAGTCAAGGCGAATATCTATCCATTGGAAAATCAAGAACAGCTACGTGAAGAGATCCGCACAAGTCATATTCTCGCTAACGGTACAGGTGTTGGTATGAAACCGCTGGAAGGCAAAAGTGTGATTGAAGATGTGTCCATGCTTCGTTCCGATCTGATCGTAACCGATGTAGTGTACAGCCCAGCTAAATCCAAGCTGATGGAACAAGCAGAATCCGTAGGTGCGACCGCCATTAACGGTCTGGGCATGATGCTGTGGCAGGGCGCATTAGCCTTCGAACTGTGGACAGGCCAAGAGATGCCAGTCGCTTATATTAAAGAACAGCTTTTTGCTGATAAGCTGTAGACATAGAGCTGCTAACAAGTGCACTAAGCAATGAATTCCTTCTATTATATACTCATGCATGTACTCAAAAGACTATGCTCGGCGAATGAACACTTCTGCCGGGCATAGTCTTTTGATTAATCCTTATAAGGGTCAAATTCATTGGCCCCAGCCATGCATACCCCAATAGGCTTCAGTTCATGCATAACTTCCACGGTCTCGGAATGAGCATCCAGTACCTCGCGCAGCTTACGGTAGACGAACGGGCTTTCATCTGTACCGGCTCCGCGCAGCTCGACACCATAGTTCCGAACGGCCTCCTTCATCTGTACGTCCGTGATTTGTCCACCACTCCGTGTACGGGTTTTCCAATTCATTTTACCGGCTGCCTGGGTACGACTCATAATACGACCTG
Source organism: Paenibacillus sp. EKM212P (assembly GCF_011066115.1). Classification (NCBI taxonomy): domain Bacteria; kingdom Bacillati; phylum Bacillota; class Bacilli; order Caryophanales; family Paenibacillaceae; genus Paenibacillus; species Paenibacillus sp. EKM212P. The sequence goes on from NZ_JAAMNR010000008.1 coordinate 97,566, forward strand.
CGCCATGGACTGTACTATAGTAGGAATCCCGATTTTCTACCGTATCTCTTCCACGCACAATTACCGAAATATCGCCCATGCTTCCTCCAATAAAGCCCATCTGGCCAGGTGCCGAGGGAGTGGCGCCTTTGCGGACCACAATGGTGTCACGCCCATCATGCTGTTCTTTCCATGCGTAATTATGGTGATTATGCACAGTAAAGTCTGCTTCGGTTCCCATAATACCAAGCACTTGTTCTATCACATAGTCACGTCCCGCATAGGCATAGCGTCCGGCAAGACGCATCGCACGATAGTACATGTCCCCCAACTCACTGTTCATATCCAGCAGCACAGGCGGTTGATCCATTTGCTCTCCCGGCGCCTTTCCGAGAAACTCTCGTCCAGCGGCCAAGTTTAGAAACCCACTTGCTGTTTTGTGTCCAAAGCCCCGACTGCCGAAATGATTGGCAATCCAGACCTGCCCTGTCGCTTCCTCCACAAATACATCAACAAAATGATTACCACTCCCTACTGTACCCAGCTGTTCCCTCGCCAAGGACTTCAGTTTGTCATGTTCTTGTTTCCCAATCGCCGCATATACTGCCCAATCCGGGTCATCGAACAGCTCATGGTCTACCTGAATCGCATTCACACGGCCTACGCCAAACGAAATATGACGTGCAATCTCATTCATCACGGCTGAAATACGCGGCATAATATCTGCTGCAAACAGCTTGGTTCTTACCGCCTTATTCCCGCAACCGATATCATACCCGACACCTGAAGGCGAAATTTGTCCGTCATACACCATCACACCGCCAATCGGCTGACTGTAGCCTTTATGATGATCTGCCATCAGCAGCGCCTGAATCACATTACCGTTTTCGGCACATGTACAGGCTTGAGATAATGCCCCTGGATCAGGTGCTCCCCATACTCGTACTCCATTGATTTCTTGATAAGCCATCGTCGTTTCATCCTCCTGTAAGTCACTCCATGATTAAACTTGTAAAGTCGTTAATTGCATTATGTACGTTTTACCAGCTTCCGAACAGGGCGTAAGTATTACAAGTACAATAGTAGATATCCCCTAAGAAAATGAAAAAGGATACCCATGCAGCCAACCAGACTGTAGGATATCCTTTTATGATCATTTAGAAACTATGAAATCAATTATACTAATCTTTTTTGATGACTCCGAATTGATCCACAATAAAAGGTTTGGCATCATTTTTGTTTTGATCAATTTCATACGTTACGGCTGTAAGTTTGTTGCCGTCTATGGTGATGCCAACAAAATTCTGTACCTGTCCTCGTGTAGGTCTACGATTGTCACTCGGATCTGGGCCATATACTGCCGCATGATTCTCTTCAGCTAATTCAAAGAGATTATAGTACTTATCTCCAAGTTTTTCACTTGGGTTTTTGTAGTAGACTTTGGGGCCAGCGGTTGCTGGGATGACATAGATACTTCCATCTGGATTCACACTATATTCAATCGTCTTATCATTTAATGTATCTTTTAATTTTGTTGGCGTTGTTGCTTTACCCTCTTGGTTGATTGGTTTCGTACGAGCGTAAATATGATCGTGCCCTTGCACAACAAAGTCGATATCAAGTTCGGCCATTAGTGGAGCGATTTGGTTACGAACTCCATTCTTATCCATGATGTCAGAATCTGTTGCATGATTAGAGGTAGTGTAAGGACCTTTATGAATGTTAACAATGATCCACTTTGCACCTGCCCTTTTGGCTGCTGCAGCATCTTTCTTTAACCATTCAACTTGAGCTTCAGAAAAATTGGCATATTTCTCTGAGTCCTCATTGGAGTTCAGTACGATAAAGTGAGCATTGCTGTAATCATAAGAGTAGTACGCTCCTGTTTTAGTAGCGGAACAAGAAGGTTCGTTAATATTAAAGTGATCATAAAAAGCGTAGTTCTCATCCTCGTGATTACCTGCTGAAGGAACAATGGTTGTATTCAAAAGGCTTTTTTGTGAATGCCCCAGCAGCCAGTTCCACTGCTCTTCTTTGGTACCCGTATCTACGATATCTCCGTTGTGGACTACAAACTGAGCATTTTCTACGGTTTGAAGTGCTTTTTCGAGCGTCTGTGAAGACAATATGGCTTCATCTTCGCTTTTTGCTTGTGTATCAGCTAGATCGATGAAGGTAAATTCACCGCTCTTAGGAGCCGTTTGAAACGTACCTGTTTCGCTCCATATCCCGCGCGCTGCATCACCCACACGATAATAATAAGTTGTGTTCGCTTGAAGACCTGTAGCTACGGCTTTATGGACAAGCTCTTCTGCAGAATTGGTCGATGGAGAGGAAGCGCCTTCAAATGCGATAGCACTCTTAAAATCAGCTTCTGAATCCGTTTTCTTTATTACTTGAACAGTGCTGTTCGTGAGAAGTTTTGAAGTATACCAGGTAAATCCTTTGGAGCCTTTAGTGTCTCCATAAAATGTAGCTGTAACTTTACTAATACCATGATCTGTATTCCCTGCTGACTCAGCATGGACAGGTAAGGCTGACATGCCAGTAATCAAACCTAGCATAAGAGCAATAGACATAGATGCTGCTGACCATTTTTGAAACTTCTTAAACATGTATACACTCCTCTTTGCGGTTAAATATGTAAAAGTTATAATTATAATCATAACAATCAATTGTTAATACGTTGTTTTTGGAAATATAGTACTTTGTAAAAATGAGGTTATGAGTGACCTAGCGATTGAGGAGCAAGGATAGCAGCTTATAAGAAAATGAAAAAGGATATCCATGTAGCCAACCAGACTGTAGGATATCCTCTTCAACTATAACACTCATATTAGACGGCTCTGCTATGCCCTGTGTGGATTTGGCTTACTGTGCCACTAAATGCGTACGCTTAAAATCTTCCTTCACCGCAACCAGCAGTGTTTCATTCACCAGCAGCTCCAAGCCTGACAAGGCTAACGCTTTGGCTCCAGTCACTAAGGCTTCCTCACCCTTCTCAGAGCCAGCCGCTTCCCTGAATTCCACCGTATGAGCGATGAGATCATCTGGACCGATCTTAATGTAAGCATGTGCAGTCGGGATAACATGGCTCACATTCCCCGCATCCGTCGAACCCAGTCCAGCACGAGGGCCACGATCCAGCTGTTCTCCCAGCGCTTCCAGTTCACGACCTACTACCTCGTCCAGCGTATCGTTCAGAATGAAATCACGCACTTCATTTTGAAAACGTTCGATTTTCACAGTGGCTCCTGTTGCCAAAGCAGCAGCATCTGCGATATGGCGAACTTTCGTGGAAACCTCCTCTGTGCGCTGCCAAGTACTTGCCCGAATGAAAAAGCGTGCCGACGCATAGTCCGGAATGATATTGGGCGCGTCTCCTCCATGCGTAATGATGCCATGAATACGCACATCGGTCGGCAGTTGCTGACGCAAAGCATTGATACCGCTGAACAACTGTAGCACCGCATCGAGCGCATTGATTCCCTGCTCTGGTGATCCTGCGGCATGAGCCGCTTTGCCGTAAAAATGAAAATCTAGCGGATCAACTGCCAGACTTGGTGAGGTCAGCCGGGTCACACCGGATGGATGAACCATCAGTGCAGCATCAATCCCTTCGAACAGCCTGTGCTTCACGAAGCTGCCTTTTGCACTGCCATTAGGACCGCCTTCTTCCGCTGGTGTACCGAACACATACACCTCACCTCCCGTTTCGTCGATCACCTGCGCCAAGGCGATGGCTGCTGCCGTGCTTGCGGTTCCGATAATATTGTGGCCACAAGCATGGCCCAGACCGGGCAATGCATCATATTCAGCCAAGTATCCGATTTTCGGACCTGGTCTAGCAGAAGCCTTACGTGCAACAAATCCGGTTTCGTGTCCCGCTACATTACGAGTTACCTCAAACCCCGCTTGCTCCAAAATACCCGTCAGTGCCTGGGAAGCTTGAAATTCTTGATTGCCGATTTCGGGATTAGCATGAATAAACCGGCTCGTTTCCGTGTAAAGCTGACGAGACTCCTCAATTTTCTCAATAATCCGCTGTCTATGTGTATCGACCTTATTCGTTGTACTCATCGCAATCTCTCCTCGTTTCGAAAATAGATTAGTATGCTTCCAACCCTACTTCTGTTCAACATTCTTATTTCTTTTGCGCTTTAACATCTGCTACCAGCTTATCCAATGTGGCCTGTAGCTCTTCGGCAGACTGGTCTACCACGACGTTAGCTCCTTTGGAATCCTGTTTTACCGCCTCGGCTACATCAGCATCATGGTACAAATCCACGATCGTTTTGTAAGTCGTATTATCCTTATCCTCCGCACGGGCAGCAAACACGTTCACATATGGCTTTGCTTCTTCGCTGCTTGCATCATCCTTGTAGATGGCTCCGTCCAGCTTGAGCCCAGCATCCGTAGCAACACCGCTGTTCACAGCTGAGGCGGCTACATCAGACAAGACGCGCGGCGTCTGCTGGGCAACAACTGGGACAATCTCCAGCTTTTTAGGATTACCTTCTATTTCATCCGTGGTTGGATACAGGCCCGCATCCTGCTTCAACTTAATCAACCCTGCAGACTGGAGCAGTTTTAAAGCCCGTCCCTGATTGGAGGGATCATCCGGTATAGCAATTTTTGAGCCGTCAGGAATATCCGATACGTTTTTGAATTTTTCAGAGTACAGTGCCATCGGAGCGATAATCGTTGCACCAATAGGGACGATATTCACATCATTTTCTACATTAAACTGACTGAGAAAGGCCAAATGTTGAAAGGAATTCAAATCTACCTCTTTATTGGCGAGCGCCTTATTGGGTAATGTATAATCCGAGAAACTGATCAGCTCAATTTCAATATTTTTGGCCTCTGCTTTCTTCTTGAGCACATCCCAATACGTGTCCTCAGATCCTGAAACCCCGATTTTAACATGTACTTTTTCATTTGCATTTGAGCCCGAACCGTTAGCCGAGCAAGCAGATAGAACCGCTACACTAAGAATAGCTAGTAAACCCAAGCGAAATATTTTTTTCATTTTCATTTCCCCTTTAATCGTTATGTATAATACGCTGTTCCCATCAGCGCCGTAGAAATTTACGAGACAAGTAGTTCCCCGCATATTGGGCGACCTGTACAAAAATAATCAGCAAAACAATCGTGACAATCATGACCGAGGTATCGAATCGTTGATAACCATAGGTCATTGCCAGATTCCCAAGGCCTCCTCCGCCCACCGTACCAGCCATGGCAGAGAAATCAATCAAGGCCACGGTAATAAACGTCAACCCAAGAATCAAAGGTCCCAGCGCTTCCCGAATCAACACACCCGTGATGATCTGAAATGGAGTCGCACCCAGTGCCTTGGCAGCTTCTATCATGCCCGGATCTATGGAGACCAGATTATTTTCCACAATTCTCGCTACAGCAAAGGCCGCTACAATAGTCATTGGGAAAATAGCCGCCGAGGTTCCAATCGTGGTTCCCATGATTAAACGCGTAAACGGGCTAATCGCCACTAAAAAAATGATAAACGGAATCGGGCGAATGATATTAATCAGTAAATTCAGAAACATAAACACAAATTTGTTTTCAAACAAGCTCCCTTTACGTGTCACATACAGTACTAAACCAATCATAAGCCCCAGAATACTGGCAAAAATCAGCGTGACAACAACCATCAAAAGCGTTTCCCCTGTAGCCTCCACTACCTTGAGCCAAAATGTATCCCAATTAACTCTCATGATCGACGACCTCCCTGACTTCCACCGTCGTTCGTAGTTCCTCCACGACTTTGTTAACTTCATCGTCTGCACCGATTAACTCGACAATTAAACTTCCGAATAGCGCTCCCTGTAGCTCATTAATACTTCCATATACAATGTTGTAATCCAGATTATGCTTCCGTGTCGCTCTAGAAAGCACCGGTTCACTGGTCGCCCCACCCCGAAAAACAAGTCTGTACAATCGGCCAGCGTGATGCTCCCGAATCTTGCTCAGCAGTTTGGGTGAAAGCTGATCATTCAGTACAGAGCGAATAAAATTTTTCGTCGTCTTCGTCTGTGGATTGGCAAATACATCGAACACACTGCCCTGCTCAATCACCCTACCATTCTCCATCACCGCCACACGGTCACAAATACTGCGAATCACATTCATTTCATGGGTAATGAGCAAGATCGTAATCTGGTACTCTTCATTTACTTTTTTCAGCAGCCTCAATATATCTTCTGTCGTTTCCGGGTCGAGGGCCGAGGTCGCTTCATCACAGATGAGAATATCGGGCGAATTCGCCAGTGCTCTGGCAATGCCGACCCGTTGCTTTTGCCCGCCAGATAACTGCTCAGGATAGGAATCCGCTTTGTCCTCCAATCCAACAAATTGCAGCAGCTCCTTAACACGAGCATCTATCTGTGTCTTGGGCAGTTTAGCCAGCTTTAGAGGATAAGCCAGATTCCCATATACAGTACGAGAGTTAAACAAATTAAAGGTTTGGAATACCATCCCGATCCGTCTTCTTAAATTCCTTAGTTCCTTAGGACGTATCTGAGTAACATCCTGATCATTAACGACAATTCGTCCCTCTGAGGGGCGTTCCAGTAAATTGACAAGCCGCAGCAGCGTACTTTTACCTGCACCGCTAAAACCAATCACGCCGAAAATTTCTCCTTTTTCAACCGATAACGAAACCTTTTCGAGAGCATTTACCTTACGATTGGGTAAGGTAAACATTTTGCTAACTTGTTCAAACTTTATCAAACTGCTTCCTCCTTACGTCTACAATGTATGTATTCCTCCATCCCTTTTTAGTAATCCAGTGGATTTAATCGGATTTATACCCTAAAAAAAACTCCCTAATCTTCGTTTGACCGAAAGTGGGATTATTTAACTGTATATTGCATTGTTAACACCTTAAGACAAGAAGGAGAATCTGTCAATAAAAAATGAATATAGCCTTCTGACTCCTGTCATCACAATTGCTTACACTTTTAGGGCTACAAAGCCAAATAAGGCTAACCGTATATTTGCAAAGTTTGCAAAACCGGCAGCCCTTTGTGCATTGCAATCTCGATCATTCCACAGACTAATGTGCAGAAGTATTTTTCAAATCTGCTTCATAACGAAGACCGAATTGTTGTCTTGCCTCCTCCATCACTTCAGCGACTGTAAGTGAACACTCCAAGGAGTTAATGGAACTGTTGCGTTCACCACTCTTGATCAAATCAATAAATTCCTGAATTTCATAATACATGGGCTCACGCGTCTGAGCTTTGGTTAGATCCTCAATTGTGCCGTCCCGATAATGAATTTTCACCTCATAGGGCTGACTAATTTTGTCAATCACCATCGTTCCATTCTCACCCTGAATTTCAGCAGGCAGATAAGAATCTGTAATTTTGGAATACATGACGATAGCATCCATATCAGGATACTTCATCACGATACTGCCCTCGCCATCGACACCAGAGGATAAAAGTACACCAACCGCCCGAACCTCCTCAGGTTTGCCGAACAAAGTCACCATAGGATACAAACAATACACACCAAGGTCCATCAAGGAACCATTGGAAAAGGCCGGATTAAACGCATTCAATACCTTACCTTGCTTAAAAGCATCAAAGCGTGAGGAGTATTGACAGTAGCTTGCAAAATAACGCCGAACCCGGCCTAATTTATACATATGATCCTTTATTATTTTAAAGTTAGGCATCAGTGTGGATTTAACGGCCTCCATCAGCAGAACATCGTTGTTGCGCGCGGCTTCGATCATGCTCTTCACCTCTGCTGCATTAGACGCAAAGGGTTTCTCACACAACACGTGCTTTCCGTGATTCATACATAAGATCGCCTGCTCCGCATGTAAGGAATTGGGGCTGGCAATATATACGGCATCGACCTGATCACTTGCGGCCATTTGCGCCAGGTCTGTAAAAACCTCCGGCTGGCTGTTATATTTGTCAGCAAAAGCTTTGCCCTTATCCTCTGTGCGTGAGTATACCGCCGTCAGGGAAAATTCGTCCGTCTCCATCGCAGCTTGAATAAACCTCTCTGTTATCCAGTTGGTTCCAACAATACCAAAACGCATCACAGTATCCCATCCTTCCCGTGAGTCATTACAATTCATATGTACCTATTCTCGCATTCCAGCCTAAACTTGTCCACTATACCGTTATTCATACCTCATGCCTCAACATGTTCATTCGACAAAAAAAGACTGTAGTCTATCAGCATAATTTATACTGATTGTACCACAGTCCCTGTCATTTATTTGGGGTTATATCTCTATTTTTTTGATATCACTTTTCCTACTTCTTCCAAAATGGCATCCATGGAAGCTGGGTCGTGTACATCATACTCATCAATATTCAGACGCAGTACAGGACAGGCATCAAATTCGTTGATCCAATTGGAATATCTGCGATGCATTTGCTCCCAATAAGAACGCTCGGTCTGGATCTCCATCTCGCGACCACGCTCCTCAATCCGACTCAGTATGGAAGGCAAGCTGCCTTCCAAATAGATCAACACATCAGGGTGCGGGAAAAACGGTGTCATCACCATCGCCTCAAACAGGCTAGTATACGTTTCATAATCGGTAGGGTTCATCGTTCCCTGATCGGCATGCATTTTCGCAAAAATGCCTGTGTCCTCATAAATAGAACGATCCTGTACAAAACCTCCACCAGACAAGAAAATATTCTTTTGTTCCTTGAAGCGTTCCGCGAGAAAATAAATTTGCAAATGAAAGCTCCATCTTTCGAAATCGTGATAAAATTTCTCCAGATAGGGATTATGATCAACCTGCTCCAAAGAGGTTTTAAAACCAAGACGTCCGGCCAAAGCACCAGTCAGTGTGGATTTACCTACACCCACTGTGCCCGCTACCGTAATCAGGGCATTCGCAGGAATATTGTAATTATTCACTTTATAAGCTCCTTTACATCGGAAACAATTTGTTTAAATTGTGCCTGATTTTCTACAAAATCAATTTCATTCCCGTTCACGGTCAATATACGAGGGGAAGGGGACTGTTCAGCGAGAAACTGCATGCCTTTATCATAATCTATGATCAATTGCTCCAGATAGGCGGGGTCCATCTCCTGCTCAAAAGAGCGTGCACGCTTGCGAATTCTCCCCAGCAAGGTATCCAAATCTGCTCTAATATAAATGATAATGTCCGGCTTAGGCATATCATCTGTGAGCAAATGATAGATTTGACGATATTTTTCGAGCTTCACACCCTTAAGCGTACGTTCGGCAAAAATTAAATTCTTGTAGATATGGTAATCAGAAATAACGGGCTGAGCTTTCTCGATATATTGCAGACCGGTATCCTCCAGCTGCTTGTACCGATTGCAGAGAAAGAACATTTCCAGCTGAAAACTCCACTCATCTATATTTTGATAAAATTTATCGAGAAATGGGTTCTCCTCGACAATCTCTTTGATCATCGGCAAATGTAGCTCGGTTGAAAGCATCGAAGCTAACGTCGTTTTACCTGCTCCGATTGGCCCTTCAACGGCTATAAATGGGGCTTGTTTCATGGGGTTCTGCTCCTCCTTGTACTCCAGTCCATCCTGTGGACAACTATCCTATTGTATCACAAGGTAGTACGCTAAAGGCATACCAAATCTATGGATAAAACAAAAAAACAGAGCGCTACATTTTGCTTCATAGCGTCCCTGTTTCTCATTTAAACCAACCTTTTTCGTTAAAACGTGTAATTGCCTCAATCCGGTTACTGACACCCAGCTTATCGAGAATGACTGAAATATAATTGCGCACCGTCCCTGTCGTTAAATACAGTTCACCAGCAATCTCTTTGGTGTTCTTTCCGTCAGCGATGAGCGCTAAAACGGTCTTTTCACGCTCTGTTAGCGGGTTGACTTCGGCATAAGCATCATCGACCAGTTCCGGGGCATAGATACGCCGACCTGCCATAATACTGCGAATGGAGGAAGCCAGCTCTTCACTAGGACTGTCCTTGAGCAAATAACCGTGTGTCCCCGCCTTGATCGCTCGTTCAAAATACCCGGGACGGGCAAACGTAGTTAAAATCAGCACCTTGCAGTTCAAACCTTTGAGTTCCTCAGCCGCATCCAATCCGCTCTTGATCGGCATTTCGATGTCCATAATGCATATATCGGGTTGATGCAGCTTCACCAGCTCTAAAGCTTCTTCCCCGTTGCTTGCTTTTCCGACTACTTTCATGTCCTCTTCCAAGTCCAGCAGGGAGGCTAGAGCACCCAGCAGCATACGCTGGTCCTCCGCGATGACAATTCGAATCATGGCCCCACCTCCTCATTCGGCTTTTCAGTGATATTGGGCACTTTAATGACCAAGGTCGTTCCCTGATCTGAACGCAGCTCCATACATCCGTTCACAAATTCAAGCCTTTCTTTCATACCTTTCAGGCCGTTTCCACGAAAGGTTCCATTTTCTCTCGTAATACCGACTCCATTATCCTGAATCCGAAGGGTTAATTCCTTACGAGACGGCTCAATGGTGATGGAACAAGCGGTGGCTCCACTGTGCTTAACCACATTTGTCACTGCTTCCTTCATACACATACTAAGTACATTTTCATTCATTAATGATGTATGCTCCAGCTTCGGGTCGCCCTCTAGAGTCAATTCAATGTGAGCAGCCTTTAAAATCTGCCGAATACGTAGCAGTTCATCCTCTAATCGCATACCGCGCATTTGAGTAACCATTTCCCGCACCTCTTTTAGTGCGCTTCTCGCCGTGAGACGAACATCGTTAATTTCAGCATGAGCCCGCTCCGGGTACTGATCCATCAGTTTACCCGCCAAATCGCTCTTCAGCCCAATGAGTGACAGCTTCTGACCTAAGGTATCGTGCAGGTCACGCGCAATTCTTTGCCGTTCCTCCAGCTTAATCAATTCCGATATTTTCTTATTGGCATCTTCTAATTGGACTTGGAGCCGATCGCTTTTGTTGCGATTAAAATTCGTAATCGGAAGGAGAATCACACCGATCAGATTGAGCAGGATAAAAGGAATCTGTTTAATAAAAACGGGATTCTGAGAAACAAAACCGTAATTGATCAATCCAATCGTAATAACCATTAAAATAATATACAGCGTCGTAAATGCAGCCTTACTTTTAATATTACCGATCAGATAGGCGATAAATATGGAAAAATACATATAGCTAAACAGCAGTGTCATGGTAATCGATATGGCAATTTGTACACTGGTCCAAAAGTATATGAGCCAGCCTTTCGAGACAAAAGCCAATACATAACATGCAAAAAACACCAAAATAATAGCAGTACCCAGAATAATATGACTTGTAGATGAAGAGCTAAAGTAGTAAAAGGGCAGGATATAAAAGACGACCCACACATAAGGGCTAAGTCCAGTATTTCTTTGAAAAATCTGATACCATTTTTGCATCCTGCCACCCTCTTCTACTTCACTTGACTTATATCTCTTATCATATCATACCAAGTTTTGTACAACGTTATTTTCTTTCTGTGCTTACAACAGGTGTAGGGATGGGTTTCGTGACTGCAACACGTTTGCTAAGGAGCGGCTTCACTTGTTTAAAGGTCAAAAAGGTTTTCGTATTTTCATCCCAAAGTCGGAACTTCAATGATTGCAGACTGCTACTTACTGTGATCGTGGTCGCCTTTTGAAGTAACGGTGTCGCTTCATGCGCTTTTTCCAAATTATAATTTGGCACTTTGGGGCTCAAATGATGAACGTGATGAAATCCGATATTCCCCGTAATCCATTGCAATACTTTAGGAAGCTTGTAGTAAGAACTGCCTTCTACGGCTGCATTAATATAACTCCACTCTTCATCGTGCTCAAAATACGAATCCTCAAATTGATGTTGTACATAGAACAACCAGATGCCCAACATACCGGATACAAAAAAGATAGGTGCCTGTACGAGAAGGAAGGCCTGCCATCCAATAGCCCAGCACAACAGTGCATACAATGCAACGATGGATATATTCGTCACATGAGTGTTTATTTTTTCCTTGCGTTTGGCTGTCTTGATATTAAAGCGATAGGAAATCAAAAAAGTATAGATCGGACCTAGTCCGAACATAACCCAAGGATTTCGATATATGCGATAGGCCAGCCGTGTCCATGTGGAAGCCTCTGTGTACTCTTCTACCGTGAGCACCCACATGTCACCTGTGCCTCTTTTATCCAGATTACTGCTGGTTGCATGGTGGATCGCATGACTATTTTTCCATTGATGATAAGGACAGAGCGTAATAATACCTGTAATCGTTCCCACAATGTCGTTCAGCTTGCGGCTTTTGAAGAAGGATTGATGACCACAATCATGAAAAATAATAAACGTCCGTACCACAAACCCCGATGCAACAATGGCAATGGGAAGCGTCAGCCAGTACGAAACCGACAGGCTAAGATAAGCAGCATACCACAATAGGATCAGTGGACCCAAAGTATTGATGAGTTGCAGAACGCTGGATTTCGTGTTTATTTTCTCGTAGGGAGCCATATTTTTTTTCAATTGGGCTAATGGGAGTTGTGTCATACTCATTATGATCCTCCTTTAAAATGACGCCTATACCTTGATCCTGTTAGGCGTACATGTTGATCTAATCTCAGTATAAGGTAAAGCCTCTAGGCGCTGTAGTCATAAACGTCAGCTCAGGTATATGACATTTGTCATATAGACAAGTAACACAACCCGTTTTCCAAATGTTCGCGGGTTTCTTTTCTGAGGATTATTTGTTAAAATATAAGACATAATAACGCTGTATGTGACTGGCGAAGTCAGTGGAATGAACCACGAGGGAGCATACAAAAAAAGCGTACCGTTCGCCTGGGAGAAGTATTTGCAGAGGATTCGTCTGTCTTGACGACCTTGTGCAAATACTTTTTTTCGTTTACAAGACCATGACACCCTGTTGATAAATCACGCGATAAATTCAGAGGAGGCTCGGACTATGGCTATTATCATGAAATCCAAAGAAGCAGCTGAGCAAGTATATGCAACGATCCGTTCACAGGTAGAAGAAATGAAGCAGCAAGGACACCGTCCCCATCTGGCGACCCTATTGGTAGAAGGTGATCCGGCATCTGCCTACTATGCCCGGACCAAGCAAAAAATAGCGGAGAAGCTGGGCATCTCATTTCATCTCCATACTTTTGATCGTCATGTTAGCGAAACCGAGCTACTGCACCTGATCAGCAGTCTGAACGATGCACCCCATGTACATGGCATTATGCTGGAACTCCCGCTTCCCCAACATCTTTCCGCCTCCGTTATTAAACAATCCATCGCCCCCTACAAGGATATTGATGGGATTACACCTGATAACAAGCTGGCTACCGTAACAGGTGACGCCGGACTATATCCCGCAACACCTCAAGCCTGTATCGAGCTGCTCAAGCATTACGGTCACACATTGGCAGGCAAAAATGTCACTCTCGTGGGCATCGGACAGACAGTGGGACTTCCCCTTTTCCACATGTTGCAAAGAGAAAATGCCACCGTTACCGCCTGTCATGCAGGAACACGTGATATTGCAGAGCATCTGAGCCATGCAGACATTGCCTTCGTCGCAGTCGGATGCCCTGATGTGATTACACAGGATATGGTTCATCCCGGTCTGATTTTGGTAGATGCGGGAATTAATGAGACGCTAGAGGGAAAAATAGTGGGGGATGCCGCTTTAGACGTTGGGGAGAAGGTGCATGCCATTTCTCCGGTTCCCGGCGGCGTTGGCACCTTGACGACTGCGATTTTGTACAAAAATCTGCTCAAAGCGATACATCTGCAACACTACTCCAGAGAGGTGGTTTATTCATGAGTGAACTGTCGTGGAACAATTCCATCGGACATTTTCTGAAAGAGGCTGCGAGTGCAGCGCCTACCCCCGGCGGAGGAAGTGTATCCGCACTGGCTGCGGCACTAGGCGCGGCTATGACCTCCATGACCGCCAACCTTTCACAAGGAGAAAAATATGCGCACATCCATGAACAAATCACGGACGTCATTAGCAGCATGGAAAGATTGTCTACACATTGTGAGGAACTAATGGTCGCAGACATGCAATCCTTTGAACAGTACATGACCGCGCTGCGTTTGCCCAAGGAAACCGACGAAGAAAAGCGCTATCGTACCCATTCCCTACAGACAGCGGTGATCGCTGCCATTGAGGTACCCATGCGCCTGCTGGAAGTATGCCGGGACGGATTGTCGCAAGCGTATAACATTGTGGAAATGTCCAATAAAAATGTGATTTCGGATCTTGGCATCGGCGCGATCCTGTTCGAAGCCGCCGCTCAATCTGCCCTGCTTACCGTCGACATTAACCTTGCTTCGCTGAAAGACTTGGATGTCAAATACTCCTATGAGACCAAGACAGCCGCACTCATCCGTGAAATCGGACAGATCAAAGAAAAAACCTTGTTGATGGTGCGCAGTCGAATAGCGAATTAGTCTGCTCATAACCGTGTATAACCTGTTCGAACCAACATATTCTGCTTACTCATTAAAAAATAGCCTCCAAATCCATCTCTAATCGTGGGTTTGGAGGTTATTTTATTGAAATTCATATATTTTGGAAAACTTTTCTATATAATCTACGTCTATGGATAGGGGGATACATTGATCAAGAAATGAGGAAAATCGTATGAAAAGACGGGCTCTATTACTCAGTATAATTACGTTATTGCTGCTCAGTCCCAGTGTATGGGCGGCCGGAGATAACTCCACATCCCATATTCGCTCCTATGATTCTGGAAGTTTAATTCAGTCTGATGGAAGCTTGTGGCTGTGGGGTTATAATCAATCCGTACCGACTCGTGTAGAGGGTAAGCCGGACGTTGTAAAAACATTTTCTAATATCATCAACGAGGGCGATCTGGTATTTACCTTACAAGACCACTCTGCTTGGTATGTGCCTAGAAATAATATTGCTGAATCCGTGAAATTCGTTCCTCTGGAAGGATTACAGAACCTCGCAGCTGTAAGTAATTTGAATGATCATGTGCTCGCTCTGAGCAGCGAAGGCAGCATATCTTCCGCTGAACGGCTCGACAATGGAAACATCTCTAGTCCTTTTCAAACCCTATCTGGCATCGACGAGGTTGCCAATATTGATAGTTACTATGAGGAAAGACCGGATTATGAGGAACGCTGGATATTTCTAAAGAAAGACGGCAGTGTATGGAAAAATACAAAAGCCTTGCAGGGCTTCAAACCTATTTCATCATTAAAGGATATTACGTCAATCGCTAAAAATATAGCCTTAAAAAAAGATGGCACCGTGTGGACGTGGCCCAAAGAATTTGATAAAAATGCAACTCCGTCCGAAACTCTATCCGTATCGCAAATTCAAGCCTTATCGGATATCAAGACAATCAAGGCCAATAGGTATTCCAATCTCGCAATTGATCAGCAAGGTCGGCTATGGTTCTGGGGTGCTACAGTTACAGGTTACTCAGATAATACAACCTATCACAACGAAAATACCCCTGTACTATTAACAGGAATAAAGGATGTTAAAGACGCCTTTTTCGCCGAACGCTCCATACTTGCCCTCACCACAGCTGGGAATGTATATGTTGCGTCTCTAGACGGTGAAAAGTTACCATCCAATGCACCCTTTACATTAGTTACTAAAAATATTCAAAGCATCAAAGCAGGTCCACGGCACGTAATTATGCAAAAAACAGATGGCGCCCTATGGGGCTGGGGTGTCAACAAACACGGGCAGCTCGGTATAGGGGACTATGAGTTTCTGTATAGTTCACCAGTTCCTGTACAAAAACCGATTCTTGTCCGTCTCAATGGTTCGCCTGTCTCTCTGAGTAATGGTGTCATTACCCGCAACGGGCAGGCGTTTATTCCCCTTCGTTCTGTTTTTGACAAACTGGGGGCCGAGATCGCTTATGATTTCAACAGCAAAATAGCGAAAATGAATCAGTCTAAGACAGAAGACCATCCTGTCTCTCTAGAAGTAAATTTCAAAACCAGCCAAACAAAAGTGAACGATAAAGCCGTAAAATTCACCAATCCGCCCTTCATGGTGAATGGTATTGGTTATCTTCCACTAAGGCTACTCAGCGAAACGCTAGGGGCCAAAGTAGATTGGATACAAAAAGAAGATACTATTGAAATTACGACGAAATAGTTAATAAAAAACCAGTCCAAACATGATTCATGTTGGACTGGTTTTTAATGCTATATACTGCGTATAATATGCGAATTCCTATCTGTTTTGGGCAATTCATTACAACGCAGAATCTCACATCTATTGTTTAGCTTTATTCTCTTTTTCTCTTTCGACCAGCATATCTACGATCATATCAATTTGCCCGGTAATAGCGATTGGATCATAGCGATAATACGTATCAAAATCGTTAAAGAACACTCTATTGTTCTTCACCGCAGGAAGATTCCCCCATACAGCGGACGACTTCAGTTGCTTGAGCGCCTCACCCTTTTTCTCGGGGTCATACGTAGTCAGGAACATATAATCTGCGTCATACTGCGGCAATACCTCCATCGAAAGCTGCACCGTTTGTTCCTTAGAGTTCACTGTTTTCTTTGGCATGTTCAGTTTAAGCGCATTGTATACAGCTTGGCCGCCGCGACCCGCATTGTCGCCAAAGATCCAAAGTGCGTGCTTGTCCGTCAGCTCATACAGACCGAAAGTTGCCTTTTCGTCAATCACACCTTTAAGACGTGCGCGACCTTCAGCGGCCTTTTTATCAAATGCAGTAATAAATTGCTCGGCCTTCTCCTTTTCCCCGGTGATATCGCCGAACAGCTTGACCGTATCATAGATATTAGTCGTCGTACCATACGGAATGTACAGAGTAGGTGCGATTTTAGAAAGAGCCTCATAATTCGTATCCTTCATAACCACGATCAGATCGGGTTTGAGTTCCAGCGTCTTTTCCAAATTGGTCGGATCACCCACCTCTTTGGTTCCTTTTTCCTTCAGCAAATCGGTCAGAAAAGGATTTTGAAACGCAGTCGGTTCCACACCCACCACGTTAGCACCCACGGACAGCAATTCTCCGCCGTAAAAATCCGTTACAATGCGCTGTGGCTTAGCAGGAATTTGAATATCCCCTTTAACCGTTTTAAAGCTTCTAGTCTCTCCAGTAGTAGCCGACTCTTGCTTATCTTCTGAAGATGAAGCCGGACTACTTCCATTATTATTTCCGCCGCAAGCGCTGATGAATACAGACAATACAAGTAACATAGCTGTCATCATAAAATACGATTTTCTTTTCAACTGATTAGCCCCCTATATATTGTGGAGATGATCTCCAATACAGATGATAATGATTATCAATATCGTAAGAAATATACCAAGCGTCGTCCTTGCTGTCAACTGAAAAACGAACTTTGCATCATTTCACTTTAAAAAACAAAAGACCTGCCAAAATGATGATGGCCAGGTCTTTTTTCGTGGATCCGTCTCAAAAACCTACACATTGGGGCTAGGCTGCTGAAGGCTGCTTTCTGATGATCGCTGTTTTGTTTTATATTCTTCTCCCCAATCCTTCATCAGGTTAATAATCGGGATCAGCGTTTTTCCAAATTCAGTTAGAGAGTATTCGACCTTAGGAGGAACCTGTTGGTAGACTTCACGGTGAACGACTCCGTCCTCTTCCAGCTCGCGCAATTGGAGTGTCAGCATACGCTGAGTAATTCCCGGACAGATCCGCCGAAAATCACTAAATCGCTTAGTCCCATACATGAGATGATATAGAATAATCCCTTTCCATTTGCCCCCAATCACGTCCAGCGTGAACTCAACTGGACACGCCTGATCATTTCCAGCGGTACATTCCCCAAAGCCGCCTTTCCGATTGCGCATAGGCCTTTCTCCTCCTTGGTATCATTTTATATACTACAGCACATTAATGTGCGTACTTCAAAAACGGTCATGTATATTCTAATATTAAGCATGTCACTTGGTAAGCGTCAATTTTAATCACATCCATAAGGAGTGGAATAACGATGGAAACCTTAACTACTACTAAAGATCAAATCTTATCTGCATACGAGTTCAGACATGCAACGAAGGAATTTGATAGTCATAAGAAAATTAGCGATTCCGATTTTGATTTTATTCTTGAAACCGGTCGTTTATCTCCAAGCTCATTTGGCTTTGAACCTTGGAAATTTGTTGTCGTTCAGAGTAAAGCTATGCGTGAGAAGCTGCTGCCTTACTCTTGGGGGGCGCAAAAACAACTGCCAACAGCCAGCCATTTTGTACTCATCCTCTCTAGACTTCCTGAAGATATGGTAGCCTCCTCCGATTATATCAAGAGTATGATGGAGAACGTACAGCAATTACCCGCTGAAGTGATTCAAGGCAGAGAGAAAGTGTATGATGCCTTTCTAAAATCTGATTTTGGGCTGGAGGAAAATAAAAGAGCGTTGTTCGAGTGGGGCTGCCGACAAACCTACATCGCACTGGGTAACATGATGACTGCCGCAGCTCAAATCGGCATTGATTCCTGTCCTATCGAAGGTTTTAATAAACAGGAAATCGAACGCATCCTCTCCGAAGAAGGCATCATGGATGCCGAGCATTTCGGTATTTCCTGTATGGTGGCATTTGGATACCGCCTGAACGAGCCGCGCGGCAAAACCCGGCGATCTGTAGATCAGGTTATTGAATGGGTGTAAAACCTTTACTCTAAAACAAAGAGGCGTCCCACAGCCATTTCTATGGCTATGGGCGCCCCTTTTTCATAAAATCTCAAGTCTTATAAAAAATCTGTCATTCAAAATCCTTACTGATAGTTTACTTCTTCTGCAAAGTAAATCTCCTTCAAACGATCCTTTACGCGCTGAATTTCATCTGCTGTTAACGGAGCTGTAGGATGCAGCTTAAAGTTCCTTCCAGTGACATAGCTTACATCCGTGTTCTTATCCAGATTGTATGCCATCTTCGGAACCGGACTTCGGGTATAGTCAGTAAAGTCAATAATGGACCATGCCGCATCTCCATCCTCCTTGGATAAAATAATCCGCTGTGAGGCGTTTTCAGTCCACAAGTAACGCAGATTGGCTGGTGAATTATTGGAGTCCATAACTGCCTTAAAGCCTGAGCCTCTAAACATGAGCGAAAACTCCGTATGATCATTACTCAATCCAGCTGCCGATTCATAAATCTGTTTCAGCCCGTCCACGCCCACAATCTCAACCTCACGGTCAACAGGGAAGTGATTCACAAAGTTCTCCCATATTTGAGACATGTTATGGTTTTTGGCAAGCCAGTTGACATCCAAAATAATGGACATGTAGTTTACTGTATTCAAACGTTGATACGGGTTATCTAAATACTGCTGCGCTATATACAGTTGTGGTGCCGCATCCGTTTCGGTCACATATGGATCGCCCGGATGGAGAGTCCAGCGTGAGGAATCTTTGGTATAACGTGATCCAATCGGATCAATCGTAATCGAGTTCATAAATACGATACCGCTATTATTTGTAAGCCCCTGTGCCGGAACAATCGGATTATCCTTATGGGACCAGTAAGGCATCAAAGGTGAACCCTCACCATACATGTTGTTCACATTATACTGTGTAGCCGACCACCCCATCGCTGAGGTGATCTTAAAATGATCCTTAAGCCATTGGGCCTGCTCAGGATTCACCGTAAAGCCGGTCAATGATTTAGGCAGATACTTCCGATATTGGTCTGTATCCATGCTTTCAAACACCGAAGGTGATCCCAACGAACCAGATTGGTGCAGCTCATTGAGTGCATTATAACGATACATATACAACCACTCGTTCATCTGTGCTTCCCATTCAGGGAGACCAAACAGATTATTCGGATATCCATCCAAAATCCCGACTTCATCGCCATACTGATCCACATATTCCAAAACCTTTTTAAGCTGCGGACGATTTGATTCCACAAAAATAAATCTATTTTCCATGGCCCACGTCACTTTTACGTTGGGACCAAAGTGATCCATCAGCAATTGACGTGACTGCTCAATTTGCTCTATCGTGGTCGTACTGCCCGCATCTTTTCCCTGCAACATCATGGAGATAGCAAAATATTGCTTTTTTCGTGCTCCTGGTACTACAGTTAACTCGGCATCGGATATGAAGTGAATTCCCTGAGAGGGTGACTCAACCTCAATCTTGAATGGTATGACAGAGTTCAATGCAGGTATCAGATGCAGATTGGCAATATGTCCATCCTCGTCAAATATCCCTCTGGAATCCTCAATCCGAAGCTTCAAGTCTGACGGCAATAGACCGGACGGTATGACCTCTCCCTTTGCATTTTGAAATACATAGGGCATGCTCCAGGCATCAGGGTCTAGAGTCGCGGCCTGTGAAATGGAGTACGTCGCCAAGTATACGGACCTGATTACACTCGGTTCCTCTACCGGAGGAGTCTTCCCTTTCACGATCAGCTTGGTCTGTGCTTTAAGTACCCGATAAGGTTTAGCAATGGTGACTTCCATCTCTACAGGAATATAACCATCAGCAGCAGGTATATTTTCGGAATGCGCAATTTTCCCATGTTCATCAAATACACCTAATGTATCACTAAATGTGTAGGTGACACTTGTGACGCTAACAGCGGGAATGCTTACCAAGTGCCCTTTATTGTAGAGATCAAAGGACAGCTGATACGAAGGATACGTTTCCGGTTGATTGACCAACTCGGGCGCCTTGATTACTACCTCATCCACCACGAAATTCGACGAATGATCCGGTGGTTCTGACGGAGTCACTGGCGGTATGATTGGTGGTATCACTGGCGGTGTCACTGGTGGTATCACCGGTGGTTTGGGACTAGGTTCTGGTCGTATAATTGGCGGTTCCGGCTTCGGCTCTGTTGGTGTTACCGGAGATACCGGTGGATCGGGTCTTGGACTATGGCTTTTAGGCTCTTCGATCTCCGGATTCGCACGCTGGTGACTGATTTCCGGCGCCAGGTCGACCACGATCTTCTTCGATTCCGTTGGGCTGGCTGGCTGATTCGTCATTGCAGTTCCATTTCCTAATGACTCCAGCAAACGCTTAGCACGTTCTCTCAGACCGTCACCGCCTAGCCATATCCGATATGCTACCAGTGTAGCATCCTGCCGTCTCACAGACTCTTTGGGATGGAAATAATGATTCGTATCCCCCTCGATCAGCTCCAACCGTTCCATCAGCCATACGCTCGTTTGTGCATAGTCTGATATATCAGCCTGATCCACAAAACTGGATCTATCGGAAGCGCGGGTATCTTCAGAAACGCCGAAATACCTGGCATACCACACCGCCATATCCTGACGGGTCATATTATGCTTTGCACCGAATAACTGATCACTAACTCCTTTGGTAATGTTCTCTGCTTGCAAGGTCTGTACATAGGGTAGAGCCCACGGTGACACATCACTAAAAGAAGCAACGCTTTTGTTAACCGAAGTTCGTTTTAAGGTTTTAACGAAAATGCTCGCCCATTCCTGCCTCGAAATAAAATGCACAGGTCGAAAACTACCATCCTGATAACCCGTAACATACCCTTGAGCAGCCATGGCTTCAATTGCATCAGCTGCGTAGGAATGTTCGATATCGTTAAAGACCCTGTCTGCAAAAACAGGCACAGTATGTATACAGAACAACCAAACAGCCAGTAAAGCAGCGATGTACTGCCTAATTTGTTTTAACTTTTTTTCACATTTCATATTATTTGGATCCTTGCACCTCCTTTACGATATAGCATCAGGTCACTTCCACCTGCACTTCTGTTTCAACTCTGAAAATTATCTCTTTTGTTTTCAAACGGATTTCATTTCAATTAACACCAAACTGTATATACTTGAATTATCGGAATAATATCCCTAGGATTGAATAAAGACAGCAAAAAAAGTAGTTATAGATTACGGTTCCATCCGTAAAATTGTCATTATTTTAAAGGCATATATCCCGATCTTTTAAAATGGTTTTCATTGGGAATTAAATTTCCAGCATTTTTTCATTACTAAATTTTCTAATGCGAGCATCACAATAAAAAAGATAACATCATGTATAAAGCACCATACACAATGTTATCTCTTCTTTTGTTTTTATTGGCTATCTCCATCAGCTGTTGATTCTTTGTTGCCAGCACCCTTAAAAACATAATAATAACCTTCTGAAATCCCATCTTGCGGATAAGCTGCAGGATCTTCGCTGGTTACTTGACCTACAAGCTCCTGATTCTTAAACGTGTGAGGACCTTCCTCTATTAGCGCCTCAGCAGACATCCCACTGATAAGTCTTACGGTACTGGACCAGAATGTAACTAAATATATATCGTTAGCATTAAATTGAAAGCGTCCTTCACTGGGTGTCCCCTCATAAAACAGCTCAGACAAAGAAGCCGCTTCTGACCCTCTCATAAAAATTTGAATATCACTAGTTCCATTCCATCTATGAGGAATTCCGCCTCTGGGATTTATATACTCTACAACCTCAGGCTCTTGATCGCGAAGAAAATCAGTAACTGTAAATTTGTACACATCATCCGTTATACTCTCGGTTACAACTCCAGTTGTTTTCCCTGTTTTATAGCCACTGAAATCTCCATACACATTTGGGGTTTGACTTAAAGCTGCAAAAAACCTTTCCTGATCCATATATTCGACTCTTCCAGGTACCGCAGTCAATCTATATGTCTTGACCTCAGTGCCCTTGTACTTATCCCAAGTATATTCTGTAGCTGCATAAGATACTCCACTGTTCCAGCTCACAGATGCCACCATGAGAATACCTATCATCAATAATAATGGCCATTTTTTCAACACCATACCCTCAACCTCTTTCTCAAAGTACACTCAAATCATTATTAGCATTATAGCTTTTCAACAGTTCTATTAACAGTTAAATATTAGAAAAAAGTGTGGATGATTTTTGTCACCTATGAGCTACAAAATTTCCTTGAAGAACTGGCAGCCCCTGTCCACTTTACTTTATGATGGATGGGTAGCAGAACATAATAAAGGCATTATGGAGAGAGAATACTGGGGTCTATACCGGCTTTATTTCAAGCTAGGATTTTCGGAAATTTATACGTATTGGTATCAAGTTAAAACATGCATTGAATAAGCTATTTCCCTGTATTCTGCTGATCGGTTGCTGCTTTGAGACGTTTTTCCATTTCCGTAGACACCATAATGTTTAATAGCCCCATAAGATTATTGGTCTCATCCCTTGCTTTTTGATAGGCCGCAGCGAAGGCTTTTTCATTCGCGGCAGGGTTTTTAATGTCACTTAGTTTCTTCCACTCGGGCTTAACGCGTTGATCGTACATATCGTACAAGCTGATGTCTGTAGGTGTCTGGGCAACAGGCATCATAGACTCAAATTTCGAGGCAACCTTAAAAAATCCCAGCGTATTTTGGACCGATGGACTAGAATAATCATGCGTCCTCATCGCTTCTTCTAAAATATGAAGTCCCTCGCGTGACAAATAGAGCATTTTGACGAGTCCTCTTTCTGTATTAGAGGTTTCCTCCCACTTCTTGTAGGACTCACCTGGAGCAACTCCCTCTGTAAAAAAATTATAAGCTTCATGAATAAATTCATCTGTATTCAGGTGGATGGGTTCTTCTGTATATAAATTCACGACAGAATCACTGTAATTTGCAATGTTTACATGTTTCCCGGTTGGATCGGAAACCCGCCGAATCGGATGATCCTGTACTCGTACCAGCCCATAACGATCTGCAAAGGTAAGAAGCTGCTCCTGCGTCGTATTTAACCCTATTTGTCCTGCTGGCCGATCGGGCTTCGTTGCTTCTTTAGCCACGTCGGAATACGTCTTCCCATTACCTTTTGTAGCTTGGTCTGTAGTATTGCTCACAACACCATCCACACCAGCCTGTTCCGCATTGTCCACCTTGGCATTCTGTGTAGTCGTAGTCGTTGCCGTTGCTGCTCCAGTCGTAGATTCACCTTCAATTTGCTTCTTGGAGTCACCGCATGCAGTCAGCAAAGCAGCTAAACTTATTACAGCAGTCAACAAAATAATATACGCTTTTGCCTTCATTAGTACCTTCCTCATTTCCTTATGTATCATTCTTTATACCTTTGCGGTCTGATTGTAACCTTCAATAATATGGAATTAATCTTATCAAAAATAAAAATGAGGGAATACTGGACCATACTCCTGATTATCTTCGATGATTCTATAGTAATTCGTTGTTTTCTGAACTAAAGTCGTGGCTCTCAACCTATATAATGGGCAAATTGCCCGTTGACTTTCGGAATACTTGATCCTCGGTACTACTCCTGCCTGTTCAAGTTACATTATAGTTGGTTCCTAGTTTTCAAAAGCCGATCGTGCTGTTTTAAATCAGTAGGTTGTGTAAATCGAATATTACAAACGAAAGCACCTGTAATTCATATAGAAATAGATGAATTACAGGTGCTTTTCTATTAGTTAGTAAAGAGACTCCCAATTTTATTGTTTTTATGAATATTTTCCGTTCCGGCTTCCAACGCAGTTTTGTAATATGAGCATTTATGTTCAATTACTTCCATTGTTTTTTTAAGTTCTTCCATTTGTACTTCTACAGTAGCTTTTCGTTCCATAAACATGTCATATCTTTGT
Organism: Paenibacillus sp. EKM212P; assembly: GCF_011066115.1. NCBI lineage: Bacteria > Bacillati > Bacillota > Bacilli > Caryophanales > Paenibacillaceae > Paenibacillus > Paenibacillus sp. EKM212P. Next base: position 122,140 of record NZ_JAAMNR010000008.1, read on the forward strand.
TGTAGTGTGGAATCCCCACCAGAACACCAATCAATAAAATTTTTAATTTCTTTGATCGGCATCCCGGTGGATTTTAGACATTCAATTATTGTTAAAGCGTCGATATCGGATTCTTTAAATAATCTTGTTCCGCTAGATGTCCGTTCTACAAAAGGCATAAGTCCTTCCTTATCGTAGTAACGTAAGGTATATGCTGTAAGATTCAATTCTTTTGCAACTTCGCTGATAGAATATGTCTTCATCATGTATCTCCTATTCTTAATGACATAGACTTCGAGTTAACTCTATGATATAAGGGGGATTCTATCAAGTTATTTGTTGAATGTCAAAGTCCCCTTATAGGAAAAGTAGAATCAGATGCTATCTAACGAAATATAATTAGCAAGAAAACAACATTACTGGATAGAGGCTTATAAACCTGCGCTTGACTTAGAGTTAACTATAAGGATTAACATTGATTTGCAAGAGAAAAAGTATAAATGGAAATGAATGAAGGGCAACTTCAACCGACTTCAGCTAGTTTTCAATTTATACCGATATAACTGCATTCTCTTGAAAAATACAAATAACAGGAGGCTATTTATGATAACTGCTAAAGCACGAGCTGTCGATGGCCCAGACAAATCGTTTCGATCGGCTGAAATTAAACGACGGGATCTTGATTCATACGATGTTCTGATTGAAATTAAATATGCCGGAATATGCCATTCTGACATCCACACTGCTCACGGTGAATGGGGACCAGTGAACTACCCTCTCGTACCTGGACATGAAATTGCAGGGATTGTCACGGAGGTAGGATCTAAGGTTACAAAGTACAGAGTTGGTGACCGGGTAGGGGTTGGCTGTATGGTTGATTCCTGTGGCGAATGTGAGAACTGTCATAAAGGAGAGGAACAATACTGCCTTAAAGGAAATGTCCCTACCTATGCTGGTGTTGACAAATACGGCGAGCCTACACAAGGTGGATATTCTACCCACATTGTCGTAACTGAGGATTTTGTAGTAAAAATTCCAGATAACATTGAGCTTGACGTAGCTGCTCCATTACTTTGTGCAGGTATTACGACTTATTCGCCGTTGAACCGCTGGGGTGCTGGTCCAGATAAGAAAGTGGCCGTTGTGGGAATGGGAGGCCTTGGCCATATGGCTATCAAGATTGCACATGCTATGGGTGCTGAGGTAACCGTTCTATCACAAACATTAAAGAAAAAGGATGATGGCTTGCAATTTGGTGCGGATCACTATTATGCTACAAGCGAACCAGAAACATTTGAAAAGCTTGCTGGGCACTTTGATTTGATTATTAACACGGTAAGTGCTGCCATCGATATGGATGCTTATTTTGCACTACTCAATCTAGATGGAACTTTGGTGAATGTCGGTGCCCCTGGGGAGCCGTTGTCACTAAATGTGATGTCCCTTATCGGACATCGCCGTTCATTTGCTGGTTCAATGATAGGAGGCATCCGTGAGACACAGGAAATGTTGGATTTTTGTGCAAAACACAATATTGTTCCTAAAATTGAAGTGATATCGGCCGACCAGATTGACGAAGCCTACAAACGAGTGTTAGCTTCTGATGTGAAGTATAGATTCGTGATTGACATTAGCACAATGTAAGCTATGTAAATCATAAGTTGTACAAGTAATTTTAATTTTGAAGGTGTCCCCAAAGTATTACTTGGGACACCTTCACTTTATTCTGTCTACCATCTTATTGTCCATTTCCTCTTTTTGTATTTATTTGTAATCCAAAGATTCCACACTTAGAATACAATAGGTATATATAGGAGGGATGAACTTATCTATGTTTAAGAAAATGGATATTTACCGAATCCTCACTTTAATATTTGCTGTAGTTGTTATGATCTCGTCCTTTTTATCACTCGCATACCCAGACACCTATAGGGACTCATACAAAATCGCGCAATTTTTTCTAGGGTTTATATTTTTATTTTCTGGAATTACAGAGTTTAAGGCTAACCGTAAGAGTATAGCAATAATGAACTTCTTAGTTTCCCTTCTCACTTTTTTTGTCTCTATATTTACACTTGTAATGCGAACAGGCTAACCACACGGTTCTATACCTCAGTAACAACCCTTCCGTAGCTCCTCCCTCGTCATGTAAAAGAAAAGCCGAGCGAACTCAGGATCATCTGAATTGCGCTCGGCAAATGTTACGTATTTAGCAATCTTTTAGTTTTCCTCTAATTCTTCAATTCTCTGCCGCTTTCCTATGCCAAAGACAAAATATCCAACAATGACGATCGCCATGAATGATGCCCCGACAATCAACGACAAGCGTGTGTCTGGATTAAACCACATTCCAACGATCACAAGCAACAAAAAGATAATGGTAATGTAATTACTGATCGGAAAAAAACGAGATTTAAAGGTGTGATCCTTCATTTCGTCCTTCCACTTTTTCCTGAATTTAAATTGACTGATGGCTAATGCAAACCACGGTACCATGCCTGGAAGAACACTGGCGCTGTAAATATACAGAAACAGTTTGGAATCAGGCATTAAATAGTTAAATAACACGCCTACCAGCAGCAAGGAAATGGTCGTTATTATACTATTTCTAGGGACGCCACTTGGAGAAACTTTCCCGAAAAACTTGGGAGCTTGTCCGTTCTTAGCCAACGTGTATAACATTCTTCCCGCGCTGTAAATACCACTGTTACAGCCGGACATCGCTGCTGTAAGAACAACAAAGTTAATGATACCCGCAGCGGCCACAATTCCTACCTTGGCAAAAGTCAGAACAAATGGGCTGCCGATCTCGCCTATTTGGTTCCAAGGATAAATCGTAACAATGACAAAGATTGCACCTACGTAGAAAATCAAAATACGCCAGATGATGTTTTTAATGGCTTTTCGCAGTGTCATCTTCGGATTTTCAGCTTCACCTGCCGTAATACCTACCATCTCTATCCCTTGGTAAGCCGCTGTTACAATGCAGAGTGCAAATAGGAACCCTTTCAAACCACCTGCAAAGAAGCCTCCCTGGCTGTACAGATTGGATAGACCTATCGGTTGTCCACCGTTACCGAGTCCAAAGAAGATCATCCCCGTACCAACTACTAGCATGAAGATAATGGCGACAATTTTAATCATCGCAAACCAAAACTCAAATTCCCCATAAAATTTCACAGCCGCCAAATTGGCCAATGCAATAATAATTACACCTGCCAAAGCCGGCAACCATTGCGGGATATCTGGGAACCAGTAGCCCACATATACCCCAATCGCAGTGACTTCTGCCATCCCTACGGTAACCCATAAAAACCAATAGCTCCAGGCGGTCAAGAAACCGGCTAAAGGGCTGATATATTTATGAGCAAATGTAGCGAATGAGCCTGTCACCGGTTCAAGAATCAGCATTTCCCCCATGATCCGCATGACAAAAAACATAATAATCCCAGCTAAGAGATATGCCAACAGCACTGAGGGACCTGCCCATTTTATCGTACTTGCCGACCCCATAAACAAACCGACGCCAATCGTACCTCCAAGCGCAATCAACTCAACGTGCCGTGGCTTTAGCCCTCTCGTTAATTGTTTCGATTCCAAAAGAACGCTCCCCTTCGTATATGTTCATCATCAAACGCTAATGATCCGGAAAACTGTCCCCAAACATTATTAATTTTTCAGACTGACGTGGTCGTGAGCGAACGACTACAAAGTAGTTCCACGATTCGTAAATATACAAGGAAACCACGTCCTATTTACCGTCCAAACCTTACTGTTTCTAAGACCGAGTCCGTAGCATTAGATGCATTGTATGACAAAAAACGCCTAAATACAACTGCTAATTAGCAGACATTTTTAGGCATGAAATGGAAAGGAAGGCTATTCATATTTTCTGAACAATGGTCAATTTAATGCAATGCATTAGAGTGCTAAACATACATATTTCTTCAATGATAAATATCACAATATTAAGCCTATTTGAAATCTGTATTCATACAGTGGAAAACATGAATCCCGAATGAAAGAGCAACATTTCAAACATTGCCTTGTGATATAACTAGGCATGAATTCCAAACAAGGAGATGAAGATCAGGGTTTTGAACCCACTTATTCAATGATGAATGAATATGTATTTATTTGAGATTTTTTATAAAATTTTTTTGATCCTTGGTAAACATATAGCCACGTCGTTCGTAGAACCTGTGAGCCTGTATCCGACTTGGATGAGATAACAGTTTGATCCCGGAAAATCCATGGGACTTCCCCCACTGTTCAAGACGCTCAATCAACATGCTACCTACACCTTGATTTCTATACTTTTCTTTAACAACAAATCCTAGTACATTTACCAAAGACTCAGAAAAAAGTAATTCATGTGGGCTTCCATGAATATATCCTAACACCTCGTTATTTTCTTCATAAACAAAGATCACATCTTTTGATTTTTTTATAATCATTTCAATCTTCTCTTTTACTTTTTCTTCAGGAAATAGATATAGATTGGGGTTAAAATCTTGGTTCAACAAATAAATATCATGATAATCAGAGACTCTAATTTCCCTAACATTTTTTTCTTTCACTTTTAAAATGCCTCCTTTTTTCATCATACGATGCTTGATGTTGAATCATTAATCCTCGCAATCATACCCGTTAAAACACTTCAGCATCTCGATGAACGCTTCAAGTTTAGAATCCTCCCATGTTGAAATACGTTGATAAAACTCTTTTTCTTTTTCTTTTAAAGCTTCCAAGGCTTTTTCACGACCATTGGCTGTCAGGGATATCAACACTCCCCGACGATCCTCAGGATGAGTTTCACTTTTTACATAATTCAAGTGTTTAAGCTGAGTAACAAGACGGCTGACAGAGCTTCGATCCATAGCGGTGGATTCCGCCAAAAATGTAGCGCTTGCCGGACCGTATGACAGGAGACAACGTACAATCAGAAAAGCTGCAGGTTGTAATGAGGGATCGAAAAGTGCCGCAGTTTTTACATTGAGTGCATGCGACGCGCTTATAAGTGCATTAAGTTGTTCACCAAGATTCAGTTCTAATTGCTCTCTTGTAGAATTGGGATGTTGAGTTTTATGATCCATATGTCTCCACCTTATTTGAATGAGTTCGAATATATATTTGACATATATCAATCAAAATACATATACTTGATATATGTCAATCATATTTTTAACTTTGGTAAGTGTCAAGCAGAAGATCTACAGTATAAAGCATCTACAACCGTAATGCGTAGACATGAATATGGATGTAATTAAATCGAGAATTTGGAGGATGATCTATATGTCGACATACCCGATTATTGTAATCACTGGTGCTACTAACGGTCTTGGACAATGGGTAGCAATTGAATTAGCCAAACGTGGGGCACATCTAGTCTTAACAGCCAGAAATGAAAAACGTGCTGAAACGACTAAAAATATTCTAAAAGATCTGGCGCCAAATACAAAGGTAGACTTTTTTTTCGGGGACCTGTCTCTTATGAAAGATGTCAAACGTATTGGAGAGGAAATTAAGGCTAATTTCCCAAAGATTGATGTATTAGTGAACAATGCTGGATTACATGGATTTGAACAGCGAATAACCTCAGAGGGTTTGGCAGAAATGATAGCCGTAAACTATCTTGCCCCGTGGCTGTTAACGCATACACTACTCAATTCACTCATGGAATCCACAAATGCTAGGATCGTCAATGTGGCTTCTGAAGCGTCACGCAACCATGGTGAATTAAAATTACCGGAGGATTTAATAGATACATCTGCATTTACCGCAAGAGGTTCATCTAAGATATACGGAAAGACTAAACTTCTTAATATCATGTTTACAGAAGAACTTGCACGTCAGCTGGATGGAACCGGAATCGTAGTTAACGCACTTAATCCAGGCTTTAACGTTACCAGCCTTGGTCGCGAGTTAGGATTTTCTTCGGTTCTTGCAAAAATATTGAACGCTTTGCATATCGGAGACCCACGGAAAGGAGCGGACATCATTATTCGTTTAGCAACAGAATCCCAATATCAAGAAGTGACAGGCGGATATTTTAATGTTGGTACTGGTAAGCCGATTGTGCCGACATATCCTGGTGGGGATGCCCAGATGCAACGCCTACTTTGGAGTACTACAACCGAATTATTACGGCAAAAAGGCGTTATGGAATGAAATAGAATCTAAAATCGAACAATGTCCCCCCAACGAATGGTTCATTTTGTAAACTAAATCTCTCTTTTAACCGATAAATACATATGTTGGTTCTGTACTTAAATATCTCCTCCCATCTTTACATATTCAAGTACAAACGTGTATTTTTCTAAAAGGGGGCTTTCTATGAACTATCTAGACGAGCATATACTTAGCCTCAAAGCTAAAATGGTGGATCAGAAGACAGCTAATAACGATAATGTGAAATCCATCCCAGCTCAAACCCAGAAATCGGAACTGGACGGTTCCATGTTTGAAGAAACAAAGCTACTTCATGTTGAAAATGATTATCTCACGTTGGAGCCCATTACAATACTACACGGAGAGATTGGTTTCTACATCCCCAAGTCCTTCACTCCTATGCCAATGGAGCAAGCTATAATCAAATATCCTTCAGAGCATCGACCAAAGGTCATTTATACCTCATTTGAGGAGACCATCAATATCACTTTTAATCCTACAGATACCGCTCTGGAAGCGGAAGAGTTGCCCGATTTTGTAGAGCAAATGGCGGATATTCTACGGTCTGTACAACCGATTCGTAACTGGTTAGGTACCGAAATGGTCACCAACTGTTCCGGACTTTCAGTTGGGCAGATTCGTTTTGTGGCGGCGGGAATCGACGGGAATCTATACAACGAAATGCTGCTCTTCATCCACAATGGACGAGTTGTCATAGGTTCCTTTAGCTGTCTGGAGGCAGATCTCGAAGTATGGTTACCTGTAGCAGAATACTGGGTTCAATCCCTTTCCGTCCTTCCACCCTCCGCCTATTCTACAAATGAGAAAGGAATGACTACACCATGAGTCTGGGATACGATCAAATTCAAATTCACCCTTATGAACAAATTGATCTGGAGGAGCTTACCTTAACGAAAAAAATCAATGAGCATACTCGGCTTTATTTTACAGGTATTATCCCCGAAGACTTGCAAGACAGTTATGTGGAAACGACAGAAAAAAATACCATCATTGAAGTCAGCCAACAAGATGAATCTGGCGCAAGCAAGCCGCTATTTAGTGGGATTGCCCTCTCGATCGAGGTAAAAGTCGTGCGAGGTGTGTACTATCTGGAGGTGGAAGCTATTTCCCATACGTACCGGATGGACATGAAGCAGCGTACTCGTTCTTTTCAGTATACGAAAATGACGATTCCTCAAATGCTGGAGCACATAGGTAAGGACTATGAAGGACTGGATGTGATCGACGGGGCTACTAGGGGAGAAGCCATCGGGCGGCTTGCCATTCAGTATCAGGAGACAGACTGGGCGTTTTTAAGACGCATAGCCTCCCGTTATCATACGAGTCTGATGCCTGTAGCTCGTTTTGACAGTCCCAAATTTTATTTTGGTATTGAGGACAGCCCTGCACAGGCGATACTGGATCATACCCGTTATACCGTACGTAAGCAATTGCTTCCTTTTCGTTATTTTCAGGAGAATGAGCAAACCAAGCTGAGTGAACATGATTTTATTTTTTATGAGGTAGAAACGGATGAGGTACTCGACTTGGGCGCTCAGTTGAATTTTCAGGGGCATAACCTGTATGTGATGGAAGCCTACACCGCCATGAGTCAAGGACTGCTGCGGCATCAGTATGTGTTGGGTTCTTACCAGGGATTTCGGCAAAAAAGCTACTACCAGGATAAGCTGGCAGGAGCCTCATTAAGCGGTATTGTGCTGGACGTACGTCAGGATCAGGTGCGCATCCATCTGGATTGTGATGAACAACAGGACACAAACCAAGCACACTGGTTCAACTATTCTACTGTGTACAGTGGCGGTGGCCATACCGGCTGGTACGTCATGCCAGAAAAAGGCGATTCAGTTTCCCTCTATTTCCCCGGTAGTCGGGAAGAAGACGGCGTTGCAGGTAGTGCGGTGAGAAGGGCAGATCGCAAGAGTACGCATAACCATTTTTCCAATCCGCAAATGAAAATATGGCGTACCCCGCATGGCAAGGAAATTCGACTGGGACCGGATGAACTGGTCGTTACAGGTAAGGACGGCGCTATTTATATCAAACTGGACGATAAAGAAGGCATTCATATTGCGAGCAGCAAACAGGTGAATATTACGGCGGGAGGCAATCTCAGCCTGTCTGCGGGCAAGACGATGAGTCTGTCCGCAGGTAGTCAGCTCCGTATGAATTGTAATGGCAGTCATATCGAATTAAGTGGGTCGGCAGACATGAAAGGCAGCGAAGTGAAGTCGAATTAAGGATGATTAGAAATGGAAAAGCAAACAGATGTGTTAGATCAGCAACAAACAGCTCTTCATCAGGCTTGGTCTTTCATCCGCAAAGAATGGGCGTTGAAATGTAAATCAACACAAACACAAAGATTACAGCATATAGTAGAACATTTTCGCGCCTTTTGTGAGCTGGTTCGGCAAAAACAACTCACAGGTCGTAAAGGTCATATTGGTTACATCACCTACTCTATGCTGCGCACCACATGGCTTGAACAGAAGCCCGTTTATCTTGTTGAAGCTACGGATGCCTTATGGATGCTTGATGCTGAGCCTGTTCAGTTGGAGTACGATGCAAGTTGGATTTTTCTCTATTGGACTCAATTACGTGAACAGCTTGGGGCTGAAACTTTGAAGCAACAAGTCTCCCTTTCCGAGCTTGAACTGGAACAGATCATGCTGGAAGCAGCGGGATATCTTCATACGATGATCGTTAGTCTGGTTCGTCAGGCTATGAAGCAAGCAGTCGATCTACCAGAGTTTAAGGCGTTGGATCGTGAAGAAGCTTTTGAGATTCGCGTCGGAGAGTATATGGATCATAGTATCTCTGTGTACCGGGAAGATCGGAGACCCATGGATGCAAACATCATAAAGTCTTGGCTGGAGGAAAAAGAAGAATCGGCCTACAGCTACCAAGCACTGTCTCAAGTTCAACTGTCGGATGGAGATTACAGTTCCTTGGATTTTCGCTATACAGTCTTTCGCCAGATCGGGATGCAACAAAGTCGATTGCATCACTGTATCCTCGTAGGCACGGTATGGCAAGAAGCTCAGCTAGATGGAACCGACTTTTCGCACAGCCTGCTTCACGGAGCCGATTTCAGTGGCTGTTCTCTGCAAGAGGCTGTACTGGACGAAGTTATAAGCAATAGCGAATATGGATCGGATGCTTGGCTGGATTGGGAACCGTTAGGATTGGATGGAGTGAATTTTACAAGAGCTAATTTACAGGGAGCTAGTTTTCAACATGCACAGCTTCAAGGAGCTGCTTTCCAAGATGCCGCGCTGCAAAGAGCTTTATTTAACGGCGCGGATCTAACAGGTGCCTGCTTTGTAGGAGCCGATGTTACTGACGCTTCGTTTATAGGTGCATGTTTAGTAAAAGCTAATTTTACAGGAGCAAAACTACACCGGGTAATCTTTACAGATGAACAACTAAGTCAAGCTATTGGCCTTTCTGTTGTAGAAACGCCACTGGCTACACAGATAACAGATGCAGTGAGTAAAGGGGAGTGGATGTCATGAGGTATTACCGACTCATGGTGGACGAGCGCGTAAAGCATCGGGTGGAGACTGCGCCCCTAGCTCCCTTGCAGGTGGAAGATATCCTTTCGGGCCATACCATTCAGACAGAGGACACTCCCCTATTTTTAGCAGTACATACAGATCCACGAACCGTATATCCAGATTTTCTGGAGTTCCCTTTGCCGCTGGTTTCAGACTCCATGAAAGCCCTTTTGGAAAAATACATGCCAGAGCTGGAATGGAAGGCCGCTATACTTACCGATTTTCAGCAAGCCAGGCAGGATGTGTACTGGGTACTGCGTCCACCTGTGGTGGACTGTCTTTCCTCACAAACCGAGTGGTATCCCGACCATACCTTGAAGCAACTGGTACTTAAATACGGGAAAATCGAACCGTCTATATTTCGGATCGCCGGCTTGTTGGAAGCACATATCTATATCAATCTCGCGGTAGCGGAAAGTCTGCTGCGTCGTCCATTTACAGGTGTTCGTGTGCAAAAAGTGGAGATGGCCACAAAGGAGGAATAATCCGTATGGAACAAGCAAGTGTGCAGCCTGGAACAGGTGCGAAAAAAAGCTATGTCGTGGCAGGTGCGATTTTAAGCTGTAGTTACGGTACACAGCCTACGCGTTTGAAGCGCCCTTTTAGCCACGGGGTGTATGTTAAAAATAAAGCACAGATGAATATTGGAGATTATGTACCTGGAGTGAACATAAAATCTTTTGGGAATTGCTCCAGTCCGCTGAATCCGGCTGTGCAAGCCAGTGAGATGGTCGATATTTATGGGGTGAAAAAGGCCCCGTGTATTCCTGTCCTTACGATGCCTTGGTTGAACGGAAAAAGCGACATGCGCATCGAAGGCCAGCCTGCTCTTACGCAGAACTGTACGCATCAATGTCTTTATTGCGGGCACATACAGATCGAAAATGACGGTCAGGAACTGGATTAATCAGGTGCAACCTACCCCTATAAAAACAAAATGCGTTGGTGAGAGATTGGCTATCTTCTCCACCAACGCATAATATAGGTTATCTTCAAATCGTTCGCTCCACATCAGGTACCACAGTAGGTTCGATAAGGACAGGTGGATTCCTCAGGCAATGTAGAGTAAATTTCCTGTTCGGTAGAGTAGGCATAAGGGTTCAAAAGAACTTCAAGAAGCTGTTCCATCACACGGTAGTCTTCTCGTTCCACCGCAGCTTCTAGTGCTTCTTCTACCCGGTGGTTGCGTGGGATGATTGCAGGATTACTGCTGCGCATCAGCTGACGCGAGGAGGCTTGTGATTCCTGCTGTCTGCCCAGTCTCGCCTGCCATTGCCCGTGCCACTGGGTAAATTCCGCAGTGCTGAACAGAAGCGTATCTTCCAGCTGGTTCAAAGTTAGGGCACGGAAGGTATTGGTGTAGTCGGCACGATGCTTCTGCATGATACTCAGAAGCTCCTCAATAAGAGATTCATCCTCCTGCTCTTCGTTAAAGATCCCCAGCTTCGCCCGCATTCCTGCAAGCCAATGATGGTGAAACATTTTTACAAAATCTGAAATTGCATCCTCAGCCAGTGTGACAGCCTGCTCCCTGTTGTCATGCAGCAGTGGCAAGAGCGTCTCAGCAAATCTCGCGAGATTCCACGCAGCAATATGCGGCTGATTGGCATAAGCATAGCGTCCCTGCCTGTCGATGGAACTGAACACCGTCTCAGGATCATAGGTATCCATGAAGGCGCAAGGACCATAATCAATGGTTTCTCCGCTAAGGGTCATATTGTCGGTGTTCATCACCCCGTGAATAAAACCAACCAGCTGCCATTTGGCAATCAGCTCGGCTTGACGCTTAATCACTTCCTGAAGCAGTGAAAGGTAACGGTTTTCGTCATTGGCAACTTCCGGGTAGTGTCTTTCCAAGGTATAATCAGCTAGAGCACGGAGATCTTGGGACGTGCCCCATGCTGAGACGTATTGAAAGGTTCCGACACGAAGATGACTGCCAGCCACACGGGTCAGAATGGCTCCGGGCTGCTCGGTTTCCCGGATGATCGACTCACCCGTGGATACCACCGCCAAGCTGCGGGTGGTAGCAATATCCAGCGCATGCATCGCCTCACTGATGATGTATTCGCGAAGCATCGGACCAAGTGCCGCACGGCCGTCACCACCACGGGAGTATGGCGTTCTGCCTGAGCCCTTGAGCTGAATATCAACCCGTTCACCCAAGGGAGTGATCTGTTCGCCAAGCAGCAGAGCACGACCGTCTCCTAACATGTTAAAATGCCCGAATTGATGCCCTGCGTAAGCTTGAGCAAGAGGCGTAGCCCCTTCAGGAACCTGGTTGCCCGCCAGCTCCGCTACGCCATCATTCCTTTGCAGCGCCATGGCATTTAACCCCAGTGATGCTGCCAACGGATGATTAAGTATAATCAGCTTGGGTGAGCGGACAGGAGTCAGGTTGAGCTTTGTAAACAATGATTCCGGCAAACGAGAATAACTGTTGTCGAAGTTCCACCCTATTTGATCTGCTATTTCTTTTTTCTCCGTCATAGTGTCTCCTTTTCTGCTGCGGTATCTTGGGTTTCCCATTTTAGTTTTTACTTCTGTCCATTTATTATCCAATTATGAAACATGGAACATGCTTTTTTTATTGTAATCGATGATCAAACATTAATTGTATTTGAATACCGAACGGGTCTTCAATAATACCGTAGGCTTGGCTAAAAACATTATTTGATAAAGGCACAATAATTTTCACTCGATCATCCGTAATCAAGCTATTATAAAAACGTTTAATTTCTTCTAAATCAGCACTTTGAATACATAATGAAGTGTTATTACCCACTGTATATTTTTCACTGATGTTCATTGTATCTTCTGCTATCATTACTTTTGATTTTCCGATGGATAAGACAGAATGAGAAATATAATTTTTATTTTCATCAGTAAGCTGTATGGAGCTGTCACGTTGGGCCATGTCTTGATACGTAACAAGAAACAATTCCTTTGCGTTGAGATGTTTTTTGTAAAAATGTATAGCTTCTTTTGCCTTTCCTTTCATGGATAAGAAAATAGCTACTTCTAATGTTGTACTCATGGTATCAATCTCCTTTTATATGTGTAGATATCTTATGAATTTGATCTATTCCCTTGAACTTATTATCATATAAAAAGGTATCAAAACATGACACCTTTATAAGGAGATTTAGATGAAGAAATCGGAAAGATTAAATGACATGATCAGATACTTAAACAGTCGAGAATTCTTTAATTTAAATGATCTAATGGATAAATACCATATTTCAAAAAGCACAGCTCTACGCGATATTAATTCATTGGAACAATTAGGTATGCCTATTTTTTCGGAACATGGCAGATATGGACGATATGGTATCCTAAAAAATAGATTGTTATCCCCCATTATTTTTACGATGGATGAAGTGTATGCTCTGTACTTTGCAATGTTGACGTTAGAAGCTTATCAATCCACCCCCTTTCATTTAAGTGTTAATAAACTAAATGAAAAGTTTGAACACTGTCTTTCTAAAATACAAATAAACCAGATTCATAAAATGAAAAAGGTTTTACAATTTGAAACATATCAGCATAATCATGTTAGTCGTTATTTAGATAAAATTCTAACAAGCATTCTTAATGAGAGTACCTGTAAAGTTAAATATGTAAAAAATAATCAGAAAAAAAATTACTATATTCAATTTTTCAAAATTTCCGCTAAGTTTGGCCAATGGTATGCTACTGGAATAGAGTTACATACGAATAAATATAGAGTTTTCAGATGTGATCGAATCACCTTTGTAGAAGAAGAGGAGAACAATTCTCGCTTTTCTATAGATGAACTCCTTAACCGTTCATTAGAAATGTATCAAACTGAGAAGAGCATTGACTTTGAAGTAGAGATTGTAGAACAAGCCAAGGATATTTTTTATAAAGAACATTATCCTTCTATGAAAATAGAAAATGGTGATAAGACAGTCATTAAGGGATTTTATAATCCTGGAGAAGAGGAGTTTATCGCTCAGTATTTGATGAGATATGGTCATTATGTACGATCAGTGAAGCCAGAATCTTTAAAACGGATTATTAAAGATAGAGTTGAGCACCTCTTACACCACTATCAAAAATTATAAGATCATCGAAGGTTTGTTCAAAATTTTCTCTACATTTTAGCAAGGAAAAGAAGGCTCACGCTCCTTTTCCTTGCTAACGATGACATTTGAATTATGGCTTCCGTTTGGCGATAACAGCATAGGATACCGTTCTTGTGAATCCAGTTGGATTCCATGCAGTAAATACCCATCTGTCTTCGGCCGCGGAATAATTATTGAGAAGAAACCCTTGTTCATTTCCAGAGAAAGTCCATGCACCGCTAATCAGATTGTAGGCGTTACCGTTAATCGTAGTGCTTCTAAAGCTATTAGGAGAAATAGTGATCGGAGCGAAAGTGAAGCGTGCGAATCCATCTCCAAGTTGAGTTACACGAATGGCTTTTTTAAGATTCATAACCACGTGACTTCTTTTCTTTAGCTTTCTTCCCAACTTTGCTTCCGCATTTTTAATTTTCATTAAGGTTGCCTTTCTCAAAGAAATCATCTCCTTAATTGTTCTACTTATAGTTAATGATGGGGTAGATACTTTTGAATGGACAAAATCCCCGGTAAATTAGCTTGATTTTCTGGAGGTGCTGAAACAAAAAGCCCTTCCTTAAAATAAAGGAGGGCTTGATACCGCTACTTCTCATTATTTTCCGTTCCTATACCGATTTTGTTAAGCCGATATGGGTGATCATGGTGTCATACGGATCTAATTCCATGGTTTGTTTGCCATATTCCGTTTCAATCGTCGTTCTTTGAAGTTGATCGCTATTGTTAATAACAACCAATATTTTACTTTCTGGATAATAAGCACACTCTGTATATAGGTTATCTGTAATGTACTTCGTTTCATGTAACTCATTGCCTGCAAACCGAATTATGTTCAGCAGCAACCTTGTGTTTTCCCAGCTGAATTCAAAAGAAGGAAGGTAGATCCCCTTTCCTTTACCAAAGGCATGAGTAGACAATGCTATCATACCACTCGTTTCCTCCACTACCGCAGCTGACCCATCAGTGAGATAAATGCTATTCTTTGGCGTTATACTGGCTCCTTCAGGCACCAAACCATGCTCATCCCTAACCTCATAAGTCCATTTTCCATGACCTACTCTGGAGCCTGTATCCTCATCCAGTCCAAGAACATGTGCCATTCTGAAAAAGCTGTCGTGGCCTTCGACCGCAGAGGGCTGGTTGATGCCAATAAAGGTACCACCCTCATAAACCCATTGGGTCAGTAAGTCCACACACTTGTTGTCATTCCAGTGCTCCCCACCACTCCATGCTGAACCAGCAGAGCCGGCATTGATCACTACATCACAATCCTGTAGAATTCCCTGACGGATATCTTCAAAATCAATGAATTGCACTTCAATCGGCAATCCGGATAAAGCTTCATTGACATGAATCAAATCATGCATATACGTTTCATGGAAATGGCCGGACAATGTCCACGATCTCAATTTTCCCCAGCTATGCAGAATGGCTACCTTCGTCTTCATGTGATAGGGTTGGCCTTCATTATGCAGTTCCTTAATTTCTCTGAATTCATTGGCAATCTTTTCGATATAATCGCAAAAATCCGGGTAAGGCTCTACAAGGTGCAAATATCCCCCCAATCCAATCCGGTCAATAGGCTCCCGCAGCAAGGCGCGCCGGATATTAATCCAATACTTTTTGGCGTCCAGCGTGGGGTTTCCCCCTTCCATAAAGGTAGGAAGCCCGCCTAAGCCAACTGGAAATAAGTAAGGATGCAGCCGAATCTCATGCGTATTCACTTTTACACCTGAACAAAGCCTCGCCTCATAACCTGAGAATACACATTTAATCAACCCGTCAAATCCAAACTCTTGAAAACGGTCATTGTAAGGCTCCATGCCAACCCAACTGTCATCATAGAAAACATAGGCCAGCTTGTCGTGCCTATGCACAATGTCAATTAATTTCTTGCCAAATTCGATTACAAAATCATTGATAAATGCCATCCAATCCAGCTTGCGCTGCTCAGCCGGGATATGACTGACGCGGTATTTCCCGCCATTCACAAAATCCTCGGCTGTCATCGAATACCCGTATTTCTTGGCAAACAGATCAAGCGCTCTTAAACTTACCGTAAAATCGTATGAACCCCAGTCAGAGAACAGATGGCGATTGCGCTCATTACTGCCCCAGATCCAGGCGAAATTATAAAATAAGGAGGTAAACCGAACAACCGTGGTTTCCTTATGATGGAGACACCAATCTTCTATCCAATCCAGCAGATATTTTTGCGTTTCTGCATAGATGGGATCAATCTGCATCAAATGCTCTTTGTCCCAATGATTCGTTGTGTGATTGTACATGGAAATCTCTTCCCAGATCCGGTAGGCCATGAAGCTTACCGTGTATTTATGCCAAGGAACAATTCCGGTAATGACCACATTTCCGGATTCCCTTTCATAATTCCACTGTTCTCTTGGAACTTCCTCCCCGGTCGTTCTGTCAAAAACCTGCCAGTAGTTAAATGCCTCTTTGGAATCATTAACTTTGAATTGTTCAGCAAAAAAATCCTCCATCAGATAGATGGATACATAATCTTGTACAGCTACCTTCGGATTTGTAATTAAAAAACACTGCTGCAGCTTGTCAAGATTGTGGGACGCCCACTCGTTATGATCTCTGATGATACAGATTGTCGAATATATGCCGTACCCAGCGTTAATAATCTCATCGGACAATTGCGTGCCGTCACTATCACGGATGACATCGGCACCCCACCGTTCAGCTAATTTCAGGGTCAGCGCCTCATAACCGGATTCTCCCGGTAGTGTAAAGTTCCCCGTAGTTTGTTTGGACAACTTGGTTCCCTCCTAATTCAACATATCAGACAGAAAAGCCAATGCCAGGCCTTGACCCCAGCCCTGAATCCAGTCTTTTGGAATATTCCGATACCCATCCCGATCTTTCATAACCGCTGTGCCGCCCGACACACCTAGTACCCGTCCGTCCTCGCTAATATGGTTCAAGATGCCCTCCAATGCCCTTTGCACGTATTTGGTATGCAGCGGATTGCCGTTATTGATCATGGCTGCCGCGATTCCGCAAGATGCAGACACTTCTTCGTAGGACTCCTCGTCATCCAGTACCGTCCGCCACAGGCCGTTCTCCGTTTGAACCCCCTTCAGTGCCGCCAGTTGATCCCGAAGCGAACACTCCACGTCCATGCACTGCGGATATAAATACCAGTCTTTCAAATGAATTTTAACTTGCGACATGGTATATGCTCCCCAAGCATTCGCTCTCCCCCAGAAAAATCCGGACATATGGTCTTGCTTGACATTATTGTAGCCATGGTACCAGAAACCGCTACTAGGGTCTTGCAGGTATTTGATATGCCAGTAATATTGGTTTAAGGCGTCCTGGATCATTTCCTCATCCTTTAATTTGGTTCCTACACGGAGCAGAAAAAATGCCGCCATAAACAACGTGTCCGCCCATGCCTGTTCTGGAAAATCATTAGCAACGGATACCGTATGCTGCAAAACATGGTCTCCAAACCTGAGAGCATGGTTCCGAATATAATCCACCTTGCTCATCACAATATCCCAATATTTCTGGTCCCCTGTTTCTTCATACAATGTGATCAGCATATGGCCCATAGCACATGTGTTTACCGTCCAGTGCGGCAGGCCCAGCTCGATATATTCATCCGCCCACTGCTTAAGCATATTCAAATAGTCTTTATTTCCTGTTTTTGTATAGGCCGTGGATACACCATAATAAGCCACACCGCAAGGCCAGTCCCACGTCAAATCCATCGCCATTGTTTTTCTGACGACTTTGTCGATAACTTTTAATATCTCTTCCTTGTCACAATTCAATTGAAGCATCTTTATTCCCCTCTCCTAGCGCACACGCCCCCAAAGGCGCTTGAGAGCTGTTTGTCGCCGTTTTGAAAACGCTTTACTTACTACATTGTACGCAGTAAAATAGTCTCCATCTAAGCATATTCGCAACAAAACTGTGCAATTCCAATCATTTATGTGAGGATTTTGCAAAAATCCAATAAGCGACTTCCAATAAACAATATATAGATCGAAATGGTCTAGTTCGTCTATATATTGCATCTTAGAGCGATTGGAATCGAATTTTTCAAAATCCTGATGTATATCTGCTGGTTAAAATCAAAGTCATGGGGGTATTGAATATGCCCAGAAAAAAGAAGCCCGTTATAGAATATCGGCACTACAGCTTGCCTATAAATTTCCCTGTCTTGCTATTAAGCGGTGAGCGTTGGAAGATTTCAGATATTAAAAGTGAGCATCTCCATTTCCATAACCATTTGGAGATTGGTATATGCTATTCAGATAGCGGCATCATGGAGATCAAAGGAGAATCTGTACCCTTCAAAGCGGGCGATGTGACCTTCATCCCCAGGTATCTTCCTCATACCACGTATAGTTCGCCAAATACAGCCAGTCTTTGGTCTTATATCTTTTTTTCGCCAGAGGACCTCTTTCAACATTCATTTAAAAGTGCTTACAGCAACTTCGAGCCGAATTTGTGGGTGGTGAAGGGAATGAACTGTATATTGAATAAGGAGCAACATCCCAAGGTTTATACACTTGCGACTTCAATCGTAGAGGAATTAAATCAGCAGAATCCTTACTATCAGGAAAGTGCCTACGGCTTATTGCTATCCCTTTACATAGAACTCCTTAGAATTCATTCCAGGAATAAACTGTTGGCAGATCAAGAAACAGAGCATAGCCTGAAAAGCGATTTTGTCATTTCTCCAGTTCTGGAGTACATCACGAAAAACTATATGAATCCCATTACCATGGATTTTTTGGCCGATCTGTGCCATTTAAGTACAACTCATTTCCGAAGAAAATTCCATGAAATTATGGGGACGTCGCCTCTCGATTTCCTAAACAGCACCCGAATCGAAGAGGCTTGCAAGCAATTAAAAAGCACGGAGGATTCTATTCTTTCGATCTCCGAACAAGTCGGTTTTCACTCCATTTCCAGCTTCAACCGTTGCTTTTCCAGGCTTATGGGAAAGCCGCCCAAAGAATGGCGTAAAGGGGCACAATCCGAAGCGCAATCTGCGAAAGCGTCTATACTGGAGTTTACGGGGTGGGTTTAGCATTACAGCAGAAATAAACTTGATAAAACGAACTCAATATTCTGGATATCAAACTAGCCATTTTCTGCTTTATATGATTAATCACATTTTGCAATGGATCTAGAAAAAGCATAAAATTCAAATCTTTTAACAACTCCATTCCAGCAAGCCCCGTCATATAGCCATCTTCGACCTTGAAAATTAATTTATGTAATAGCAAAGTGCCTAAAAATAAATGTAATGATGAAATCGGTGAATCTCACAATATGACAACAGATGTTATATTATACTTTGGTTGAAGTTAAACAAAGGAGATGGAGATGCTTATGATGAATCAAGAACCAAATCAGCAATTAGGCGAGATTATTGAGCAGTTCATACATTCATTAATAGCAGAAAATAATAACATTCGATCTCAAAAAGTAATCAACATTGCAGATGAGGATACGATAGCTCATTTAAGGGGAATTGGTTTTCCGAAAAAAGGAAGACCGATACAAGAGGTCGTCGATGAAATGAGGAAAAACGTCTATCCTCACCAAACCTTCATGCAACACCCTCGCTTTTTCGCATTGGTTCCTGGTCCAATGTCTCTTTACTCGTGGTTAGGAGATATCATGACCAGCGCTTATAATACCCATGCCGGAAGCTGGATGCTGAGTTCAAGCGCAAGCCTTTTAGAGGGGGAAGTGATCCGATGGATGTGTGACCAAGCAGGATATCCCAATACTGCTGGAGGCTTATTTCTGTCGGGCGGATCGCTGTCGAATTTGACCGCTTTAGTGGCTGCGCGCAATGCAAGGTTATCCGAGCAGGAATATGCCATTGGAACTGCTTATGTGTCAGATCAAACTCATTCATCGGTCGCCAAAGGGTTACGCATCCTCGGATTCCGTGGTGATCAAATCAGAAAGGTTCCAAGTGATACAAATTTTCGTATGGATGTTTCAGCCTTAGAAAAAAAAGTAATGGATGATCATGCGGCTGGCATGAAGCCTTTTGCGATCATTGCCACGGCAGGCACAACCAATACGGGAAGCATTGACCCGTTAAACGAAATTGCTGACCTATGTGAAAAACATAACATTTGGTTACACGTGGATGGAGCTTACGGTGCATCGATTTTGGCTTCTTCGAAATATAAGCCCCTTTTGAGCGGGATATCGCGTTCAGATAGCATCACCTGGGATGCACATAAATGGTTAATGCAGACCTATTCCTGTAGTGTGGTTTTAGCCAAAGAAAATCAACAGCTCAGAAACTGCTTCAGCACCCATCCAGAATATTTGAAAGATGCCGAGACTAATGAAGAACATATGAATTATTGGGATCTGGGCCCTGAATTAACACGGCCTGCTCGAAGTTTGAAACTATGGGTGACACTACAAGCTTTAGGAACTAATGCTGTCGGTGAAGCCATAGAGCATGGAGTTCAACTCGCAGAATGGGCTGAAGATGAAATCAAAAAACATAATCATTGGGAAATTGTATCCCCCGCACAGTTAGCGATTGTTAATTTTCGATATGCGCCAACTGGATTATCTGAGCAAGAATTAGATTCACTCAATAAAAGGATCTCCCAAGAAATGATGACAAACGGATACGCCTCTGTGCTTACGACACAACTTAATGGAAAAACTGTTCTCCGAATCTGTGCAATTCACCCAGACACTACGGAACATGAGATAAGGAATACAATTCAGCTTTTATCGAATATAGCACGCTCATTGAATGAGAGAAAAGCCTTTTTACGATGAAAAATTATGAAACGAATTGCTACGATTTCTGTAAATAAGTGAAAACGCTCAGCATCACACAAATAAGAGGGGCATGCCGCCCCTCTTAACTTTTTTCTGTACATCTTCCAAACTATTTGCCATTGTGCAATACAGTAACAATGAACAGCACTCAATCCTAAAACGACGTGCCCCCATCAATGGAAGTTATTTATTTTCATAACGTACTACGCCGTAGTTCATAAAAATACTGCACACTGGGATGCTTTAACTTCATCTTCTCGGTCATGTTTAAAATTCGCTTTTTTCCTACTCGTCTGTCCACTAAAGCTAGAATATTCAATAAGATATCATTACTCTCTAAGCTGTCCTCTATAGAAGTAGTTAAAAACTTATTAGCTACAACATTAAAATTAGACTTGCTTAATGAGGCCTGTGCTGACAAAAGCTCCTTTGCATGTTCTGATATTTTTCTACCTCTTGCAATTACTTGTAGACGCTCCTCCGGAACATTCCCATTAGTATCTTTTCTAACCGCTTCAATTTCTTCATTGCTGAGAGGAACTTGGATATCTGGATCATTCTTGATTTCCAACTCCGTCTGATACCATTTGATTGGACTAGTGATATCATTCATATTGAGTACATTCTTTTTATCTACGGAAATATAACAAATTCCAGATTTATCAGGTAAATAACGGTAACTGGTCGCTCGGTATTCGACCCTTCCGTCTAACGCAGGACAGCGGAAGCTCTCCAGTTGTTGCTTCAATTTACTCCAGGACATATATCCTCCTATGTTTTCAATGCCTACTAACAGCCCGTCCCCCAACTTGGCAATTTAATTTCCACGTTCCTCTACCTCATCATGCTCCTTGCTTCCAAACTCATCAAGCAATGTACGCACTTCACTTGTTGATTTGGCGTTCATTAAGCTGTTTCTGAGTTCACTTGCCCCTCGGAATCCACGGACATATATTTTGAAGAAACGGGCGAGAGGGCTGAACGAACGTGGCTCCTGCGCTGAATAATGATCATGGAGATCTAGATGAAGCCGCAGCAGTTCAAGCAATTCCTCACTGCTGTGTTCCTTCGGCTCCTTCTCAAACGCAAATGGATTCTGGAAAATACCACGCCCAATCATAATGCCATCCACTCCATATTGCTCAGCGAGCTTCAAGCCGGTCTGACGGTCCGGAATATCTCCGTTAATGGTCAGCAGTGTATCTGGTGCCACCTCATCACGAAGTTTCTTAATCTCCGGAATTAGTTCCCAGTGAGCGTCTACTTTGCTCATTTCCTCTCTTGTCCGCAGATGAATGGACAAATTCACAATGTCTTGTTTCAAAATATGGGTCAACCAGTCGCGCCATTCGTCTACGGCAGTGAAACCGAGCCTTGTTTTTACACTGACGGGCAGTCCCCCGGCTTTGGCGGCCTGAATGATATCCGCTGCGATTTCGGGACGGCAGATCAGGCCGCTTCCCTTCCCATTCTCGGCTACATTCGCTACAGGACAACCCATATTAATATCGATGCCTTTGAAGCCTTCTTTCGCCATACCGATGCTCATTTCACGAAAATATTCCGGCTTATCTCCCCAGATATGGGCCACCATGGGCTGTTCATCCGCTGTAAAAGTCAAACGCCCGCGTACACTTTTGTTCCCCTCCGGGTGACAATAACTCTCTGTATTCGCAAACTCCGTAAAAAACACATCCGGTCTGGCTGCTTCACTTACGACATGGCGAAACACAACATCCGTCACATCTTCCATCGGTGCTAGTATAAAAAAGGGTCGTGGCAACTCACGCCAAAAATTATTCGTCATATCAAAAACTCCTCTATAAATACCAGGACAAATCTTTGGTCCCAAAATGGTAAATCTAACCTGTTCATGTCCTTGCTTCTTCTTCACATATAACATGTTTAAGCAACATAGTTCAAACGGCAGTATATGTTAAGCATAGACATCTAAATGAGTATATCATACCCAATAGAGGAGCATACTCCCCAAAAGACTCGCAAAAAAAGGAAGAGCGCAGCCCCTCCTTGCCATCTTCTATAACGTACTGCGCCGCAGTTCATAGAAATACTGTACGGCATAACTTCCCCCAGCTTACGCCGTTCCCAAGCGAATGGCTTAAAAAAGAGCCGAGGAATAATATCCTTGACCCTTTTCGTCAATTTCTACACATGAATACCCAAAATTTTCAGCTGTTCATTGATTTTGGCTTCAAGTTCAGCGATTTCTTGTTTATCTTGCTCTAAAAGCTTACTCACTTCGGCAAGGTCAATGACTTGTTCTTCTTCAAACGTATCCACGTAGCGAGGAATATTTAAGTTAAACTCGTTTTCTTTGATTTCTTCAAGTGATGCCACGTGAGCATATTTATCAACATCCACACGATTTCGGTACGTTTCGATAATCTTATTGATGTTTTTATCAGTAAGTTTGTTTTGATTTTTACCTTTTTCAAACGCCAATACACCTCAACTATTAGTCTTTTCTGACCAATAGTGAACAACACTCCACATGCACCGTATGCGGAAACATATCCACAGGTTGCACTTCAACTGTACTGTACCCGCCATCCTCCAATATCCTTAAATCCCGCGCCAGTGTGCTTGGATTACAAGATACATACACCACACGTTCTGGCTTCATCTCCAGAATGGTGTCGAGCAGGCGTGGATCGCAGCCCTTACGGGGCGGATCGACGACGATAACGTCGGCGGTGATGCCTTGCTCTTTCCACGCAGGAATGACGTCCTCGGACGCGCCTACCTCAAATTTCACATTGCGCATTTCGTTCAACAGCGCATTGCTCCGTGCATCATCGATGGCTTCTTTGACGATCTCGACCCCATACACCTGGTCCGCATGCTGAGCGAGGAACAAAGAAATTGTGCCGATGCCGCAATACGCATCAATTACCGTTTCTTTGCCCGTGAGTCCAGCATATTCGACGGTTTTGCCATACAGCACTTCTGTTTGTACGGGATTCACCTGATAAAAGGATCTTGCGGAAATCGCAAACTGTACGTTTCCAATGTAGTCGTAGATCACATCACGTCCCCACAGTACACGAGTCTCGTCGCCAAAAATAACGTTCGTTCGCTTCGTATTCACGTTCTGGCATATGCTTGCCACGTGTGGGATATGCTCACGGATACTGCCGATCCACGCATCTGCATGCGGAATATCTCGCCCATTCGTCACGAGCACCAGCATCATTTCACCCGTGCGAAAAGCAGTCTTTACAACGACATGGCGCAGCAGCCCGCGTCCGGTTTCTTCATTATATGCACTGATGCCCAGCATTCGGCCAATCTCTTTCACACGTGCGACAACTTCGTCATTACGCTCATCCTGAATGAGACAGGTGTTCATATCCACAATTCGATGGCTGCCACGTGCATAGAAACCGCCGACAAGCCCACCCTCGGTGACACCAATCGGCACCTGGGCTTTGTTGCGGTATCGCCAAGGCTCACTCATACCGAGTGTAGGATGCACGACTACGCCATGTACACGCGACATGCTATCAGCATTTCCATCCGCATTCATGGCCGAATCAGAAATCGTGACTGTATCGGCCTCACCATTTGTATCCGCAGAAGCAGCCAAAACCTGTGCAGTATGCTCACTGGGCTCTGTAGCCACACTCAGCTTCCCGATACGCTCCAGCACGTCCACGACATGCTGTCGCTTCCAGCTAAGCTGCGCTTCGTAGCTCATATGCTGGATCTGGCAGCCACCGCATTGATCGTAGATGGCGCACGGAGCTGCAATCCGGTCAGGGCTAGCCTGCGCGATATCCAGCAGCTTGGCATACCCATACTGCTTTTTCGTTTTTAACACCTTTACTCGAACCTTTTCACCCGGTAACGCACCTGGAACGAACAGCGTAAAACCCTCGACACGTCCTACACCCTCGCCATCGTGGTTCATGCCGATGATGTCTATCACGGCCTCATCGTTCTTTTGCACAGGCAGATCGCTACGCTCTGCACTAGACCGGTTACGATTGGAAGCATCATGACTTCGTCCACCGTTGGAAGAACGACGAGTATCTCGTCCGTTCTTTCTCTTCTTCCGATCCGAATCATTCACATTTCCATTTTTATGTTTGATTTCGGCTTGAAGTAGCCCATTTCCAGCTCTAACTTGAGACTGCTCCAGTTCTCTCTCTCTTGTCGCCTTCATAGTCTTTTTGTGCTGGTTTCCTTGAACAAGAGTTACTGTTGCTGCATTCCGGCGGCTTTTTCCACGTCCGCTACGGTTATTCGTCATGGTTGTCACTTCTTTCTGATCTTCTTTTTATGCAATATTTTCTTTCGGACGTCTAATTTGAATGTTCATCTAAACATACAAATATCAACTCGAAAATGCCGTTACTCCCCTCGGAGAACGGCAAGAACCAATATGTTCACAAAAAACAGCTACCTACTCTGCATTCCATACACTATAACACTGCGTTTCCACCCGGAAGCGGAATTATTTCCTCATCATCCCTCACCGGAAAACATTCAAATGATGAGGTAAATTCCGGAAAGTCGCTGGCAAGGTGCCCCCTAGTTCGCCATCCAGATTAAGCTGAACGTAGCCGGGTGAGGTCACTTCCATGTAATCTGTTTTGAAATAAACAATCTTCTTGTCCTGCAAATGCTCACCACGCAGTGCGAGTGTTACCAAACGAATCATTTCCGCCAGATTACATTTCCGTACAGCGATGACATCGAGCAGCCCATCATCTATTGTCGCCCCGGGAGCAAGCTTTTCAAACCCGCCGACCGAATTTGTATTCGCGATCAGGAAAAGCATAAACTCGTCGTGGATCACTTCCTGACCCGATGCCTTGATGATCAGCTCCTGTGGAGCAAGGCTGACCATCTTCTCCATACCTTTAAAATAGTACGCCAACTGGCCAATCATCGTTTTGAGCTTGCTCGGAACTTCATACGTAAGCTCGGTTAAAGTTCCCCCGCCTGCAATGTTGATAAAGTAGCGGTCGTTCGCTTTTCCGATATCCAGTGGCTTCGGATTTTGACGAATAACGAGGTCGCAATAATCCTCCCAGTGCTTGGGGATGCCCAGTGCTCTGGCGAAATCATTCGTCGTCCCCAGAGGAAACACACCTAGGGGCGGGCGGTTTTCTCTTTCAGCCATCCCGTTAATGACCTCATACAATGTACCGTCGCCACCAGCGGCGATAATCATATCATACCCACGCTCAATGGCCTCTATTGCGGCACGCGTTGCGTCCCCTTCACCCGTAGTTGCATGGCAAGAGGCTTCAATACCCCCTTCATCCAGGCGCTGCAAAACATCCGCAAGACGACGCTTCATTTCCTCACGCCCAGAGGTCGGATTATAGATTAATCTAGCTCTTTTCATTCCGTTACGCCACCCGTATATTTAATGATATTTATATTCACATAGCAGTTCATCACATTCAGTCTGTACAAAATATCATCATACTGGAAAAAGACCTCTTTTACAATAAAAGAAGCCAGACTTTGCCCAAATAAGGAAATTTAAGGCTAAGATGACGCTATAGCCGAACCAGACTACCTATGACTTGACCTTGCTTGCTTCTGCATGCTTTGCAATAATTCACGAATTTGCCTGTCCATCCAGCTTGTAAGCAAAGGATGCGGCAATAAAGGATCTCCTGAATAACGGTATTCGAGCCCCTGTAAGCGTTTAGGAATCATACGACTTGTAAAATATCCCGAACTTAAAAATAACGGGGCCACAATAACATCATGACCCCGCTCCTGATTCCAATACGCTGCCTTGTCGTACACACTTTCGGGATTTAGCAAAGCGTGGTCCGTGATAATACCGCTCACGCTCTGCACCGTACGGGCCAACGAAGAAATTCCCCGCTCCCAGCGCTGAAAAAAGCCGTTGTGCACACTGCCGTGACCTACGAGTAAAATAACCTCTCTCGCAGGGTCGGCTGATAGCGGGCGAACCTTGTCCCACACCATGCGGGCAACATCTTCTCCGTCATCCAGCGGGCTGCCAAAATGCACTCGCGCCTTCATTCGAAACGGCTCCAAATCTGTTTCTTTGTCCGGCGCATCTTTGACACCCAGCGCATAGCTAATCTCATCTACATGCGTACTGCCTGATGACACAAACAAAGGAATAATCAATATATCTGTTACACCCAAGGCTTCCAGACGGTCAATACCATCTTGAATCAATCTTTCTTTAACCGTTTCCAAAAATGAAACCTCTACCGGTATTTCTTCCGGCAAATGGAGCTTTGCAACTGCCTGATCCACCTGTTCCACCCAATAAGGCTCCCTAGAGCCGTGGCTGATTACCAGTATCCCAGGGCTCCGCATTAGCGTCCCAGACGTTCCAAAGTCATTTTATACCCATCATTACCATAGTTCAGGCAACGTTTAACACGTGAAATGGTGGCTGTACTGGCCCCTGTCTCTGCTTCAATCTGATTATATGTGCTGCCTTTGCCTAGCATACGGGCAACCTCTAGACGTTGGGAGAGGGATTGAATTTCATTAATCGTGCACAGATCATCAAAAAATACATAGCACTCTTCCAAATTTTTAAGAGTTAAAATAGCTTCGAACAATTGATCAATACTTTTATCATTAAGCTTTTTAAGCTGCATGGATTATCATCTCCCAAGGTTACGATCTCTCCTCATTGTACCCGAGGAATAGTCGGTTTTTCAAGCATTAACGGTTTCACGCATTACAGAACAACATTACATGACCATAGAAACGTACCGTACGAATGCCCAAATCCGCTTTTATACCTGATTTCGGGACACGCGCCTAAACCCACTGTGCGTTTGTAACATACAGTAGAGTATCAACCTGCAAAGGAATGTGATCTCATGCCTGGACACTACTATCATCGGAGGCCGCTACAGCGTTCCCTTTCCGATCCGTATAGTTCATCTCCTTATCCCGGACTCGATCCATACAACGAGGTTCCGCAAGCCGGTTCTTCCGGGCTGGTTCCTTACGAGGCGCCAGCGAGTATTACGGATTCTGCCGTGGTCACACCAGACCCGGTTCCAGCCAAAGGAGGACTGCTTGGGGGGCTTGGCAACCTCGGTAATCTTAACGAAATCAAAGGCTTCATTGACCGTATGGGTGGCATTGATGGAATTGTTGCTACGGTCGGCAAGGTGCAAAAGGTTATGTCTAGTGTGCAGCAATTTGCTCCAATGGCGAAGCTGATTATGGGCTCGCTCCCAGCATTCGGCAAATCCGCGAGCAAAAATTCTGCCACCGATATCACCGAGGAATTGGATGAATACACACCACCACGCCCACGCCGGAAAAAGACGCAGCGCAAAAGCACCACTACCCCGCGCAGACGTCCGCGCAAGCGCAAAAGAAAGTAGATTATACTATTTGAACCAGCCTCGGCGCATAAACCAGACCACCATTGCAACACTCAACAAAAACATGAAGAACAGTACGCCAAAATATCCATATTTCCAGGTCAACTCGGGCATATTCGAAAAATTCATACCATAAATTCCTGCAATCAGCGTCAAGGGCATAAAGACGGTCGTAATTACGGTCAGCGTCTTCATAATTGAATTCATACGATTGGAATTGAGCGATATATAACTGTCCCTCAGGTCGGCTGTCATCTCGCGGTCGGCCTCCAGCATGTCTGTCAGCTTCAATAAATGATCATATATATCGGTAAAATAAGCCATATGATCTCCTTGGCCCTGCACATGCTGCGAATTCAAAACTCGGTACATCAGATCACGCATAGGCACGATGGTACGGCGTAGCTTGAGCAGCCTGCCACGCAGGTCAAACACCTGCTTCATTAATTCCTCTACGGATTCGCGACCGCCCAAGCCCTCCAGCTCGGCCAATTCGTCTTCAATCATAAAAAGGCTCGGAAAATAGTTATCTACCAGCTTGTCCATCACCGTGTAGGCTGCAGACAGCGGCCCTCGCGACCATATTTTACGTTCATTCGCATGCTGGACAATCCGCTCCCAGGCTTGATCCAGCTCCTCTAACTCATGATGGTGATATGTAACCAAAAAACGACTGCTAATAAACATATCCACTTCTTCCGCAGCTAACGTATCTACATCAAGCGCATGCACGACCAGAAACTGCACATCCTCGTAATAATCCAATTTGGGACGTTGCAGAACATGCATACAATCCTCCACAGCCAATGGGTGAAAATGAAAATAACTCGTCAGCAGCTCCGTCTCTCGATCTGTAGGCTCGCTAAAATCTACCCACATCCATATGTAATCCTCCATGACGATCTGATCCAATGGTTTTCCCACTGTTACCTGATGATCATGACCTATAGTCAATGTACGTATCACCGTACGTCCCCCTCGCTTACACTTCGCGTCTGTTATGTTATTTATATTTTATATAAGCCAATTAACATTATACCAATCTCAAGTCCTGTATTCCTTTTAATAAAGAAAAGGATATCTCCGGGCCAACATACCTCCCAAGATATCCTTATAAAATAATCAATTCATTATAAATTAAATCTTTTTTACAAATCCTGTGCTTGTCGCTTCATATCCTAATCGGCGATAAAAATGATGAGCATCCTGTCGCTCACTTCGATTACCACTGTTCAAAGCAATGGCAACCAACCCGTTCTCTTTAGCCCAAGCTTCCGCTTCCTCATTTAACGCCTTGCCGATGCCTTTATTACGATGTTTTGAATCCATCACAAAAACGACGATACGCGCGTAATCTTCATTTCTTTCATAAAAGATATCAGCATGTAGTCCAACCATCCCAACGACTTCCCCTTCATCTTCAGCCACCAGAGTATGGTAGTTAGGGTCAGAAGCGATACGATCATATCTCATCTTCATATCTTCTACAGTCGTAGGATAACCAAGCTCCTCCATCAGATAAGCCAAAGCCGGAATATCCTCATGATGAGCAGTCCTTATCTTCAAAGCAAGCCCTCCACTTATGAAAAGAAACATCAAAAATGAAAAATCACTCGCGCCCTCTTCCCCTGCACCCACTCATTCAAAAGTGAGGCAGGCTCTTTGCACGAAAAGGGACTACTCAGCGAGCAGTAGCGTAGCGGTCCATTTGAATCTGTAGAAGCGGCAGCGTTCGCCTTTGCCTCTGAATTTTCACCTTATAAGGTCCTATACAATCCAAAAATTCAGGGGCAACAGCGATCGAAAGATCAAATGGATCGCGGAGCGTCTTACAACGAGATCCCCGCCTACAAACACAAACCCTGCCTCACTTTTAATCCTCTTACAATACCTTCTCCAAGAAACTAATGGTCCGCTCGTTTTTTGGATTACCAAATACCTCTTGTGGCGTTCCTTCTTCTACGATGTAACCACCGTCCATAAACACGACACGGTCGCTTACTTCGCGTGCAAAACCCATCTCATGCGTTACGATCATCATCGTCATGCCTTCACGCGCCAGATCATTCATTACACCCAGCACTTCTCCAACCATTTCAGGATCAAGCGCCGAGGTTGGCTCGTCGAACAGCATAATGTCCGGGTTCATTGCCAGCGCACGTGCAATCGCCACACGCTGCTTCTGACCGCCGGAAAGCTGTCCTGGCAGTGCATTTGCCTTATCGGCCAAACCTACACGATCCAGCAGCTTCATAGCCGTTTCCCGGGCCTCTGCCTTGGACTGTTTCCCCAGTTCAGTCGGCGCGAACATAATGTTCTTGAGCACGGTCATATGCGGAAACAGATTAAAGTGTTGAAATACCATACCTATATTTTCACGGACTTTGTTAATGTCCACGTTTTTGTCACTCAAGTTGTAGTCATCGACAATGACCTCACCTGCGGTAATTTCTTCAAGCATGTTCATACAACGCAAAAACGTACTTTTCCCCGAACCAGAGGGGCCAATGACACACACAACCTCGCCTTCACGTACTTGCATATCGATGCCCTTTAATACTTGATTACTACCATAGCTTTTTTTCAGGTTTTTAACGATAATTTTACCCACGGCGAACTCTCCCTTCAAGACGGTTGGAAATTTTGGTCAGGACTGTAATGACGATAAGATACATCACCGCTACTACCAGCCAAATATCAAAGGATTGGAATGTCCGCGCAATAATGATCTTACCCGATTGGGTCAACTCGACCAGACCGATAACAGACAAAATGGACGTATCCTTCAACGTAATAACCAACTGATTGATAAACGACGGGATCATGATTTTCACAGCTTGTGGCAAAATGATTTTAAGCATAGCCGTCCGATAGGGTAGACCAAGCGAACGAGCTGCTTCCATTTGTCCCGGATCAATGGACTGAATACCACCACGGATAATCTCAGTTACATACGCACCCGCATTCAGGGATAACGTCAGTACAGCCGCGACAAAAAGCGGCATTTTGAAATCCAGTGCCTGTGGAATACCAAAGTAAATAAAGAAAGCAAGCACGATCAGCGGAATACCGCGGAATATATCGACGAATACAGTTGCAATACCACGGAACACCTTGTTATGGCTTACTTTCATAAAGCCAAACACCAACCCAAGGATAAAGGCTACGAGTAAAGATACAAGTGTGTACAGCAACGTATTTCCCATGCCCTTAATCAGCGAAGGCAGCGAAGCGGAAATCAGTCCCCAGCGGCTGGTCTCTACAGGCGCCACACCTTTGCCCGATTCGCCAAGGTATTTAGCCAAAATTTTATCGTATTCCCCGCTATTGCGCAGATTAACAAGCCCTACATTAAATTTCTCCAGCAACTCCTGGTTCTTGCCTTGGTTAACAGCAAACCCGTAAGAAGCACCTTTTTCCTTATCTGTTACCAGCTTAAGGCCGTTATTCTGGTTTACACCATATGCCAGTACCGGATAGTCATCAAAGCAGGCAACCGAATTACCTGTTTTAACTTCATCATACATTTGAGAAGAATCGTCGAACGGTACTGTAGTAAAGCCGTATTTGGCCTTAATCGATTCTGCGAATGTATAACCTTCCGTTCCTGTTTTGACAGCGACACGCTGTCCTTTCAAGTCCTCATAGCGTTTAACCGTATCATTATCCTTGCGGACCGCCATGACGACGCCTGAATCAAAATAAGGCTCGGAAAAATCAAATTTCCGCTTACGTTCATCGGTAATACTCATCCCGGCAATGACACCATCCACTTGGTTCGTTTCAAGGGCCTGCACTGCCGCGTTAAAGCCAAGAGGCTTAATGGTATATTCAAAATTCTGATCCTTGGCAATAGCTGCCAGCAGATCCATGTCGATTCCGACAAATTTACCATCTACATCTTCAAACTCAAAAGGCGCGAACGTTGTATCCGTGCCGATATCATACTTTGTTTTATTTTCTGCATGTGCCACTACACCGAAATTACCGGCTAGGGCAACCACAAAAAACAAACAAATCATGAGTGCTATTAGTTTTCTAGATTTTTGCATAATTTCCTCCAGTCAGTTGAACGGTTCAAAGTTTTCTGTTTATTTTACAGGAGTTATTAAAAATTGACTACTTTGATGTCAGCTATTTTTGAAAAATGTTTCATGGAACTATCTGGAGGTGTAAACTTTGAAGAAGCCGTTTTGCCCCAGAATGCCAATAAGCCCCTGCCGCAAAAAACGGACGGAAGCTTATTGTGTATTCTATAGTGTGTACCTATTTTTCAAGAAATAATAATGAACTAGAAAAGAATTTTGAAAATCAATCCAGATAACAGCGCAGCAATCGGTATCGTTATAACCCAAGTAATAATAATTCGACCGGCCAGCGACCAACGCACAGCGGAAAAACGCTTCGCAGAACCCACACCCAAAATAGCCGAAGTAATGGCATGAGTGGTACTTACGGGCAAATGAAGCAATGTAGCTGTGAAAATAACAGAGGCTCCCGAAATGTCGGCTGCGAATCCGTTAATTGGCTCGATTTTAAAAATCTTGGTTCCCATCGTCTTGATGATTTTCCAGCCCCCGATAGATGTACCCAGCGCCATGGCTGTTGCGGCTGAAATTTTCACCCACATGGGTACTTCCAAATGGTCCTGATACCCCGCCGAAACGAGTGCGAATGTAATAATCCCCATCGCCTTTTGAGCATCATTCGTACCATGCGTGAACGACTGAAGCGCTGCCGTAATGACCTGCATTGTACGAAACCCTTTGTTTACCGTATGCGGACTACGACGAGCGAAGATGTATTTTAAAATTATCATCACGATGTAACCGACAACAAAAGCAATCAACGGGGAGAAAATAAGTCCTTCGACAATCCCGATGAAGCCGCTCCAGTTTAATTTATCCGATCCCGCACCTACATACACCGCTCCAGCCAATGCACCAATTAGTGCATGAGAAGAGGATGAAGGAATACCGAACCACCAGGTTAAGAGGTTCCAGATAATCGCAGCGATCAGCGTCGCAATGACGATATCAATTCCATTCGTAAGCTTGGTTGGATCAGCGACACTTCCACCAATGGTCTTCGCAACGCCTGTAAACAATATTGCCCCGAGAAAGTTCATGACCGCAGCCATAATAATCGCACGTCGCGGGGTCAATGCACGGGTCGATACCGAAGTTGCAATCGCGTTCGCCGTATCATGAAAACCATTAATAAAATCAAATGCCAGAGCAAGAAAAATAACAATACCCAATACCAGTAAACTTGTATCCATGTAAAAGGACTCCCTTACGAGTTACGCATAATGATGGATTCCAGCATATTTGCAACATCCTCGCATGAATCCGTTGTCGTTTCAAGGCGTTCGTACAATTCTTTGCGTTTAATCAGTTCAATAGGGTCGGTTACAGTTGCAAACAGGTTTTTGATGCAAATACGCAATAATTCATCCCCCTGATTTTCCAAATCATTCAGGCGAATAGTGTATTCACGAATGGCCAGCAATTTTTTCTGTGAAAGCAAATGTACAGCTTTCTGAATTTCGTAAGCTGATTGACGCAGAATATCAGCGAACTGCACAATATACTCGTCCGGCTCCGTAATGTTGTACATATAAAAACGAGAAGCCGTCGCTTCAAGACCGTCCAACACATCATCCATGGTTGTTGTCAGTTCCATGATGTCGTCGCGTTCCAATGGCGTAATGAAGGTCTTGTTCAGCTCAGTAATAATCGTGTGTGTGTAATCATCACACTTATTTTCATACTTCTTCATTTCATTTGTAAACAAAGTCACATCCTGAAGATTTGAAGTATGTTGGGCAAAATAATCGGCTGCTTGCACGATCGTATCTGCCATATTTTCCAACGTCTCGAAGAATATATCCTTTTTCTTCAATCTCATAACGATTACCCCTTTACGAAAATATCCGCAACCTGTTTCGACTGCAATAGACAACCTTTGCTATCTTATCACACTCATCAATGTTTTTGTAATGTTTGTAAAAGCAAATTTCATGACATACGTATACAGTGCCCGACAGCGAAGGTCATTATCCGACAATTTTTTCCTAAAAAGGTGTATTTTGTTTTCTAATTTGCTTCTATGGTTACATGTTCCTTTAGTGAAGTATCTGCAGGTACCACATGTATATAGGATGTACCTGGCGTTAACGGGATTTCAACCCCATTTTTCATAAAACGAATCGCATCGCCTGGTGTATGCTGCCACTCAGCCTGTATTAACTGTCCTTGTTGAAACACCATGGCCTCTCCACTGCCGTCCAGCTCAACACTTAATCTGCCTACATCATCTAACGTTCGATGTCTAGCGCTCATTACAATAACATTGGCTGCTGAGAGCTGTTGGTTATTATTTTGATCCATATGTGACTTTTCGTTCACAAAACGCTTATATTGTTGATTCGCTGGATTATAGGTATAAGATACCCGATAGCTTTTAAGCAAAAAACGAATTTGCAAAGATGCTGCTGTCTCGTCCACCATAACTGGGGTTTCACCGGATTTAAGGTAAGAATATACTGGAACGTCCGTATGCTTGGCATACCCTTTACTATCGCTTCCTTTGCGCAGTCTGTTCACGTCTGTGTATAAATTATGTGGAGGACGACGATCTTTGCTTCGCCAGAAGTAAGCCCCTCCATTTGAAATCTCATCCAGATGTTCCTTCCGCTGCTGCTGTAAAATCGCATAGGCATCTGTGCTTCCCCCTGCGTGTATAGGCAACGCACCATAGGTTTCGCCCAGCTCAATCAAATACGGTCGAATGCTACGGACCGGTCCGATCTTTACATCTCCACCATGACTTTGGAAAAAAGCGACCAGACGGGTAATCCCGCCTTCTGCAAGAACTTCATATACCATGTCTGCCTGGCTAAGTCCTGCCTGTGGACGTGCAGCCGGAGCATTGTTAATCATGACAGCGAGCGGCCGCTCCAAAACAGGCTGCTCCACCGGAAGACCGGTAAGCGGAGCTGTAAATGCCGGAATAGACTGCTCCTTCGGCGGTTCAAGTGCCTCCTTCTCTGTTACTTGCTTGGTCGGTTGGGGAACGGAATCAGATTCACCCGTATTCGACATAGCAGTACAAGACATCAGCGTCATGCATAACAGAGCTGAGGCCATCACACGCAACCAATGATTTCGTTGGGAAATGGGCCCGGACAAGTTCATCCCTCCACTTAGTTATTTTTCTCATTATAAGCTTTATTTCCTGTTTTTGTCTTGATTGAAGCGTAACCACTCTATAGAATACTTATCTAAAGACATTAAAATTTAAAAAATATTCATACTTTGTGATTTTTATCACAAATAACTGTAACTGAACCTACTACAATAAAGGTGTAGCAAAGATGATCATCCCCAACAAAATGAAATACAACCAACATTATAGATTAAGAAAGAGGAGTGGTTTGAATGTTTAACAGCTGGTTACGTGAAAACAAAGTCGCAATGTGGTTGCTGACTGTAGTACGGGTTTATCTAGGTTATGAATGGATGACCCACGGACTTGAAAAACTGACAGGTGGATTCGATGCAGGAGGATTTATCTCGGGGGCCATTGCTAAAACAGGTGGAGACCATCCCGCTGTACAAGGCTGGTGGGGATCGTTCCTGGAAGCCTTTGCCCTGCCGAATGTAGGTTTGTTCAACGTCCTGATCCCATTGGGTGAGTTCTTGGTCGGGGTTGGCCTGCTTCTCGGTACATTGACTACACTGGCTGCTTTGATGGCTATGGTTATGAACTTCTCGTTCCTGTTCTCGGGTACAGTAAGCACCAATGCAATCTACCTGCTGTTTGAAATCTTCCTTGTAGTTGCTGGTGCAAATGCCGGAAGAATTGGCTTTGACCGTTGGGTACTGCCCTTCCTGCGTGGACTGTTTCGTAAAAATAAAGATACCTTTCCAGCGGACCCTAGTCGAAAAATAGCTTAAACATTCCCAAAATAACCGTTATCCTCCGGGATAATGGTTATTTTTTGTGCTGTTATGCTCACGATACACGTGCCTTCTAATTAATAAAACGCAAAATACACAAAAGAACTTCCATTCCCACACACCATGTGGATTCGGAAGTTCTTTTTTTACATTTACGTATCACTTTCTTGACCAAAAGCCCAACAATTGAGACTTAACGAGCCAAGGACATACGATTGAAAAAGCTTACGCGCGGAGCGCTCATGATCCGCAGCCCCCATCGCATAAAACAAAGGTGAAAAATGCTCTATTCCATAAGAAGGTACCGCCTGTTTGGCATATGGAGCCTTCTTGTCATATTGGAATAGGTGACGCAAATTCCAGTCTTGAAGCTGCTGTGCAATCCAGTCATCATATTGAACGGCCCAATCGGCTGGCTCACTCGTCTGCTTGAGTGTCCGCAAGTTGTGTACCAATCCACCGCTACCGATAATCAAAATTCCTTGTTTTCGCAACGGCGCCAGCATCCGCCCAATCTCGTATTGCTCCTGAGGAGCGCGCCGAGAATCAATGGATAAGGGTACGACCGGTATGTCTGCATCAGGATATATATGCCGCAAAACCACCCATGCTCCATGATCCAGTCCTCGGTTCCGAACCGGCTGGTGGAACAGGTTATGCTGACTGAACAGATGCTCTATCTCCTCATACAGCTTTGGATCGCCTGGTGCAGGGTAATCAATTGAGTACATTTCTTCGGGAAAGCCATAGAAATCGTGCAACGCTGCATGCTGATCATCCGCGCCAATACATTGATCGGGGCTATCCCAATGCGCGGAAAAAATGACAATTCCTTTGGGTCGGGGCAGGCTCGCGCCCAGCTTTGCAAGAAAGCTGGTATATGCGTTATTTTCTACAGCCAGTGTCGGTGAACCATGCGCAACAAAAATTGAGGGTAATGTCATCGCTGCCAACCTCCACACGCCAGTATAGTGTTACTCTTCCATTTTACTCCGGCGGAGGCGCAATTTCCAATACAATCCGTTACACACTGAAATCAGATCATCCAGTGCTGCCAATCCCGTTGAATATTTTCCTGTTCATCCAGCCATTCAAGTGTTCGATCAATCAGCCGTTGCCGCTCTTTACCTGACGAGAAAGTGTGATCTCCCTGGAAAATAATCTCTTTATCACAGCGTCCCTCTGGACGCATCCAGAATATCTTTTGAAACAGAAATGCATAATCCACAGGAATAATATCATCCGAGGTGCCATGAACAACGAGCACATCTCCGTTAAATTTAACGGCCTCCTGGAACGGCTGAAATTGAGCTAACGACTCAAAATAAGCAGGCGTAAACTTATAGCCCAAATAGTCGGCATGACCGGTTTTAACAGACTCATCGTACACGCTTCGCTCCGTAATTTTGACGATGTCGTTGAACGGGTAGCCCACTGCGGACCAAAGAACCAGATTTTGTACTCTCTTGTCCCGTACGGCTGTGAGAAGGGCTACCGCCCCCCCCAGACTGTGACCGATCAGTGTCACCTTGGTCGGGTCAATGTCCGCGCAATTGACGGCGTAATCCAACACGGTACGTGTCTGATTAATCATTGATTCTAACCCCTGCTTGCCATATTCCCCCGTGCTTTCTCCACAACCGGCAAAATCAAAGCGCAGGACAAAGTATCCCCCTTCGGCCAGTTCACGCGCAGTCTTGACGAATAATCGATCTACTCCGATACGATTGCCTACAAAACCGTGACATATAACAACGAGAGGAACCCTTCTCTGACGATCTCCCTCATTTGTACGGTTTGGATAATGAATTGTTGCGGCCAGTTCTTCATGTTCAAAGCGAATTCCAATTTGCCGTTCCATCCTGATTCCCCCTGTTTCAAGCTTCACTACACATTTATGAATTCAAACTCATATCGTAACGTGGAATATCTATCCTGGATATTTATTCACTTTAATTCCGATAAGTTTAATAAGATTTTATAGTAAAGTCAGTCTATCATCGCCCTGCTTCCTTGTCAACCTGTCAGTTCACATCGTAAAAAAAGTAAACAAATAGCGCTCCCCGATGCGATTCCGGAGAACGCTATACTACACTTATTAGAGTGAATCCACTACATTAAAGTAGACATTCGTTATTCGTAGCTGTTCCTAAACATTTGGTGGGTCTCCGTTCGTCCCTCCCACTCCAGCTTACAAGAGGCGCCGTTATGTTCATCCTCATGCCACAGGCTGCGGTAGTTCTGTGCACCTAGTTCACCCGCAAATTCTGTATCCTCAGCCACTTCGATATCGTCCAGTATACGGTACGTTGGAGATGATCCTTGAATGCTCCGGTGACTCACATTTGTAGACGAGGCCACCCCGCTATTCCCGTTCGAAGCGTTTGCCAGTCGTTTTTGGACTGAATAATCTGCCTGGTTCTCCAGTTTCATGATGCCACACCCTCTTAACGTTTATATTCAGGTTGCTCTATGTGCTCACCCTGTATCCAGTTTGAGGAGAATGCAGCGGTAATATACATTTTATAGATAAAGTCTTTTGCCATCCGACGCTTCCTCACGTATACTGTCTTTGTTACGTAATGGCGGTTTCATCAGCCCGGGATACGCTCATAAAGCAGGAGGAAGAAATGAATAAAGCAAAAAATTATACGCTTATTGCATGGATTGCCTTGTCTATGTTTTTCTTGACACAGGCAATTATCGGATGGTTTGTCACCTTTACAGGTGGGGATATCAAACCCTTTGAAAAAATCAGCCTATCCACCCTTATCATCATCGCCGCAGGAGCCATTCTACTCGTTGAAGCTCTGATGAATTTTATGGACCGTCCTGAAGAAGGCGAGGAGACACAACAGCCAGACCATGCCCCTGTAAAGCCCCAGATGAATCTTAAATCCATCTTGATGTATGTTGTGTTAGTTGTCGTGATTCTTGTCGCCGGACTGGCGCTGCGCAGTGTACTGCCAGTATTCAGAATCTCACCTTGGGCGAATTTAATTCTCGCCGCCATTGGATTTATTGGACTCAAACCAATTTTTCTGCGTAAAAAACGTTCATAGCCCGCAATTTCTCATTATATGGAGCTGCCTCATTTTGGATCGAAGCAGCTCCTTTTCATTTCGATCAGGCAACCGACTTACAGCTGGGGTGTGCGCCAAAAAGCCGTATTCCTGGCCTGCAAGAAGCTGCATGGGGGAATACGGCTTGGTATACTTTAGAACTTATTTGGAAAATAGTTGTTCTGCATTATCCAGAGCAATTTTATGTCCCATCGCGGAGTAGTCCAGCCAAGGTTGTCCGTCCAACATGTAGACATGCCCTTGCTTCACCGCCTTGAGACCTTGCCATACTGTATTTCCTTCCAGCTGCTTGTATACCTTTTGGGCATCCGCGCCTTTACTGATGATAACAAGGATCGCATCAGCATCATAATCCGGTAAAACCTCTTGGGAAACAACCTGATAAGCCTTATTGATCTTTTCTACACCTTTGGCTGGCTTCAAGCCCAAGTCCTGATACAACAGCGGTCCTACGGGACGCTTCATCCCCATAACACGAACCTCTTTCGCCGTCACACGTACAGCCATAACCGTTCCGTCCCCAATTTTTGAATGAATCAGCTTTTTGACTCGTTCCTTCTGTGTATCATAATCTTTTAGAAATGTGTCTGCCTGTGCTTCATGTTTGACCATAACGGCTATTTTTTTTAATTGTTCCTTCCATGTGCCTTCATCCAGATCAAAAACTTCGGTCGGCGCAATTTTTTCAAATTTGGCCACATCGGTTCCCGAATATTTTTTGTCCAAGAAAATATGATCAGGTTGAAGCTCCAGTACCGCTTCCATATCCGGGTCTGTGACAACACCTAGCTTACGGGTATTTTGAAGACGATCTTTTACATGGGGCAGAAAATCCTTCACATCTCCGCCAATGACCGAACCAGCCGGAGTAATGCCCAATGCCAGCAGGTTGTTCGTCAAATGAATAGACATCGAAGCAATACGCGAATCCGCACTAATGGTTGTCTGCGCACTGCCAGCCGCTTTCGTATCGGTAGCCTGCTTGTCGGCTGCTTGTCCGCAAGCGGACAGCATGATCATGCATACAACAAGAGTTGTGACTACCCATGAACGTTTAAAACCTGAACCCTCAAATTTGTGCTTTCTCATGATTACTCTCTCCTATGCCACAGAAACTCTACATTATAATGATCAATATAGAAGGCTTCTACTTAGTTATTAATTTCAGCAGGTTGTATCATTTGCACCATATGATTTCATATGTACCTATTCCTTCTGTCATTTTGTTCGGGACAGCAGGAATAAAAAATACGGAGCTCCTACCACAGCAACCACCACACCTGCGGGAATCGCATTCGGCTGAAACACCGAACGCCCAATCGTGTCTGCGGTGACCAGAATGACGACCCCGACCAAACAAGCTACTGGCAGCAAATGCTGGTACATCGGCCCAACCAGACGGCGAGCCAGATGAGGTGCAATCAGCCCAATAAAACCGATGCCTCCGGCCATGGATACGCTGGCACTGGATAGAGCCACGGCTGCGCCCAGCAGTAATAGGCGCTGGCGCTTCACACTTGTGCCGATTCCAGCTGCGGTCTCGTCGCCCAACGACAGGTTGTTCAGACTACGCGTCTGCGACAGAACGTAGGGTAAAACAATGACTATCCAAGGCAGCAAAGCCGCTGCATGTATCCAGTCCCGGCCCCAAACGCTGCCAGCCAACCAACGTGCAGTAAATGCGTACGTATCCTCATCCAACCGCAACGACCAATACAGCGTTATGGCGCTAAGACCCGAGGCTACACCGATGCCGGACAAAATCAGACGCACGGGCACGATTCCTCTGGTGCGGCTATAGGACAACAAAACAATCAGCACGGCCGCAATGACACCTCCTGCAAAGGTAAACAAGGGGATCAGAACGGCGGCTGATCCGTCCAGATCGCGAAAAAAGCTAACGAACATTACCAGCCCCAACGCTGCCCCTGCGTGAAGTCCCAGAACTCCGGGATCAGCGAGTGCGTTCCGTGACAAGCCTTGCATGACCGCCCCGGCTGCACCTAGTCCCGCTCCAGCCAGCATCGTTACAGCAATACGAGGCAGACGATACTCGAACAGAACGATATGATCACGTCCACTGCCACCGCCAAACAACGTATCCAGCACGCGTAGCGGTGGAATACGAATCGTTCCGG
The DNA here is from genome assembly GCF_011066115.1 of Paenibacillus sp. EKM212P. Taxonomy (NCBI): domain Bacteria; kingdom Bacillati; phylum Bacillota; class Bacilli; order Caryophanales; family Paenibacillaceae; genus Paenibacillus; species Paenibacillus sp. EKM212P. Next base: position 163,339 of record NZ_JAAMNR010000008.1, read on the forward strand.
TATTCAGACCCAAAACAAGGACGGCAAAGCTGATCCCCGCCAATACCAAACAAACGAGCCAAGCCTTTGTCGTCCTTGTATCCCCGGTCCCTGAAGAGCGTCTCACTATAAATCCCTCCTTTCCTTACGGGCGAGAAAGAGGAAAAAGGGTACTCCGATAAAAGACACCATAATTCCGATAGCTAGCTCCTCTGGTGGATTTGCCATTCTCGCTCCCAAATCTGCCAGCACCAGTAGCACGGCTCCCAATAACGCAGACAGCGGCACGATCTGGCGATAATCCACACCGATTAGCTTGCGAGCGATATGTGGGATAACCAAACCTACAAAGCCGATGGCTCCGGCAGCCGATACAGAGAGTCCAGCCAGTACTACTACAGTCAGCAGACCCAAAAGCCGGATACGCCTGAGATTCAACCCAAGGTTTAACGCCACCTCATCGCCCATCGATATCAGCGAAATGGAGCGGGCCAGCCCCATAGACCAAGCGATCACCATAAGTAAAATTGGTGCAAGAATCTCAAGCTGCGACCATTTGATTCCGGCAACACCACCCGCATACCAGAAGGCTAAATCCTGACTTAGATCAAAATAAATCGCAATCCCCGAAGTCATGGAACCTAACAAGGCAGCCGTCACAGCTCCAGACACCGTCAATCTCATAGGTGTCAATCCTCCCGGTGCAGATGCTCCCAGACCAAATACTAGTAAGGTACTCATCAGCGCCCCCAGGAACGACAATACAATTAACGTTCCATAAGGTAGATTGGGGAAAAAGGCAAAACTCACAGCAACTACAAACATCGCTCCTGCGTTAATGCCCAGCACACCTGTATCTCCCAGCGGGTTGCGTGTAATACCCTGAATCAGAGAGCCTGCCACCGCCAGCGCAGCTCCAATAACAGCTGCACCCAGTACACGCGGTAATCTCAGCTCGTGAATGATCTGATGTGTCATTAGCGAACGATCATAGTGAAATACTGCCGACCACACGGTGCTTACGGTCAAGTCCTTGGCTCCAAAAGAAATGGCGGCGAATATGGCCAAAGCCAACAATACAGCCGAAGCTGTGAACAACAACGCCTGCCGAATCCTACCCGCTCGAAGCACTGGAGGTGCTGTTATGACTACTTTAGGAACTTCCCTCTCTGTCAGATCTGTATGTTTGTCCATGCTGTCTTTAGACTGCATTTGGTGAGGTCACTCCCTCCGTACCTAAAATCATCACGTCTCTCATAACGATAATGATAATTATTATCAACTTGATACATAATATCATGTTTCTATGACATTGCAAGCCAAAAACTGTTCCCCTTAGGAGGAACAGTTTTTGAATATATCTATATGATTTTACTGCACAAATGACTTCAAACGGTCCTCTCTTTAGTACGTAGGCCAGCCTGCCGAATCCCATTTCAAATCACTAATCAGAAGCTTTGGATTTCCACCATCAGTGGCATCATAGGCATGACGTGCAATCACACTGTTGTTATAGACAGATTGTCCACCCGGTCCCTTCCAACGGTCATTCCCTGCATCCAGTATCGTTCCACCGCCATCCATCAGGCTTTTGCCGCTCTTGTCCACATACGGTCCGGTAATACTAGTAGAGCGACCGTAAATAATCTTATAATTACTGTCTACGCCTTTGCAGCAGTTATCAATGGAAGCAAACAGATAATAATAGCCGTCGCGGTATGTAACATGTGGCGCTTCCAAACCACCAGCCGTACGCTTGGCGATAGAATAGATCTGGCCCGTAGGCTTCATCGTATTCTTGTCCAATCGAGTCACTTTTAAGCCTGAATTCCATGAACCAAAGGAAAGCCATGGGTTACCGGAAGCGTCAATGACGAGATTGGGATCAATGGCATTATAATCGTTAGCATCCGTCGTACGCAGCACTAGTCCATCATCTCTCCAGCTCCCCGCGCCAATGCTCGTTGCGGAAGCTAGTCCGATAGCCGAGGTCCGGGCACCAAAAGTAGAAATGGAATAGTACAGCCATACCCGTCCATTGTACTTTTGAGCATCCGGTGCCCATACATCGTTAGTCTTTTGCTTAGGTACATACGTTTTCCACCATGATGGCGGTGACAGGAATATTTGCGGCAATCTGTAAAAATTGCGTCCGTCGTCCGATCTTTGAACCTGTATCCCCTGCCCTGTGGAGAAAATATACCATGCATTGCCTTCCTTCGTAATGGACGGATCATGCACTGCCACATCGCCAGTTAACGCCCAATGCTCTGCGGATGCAGATGGCATCACTGATAGCATTAAAGCAGCCGAGGTTACGGCAGCAAACGCCGTTCGGGTCAATTTACTCTGTACTGATTTTTTCCATGCTTCCAACATTCTTTCGCACCTCCGAATGAGTATCTTATAATGAAATTCAGGTGTCACACCTATTACATTAGTGTTTATACTTATGAAGTTACCCATATATTAACCTATCACATTCACTTTTGTAAACGCTTTATTTCAAATAAAAAGAAATTCATAAACTACGCATACCGCTATACATATGAGGATTTTGCAAAATGTTGATACAAAAAAGGAGCCTGTAGGCTCCTCTTCAAATTAGCATATTAAATAGATTTTCGTTTTTGTTCAGTTCCGTATATTTAAGCCCCTTGCGGTTCATTCGTTCAATTAAAGGAAGATAGTCTTCCTTGTGAAACAGCTCAATGCCGACCAGAGCTGGTCCATTTTCCTTATCATTCTTTTTCGTATATTCAAACCTAGTAATATCGTCGTCCGGTCCAAGCACATCCTGTAGAAACTCACGCAGTGCCCCGGCTCTTTGCGGGAAATTCACCATAAAATAATGCTTCAGTCCTTCGTAAATTAGGGACCGTTCCTTAATCTCCTGCATACGATCTATATCGTTGTTACCACCGCTGACGATACAGACAACCGTTTTGCCTTGAATTTGCTCGCGATACAGATCAAGTGCTGCCACAGGCAGTGAACCCGCAGGCTCCACAACAATCGCATTTTCATTATACAGTTCCAGAATCGCGGTACATGCTTTGCCTTCCGGTACCTTCACAATATCGTCCAAGGTGTGTTTACAAATATCGTATGTCAGCTGACCCACACGCTTCACCGCAGCTCCGTCAACAAACTTGTCTATTTGATCCAGTGTAACGACCTTGCGCAAACGCATGGCTTCCGTCATCGACGCCGCGCCGAGGGGCTCCACGCCAATTACCTTGGTGGACGGACTCACGGTTTTAACATACGTACCTACGCCTGCCGCCAAACCGCCGCCGCCAATCGTTACGAACACATAGTCCATAGGTGTATCTAGGCTCTCCATCACTTCCATCGCAATCGTACCATTGCCCGCAATAATTTTCGGCTGATCGAACGGATGGATGAAGGTCATTGCCTGCTCGCTGCACACCTTCATGGCCTCATCATAAGCATCGTCAAACGTGTCTCCGGTCAGAATGACCTCTACACTGTTACCGCCAAAGCGACGAACCTGCTTCACCTTCTGATTAGGCGTTGTACTCGGCATAAATATTTTACCGTGGATACCAAGTGCGTTACATGAAAAAGCCACACCTTGCGCATGATTCCCCGCACTCGCACACACGATGCCTTTTTCCATTTGCTCAGGGGTCAAGCTGCGGATCATGTTGTAAGCTCCACGGATTTTAAAGGACCGCACGACTTGGAGATCCTCTCTTTTCAGATACACATTACAGTTATATTTGGCCGATAGGACGGCATCCCTCTGTAAAGGTGTACGTACAATCACCTCACGCAGCATATGATGCGCTCGTACAATATCCTCCATGCCAACGGCTGACGCCATGGCCGGGTCAGTTTTCTGGGTTTCTGTTGGTTCCATAGGTTCTCCACGCTCCGCCTGAATATTTCTGTATTGAGCATTTTACATAAATCCCAAGAGCGATTTCAAACCAGCAATATATAATCGAAACGGTTTAGTTCGTTTATATATTGTACTTTTGAGCGTTAGGAATCAAATTATGCAAAGTGCTGTATTTGAAATCTTTCAAATATCATACCACGTTTACCCATAGCTTGTGCAGATGATAGTCATGAAAATGAGAATGAAAATCAATCGAATCTAAAAAAAGGCAGACCGGGACACTGCCCGATCAGCCTTTTTTGACGTTGCACATTTCTTGTACTCCGTTGCTCTATTTAATACCTTTCCGATTATCCTTTTACTCCGCCTGCCGTCATCCCTTCAATAAAGTAACGCTGGAAGAACAGGAACACGACGAGAATCGGTAAAATAGCCAAAACAGAACCCGCGATCAGCACATCATAATTGTTGCCATATGGCGTCAGCAGACTGGACAGTCCAATTGGCAGTGTCAGCATGTCGTTGGTACGCAATACAATCATAGGCCAGAGGAAGTTATTCCAACTGTTCATCGCCTGCAAAATAGCCATCGCTGCAAATGCAGGCGCCATCAGAGGCATCATAATCCGTACGAAAATGCCATATTCTGAACAGCCGTCAACCCGCGCAGCATCCATGAAATCCTTGGGAACACCACTCAAATATTGACGGAAGAAAAAGATCGGGATCGGCGCGACGACGAATGGTAGAATTACACCCCATACCGTATTGATCAGCTTCATGCCGATCATTAGCTTGTAGAGCGGCAGCATGATAATTTCTACCGGGATCATCATCACGACCAGCACCAGTGTGAAAATCACATTTTTCAATCTAAAACGGTACATCTCCAGACCATAGCCCACCATCGCGGACAATATCAGACATAACACCGTAAACAAGACGGTAATGACAATACTGTTCCAGTACCATTGAAAATAATCCGTCGTCCCCTGAAAGATGAACGCATAGTTTTTCAGGGACATGATGTCCCACTCCAGCTTAAGATTCAATCCGTAGCGCAATAGCTCCGTCGATGGCTTGAACGAGGCAAGCGTCACAGCAAATAGCGGAAACAGGGCAAACCCGGCAAACAGAATGAATAGGACAACGAGCAATGCGGATAACGAGCCTTTTTGTTTCTGAGCCATCGCTTAATCCTCCTTCCGGAACATGCCGAAAAATTTGAGCTGGATCAGGTTCAGCACTAGTGTAAATACGAGCAATACAATGCCCACCGCAGCTCCGAAGCCCATACTGTTCTGCTCCAGACCTTGGCGATAGAGATAGCCAACAATTGTTAAACCAATATCGTTCGGGGAGTTATTTCCGTTCCACAACATGTAGCTCTCCGTGAACATGGACAAACCCGCATAAATGCTAATCGTAAATACGTAGATCGTTACTGGTTTCAGCATAGGAATCGTAATCCGCCAAAATGAATCGAAACGACTGGCTCCATCAATCTGCGCAGCCTCATACAACTCAGGAGGAATGTTCTGGAGTCCCGACATGTAGTACAACATATTTACGCCCAACCATCTCCACAAGGCCAGCACAATCAACGCTAAAAAGCCGGTGTTCGCATTCATTAGCCATTTGTAAGGCTCCAGACCGAATACCCCCAACAGGGAGTTCATCAGCGAACCATCCAATTCACCGAACATGAGGCGGAAGATCGTTCCTGCTACCACCACCGAGGTTAGTGCAGGTATAAACATCACGGAGCGAAACAACCCTCTGCCCGGCATTTTAGGCGAATTCAGCAATACTGCCAATACCAGCGGCAGAGGGATCAGCACGACTAGTGTAAGCAACGTATACAGTACGCTATTCAATATCGCCTTTCCAAACGTAGGATTGATTAAGTCCTTATAATTTTCCAGTCCAACATAAGTTGTTATCCCTGGTAGGACTTCCTGAAAGCTCATAATGACCGTCGAGATGACTGGATAGGCAAAAAATAGCGCAAAGGACAGTAAAAATGGAAGGACAAACACATACGGTGCCGTACGGCTGGAATGAATAAAGCGACTCCATCGGCTTCTGGTCGGACGCTGAGGTTGTGGCGGCTGACCTGTCGGTACATTAGCGTTCGTATGAACGGGCGTTGCCATGAATCTCACTCCCTTTCCTGTTGGGGTCTATCTCAGTTCATCTGCCAGCTCATGTAGCACCGTGGCTGGATCTTCGCCATTCTGTAGTGTCCGATAAAGTATTTTATTGCGCACAGCACTGGCAATATCAGGTGTTTTCGGTCCGATATGCACCGCATTGATTTCATCTTTGACTTCGATGAGCGTATCAAAAATATTCGTTCCGAAATACTCCGTAAATTTATTCTTGGCTTTGGCTTCCGGCATGGTCCACACTTCACTGCGGATGGGATCAAAACCAAGCTGCTTCCAGATCTCCACATTCCCTTGCTTGGATAGCTTGGCAAAGGCTAGAAAGCGCATCGCCAGATCCTGGTGCTCTGATTGGTTCGTGACTACTGTTCCGGTTCCGCCCATACCCGCTGAGCGAAAACCGCCTTTTTCCCACGCTGGCATGGGTCTGATGATAATTTTACCTTTTAGGTCAGGCATGTAATCCGTAAAACGTCCCATATACCACATCGGCATCCATACCGAAGCGGCCCCACCTTTGTTCATAAATCCGTAGTATTCCTCCATGTGATGCCCGCCGCCCGGTGCGGGAACAGCGATTTTGTCTTTTATCATCTGTTGAAGAAACTCGAGTGTTTTAATATTGGTTTCGTTATCCAACGTCAACTCGCCCTTGTCATCCAGAAAATCTGAATTTTGCTGGGAGATCATCGGCCAATAGCTCCACAGGTCATTCGTTTCTAAGGTCGCCATCGGCTTGCCTGTTTTCGCCAGCACTTGCTTGCCTGCAGCAGCATAGTCTGCCCAGGTGACGATGGAATCCGGGTTTACCCCCGCCTGATCCATAATCTCTTTATTGTAATACATCACTTCGGCCCCAACGTGGAAGTCAATGCCGTAATACTTACCGTCTTTGCCGTAAATCTGTACTCTGGAAGGCACAATGTTATTGATCTCGGGGTCAATCACCGGATTGAGCGGGACCAGCTGCGGTATCCCTTTGAGGAAATTACCGATCTTGTTCACCTCGATATCCGCGATATCCGGCGCTCCCACCCCCGATTGCAGCGCAATCGACAGCTTGCTGTGGTGGTTGTCATAGGGGAATGTATTCGCTTTCAAATTAATCAGTTCATCAGGGTGCTGTTGGTTCCATTGGTCAGCCATTTGCAGAAAAAACTTCTCATGCAGTTCATTGAACGTCCATAATACAAGTTCTGTTCCCGGCCCATCCTTTTCATCGGTCTTGAAAGAACAGCCTTGCAGCAGTCCAGCCATCAAAACCACCGCCATAAGCATCAAAGCCATGCTTTTTCTTCGCAGCAGCATATCCTTCCCCCTTCGCATGATGAAATCCTAATTCATAAATGATTGCGCTTTCTTTTATTATTTAACATCAATACAAATTAGTTTACAACAACATTATTTATAAAATATTTATTTTCAATGCAGATTAGCGTCCCCCTTGCATTATAGGGGGAAAATGAATTGTATGAGGCTATGATGATTTTTGCATAAAAAAACGACCCAATTCCAATTAAAACTCGGAATTGGGTCGCGCTTTTTAAATTATTCTTGCGAATGTGCTGCTTCGTCCTTCACTTCTTCCCGAAATGATCTAATACTTTCTTTACGACGATTATTTTTTTCTTCGATCTGCTTACGCTCCTCGTTGCTGATTTCAGAGGAAAATTCGTTTAGATATCCTTCAGCTTCATGCAGGTTCTGCTGTGTGTTCTGAATACTTTGTTGCAAATGTTCAACATTGTCGGCTCGATTATCTGGTTTTGCCATTCGTTTATCTCCTCCTGGGTTATGGAATCGCTCACTGAGCGCTAAACCGTAGCTTGATCGCTATCGAATGATTTTATGCATTCTTGTAGCAATTAATAAATTAGAGTAACTTAGATTACATTATTCAGTTATATTGAAGTTGGAAAAAAGAAAAGGGAGCAACCTGTTATATGGAAACGAGTAAGCTAGACCCGCTAGAAGATATTCCAAAGGGACGATTAGCGACTCTTCTTGAAGTGCTGGGGGTGTCTACAAAGTTAGGTCTAACCTCCTTTGGAGGGCCGGTTGCACATCTAGGGTACTTTCATAATGAGTACATACGCCGTCGAAAGTGGATGGATGAACAAAGTTACGCCGATCTTGTAGCGCTCTGCCAGTTCCTCCCCGGTCCGGCCAGCAGTCAGGTTGGCATTGGAATTGGAGTTGTAAGAGCAGGATTACTTGGCGGATTGTTAGCCTGGATTGGTTTTACACTGCCGTCGCTCCTTCTGTTGGTTGCGTTTGCTTTCCTGCTTCAAGGATACGATATAGCGAGTGCGGGGTGGATTCATGGACTGAAGATCGTAGCAGTAGCGATTGTGGCCCATGCTATTCTGGGGATGGGACAGAAGCTGACGCCTGATCGGGATAGGGCGACAATTGCCGTGATTTCCGCCGTGATTACGTTGTCCTGGCATACAGCTTACAGTCAAATTCTAATCATTGTTGCTGCTGGTGTTATCGGGTTATGGCTTTTTCGAAAGCAAGAGGCGGAGATTACGTCCAATCTTCAAATTGCGATTAGCCGAACTTTTGCGGTCTGCTCCTTGATTGTATTTGTTGCAATGCTTGTGGCACTTCCGCTTCTTAGATCCTCAGAGGAAGTGGGATGGTTAACGCTGTTCGATAGCTTTTTTCGTTCAGGCTCTTTGGTATTTGGTGGGGGACACGTGGTATTGCCGCTTTTGGAGAGGGAAGTTGTTCCAACTGGATGGGTTAGCCGAGAGAATTTCTTGGCTGGTTACGGAGCTACGCAAGCCGTTCCAGGGCCGTTATTCACCTTTGCAGGTTACCTTGGAGCTATCGCCGGGGGAGTACCAGGAGCAGTGGTTGCCACTCTCGCCATTTTCTTACCGGCATTTCTTCTTGTTGTCGGTGCACTCCCGTTTTGGAATGGATTAAGAAACAACCCGAAAATCCAAGGAGCTTTAGTAGGGATTAATGCAGCCGTGGTTGGTATTTTGATGGCTGCGCTGTATGATCCACTTTGGACTACCGCCATCTTGAAACCGATGGATTTTACCCTGGCGATCATTTTGTTTATGATGCTGGTCTTTTGGAAGCTTCCGCCTTGGGTGGTTGTTCTTGCGGGCGCAGCGGGAGGAATGTTACTGGGGTAAGTGTAAGCCCAATAGGAGGCATGGCGGGCAAAAGTATCCGGGTCAATAGATCCGACCTTCTATGTGCGAGTGAAAAAGCCGACTGCTTGAAAGCAATCGGCTCTCTGTAGAGAAACCTTAGCCAGGTCACTCGCCCTATTCCCCACATTTTTATATTTAGTGCTTATACCTGCTCTCCAATCGGGTTAAAATGCTCCCCAAACCAACGTCCTGCGGCTTCGGCCTCAGTACGGGTCAATTGATGACCATTGCGTTCCCAATACGCATTCACCTGCGCACCAGCACCTTCCAGTAAAGCTTGCAGCTCACGGGATTCCGTGACCGGAACGATCGGGTCATTTTCACCGGAAGACAGAAATACAGGGATACCGTTTAAATCAGGCAAATTCAGCCCACGCAGCGGCACCATCGCATGATGTAAAATAGCTCCACGCAGCGCTTTTGCATCGTGAAAGAGCATGCTGGCGGCTATGTTTGCTCCATTGGAATAGCCAAGAGCCACAACGTTGTTACGGTCAAAATCGTATTGCTCCGCAGCTGAATCCACGAATTCGCTCAGCTCCTTGGTACGGAATACAAGATCCTCAATGTCGAACACTCCTTCTGCCAAACGGCGAAAGAAACGCGGCATCCCATTTTCCAGCACATTTCCTCTCACGCCTAACACAGAAGCTCCCGGTGCTACCATCTCAGCCAATGGAATCAGATCCTGTTCGTTCCCGCCGGTACCATGTAGCAGCAAAATAACCGGGGCTTGCGGATGATTTCCTTTACGAAATACGTGTTTCATATATATTCCCTCCTTCATTTTTGTTCTAAATTAAGATTCTTATTTTTGTGTAATTTGATTATAGCCAACTTCTCTACCTTTTACAAACACAATCAGCCTGATTTAAATCTTTTTTTCTAAAATGATGTATTGTTCCGTTGACATGTATTATAGCTTTAATTTAATATGATATTAGATATTTAGAATATTATCTAAATATCTAAAGGAGGAAATGAATTTTGAATGATGCCTTCAAAGCTTTGGCTGATCCGACCCGGCGTAAAATATTACAGCTTTTGAAAGAGAAAAGCTTGAGCGCGGGCGACGTCGCCGAGCATTTTCAAATCAGCAAGCCCAGCATATCCCACCACCTGAGTGTTTTGAAGCAATCTGGACTGGTGCTAGATGAACGACAGGGACAAAACATTATTTACACCCTGCATACAACGGTTGTGGCGGATGTCATCGGTTGGATGTTCAGTATCGCCCACTCCGATACCCCTGCGAAAAAAAATAGGAATCATATTAAGGATGGGGAGGAATCTGAATGAAATTTCGAACACCTTGGAGCTTGACGGATGTTTTGACAACTTTGATTGCCTTATCACCCGCCATAGGCGCTATACTGCTGTACGACCGACTTCCCAATGTTCTAGCCTCGCATATTAACTTTAACAATACAGCAGACGGGTATACGAGCAAAAGTGGTTCTATTATCATGCTCGTGTTGTTGGGCCTAGTCCCGCTGGTCATTCGATTGGCTCGCCACATGGACCCCAACAGAGCTAATTATGAGAAATTTTCAAAAGCCTATGAAGTTACGCGTGCAGGTGTTTCTGTAGTTCTCGCTGTAGCTGGATGGGGAATGCTGCTGTATAACCTGAATATACGACTGCAAATGAATGCTATAATTTTAGGGTTAATAGGCCTGATGCTGATGGCGATGGGGAATTATATGACTCAGGTACAGCCGAACTATACGTTCGGTATCCGCACGCCGTGGACTCTGTCTAATCCCGAGGTATGGCGTAAAACGCACCGTTTCGGTGGGCCTATGATGATGCTTGGCGGTGCTTCAGCGTTGGTGGCGGCATGGGTCGGTGGAATGGCGGGAGTAGTCATTTTCCTTACCGTGCTGATCATATCCGTTATCTCTCCTGTACTCTATTCTTACTTGTTGTATCGTAAGCTAAACAAGTAATTAAACAAAGCTACACCTGAACCTAAAAAGGAACCTCCCAAACCGCGATAAACGCAGAATGGGAGGTTCTTTTTACAAGTGAATATTTATTTAAAACAACAGTTTATCGGGATGGGTGCCTACACGCTCATCCAGATGAAGACCATTGATTCGGTCAATATCCTCAGTCGTCAGTTCAAAATCGAACAAATCGGCATTTTCGCGGATACGATGCGCGGTTACCGATTTGGGAATCGTCACAATCCCCCGATCCAGATGCCAACGCAAAATAACCTGCGAAGAGGTTTTACCGTATTTGGCAGCAATCTCAACGATGTCCGCTTGCTCGGTTAATTTCCCCTTCATCAGTGGACTCCACGATTCAAGCTGAATCTGGTGCTCCCGGCAGTATTGATGCAGTTCTTGTTGAGTCAGACGAGGGTGAAGCTCCACTTGGTTGATGACAGGAACCATATTGCTGTCTTTGAGGAGGTCTTCGAGATGGTGAACTTGGAAGTTACTAACTCCGATAGCGTGTACGCTTCCTTCTTCATACAGTCGTTCGAATGCCTTCCAGGTTTCCTTGTACTTATCCTTGCCAGGCCAATGAATGAGATACAGATCAATGATATCCAGACCCAGCCGCTTACGGCTTTCCTCAAAGGCACGCAGTGTTGAATCGTAGCCCTGATCCTGATTCCATAGCTTGGTAGTTACAAACAGATTTTCTCTAGACGTCCCACTATCACGAATGGCTTGTCCAACCAGTTCCTCGTTACCGTAGATCGCCGCTGTATCAATGTGACGGTAACCGACCTCAATAGCTGTTTTGACCGCTTCGTAGACCTCATTGCCTTCCGCCTTGTAAGTACCGAAACCGAGCCAAGGCATCTGAACTCCGTTATTCAGTACAGTTGTATCCGCAATGTTCCCCATGTCTATTCCTCCTGTTCCTGATTATGAATGATCCAACGGGATGATTACAGTTTAGTTGCATCCTGAAAAGCATTCACTTGAAGCGGAGCAGCCAACAATTCTTTAGCCGCGGCAACAAATGCCTGGAAATGGGCAGAATTATTATGGAAATCTACAGCAGCAGCATCTTTCCACTCTTCAACCATCGTAAATGCGTTGGAATCATTCAGATCCTGCATTAACGTGTAGCGTACATTGCCTTCTTCAGCTTGGGATGCGCTGACCAGCCCTTGGGTTTGTTGCAAAAAAGCCTCTCTTTTTTCAGGTAAAACTTTCATATCGGCATGAATAATAATCATATTATGTTCCTCCTCGTATTATGTAACTATTTCTATTATAGACCATTCTTTCGAAAGAATAAAAGTGCGGGCGTTTCTGTAATACAGTAAAATAGATCGTATGGGGGAGAGATCAACTGATCCGTTCCTCCTATATTTTGTTTAACGGCGGTGAAGGCATGTGCGTTTTCAGACAAAACTAATGGTATTTATATCCCTTTTAGTACTGGTAGTTACCGGGCTGTTGGGATTATCCTTTCGATATATGATCACCTCCGCTCTATATGATGAAATCGGAGAAAGGGCGCTCACCGTCGCCAATACCCTCGCCGTAGATGCGCAGGTCAGAGACGCTCTGGAGCAGACTGAGACGACGCAATTGCGTTCGCGTATCAACGAGGTCATAAAGCCTGTCCAAGCCAGCAGCGGCGCTGATTTTATTACTATTGCTGATCGTCATCTCATCCGGCAGTGGCATGTAAACCCGGAGCGCATCGGCACGCCTATGATAGACCCCATGAATGATAAGGTACTGCAAGGGCAGTCCTTTATCACTGAATCGACGGGCTCTCTCGGACCGTCAATACGCGCCAAAACAGCCGTTTATGATACGCAAGGTAAGGCCATCGGGCTCGTCTCTGTAGGTTTTTTAATGACAGATGTGCAGCAAAATATTCGTACATACACATATGCATGGCTCTGGTTTATGGTGGGCGCGCTGATGATCGGCATATTGGGAAGCCTGGTTATAGCGCAACGGGTACGCCGCGCACTGCATGGACTGGAGCCAGTGGAGATCGGACGGTTGTACCAGGAAAAGCAAGCCATTATTGAGTCCATCGGCGAAGGGATTATCGCGGTTAATAGTAAAGGACAAATCACACTTGCCAATCCACAGGCAGCTCGCTTGATCGGACTCCCGCCGGAAACCTCTATCTACGGATGCGACCTTCGTCACTTGACTGGTGTCCCGGATGTACTGGTTGATATGCTTGTTGCCGATTACACAGTAGAGCATTCAACGATGGGGCCAGATCAGGGACAGTACATATGGAATGAGGAAATTGAGGTCCAACAGCGAATTGTAGTCGTCAGCCGTGTGCCGATCCAGGATCGTTCCGGTCGCATCATGGGCACGGTTGCCAGTCTGCGTGACAAGACCGAACTGCTCCACATGACACAACAGTTGACAGAGGTCAAAGATTACGCGGAAGTACTGCGATCACAAACACACGAATACGCCAATCGGCTGTATCTCATATCCGGTCTGATTCAGTTGGAGTGTTATGACGAAGCGGTGGACTTTATCACCCAGGAATCAGAGGAATATCGTGTACACAGGCCGATTGCCACAGCTCTCCTGCCCGATTCAATCATCGCCAGCCTACTGATCGGTAAGAAGAAACAGGCGCTGGAAAAAGGGGTTTTACTCCATTCTGATATTAAAGGAGCATTCTCAACCCAGTCCCCTACGTTGGAGTGGTCCTTTCTCGCTTCCATAGCCGGAAACCTGCTGGACAATGCCATGGAAGCTGTTGCGATGTCCTCCATCTTTGACGGACAGGTCTGGTTCCGGCTTGAAGAAACGACTGAAGCCATCATCGTCGAAGTTGCGGATAACGGATCGGGAATTTCGGACGATATCCAAGAAAAGTTGTTTGTCAGAGGAGCTTCGACCAAAGCAGAAGCAGGACATGGATATGGCCTTGCTCTCGTGCTGGAGTACACTGAACGAATGGGCGGCTCTATAGAAGTGCACAAACGTCCTGGTGGAGGAAGTATTTTTGAGGTTTACATTCCTTTACATAGAACAGATACGAGTAATAATGCAAAAGGAGGTTATGCCCATGAATGAGCGGGTTTTATCGGACATTGAGGTTCTTATTATTGAAGACGATCCGCGAATTGCGGAGATTAACCGCCGATTTATTGAAAAGGTGGACGGGTTCACCGTATGTGCAATCGCGACGAACGAATTTGAGGCAAAACTTCAACTGGACGTGCTCCGTCCTCCTCTAGTCGTGCTGGATGTTTATTTTCCTGATACGGATGGTCTAACCCTGCTATCGTTCATCAAGCAACACTATCCGGGGACAGATGTTATTATGCTGACTGCCGCCAAAGAAGCTGAAACAGTGGTACAAGCCGTTCGAGCAGGCGTGTTTGATTTTATCGTAAAGCCGCTTATATTCGAGAGATTGCGTGCGACCTTGGAGGAATATGCCCGGTTTCGGCGACAAATCACAACATGGCAAGAGGAACAATCCACAGTCGAGCAATCTGAAATTGACAGTTTACTTCAAAGCGCGGGCACCGGTCGGATGGCGGGGAACGGAGTCGGAGAACTATGGGCCAAAGGCATCGATAAAGTAACTTGCGACAAAGTGCTAGATCTCCTGAATCGACGGGGTGAGGTGACTACAGGTACAGTGGGAATCGAGCTGGGTATGAGCCGTTCTACAGCCAGAAGGTATCTGGAGTATTTAGTGGAAAGTGGCGACGCGCACCACGATCAGGTGTACGGAACCGTCGGCAGACCGGAGCGTATCTATCGCCGACAGCGGAGGGATGCATAAATCGTCCAACTCTGCTGTCCTGGTACTTCCCCCTCCTCCTATTCATAATTTTATTGAATTTAATTCACTTAATCGATCAAAACGGTTTAAATAACCACATTATTTACGTCCTCCTTCCCGATTGCTAGAATGATCAACAGTTAGTTGATTGATAATGATTATCAGTTTCTCTGATAATCATACTGGAACGGGGGATAACATATGGCAACACCGAAACAACCACTGCGCACAGGTATGCTGCTTGCAGCGATCCTGGCACTACTGACGGTCATTATGGCGGGATGTGGAAGCCAGTCACAAGATAACAGCGCAGTAGCACCTCAAGCAACAGGCGACACTCGAATGATTAAACATGAGATGGGAGAAACCAAAGTTACAGGTGCACCCAAAAGAATCGTAACCCTGGAATTCTCTTTTGTCGATGCCACAACCCAACTGGGCGTAACTCCTGTCGGTATAGCTCAGGAAAATGACGATGATATTGATGGGCTGCTCGGCAAGAAAATCGACTTCACACCAGTAGGCACACGCAAACAGCCAAACCTGGAAACGATCAGCTCCTTGAAGCCGGATTTGATTATTGCTGATCTGAATCGTCATAAAAGCATATACAAAGAACTTAGTGAGATTGCTCCGACCATTGTTCTAAAGAGCCGCAATTCCTCCTATGAACAAAACTTGGCATCCTTCGGTGTCATCGCCGATGCGTTGGGTGAGAAGGAAAAAGGCGAGCAAATTCTCGCTACGCATAAAGCTACAATGGAAAAGTTGAAAGAAGGCATCAAAGCTGGTGAGCCACGCAGCGTATTGCTAGGGGTATTCCGTTCTGATTCACTATCGGCTCACGGCGCTTCATCCTTTGATGGACAACTACTGGAGCAAGCGGGTATCCACAATGCCCTTCAAAATACAAGCGAGCCTACCGTCAAGCTGACGCTGGAGCAAATTTCACAAGCGGATCCTGATGTGATCTTTTTGGTGGAAGCCGATGAGAAGCTGATTGCGGAATGGAAGCAAAACCCGCTTTGGCAAAACATTACGGCCGTCAAAAAAGGGGAAGTTTACGAAGTAAACCGGGCACTGTGGACCCGGTACCGTGGGCTCGGCTCAGCCGAAAAAATACTGGAGCAAGCCATTTCGCTTCTGTATCCCGCGCAAAGTAAAGGAGACGGCTCCCGTTGATCGGACAAGCCTCACGCGACCGGCTGAATAAGCCGGTCTTCTTTGCACTTATCGCTGCGTTGCTGGCTGGACTGCTGCTCAGCGTGGCGATTGGCCCAGTCAGGATGGACATCCCCACCATGCTGACTGCGCTGTTCACTGAGCATCCGTCTAAGGATCAGCTCATTGTCTTGACGGTACGCCTACCGCGTGCCGTTATTGGCCTAATCGTCGGGGCCGGGCTTGCCGTGGCTGGAGCTCTGATGCAAGCCATCACACGCAACCCGCTGGCTTCGCCGCAGGTATTCGGGGTCAGCTCAGGCGCTTCGCTGGCTGTCGTGCTGTCCGTCGTGCTGCTGCCGAATATCGGATCGTCCGGCAGCATTTATTTTGCTTTTGCCGGGGCCATCGCAGGCGGTTCCTTCGTATATGCGCTGGCCGGAACGGCGGGCATGACGCCGGTCAAGCTGGCCCTTGCCGGGATGGCCGTGCATCTGCTGCTGGCCTCCATCACCCAGGGACTGCTCGTGTTCAACGAGCAAATATCCGATGTGCTATATTGGCTCGCCGGAGCCATCGACGGGTCCACTTGGGCCGACACGCGTCTGGTGCTACCATGGTTCGCCGTGGGTATGATTCTTGCGCTAGCGCTGGCCCCCTCGCTATCTGTGCTGAGCCTCGGGACGGAGGTCGCACAGGGATTGGGACAAAACGTACGTCTTGTCCGTCTACTGGCCTCGGCCTCAGTGATTATGCTGGCAGGCTCTGCCATAGCGGTAGCCGGTTCCATCGGCTTTGTGGGCTTGATGGTACCGAATATCATCAAGATGTTTACAGGCGACAATTACAAACGGGTCATTCCCCTGTCTGCAATCTGCGGAGCTCTGCTGCTGACCTATGCGGACGTGCTTGGACGATTTATTGCATTTCCTTATGAATCACCCGTTGGCATTGTAACCGCGCTGGTGGGTGCGCCCTTCTTTTTATATCTGGCGCATAAGAACGGGAGGGCTTCACGATGAAAAAACTGTGGATTTTACTCGCGCTCATGCTGGGTGTTGCTTTTATAGCTATAGGCGTGGGCAGCACCTACATTACGCCCTCTGAGCTGATCAAGGCTCTGACGGACCGGAGTGCCTCTTCCTGGTTCATCGTTCATCATTATCGGCTGCCACGCGGTCTGCTGGCCATCATGGCCGGAGCTGGGCTGGCAGTAGCCGGTGTTCTGCTGCAAGGCATGATCCGCAACCCGCTAGCCTCGCCAGATGTGGTAGGTGTATCCAAGGGGGCCGGCTTTGCGGCGGTTCTCGTCATCGTGCTGCTGCCCTCATCCCCAGTGGCACTGCTGCCTGTAGCCGCCTTTGTCGGGGCTGGGCTAGCTGCACTGTTGCTCGTACAGCTTTCGATGAAGGGAGGCATGCGTCCCAATATGCTAGCCTTGACCGGACTGGCGGTGGGCGCTATTTTTCAGGCTGCGACCGATTATATACTGGTCAAGTATCCACTCGAAGCCAGCGACACGCTCACTTGGCTAGCTGGAAGTCTGTGGGGCAAAGGCTGGGACGAAGTGTATGGGCTACTGCCGTGGTTAATCGTGTTGCTGCCTCTCGCCTATACCCTACAGCGCAAGCTGGACATTATGAGCCTAGATGAGGAAAGCTCTGCTGGGCTGGGACTTAGCGTGAAGCGTGTGCGTATAGGACTGCTAGCCGTGTCAGTCGCCTTGGCTGCCTCCTGTGTCGCTGCCATCGGCTCCATCGGATTTATTGGACTGCTGGCACCGCATCTGGCACGGCGGTTATTTGGCAATCGCCACCGCTATCTATTGCCCGGTTCGGCGATGATCGGCGCCCTGATTCTCGTCCTTGCTGACGCGCTGGGACGAGGTCTGAAGCCGCCGCTCGAAATTCCCGCTGGCATCGTGACAGCCGTCATTGGCGCGCCATATTTTTTGTATCTATTGCTTCGGGAACGCAAACAAAAAGACAGCGGATAGGATGAGGATAAGAAGTTGCGCAGCGCAGCTAAACGCAGTACTATACCCTAGCGTTTAGCAGCGCTACCTGTACACCGATACGCCGATTAACTTCTTTTCTAAACGATTCATCATGCAGTAGCCTCTTTTTAAAATCATTTATCATTTCGGGAAAGCTGGCATTTGTGCTTGGGTCCAAATCGTTAAAAAAGACAGCTAGCTCTGTCGTATGCCCTTCCTTATCTGTCGCATACATGGCCAGTGTCAAAGCATAGGCCGTGGAGCCACCTTTTTGCCCAGTATGTTTCAGGGATTGCTGGTTTTCAGGAAGAACCATAAATGGTTCCTCCAAGACCTCGGACAATAACTTTTGCTCAGCTTTTGTGAACCCTTGACGACAATTCAGCTTACTCATTAAAGAGGCATACTCGGCTGTCGTTGAAGCTACAAAGCGATCCGTATTGATACGATCATAATCCTGATCATACCAAGTCGTAATATCTGCGTTTCTCTTGTAAGAACCACTCACATCACGGCGCAGCTTGTTATGAATCACGCGGGCATATCGGCGAAATTCCGTATCAGACATCGCCTGAATGGCTTCTTTGGCAGAAATATTATTCTTTGTATTATTCCAATTCTCACCTTGTCTCTCCCTCATCCATTCGTAGGGAATCAAAATGGAGGATACAAACGGATAAATGGGATCATGATTTTTCAGCCCCATTTTGGCTCTCGTCCGATTGATCGCACCCACCCCCAGTTTGTCCATTAAATACTCCGCATTGGCGTTGGAACTGAATTGAATCATCCCCTTGGCGACGTCTCGTACAGATACAGTTTCATTCTGTATCCGCCCTTTAGCCTCCATATTCTGTAGCCACGCCGTATGAGCACCCCCATCCAAACCCGGCAAATAAAACCTTTCCAGCGAAATCAGCTTCACTCTCCCGTCCGGGTTAATCTTACCCACCATCGCTTGCTTGGCATATTCGATCGCAATGATTGTTTTGACGGTGCTCGCCAAAGGCATCATCCGGTTTTCCTCTTGGCCTGCCAGCTTTTTTCCATCTCTCAGAATCGTAATCGAAACTTTTTCTGCATTCGCCTCCACAAAATGAAGTAAACGGCGGGCAGCATCCTGTTCCTTCGTTTCTTCCTTAACGTCAGCTGCAATCGCAGTTGTGGGCCGGACGGTATTCGGGGGATTAGCCACTTGATTCTGCATGAAAGATAGTAAGCCTGCCGCTACACCCATAACGATGAGTACTGTAGCCAAACTAGTTGCTACCACAATAAGGCGCTTTCGTTTCACTATTACCTCCCCCCGTATGCACTTCACACACAGGTTTATTTTCCCAGTTTTATATTTCAATTTCTATTTTAAACGAAAACACAGTACAAAAAGTTTCATTACGTGTCATATTTTCAAATAACATAAAAAAGAGAGCCTCCTGTATATAACACAGGCTGACTCTCTTTCACTATCCTTCGACCCTTATGCTGGATAGGGTACTTCGGTTCCATTCAATATGAGGTGCATCCGAATTTCCGCTTTTAAGGAGTCGGATACCGCACAATATTTTTCCTTCCCCATCTGAATCGCTTTCCATACGCGGTAATCTGGAATATCTCCATCTACGTGGAATGTCAGATCAATCGCTGTAAAGCCTGTCGGCATTTCTTCCTTGCGCGTACCTTCTGCGTCAATATCGATGCGAGTAATGTCCGACAAGAAACGATCCAAAATCATCGTAATATCAATGCCCATACATCCCGCCAGACCCGCCAACAGCAGTTCCATGGGTGTCATCCCTTTACCATCACCGCCATAAGCCGCCGTAGCATCCATCCCAACGGAATAACCGGATGGACCCTCCGAAGTAAACGCGCGTTTGCCGTGCCAAGTTGTAGATACTTTCATGTTCAAAGGCCTTCTTTCCATCTTAATAATCTATGATTTATCCTCGATCTTACTTTAAAATTCACTGATTTGACGTAAAAATTTCTGTGTTCTCTCATGCTGGGGAGTGTCAAAAAACGCCTGTGGCGCTGCCTCCTCCAAAATGATACCATCTGCCATAAATACGACCTTGTCCGCCACCTCGCGAGCAAATTTCATCTCATGAGTAACGACGACCATCGTCATTCCGTCTTGAGCCAACTCTCGCATAACACCCAGCACTTCCCCTACTAGCTCGGGATCAAGCGCCGATGTCGGCTCGTCGAACAGCATAATCGCCGGGTCCATCGCCAGCGCACGCGCAATGGCTACTCGTTGCTGTTGTCCACCGGACAGACGTGAAGGATGTACATCCTGCTTGTCCGATAACCCCACCCGCTCCAACAACCGTTGTCCGATGGACATAGCCTTGTCGCGCGGCATTTTTTTTACTGTCAGCAGTCCTTCAATGACATTGCCGATTGCGGTTTTGTGCGGATACAGATTGAATTGCTGGAACACCATCCCTGTCTGTTTGCGAATCTCACGAATGGCGGCTTGGCGGACACGAACGGGAGCCGTAGCATCGACCTCAATCCCATTCACCTCAAACTTGCCGGAAGAAAGCTCTTCCAGACCGTTCAGGCAGCGCAGCAAGGTACTTTTACCTGAACCGCTCGGGCCGAGTAATACGACGATTTCACGAGCGGCAACCTGAAAATCAATGCTTTTCAGAACCTCTACCTGTCCGAATCGTTTACCTAATCCGTTAGTTGTTATCATCATCTATCATCTCCACCTTAATAAGCTCGAGCCAGACGCTTTTCCACCCGCTCCAGTATAGCGGAGAATCCAATGCTCATAATCCAGTACATCAGGCCAATTTCGAGCAGAAACGGCATGTAAAGCAAATACTGCGCCTGTAAAAGCTGTGCCTGCCGCATCAATTCACTGACCCCGATAAACGACACCAGCGACGTTTCTTTAAGCATACCTACAAATGTATTCCCCATCGGTGCAATTGCGATCCGTACCGCCTGAGGAAGAATAATACGCCACATCGTTTGACCGGGCGACATTCCCGTTGCATAAGCTGCCTCGGTCTGTCCCTGGGGTACGGCTAAAATAGCTCCACGGAACGTCTCCGATAAGTACGCCCCTGTATTAATGCTAAGTGCCAGACAAGCAGCTGTCAGCGATCCGAATGATATTCCATAATCATCCAGTCCATAATAAATGACCGCAATCTGCACCAAAACCGGCGTCCCCCGAATGATCGATACATACATGCGCGCCAGCCATCGAACAGGTCGATTCCCCTTCAACCGGGCCACAGCAACAATCAAACCAATGATTAGGCCAAAAAACATAGAGACAATCGTAATATATAGCGTATAATAAGCACCCTTTAATAAAAAAGGGACGTTCTCCCACATTAATTCAAGCATTGGTTATATTCCCTTCTTTCAGACGAGTGGCCCCATGTCAGCATAAAAGGCAAGACTGGAGCCAGACGCCTCTAACAGGCTTACGTTATTCTTTTGGCTCCTCGCCAAACCATTTTTTGAAAATTGTTTTGTAAGTGCCGTCTTCCTTCATTTCCTTCAAAGCCTTGTTCAAGGCTTCTTTGAGCTCAGGAGTTTTCTGGTTAATGGCTACACCCGCTTGATCCGATTTAATTGGCTCGCCTACGGCTTTAATTTGGAACCCGTTTTTATCGATAATAGGCTTGAGAGCATACAGATTATTGATTGTTGCGTCAATACGACCAGAGTTTAGATCCTTTAAGGAAGTAATGACATCATCATACGTTTTAATCTCAAAATCGCCTACCTTCGGCAGTACTTCATTCCGCAGATAAGATTCATCATTCGTTCCCAAGCCGACACCAATGGTTTTGCCTTTAAAGTCCTCTAGCTTGGTAATATCATTTGTTTTGCTGTTTACGATAATATTTACATTGTTTGTGATATAAGGATCTGTGAAGTCAATAGCCTTCTTACGATCCTCTGTAATCGTCACCTGACTAATCACTGCATCGAATTTTTTCTTTTGCAAACTTGGAACCAGTCCCGAGAATTCTTGTGCCGTGAACTCCGGTTTCACTCCAATCCGCTTCGCCAATTCTTTAGCGATATCCACATCAAATCCGTCCAATTCCTTGTTATCGTTCAAGAAATTGTACGGCGGATAGGTGCCCATCATGCCTACATTAATTACACCGGCCTTCTTGATTGCTTCGAGCTGGTTACTCGCTGCCACATTACTGCTACCCGCTCCATTGCTAGTATTAGAAGCTTCTGGCTTAGTACCGCAAGCGCTTAGCACAAGGCTGAACAATGCCACAGCCATAAGTGTAGTTACCAAGAACCCTTTTTTACGTGTTTTCATGTATCCTTCTCTCCTGTCTGGATGTAAATGATTGAGTTCATATATGTGATTTGGCTATATTATTTGTTGCCAACTACCCATTCATGCGATGTTGACCCTCTAGCTTTGACCTAATAGTCCATAAAACTCAAAATTAGCCGCCTCTGCTGCCAATCTTTTAGCAGTTATCTGCGTGATGTGGTCGTATGTTCCCTCTGAACCGAATAGCCAGCGTGTAATGACACCTTCGATCATACTCATGAGTAGTGCCGCCCTTAATTCGACATCCAATTCAGCAGGCAACATGTTCAGCTCGATCGCTCTTTCCATATTGCGCCGGAATGCCAGCTCCATCGCGGCCCTTGTCTCTCGGATACTCTGGCGCACCGGTTCATCGACACCACTGCCGATCAGCAGCAAACCCATCAGATAGCGGTTCTCCAATGCAAAATCAAATAACCGAACAAACAGCGCCTCCGATGCCTTAACCATATCAGCCAGCGTTCCCGCATCACGGCGATATCCCTGTCCAATCGCTGACAGTAGTTGTTCACGACCGGTAGCGATAATCTCCAGCGCCAGTGCCTCTTTACTTTTAAAATGCCAATAAAACGTGCCTTGGGCTACTCCCGCCTCTACCACGATATCTGAAATCTTCGTTTGATGGTAACCCTGCTCGGCGAACCGCTTCAATGCAATGTGAAGAAGCTGTGTTCTGCGGTCTGTTTCTTCCCCCGCGTGCTCGGAAGGTTGGTCATTTGGGACGGTCTCGGACTGCTTCGCCTTTCGTGGCTGCATGGGTTTCCTCCTCCCGATTGATTAGTCAGTCAGTTTTGTATTTTTAATCCTATAGGATAAGTATACTTTTGTCAAAGAAAAAAGTGTCAGAAGAAAATAAAGTTTTGCTGCTCCAAGCGGCTTTTGAATTTTAAAAACCGACAGATCCCATAAAATAAGTATTAGACTGGCGCCAACAAAAAAGACAGCGGCAGTCTTAGACTACTGCTGTTTTATTAAACTAACGTTCTCCTTTAGCGTAATCAGCCAAATGCTACGAAGCGTGAATGTGGTGTTATGCCAAGGCACCTTTCGAGCGTATTTCCAAAATTCATATATCCTCTCCTTAGAAGGTTACTATCACTTTTCCTTCGGAGTGGCCAGTAGAAACTTTATTTAAAGCCATGTTAATGTCATCAAAATTATAAACTGAATCTATAGCGGGCTTAATATCTTCATCCTCAACTAGTTTCGTCAGTTTTTGTAATTGCCTGCCATTAGCGGACACGAATAAGAAGCGATATTCTTTATTCTGTTTAACTGCTAATCGATCTAAACGAGCACCTACTAAACCAAACAATAGCTTTTTCCATATTGGAAAGTTATTTTCAGCAGCAAAGCGGTAATTGGGTAAAGCCTTCAATGATACCAATTTCCCTTGGGGTTTGAGAATAGCAAGTTCCGTTTTAATTTCTTTTGCCCCCAATGTATCGATAACATAATCGATATTAGATAGCAAATCAAAATAATTTTCCTCTTTATAGTTAATGAATTGATCAGCGCCGATGGACAGTGTTCGTGATCTCCCTCTTTCACTGCCGCTCGTAATCACATATAACCCCATCGATTTGGCAATCGGGATAGCCATCGTACCAAAGCCGCCGGTTCCTCCAGAAATAAATAGTTTTTTATCGGGTTGAACATGAAGTACATCATGCAAGGCTTGATATGCAGTCAAAGCCGTGAGGGGTACCGCGGCGGCCTCAATAAAAGAAAGATTTTTAGGCATAACGGAAATCGCATCCTCATGGACTGCCGCATACTCAGCAAAAGCTCCGATTTTATTTATTGGCAGCCTCGTATAAACGGGATCTCCAACCTTGAATTTCACAACATCTTTTCCAACAGCCTCAATAACGCCGGATAGTTCGTTTCCTAAAGTTAAAGGGAAGTCATAATCGGCAATCATGCGAATACTACCATTTAAAATAAGAATGTCTAAGGGATTTACACCTGCAGCTTTTACTTTGATAAGAACCTCATGTTTATTGATTTCCGGTATTTTTATATTGTTTATTCCTAATTGGATTTGTTTTGAATATTTTTGCATTTGCGCAGCTTTCAATTCTTCATCTTCCCTTTTCTCATTTATCTTAATTCCACATTCGTTTATTGGAAAAATTGATGGCGTACTTTAACTTGTACGCCATCATAAAGCAATATCCATGTTATTCTTTACTGATGTTGAGATTGAAGTTCTTTCATCGTAGGATAATCTGTGTAACCCTCGCTTCCGTTACCAGAGTACAATGTTTTACGATCTGCTTCATTCAAAGGAAAGCCTTCTTTAAGACGTTCAACTAAGTCCGGATTAGCTAATGACCATACCCCGACTGGCGCCATATCAGCAAGGCCATTATCAATATCTACACTAAGATCTTCTAGAGCCCGTCCAGCTCTATTGACTAATAATGGATTTGGCCAGATGTTGCGAATTTCACGGAGCAGTGTTTCATTCCCTAAATGCATAACATGGAGGTAAGCTGAATTATATTGAGCTAATTCTTTTACAAGGTGAAGATAAACTTCAAGACCGTGTTCGCCCTCATCAATTCCGTTAAGAGGTGTTCCCGGCGAAATACGGAAGCCTGTTCGTTCTGCTCCAATTTCTTCAACGATTGCTTTCGTTACTTCAATTGCAAAGCGAGCACGGTTCTCTATCGATCCACCGTATTTATCCGATCGTATATTAGAATTCTCCCCAATAAATTGATTAATCAGATAACCATTTGCTCCATGAATTTCAACGCCGTCGGCTCCTGCTTTAATAGCTGCCGCTGCTGCTTTCCGGAAGTCTGCAATTGTCGTCTGGATATTTTCTTCACTTAACTCTCTTGGAACGGCTATTTCCTGCATCCCTTTAGCCGTAAACATTTCTACACCGGGTGCGATCGCAGATGGTGCAACGGGTTGACGATGATGTGGTGTATTGTCGGGGTGCGAAACACGACCGACATGCATTAATTGGATAAATATAAATCCACCTTCTTCATGTACCGCATCCGTAACCTTTTTCCAACCTTCAATATGCTTTTCCGTATAGATGCCCGGTGACCTTAAGTAACCTTGACCATCATCAGAAGGTTGTGTGCCTTCAGTAATAATTAAACCCATCGATGCTCTTTGAGCATAATAATGGGAAGTTAGCTCTCCCGGCGTACCATCCTCTTGCGCTCTACTACGTGTCATTGGTGCCATCGCTAACCGATGAGGTAATTCCAGGTTGCCAATTTTCGTTTTGCTCCACAGTTTTTCCATTTTAAACCCCCCTCTTTGAATTGAGTTTATCAACTCCAATGTCTTTCGATTATCGCTCCATTTTAGCCTGTGCGGATCTGACCGCATTTGTCATGAGCTTGCGAGGCAGCAACCGCGGCAAGAACGCCATGAACTTGTTGCGCCCCCCTGTTATGATTAAAGTCTTGCCCCGCAAGAATTCGCGATATCCTATGTCAGCCACCTGCCCAACCTCCATGACGCCGCTTCTAAACAGCTTTGAGGTGGCTAGCCCAGCACGATCGACAAAGCCAGTCGCTGTCGCTCCCGGACAGAGTGCGGACACAGTCACGCCTGTGCCGCGCAGCTCATTCTCCAAAGCCTCAGTGAACGATAGTACGTACGCTTTTGTCGCATAGTAAACTGCCATCAGTGGTCCAGGAAAAAAAGCCACCAACGAAGCCACATTCAGCACACCCCCTTGCTGCCTTTTGACCATATCCGGTAAGAACACCTTAGTCATTACAGTCAGAGCCTTGATATTAATGTCGATCATATTCATCTCTTGCTCCAACTGTGTCTCCAAGAATTCCCCGTACAAGCCGAAGCCCGCATTATTAACAAGAAAGTCGACGGTGATCCCTTTTTCTTTAAGCTCCCTGTAGATTTCCTCTGCCACGCCAGGTAATGCAACATCTTTGGCGATGTATGTCGTTTGGACACGGTACTTCTTCCGATATTCCCCCCGCGAGATCCACGAGCTTGTCCTCGCTGCGTGCGACCAGCACCAAATCGTATCCGTCTTTGGCGAAACGATCCGCCAGCTCTTTTCCAATTCCGCCCGACGCTCCGGTAATTAGTACAGTTTTGCTCATCATTTAAGCTGTGGGTAAATAGCAGCTACACCGCCAGCGAGAGCACGCTGGAGTTGACGGCTCGGTTCATCAGCAAGAATTTCAAAGCTATCGGACTCTATTCCATCAATTGCAATTTTTGCAATATCAGCAGGGTTGGACTTCGGAGCTTCAACGCCTGACGTCATGTCTGTATCCATAAAGCCCACATGCAAGCCAGCTACTCTTACATTTTGAGGATACAGATTTAAGCGCAACTCGTTCGTCATTGCCCACGCAGCCGCCTTTGCAGCCGAATAAGCGCCTTCACTCCCGCCACTACTGAACCATGATAATGCGGAAAGGATATTCAGTATGGATCCCCCACCATTATTAATAAGAATAGGTGCGAAATTGCGAATCATGGATAATGTGCCAAAGAAGTGCGTATTAAATTCCAACTGTATTTGATCGAGATCACCGTCAAGCAAAGTAGCTCCTGTAGCCGAGCCTGCATTGTTGATCAGAAGCGTAACATCTTGAGCGGCCATAGCAGCTGCCGCTACCTCTTGAGGGTTCGTAATATCAAGCTTTACAGGAATTGCACCGGGAATGTCAATGGACTGCGGATTTCTTGCTCCGGCATACACCTTAGCCCCTCTGGATAGAAGTTCAAGGGCAAGATGGCGACCAAAACCTCGGTTCGCGCCAGTGACAAATGCAACTTGTTGAGAAATATTCATTTTCATGTGCTCCTTTTATTGTATTTTGTTTATGAAATTGTTTTCTTGAAGCTATTTGGTCTGCGTTTTGATACGTAGTAATTACGGTAAGCGAGTTTTACTCGATACTTGTTTTCTAACGAGAACGGTCACTCTCAAAATCGTTAAAAAAAATGCTGAGTGCCTTACTCTGTTGTTTTTATGTGTTGTGTTGTTTGTTGTTTTAACTGCGCTGATAAACTTCATTGTAAACTATGCTTTAGAGCTTCTTTCGGCGTTTTTAGAATGTTCATTCTAAATTAGGCGTAAGATAACTCGATCGCAAAGAGCATGGATTAGCAGAAGGGACACTTCACATCTGAACTGACTACCACAATTACCCTTATTCTTCCAGGAGCTTCATCGAAATATGAGTAATACGGTGAAGCTTTTCTCTGGAAGCCGTGGTTCTTGCCATTACCCTTAACCCAATCCATACATTATGCAGGTATTCCGCCAATTCCTCAGCATTGTATGTGGAGGTGAATTCACCGTCACGTTGTCCCCAAAGAATAATCTCCCTGAGCAATTGCTCTGCTGTCGTGAATGCTTTCGTGGACTTGTTGTCCACCTCGACGTCACGCGCCGCCAATTCTACGGCCGAATTCACCATTAAGCAGCCGGCTGGCGAGTCCTCATCCCCGTCGATCATGAAACCAAAAATAAACTGTAATGCCTCCGATGCGGTCTTGGATCCTTTAACCGCTCCTGCAAGCACGGCGCTGATTTTGTCGTCAAACCGATCCATCGCTTTCAGGAACAGATTATGCTTATCTCCAAAAGTATCATACAAGCTTCTTCGATGAATACCCATATGCTCAACCAACTCGGTCATGGACGTTTTCTCGTATCCCTGCTCCCAAAAGAGCCGCATCGCCTTATCCAAGACTTCTTTCTCTTCAAACTCCTTGCTTCTCGCCATTCCAATCTCCCTCCCTCAATTAATATAACATATTGAGAACGATCAGTAAAGAATCGTTATGCTCTTTTTGAATGACATAATATTTCCATCGAGTTGGTTATCCTACAATTCTACATATTGTAACTCCCCTGCCCGTTAGCTTAAACAAGTACCGGCAGTCTAATGTAGTGCTTATGAAAAGTAAATAAGCCCATAACCGTATTTGGAAGCAAATTAATTTTCCAATTTATAAGGGTATGGGCTCTCTTTGATCCTAAATAAGGCAGTGTAGGTTCTTATCACTTATAAAACACCATCGTCTGCTAATATACATTAGCATGTTGCTCTTATATGGTAAAAGCAATTTGTTGAGCTTTCGTACCCGTCGTTCAATGCCAATCCCATTCCGAGTAAAGGTGATTATTAGGCTCTGTTAGAGCCTCGCGAACGTGATGTAATCGACTTGGGCAGGCTCTGCCGATTCGATCCGAAGCGACCGGTTGATCTGTCCCCGGTGATATTGCCCATGTAAGAGGACCTGCGACAGGATGTCCCGGACGGACGTTCGGAACGGAACCCCACTCTGGTTCGCATAGTCGATCATCTCGTCCAACTCGGATTCCTCGAGCCCTTCGATATAGACGCGATATTGCTCGGCGTTTTCTTCGAATATCGTCCGGATCGCCGTCAGGTCTTCTGCTTCCTCCCACAACGAATATTGCGCGCTGCCCTTGCCCTGCAATCGGGACAGCCAGACTCGTTCCGCGACCGCGACGTGCCGAACCAGCTTCAGAAGGTCCTTGTTCTTCGTCTCACTCTCCTCGAGCGCGTCCAAGATGCGTCCGTCCGCCCAGTACAGGTGGTCCATCATGCACTTGATCGTCTTCATTTCGGTTTCCCCCTCTTCGTCTCATCGATTACTTGAACCTAGTATTAACCGTTAGTTTAATCATGTGAATGAACTAAAACAACCTTTTTGGGGTGAATTCCTTGTTGCTGTAATATAAGCACTAAGAAAACGCTTTATTTTCTCAGTCTACAACTTAATTTCCTTTGAACAAAAAAAGAACCTCCACAGAGGTTCTCTTTATCCTTTATATCGCTGCTACAGCAAGGCTTTTGCCGCAATGTCCGTACGGTTTTGTTTACCTTCAAAGGTAATACGATCCGCCTGTTCGTAAGCTTTGTTCCGTGCCCCGGCAATATCACGTCCCAAGCCGACCACACCTAATACACGTCCGCCGTTCGTTACCCACTCGCCCTGTTCGTTGATGCCCGTTCCAGCATGGAACACGATAGCTTCGTCTACCTGTTCCAATCCGTGGATAGGTACACCTTTAGCGTAAGCTCCAGGATAACCTCCAGATGCCAGCACCACACATACCGCCGCTTCATCCTTCCACTCGATCTCCACCTGATCCAGCGTGCCATTTATAGCAGCAAGAAAAATATCGAGCAGATCGGATTTTAAACGAGGCAGAACCACTTGAGTTTCCGGATCACCGAAACGTGCATTAAACTCAATGGTCTTTGGCTTGCCATCCGGCGAAATCATCAATCCGGCAAATAATACACCTCGGAACGGGCGCCCTTCAGCAACCATGGCCTTGGCCGTCGGCTTGATGATCGTCTCAATTGCTTCCTCAATAATAGAATTGGCTATGTGAGGCAACGGAGAATACGTACCCATGCCACCTGTATTCGGCCCTTTGTCACCATCAAAAATGGGCTTGTGGTCTTGGGCCGCGGCCATCGGACGAACCGTTTCACCGTCGACAAAGGAGAGAATCGACATTTCCTGACCAGCCAGAAACTCCTCGATCACGACCTGTGCCCCGGCTTCACCAAACACCTTGGTCACCATTATGTCGGAGAGAGCCTTTTCCGCTTCCTCCATCGAGTAAGCGACCGTTACCCCTTTGCCTGCCGCGAGTCCGTCTGCCTTAATGACAACCGGAATCGGTTGTTCCTTCAAGTATGCATGTGCTTCCTCGTAAGTATAAAACTTGCGATAGGTTGCTGTCGGAATATGATATTTATGAAGCAAATCCTTCATGAAGATCTTGCTACCTTCAATTTCCGCTGCATTTTTACGCGGTCCGAATACTGGAATGCCTTTCGCTTCAAAAGCATCCACAATACCATCTGCCAGCGGATCATCGGGACCAACCACGACAAGTCCTACCCTTTTGGATTCCGCCAGCTCTGTCAGCGCGTCAAAGTCACTCACCGGAATCGGCACGCACTCCGCTAACTGTCCGATACCAGCATTGCCTGGTGCGCAATAGATCTGCCCGGCCTTGGGGCTTTTCTTCAGCGCCCACACAATTGCATGTTCGCGGCCGCCCCCTCCGATAACCAAAATATCCATTCAGGTGTTTCCTCCCGCTCCCATTAAGATTGTTCAGGTGAACATGCTGCTGCATCCTCAACTCATACAAGTTAGTGCTTGAAATGACGTACGCCCGTAAAGACCATGGCAATGCCGTATTCGTTAGCAACCTTGATGGATTCTTCGTCCTTGATGGAGCCGCCCGGCTGAATAACTGCCGTAATGCCTGCTTTAGCTGCCAGCTCCAGCGTATCGCCCATCGGGAAGTATGCATCGGATGCCAGGACCGCACCCTTTGCTTTTTCTCCAGCCTGTTCAATGGCAATCTTGGCCGCTCCGACACGGTTCATTTGTCCTGCGCCTACGCCAATGGTCATATTATCTGCCGCCAGTACGATGGCGTTGGATTTCACATGCTTAACCACTTTCCAGCTAAACAAAAGCTGTTTCAGTTCTTCCGCGGACGGCGCACGCTCGGTTACAACTGTAAGTGCATCCGGGTCTAAAGCATGAATGTCATTTTGCTGAACGACCATGCCACCTTCAATAGAAGTCACAACGAAACGGCTCTCCGGCTGTTCAGACGGGGACATCTCACCCATATCAAGCAAACGGATATTTTTCTTTTTGGTTAAAATTTCCATCGCTTCTTTCGTAAAGCCCGGTGCCAGTACAATTTCCAAAAAGATTTCGCTCAGTTTTTTGGCTGTATCACCGTCAATAATTCGGTTAGCCGCTACAATGCCGCCAAAAATGGAGGTTGGATCAGCCGCATACGCCTTGCTGTACGCTTCATAAATACTTCCGCCAATTCCCACACCACAAGGATTCATATGCTTAACTGCTACTACGGTAGGTTCGCTGAATTCTTTGACGATTTGCAAAGCGGCATTAGCATCATTGATGTTATTGTAAGACAACTCTTTGCCGTGAAGTTGTTTCGCTGTTGTTAGTGTACCCTTTGCCGCCAATGGCTCACGGTAAAATGCCGCCTGCTGATGCGGATTTTCGCCATAACGCAAGTCCTGAATTTTTTCATAGGTTACAGTGTAACGCTCAGGCAACGGCTCGCCTGTCACATTCGACAAATAATCGGATATCAAAGCGTCGTATGACGCCGTATGACGGAAAACTTTTGCGGCCAAACGCTTACGGGTATTCAGTTCCGTATCGCCATCCTTACGGATTTCCTCCAACACTGTGCTATAGTCATCAGCATCGACTACTACACTTACAAAAGCATGATTTTTTGCCGCAGAACGAAGCATCGTTGGACCGCCGATGTCGATATTTTCAATCGCGTCCTCATAAGTTACACCGGGTTTGGCGATCGTTTCCGCAAAAGGATACAGATTCACAACGACCAGATCAATATAACCCAATCCAAGTTCTTTCATCTGACGCTGATGCTCTTCATTATCCCGAACAGCCAGCAAGCCGCTGTGTACTGCAGGGTGGAGTGTTTTAACACGTCCATCCATAATTTCAGGAAAACCCGTTACCTCTGAAATGCCGATGACGGGAATGCCCTCCTTCGACAACAAGCTGCTCGTTCCCCCTGTCGAAACGATCTCCACACCCAATTTGGACAACTCGCGGCAAAATTCCACGATCCCCCGCTTATCCGATACGCTGACGAGCGCTCTTTTAATACTCACCCTGTCTCCTCCTTTAGCTCTTTCAGAATTTTGCAAAATTCTCTTTTATCATTTTATTTCCCGAGAAATATCGGAAAATGCCTGTACAGCATCCTTGATATGACAATGATATGACAAATTACAATCATTCTTAGAGAAGTGAAATCACTTTGCGACCATTTAATTGAATTTTACCTTGGGCCAATTTTCCAACTACCTCTGGATATAGCTGACGTTCCACGGATTGAATGGCTGCGGATAAGGATTCCGCTGTATCATGGTCGTCAACTTCCACGACACGCTGGGCAATAATGGCTCCCGTGTCCATGCCCCCGTCCACAAAATGAACGGTGACGCCACTTACCTTGACCCCATAGGTCAATGCCTGTCCAACAGCATCTTTCCCTGGAAATGCCGGAAGTAGTGACGGATGAATATTAATAATTTTTCCTGCGTAGGCATCGACCATGACGCTGGATAGCAAACGCATGTAGCCAGCTAACACGATGAGATCAATCGATTTCTGCTCCAGTAAAGCCACCAATTCACGCTCATAGTCTTCTCGAGAAGGATATTCCTTGGGTCGAAAAGTATGGCACGCAATTCCTGCTTTCTGTGCCCTAGCTACGGCAGGAGCCGCAGGCTTGTCACAGATGAGCAATTCTACCGAGGCGCCGCCCAGTTCTCCTCGCGCAGCCGCATCCACCAATGACTGAAAATTCGTCCCTTCGCCTGATGCAAAAACAGCAATCCGGTACTCGTTCATTACACCTCTGCTCCCGTAAAGGTCACGATAGAACTGCCTTCCGTTACTTTTCCGATCACATATGCGGCTTCGCCCTGTTCCTTCAGAACTTCCAGTGCAGTCTGTGCATGCTCTTCACCTACAACGATTACCATCCCAATTCCCATATTAAAGGTTGTGAACATGTCTTTGTTGGAGATTGCGCCTTTTTCCTGCATGAGCTGGAAGATCGGGAGAATCGGCCAAGTGCCGTATTCTATATCCACATTGACGTGATCCGGTAACACTCTAGGGATATTTTCAATAAAA
The DNA here is from genome assembly GCF_011066115.1 of Paenibacillus sp. EKM212P. Taxonomy (NCBI): domain Bacteria; kingdom Bacillati; phylum Bacillota; class Bacilli; order Caryophanales; family Paenibacillaceae; genus Paenibacillus; species Paenibacillus sp. EKM212P. Next base: position 196,523 of record NZ_JAAMNR010000008.1, read on the forward strand.
CCGCCACCTGTGATATGCGCCATGCCTTTTACTTTTACCTTGTCCAACAATGCCAAAACGGATTTCACGTAAATTTTCGTCGGCTCCAGCAGTACATCGCCCAGTTTGCCGTTCAAGCCTTCGATTTCATCGTGCAAATTATAGCCCTGCTGTTCCAATAATAGCTTGCGCACCAGTGAGAAGCCGTTACTGTGAACTCCACTGGAGGCCAGACCGATCACTGTGTCTCCGGGAGCAATGGAGCTGCCGTTGATAATTTTGCTTTTATCTACAATGCCGACAGTGAATCCGGCAATATCATATTCACCCTCGCTGTACATGCCTGGCATTTCTGCGGTTTCGCCGCCGACCAGCGCACAACCCGATTGGTGACAGCCCTCTGCTATTCCAGCGACTATAGCTTCAATTTTCTCGGGCACAACCTTGTCACAAGCGAGGTAATCCAGAAAAAAGAGTGGCTCCGCTCCCCCGACGACAATGTCGTTTACACACATCGCAACCGCGTCAATACCAATGGTGTCATGACGATCCATTGCGAAAGCAAGCTTCAGCTTCGTGCCGACACCATCGGTACCGGAAACGAGTACAGGCTCCTCATACTTATCCTTATTCAGGCCGAACAATGCACCGAATCCGCCCAAGTCCGTCAGCACTTCGGGACGGAAGGTACGTTTAACGTGCTTTTTCATCCGTTCTACTGCTTCATTACCGGCAGCGATATCTACCCCTGCGTTTTTGTATGCTTCGGACATTCATGAACACTCCTTCAAATGATTGACCCTCCTAAGTCCTCCCTAATAGGGAGGATTCCATGGGGCTGCTCCCCCTGGACCCCTCAAGAATTGGTCAGATGTGTAAGGTTGGGTGCTGCTTGGTGGTTGGTTCGTGCTGTGAGTCGCGTGTTGTCCTTTGTGAATTGCGGGTCATTCCCGCAATTCACAAAGACACGCTTTGGTGCGTGGCCGCCTTCACGGCGGCGGGCACGTCCCGGTCTGTTTGCTTCGCAAAGGCGGGGACGTGCCGGGCAAGAAGTGAACGGCGCCTACGAGCGGCTCGCTTCTTTGCCCTTTGAGGCAGGCAGCTTCGCCTTGCCTGCTGTTGAGCTTCGCTGGCTCAACCTTATAAGAGCAGGGTGACTTTTTATGAGTCACCGCTCCGTTAAAAACTCATGGCATGAAATAGTTATGCCATGAGTTTTTAACGACCTTACCTATCCTCTTCCCGGTGGGAACCAAAGAGGTACAGGCACTGCTGCAAAATGCTGCACATCTGAGGAACGGAGCGGGTGGAAGGATTCTGGAGAAGCGAAGCGTTCGCCTTTGCCGCTGGATTCCAACCCTCTAAGGGGTTATTCCAATCCAGGAATCCAGCGGCAACAGCGATCGGAAGAACCTTCCACACGCGGAGTGCCCCCTCAGAACCACCATCACTTGCTCATGCACCTCTTTTGTTCCCTTTTCTCAACAACTACATCCGAACTTTTCTTCACCTTTGAAATCTACCTGAGTCGGGTAATCATTATCGAAACAGGCTAGGCACAAGCCGCCTTTGTAATCCTGTTCGTTATATCCACCTACAGCGGCAATCAAACCTTCGGCGCTCATAAAGTAAAGCGAATCGGCGTTAATTTCCTCACGAATTTCCTCGACGGTTTTGGATGAAGCAATCAGCTCCCGGCGATCCGGCGTATCAATACCATAGAAGCACGGGTTTTTGAAAGGCGGCGAGGTAATACGTACATGTACCTCCAACGCGCCCGCATCACGCAGCATATTCACGATTCGGCGGGATGTAGTGCCCCGGACGATAGAATCGTCGATCATAATGACTCGTTTACCTTCAACAACACGTCGTACAGCGCTCAGCTTCATTTTCACACCCTGCTCGCGTAGCTCCTGACTCGGCTGAATGAAGGTACGTCCAGTGTATTTATTTTTAATCATACCCAGCTCATAAGGAATACCTGTCTGTTCAGCATAACCAATCGCAGCCGAAATACTGGAATCCGGCACTCCTGTCACCAGATCCGCATCGACAAAAGCTTCCAGCGCCATCTGGCTACCCATTCTCTTGCGCGCAGCATGAAGATTGGAACCATTCAAATCACTGTCAGGACGGGCAAAATAAATATATTCCATCGCGCACAGTGCTTTACGATGCTTGCCTTCACTGTAACGGTCTTCGTGCAGACCATTTTTGTCCAACACCAACAGTTCACCCGGCTCGATATCGCGCAACAGCTCTGCCCCAATCGTTTCCAAAGCACAGGTTTCAGAAGCAAACAAATATGCATCACCTAATCTGCCCATCGTCAACGGACGCAAGCCATTGGGATCAGAGGCGACCAGCAATTTATCGTTGGTCATAATCAGAAAGGCAAATCCGCCGACAATACGCTTCAATGCATCTTTCGCGGCCTCCACTAAATCCTTGGATGATCGTGCGATCAAATGCGCCACTACTTCTGTATCGCTGGTCGTTTGAAAAATAGACCCGCCCTGCTCCAGCTCATGCCGGATTTGCAAAGCATTCACAATATTCCCGTTCGTAGCTACCGCTAGATCGCCATCACGATACTTGAACACCAAAGGCTGTGCATTCGTTAGCTTACTGTCTCCACTTGTCGAGTAGCGCACATGTCCTATGGCAATATCGCCTGTCAGCGAAGCCATCAAATCTTTATTGAATACTTCTTTTACAAGCCCCATTCCACGATGATAATGGAACTCGTCGCCACTGCTCACACAGATGCCTGCACTTTCCTCCCCGCGATGCTGGAGTGCATGCAATCCGTAATATGCTAGGGAAGCGGCATCGGAGTGCCTATACACTCCAAACACGCCGCATTCCTCTTTTAATTTATCAAACAGCCCCTCTTTACCAGAGCCTTCATTATAATAATCTCCAGTCCACAACGTCCGTGCTGTTATTTCATCAGACATGGAATGACATCCTCCCAGATTTGCTTCAAACTGGCGACTGCCTCATTCAAAGCGGGTTGTCCGTTCACCTCAACTGTCAATTGTGATCCTTCAACTTTTCCTAATACAGTAACTGGCACTTCCAAACCACGCAGATGTGCTTCCAGAGCAGACGCTTTATCCGGCGATGCAGATAACAAAATCCGGGATTGGCTTTCGCTAAACAAAGCATGGTCAGGACGCAAAGTCGTTTCTACGTTGACCTGTGCTCCCAATCCGCTGCTAATCCCAGATTCCGCAAGCGCTACAGCCAATCCTCCCTCTGCCAAATCATGCGCAGATTGTACCAATCCGCCCTGAATCGCTCCCAGTACCGCAGTCAGCAGTCTTTTCTCTACGTTCAAATCCAGCTCAGGCGGGCGTCCCTCGGATACACCGTGTACGACAGCTTGGAACTCACTGCCTCCCAGCTCGGCCTTCGTGTCCCCCACCAGGAAAATCACATCGCCTTCGGCTTTGAAGCCTTGTGTCGTAATATGATCTGTATCATGTACCAAACCTACCATACCGACAACAGGCGTCGGATAGATGGAGCCTTTAGCATTTTCATTGTACAAGCTGACATTGCCCCCGATGACAGGTGTATCCAGTACACGGCAAGCTTCTGCCATACCGTCCACGGCTTTTTCCATTTGCCAGAAAATATCTGGCTTTTCAGGGTTACCGAAGTTCAGGTTATCCGTAATTGCCAACGGCTCGCCGCCGGAGCATACAATGTTACGCGCTGCTTCGCTGACTGCAATCCGTCCGCCTACCTCTGGATCAAGGTATACATAACGTCCGTTACAATCTGTCGTCATGGCGAGTCCCTTACGAGTTCCGCGCACAGTCACAACAGCTGCATCCGATCCCGGACGAACGGCTGTACTCGTGCGAACCATGTAGTCATACTGCTCGTATACCCATTTCTTACTGGCTACACTTGGTGATGACAGCACCTTTTTCAACGCACCGTTCAAATCCGTCACTTCTGCATAACGAAGTGTGTCAATAGCAGCATTTTGCTCATAATAAGCAGGGACTTCGGAAGGCTTGTCATAAATCGGACACTCGTCAACCAGCGCCGTCACTGGCATATCTCCGACCACTTCATTGTGATGGAACAAACGCAAACGACCGTCATCCGTCACTTTACCGACCTTTGCACAAATAACACCCCAGCGCTCGAAAATTTCCAGTGCCTGTGCTTCATCCTTAGGCTCTACTACGAACAGCATCCGTTCCTGTGATTCGGACAGCATCATTTCATAAGGTGTCATGCCCTCTTCACGCTGCGGTACCTGATCCAGATACAGCTCCAGACCGTTGCCAGCCTTACTCGCCATCTCCGCGCTGGAGCAGGTAAGTCCCGCGGCACCCATATCCTGAATACCCAGCACAATACCGCTGTCGATCAATTCCAGACATGATTCCATAACCAGCTTCTCCATAAAAGGATCGCCTACTTGAACCGCAGTCCGGTTCGCTTCAGATTCCTCTGTCAGCTCAACCGATGCGAATGTCGCTCCGTGAATCCCATCACGACCTGTCGGCGGTCCCACGTAGAACACCGGGTTACCGACCCCTTTAGCAACACCACGCTGGATTTTATCATGGTCAATCAGTCCGACACACATTGCATTGACGAGCGGATTGCCTTCGTAGCTTTCATCAAATACAACCTCGCCACCTACAGTCGGAATACCGATACAGTTCCCGTATCCCGCAATACCAGATACCACATGCTCGAACAAATATTTCACACGGTCGCTCTCCAGCTTGCCAAAACGCAGAGAGTTCAACACCGCAACTGGTCTTGCACCCATGGAGAAAATATCACGGATGATACCGCCTACCCCAGTCGCTGCCCCTTGAAAAGGCTCCACAGCGGATGGATGGTTATGACTTTCGATTTTAAATACAACCGCTTGGTTGTCACCAATATCTACAATGCCTGCACCCTCGCCGGGTCCCATCAGAACTCGCGGACCGCTCGTTGGAAAACGACGCAGCAACGGCTTGGAGTTTTTGTAAGCACAATGCTCTGACCACATGACACTGAACACGCCTATCTCCGTATAATTCGGCTGACGCCCCATGAATTCACAGATCAACGCATATTCGCTGTCCGACACACCCATCTGCTGATACAGTTTATGTTCGGCAACTTGTTCTGCCGTTGGTTCCTTAGCGGACACTTGCTGCGCCATGTCGATCCCTCCAAGCGTTCAAAATAGATGTAAACATACGTTTGCCGTCATCCGTCCCGAGCAGTGCGTCCACCGCGCGTTCCGGGTGGGGCATCATGCCCAGCACATTACCTTGCTCATTACAAATCCCTGCAATATCCGTCACGGAACCATTAGGATTATCTTTATACTTAAATACAATCTGATTGTTCGCCTGCAAACGAGCCAGCGTCTCATCATCACAGTAATAGTTGCCTTCACCGTGGGCGATCGGAATAATGATCTCTTCACCAGCAGCATAATCTCTTGTAAAAGGTGTTTGGTTATTCGCAACCTGCAACACCGTATCCCGGCATAGGAATTTCATCGACAGATTACGGCGTAAAGCCCCTGGCAACAACCCGGCTTCGGTCAGAATTTGAAATCCGTTGCAAATCCCTAAAATATATTTGCCCTCGGCAGCCGCTTTGGCAACTTCCTTCATCACCGGAGCAAACCGGGAAATCGCACCGCAACGCAGGTAATCCCCGTAGGAGAAGCCTCCTGGAACAAGAATACAATCATAAGGCGACAAATCCGTCGCAGTATGCCAAACATAATCGACAGGTTCACCGACCGTGTCCTCTACCGCCTTATAGCAGTCAATATCACAGTTGGAGCCCGGAAAAACCAGAACTGCAAATTTCATGGAATCAGCCCTCCAGTTCGTAGCGGTAGTCTTCAATGACCGTGTTGGCCAATAGCTTTTCGCACATCTCAATGATGCGCTTTTCAGCACTCTCGCGGTCTGTTGTATCCAGATTCAATTCCATATACTTACCAATTCTGACGCTGTCCACTTCTCCGAAACCCATAGAATGTAGTGCGCCTTGCACCGCAACCCCCTGCGGGTCCAAAACGCTTTGCTTAATCGTGACATAGACTGTTGCTTTCATCATGTTCCTTCAGTTCCTCCTCCGAATGAGTGAATCCTATTGGTTGAATTATGATTACTATTTACTGTGCCGTCAGACGCCGCCAAATATCCGTATATCTTGCAGTTGTTTCTTCTACGACCTCAGCAGGCAATGGATCGGGCTTGCTATTCTTGTCCCAACCGGATGATGCCAAATAGCTTCGTACCGGCTCCTTGTCCATGCTGTCAATCTCAACATCCAGCTCATACTTTTCCTGCGCCCAAAAACGGGATGAATCTGGAGTGAAAATTTCGTCAATCAAAATCACCTTACCGTTAACAAGACCAAACTCAAACTTGCAATCGGCTAAAATAATCCCCCGCTTCTCGCAGAAAGCACGTGCAAATTCGTACAACGCCAAGCTCTTTTCCTCAAGCTCACCTGTTAGTTCAACCCCGACCAGTTCTTTCATTTGGTGAAGGGAGATGTCCTCGTCGTGTCCAACATCATTTTTTGCAGCCGGTGTAAATAATGGCTTGGGAAAGCGCTCGTTTTTACGCAGCCCCTCTGGCAATGGAATGCCGTTCACCTCACCGTTCTGCTCATACTGACGCCAGCCGCCTCCGGTAATATATCCGCGCACCACACACTCAATGTCGATGCGTTCAGCCTTCAGCGTGACCATGATCCGGTCCTTCAGCAACTCTTTATTCTGTTCGTCGATCACATGCCCGAGCTTGTTCACATCAGTGTGCACGACATGGTTTTCCAACAAGTCTTTCGTCTGCTCAAACCAGAAAGCGCTGAGCTTATTCAGCACATTCCCCTTTTCGGGCACGGGTGGCTCTAACACATAATCAAAAGCCGAAATTCGGTCTGTCACCACAATCAGAAAATGCTCTCCGAGATCATACAGTTCACGCACCTTGCCTTTATACAAGAGCGGCGCATGGATCAGACCTTCGGCAGTAGACAATGACATTTCATTACACCTCTTCCAAAAGAGTATTCCCCCTCCTAAATCAACCTTGCCCCTCCTAAATCCTCCCCTCAGGGAGGACCCCCAGGGCTGCTGCCCTCGGGACTCCCGCAAGGGTTGGCTAGTGAGCAGGGGATGGCGGGTTACTGGAGCTACGGTGGAGTGAGCGCGTTCCGCTGGATGAAGGCTTGTTTGCACAAGCTTTCATCCAGCAACGCTTTTACGTTAGTACAGATCGACGTTTTTACGTATTAACAATGTATTAACGCTCCCGACTCTAAGCGACAAGTTTTATGCCGCTTACAGCTCGACCGTGGTTCAGCGTCTACATACCGCCAAACCATTCGGCCCGTGGCCGTAGCACGGCATGCCGTGCAGCGAGCATTGGGCTTTGCCCTGTTGTGCGCATGTGCTACGCTGCGCACGGATACGGTGGCTCAAGGCTTCGCTTCTTGAGCCTGCGCGTTCTCGGGAGGGCAGCGGGCTGTTTGCTACGCAAATTCGGCAGCCCTCACGAGAACGTTGCCTGCGATAGAAAGCAGTGGAACACGCTTTTCCATCGCCTTTGGGGAGGTGCGGCATCTTATGTGCCGCACCTTCCCTAGTTCTGCTCCCTCACGAAGGTTGGTGCTGGGTGCAGCGGAGCGGACGGAATCGTTCTGGAGAAGCGTCAGCGCTTGCCTTTGCCTCTGGATTCCAACCAATATCTGGTCTTATACAATCACAGGAATCCAGGGGCAACAGCAATCGGAAGAATGATCCGTTCGCGCAGCGGCCTCACCACGCAGCAACCTTCCCTCCTACTCCCCTAATCCCAGCTTTTTGAAGATCGTATCCACGTTCTTCAGATGCCAGGCTGGGTTGAACGCATCCTCGATTTCGTCTGCGCTGAGCACGGCAGTAATTTCCGGAGTTGCCTCGACGATTTCGCGGAATTGGCGTTGCTCTTCCCACGCCTGCATAGCACGCGGCTGCACGGTATCGTAGGCTTTTTCACGACTAAAGCCTTTGTCGATCAACTTCGTCATAATACGGCCGGAGAATGGTACACCATACGTACGTGCCATATTGCGCTTCATATTTTCAGGGAAGACCGTCAGATTTTTTACGATATTGCCAAAACGGTTCAGCATGTAGTTCAACAGCATTGTTGCATCTGGCAGGATAATACGTTCCACAGAAGAATGCGAGATGTCGCGTTCATGCCACAGGGTTACGTTTTCATACGCAGATACCATATGCCCACGAATCACGCGTGCCAGGCCAGAGATGTTTTCACTGCCGATCGGATTGCGTTTATGCGGCATCGCAGAAGAACCTTTTTGACCTTTGGCAAAAGCTTCTTCCACCTCACGGAACTCACTCTTTTGCAAAGCACGGACTTCTGTAGCAAATTTGTCCAACGATGTGGCGATCAACGCTAATGTTGCCATGTATTCGGCATGACGGTCGCGCTGAAGCGTCTGTGTAGAAATTGGTGCAGGCTTGGTGCCCAGCTTGCGGCATACAAATTCTTCTACGGCCGGGTCAATGTTGGCATATGTCCCAACTGCACCGGACATTTTACCGTATTGTACTTGGTCAGCCGCAAAACGAAAGCGTTCCAGATTGCGCTTCATTTCCTCGTACCACAATCCCATCTTCAGTCCAAACGTTGTTGGCTCAGCATGTACTCCGTGTGTACGTCCCATCATCGGTGTGTGCTTGTAAGCCAATGCCTTTTCCTTCAAAATTTCAATAAAATTCAAGATATCGCGCTCCAGGATTTCATTCGCCTGCTTTAACAGGTAGCCCAGTGCCGTATCAACTACGTCTGTGGAGGTCAAGCCATAATGTACCCATTTGCGCTCGTCTCCAAGACTTTCGGACACCGTGCGGGTAAAAGCAATGACATCATGTCTTGTCTCCTGCTCAATTTCATAGATCCGTTCAATATCAAAACTTGCATTCTTACGCAGAGCCACAGTATCCTCTTTTGGGATAACCCCTAATTCCGCCCAAGCTTCACAGGCACACAGCTCTACTTCCAGCCACGCTTTAAATTTATTTTCTTCCGTCCAAATCGCTCTCATTTCCGGTCTGCTATAGCGTTCGATCATGACTATTTATTCCCCCAAATATTGGTTTGTTCAATCCATTCCAGCGCTTGTTCCGCATCCTGGCACAATAGATTAATATGTCCCATCTTTCGGCCTGGCTTGGCTTCACTTTTTCCATACAAATGCAGCTTGGGTACAACATCCAATCTTTCAGCTTCAACATCCGATTGCGCAAACCGCCGAACCACATCCTCCAAATGCTCACCTAGCACATTGACCATCACGACGGAAGTCAGCAGCTTCGTGCTGCCCAAGGGTAAACCGCAAATCGCACGTATGTGCTGCTCGAATTGCGACGTCGCGCATCCCTCCATCGTGTAATGACCGGAATTATGCGGTCGTGGTGCTAACTCATTAACGTACAATTGTCCGTCTTCGGTGACAAACATCTCCACAGCTAGCAGTCCCACCGCACCCAGCGACTCAGCCACAGCCAGCGCCAACTTGCGTGCTTCCTCCTGGACAGGCTCTGGCACACGTGCAGGCACAATTGACGTGTGCAAAATATTGTTCACGTGAATGTTTTCGGCAGGTGGAAAGGCTTTGGCTTCACCGTTCGTGCTGCGAGCTACAATCACCGAGATTTCGCAGCGAAAACGAATGAACTGTTCCAATACCAGTTCCGCATCGCCTCCTGTCAGTTGTTCGTAGGCAGCCCTGGCTTGCTCTGGTTGGCGAATGACCACTTGTCCCTTTCCATCATAACCACCGACTGCTGTCTTGAGCACACACGGTACACCCAGTTCAGCTACCGCTTGAACCATATCCGCAAGACTGCTGATTTCACGATACGGAGCGACAGGGACACCAGCAGCTTCAATAGAACGCTTTTCTCTCAGACGGTGTTGTGTTGTGTACAAAAGACTGCTGCCTTGCGGCACACTGGATTCCTTTTCCAAAAGTGCAGCCACACCTGCGTCCACATTTTCAAACTCATACGTGATCACATCGCACCGCTCAGCCAGCTCTCTGGCCGCATGCTCATCATCATAGGCAGCGCGGATTTGTTCAGATACCTGCCCACAGGGGCTATCCGGTACAGGGTCCAGTGTCACAAAGCGATATCCTAGATTGGTTCCGGCCAGTACAAGCATTCTTCCTAATTGCCCGCCTCCTAAAAGTCCAATCGTTGTACCAGGAGGTCGGATACGGCCTGCGGGTTCACTTGCCCCATTCATAGCGAGTCACTGCCTTCCAGCACCTCATCACGAATACGGTCGCGTCTCGCCAAAACCCGCTGGCTTATCTTTTCGTCAAAAGCGCCTAATATTTGTGCTGCCAGCAGCCCTGCATTTGTAGCGCCTGCCTTACCAATTGCCACAGTGGCAACCGGAATACCACCCGGCATCTGCACAATGGAGAGCAGGGAGTCCAGACCGTTCAGAGCCTTCGACTGAACAGGCACACCAATGACCGGCAATGCTGTCTTCGCAGCCACCATTCCTGGCAGATGCGCAGCCCCACCCGCTCCAGCAATAATGACCTTTAGTCCACGCCCAGCGGCCTCTTCTGCAAAACGAAACATTAAATCCGGTGTACGATGGGCTGAAACTACTTTTTTCTCATATCCGATTTCAAGCTCGTCCAGCACAGCACATGCATGCTGCATGGTGTTCCAGTCTGATGTGCTGCCCATAATGACAGCGACCTGCACTGACATGTCCTTCACTCCCTGTTTATCAATAAGCGCCAAAAATCCGGCACTCGAAAATAAAGTTATTTTCAAGACACCGGACTACGAAAAAACAAACGACAGAGCCTCTTAAAGGCATGCAAAAGCAAGCCTCTTCCACCGCATCCAATGCGGCTTCAGCCGTATGTCTCCCGTAGTCCGGAAATTTAAGGTTTCCAGGTAGAAACTTCCGGGCCATATCCCCGGCATTATACGAGTTAGCATTGTGCCTATTCCATCCCAATCGATATTCTTTACAAGTATGATCGTGGTTTGTTTCGGCTCAAACATGTGTACCTTATTAAATTGCACCTTAAGTTCATTTTTTATCGACAATACACTTCCTAGTTTAACAATTCCCTACACCTTATGTCAACTTGAAAACGAACATTAGAATAATCATACAATAGAATGTTCGTGTTTAGTGAAATCAGTACCCTTATATACCCACAGGTCAGGACTATTGTATTATATTTAGCTATCGCTCCCCTCCCCTGATAACAGCGACCGCAACGCATCCCACTGAAAAAAATAAAAGTCGGCACTCCCTATACAGGCAGTAAACCGACTTTTACTTTTTTATTCAGTTATTTTACGACCAGCACAGGAATACGCGCATGCTGCACCACATTGTGACTTACGCTTCCCAATACAAATTCACGGATACCACCTAAACCTCGGCTGCCGATCACAATCGCATCGAAGCCATTCTCATTGGCATAATCCAAAATGACTTCAGCTGGAGAACCTTGAATCAGTTCCACCTTGGCATCTACACCCTGCTCAGCAAGTCGTTTTTTAACTTCATCCGTAGTTTGTTCGGCCAAATCGTAATATTCTTTATTTATTGAAGCCGGAATTGGAGCCAAACCTTCGCCCATAAAGATCCGAGGAAAATCGAATGCCGTTACCACCTCAAGCTTCGAGGACGGTGATGACTTGACCAATTCAGCCGCCTTTAACAAAGCCTTGTTGGATGCATCCGAACCATCATAAGCAAGCAATACTTTTGAAAATATCATAATATGCACCTCTTCCTCATTCAGTTTATTGATTCAAAGCCTGAAATATGTATTCCTGTGGTTGTTCATTCCATGTCACCGGATGGCTGGAATAGTCTTCTCACTCATCATTAAACTTCCCTATGAGAACCTAAACTCCTCCCTTTACCGTAAAAAATACCCATACAGCAATGCGTTCATGAATAGCAACGCAGGAATACCTAGTCTGAAGCTCATATGCCGTGTTTTATGGCGTTTACGGTACATGGCAATTAGAACGCCTAATGCTCCCCCGATCAGGGCCAGGAAAAACAACGTCCGTTCAGGTACACGATCGCGATGTTTACGTGCTCTCTTTTTATCCTCCGACATTACCAGATAGCCTACTGCATTGATAAACAGCAGCCATACCAACAAGCCTGTCTGCAATGTCTCTCCTCCTTTTGCACACCGTACCAAGTTCAGGTATTAGGCCTTATATAGCGCTCTCCCCCTCATTATAACCCCACCCCTTTTACAGAAACAACGCCTCTTCTGACTTGGATAGCGCTTTTGCGGAAATAGTAAGGTGGCATAAGGGCGATCCCCGAGTGCATCTATTTCGTCTTAAAGGAGGAACTGCGATGGAAAGCACCCATGAATACGTTGAAAAGCTGCGAGAAAATGCAAAAAAGGCAGAACGCAACCGTAAACGAGGAAAAGGAACTCCCAGCGCCAGCTTGCCGACAAAACAGCATTCTAACAATCCTTGATCAACGAATCTGCATTAAGCTGTATAGCCGCGTTATTAACCTAAAGTATCAACTTAACCCTGCAGCCTTTTATGCGAATTGATTACAGGGTAAAATCTGTTGTTTAGCTTCCACAATAACAGCAAGCAGACTCCTTATGAGATATCTGCTTGTTGTTTTGTTTTGCAAATGTCTTTTTTGAAATCGATTACATTTATAATAAATAAGTTCTAAAGTCATATTTCCTAACATAAGTGTTGACTAAAAGCAATTTTACACCCTATAATTCGTGATATTAACGTAATTCGACAAAATATTTGTCAGTTAATCTATCATTTATATTTGAGGTTTAAGATTGGAGAGGAGCTTTATATGACTAATATGAAAAAAATGACGATGATTCCCCTGTTGGCTAGCTTTATTCTCGGTAGTACTTTATGGAGTGGTGGATTTACCGCCAACGCTGCGGCTGCGGCAGCAGCTACAACCAGCACAACTGCACCTGCTTCTACCACTACAACGTCGGACAAATCCGAAAATCCTCAAACCAATCATTTACCCAATATTAAAATACTTGCCACAGGAGGGACCATCGCAGGATCATCTTCCGTCAATACGGATACAACCGGCTACAAAGCAGGCGCGTTGGGTGTGGAAACTCTGATCAATGCCGTTCCTGAGATGAAAAGTATTGCAAATGTCAGTGGTGAGCAAGTTGTTAATGTAGGTAGCCCCGACGTTAATAATGAGATCCTCTTAAAACTTGCCAAACGTACCAATGAACTGCTTGCCAGAGACGATGTAGATGGCATTGTCATTACACATGGTACAGATACATTAGAAGAAACAGCTTATTTCCTCAATCTTGTTATCAAAAGCGATAAGCCAGTAGTTGTCGTTGGCTCTATGCGTCCAGCTACTGCCATCAGTGCTGATGGTCCCTTCAACCTTTATAATGCAGTGAAAGTCGCCGGGGCTTCGGCCTCTAAAGGTCAGGGTGTACTCGTCCTGTTGAACGACCGTATCGGTGCAGCAAGATACATCACCAAAACGAACACAACAGCAGTTGATACGTTCAAGTCTGTGGAGCAGGGATACCTTGGAGCTGTTGTGGGCGATCAAGTGTACTACTACAACAAATCCACACACAAGCATACGACTTCTTCTGTATTCGACATCTCTAACCTGACTCAACTGCCACAAGTAGATATTTTATACGAATATCAAAACAATGGTCGTTATCTGTATGATGCAGCCGTAACAGCTGGTGCCAAGGGTATTGTCGTAGCTGGTTCCGGTAATGGTTCCTTGTCCAAGACCTCCTCAGAAGGCGCAGAGGCCGCAGGTAAAAAAGGAGTGATCATTGCCCGCTCCAGCCGCGTGGGAAGTGGAGTGGTGTCCCCGTCAACAAAAGACGCGGCATCGAACTTTGTATCGACCGATTCGCTTAATCCGCAAAAAGCACGGATTTTGCTCATGCTTGCTTTGACCCAAACACACGATGTTAACCAAATTCAATCCTTTTTCAATGAATACTAAAAGTAGTTATCCCAAATCAAATAAATCAACATTCTATTATGAAAAAGAAGCAGCGATTACGGTTGACCACCGTAACTGCTGCTTCTTTTTTTGCGAGACTGGTCTAGCATCAGTAACTACTTCATCTGACGTCCAATCGTCTTGGTTCTATACAGTAATTCGTTGTCCCTCCCACGCAGCATCAAGACTGCTGTTTGGGAATCCCATTCAAGCTTGGAGGATATTTCGCTTGCTTCTCTGGATGAGCAGCAATTTCCTCCTCCAGTATGCTTGATTTATTTTGCTGATTATTGATTTTAAGCGGTTTATGTTTGGGCATAAATACTCACCTCCTCGGCTTACCATGCCAAGGAGTGATCGTTTTTATACCGACGTATACCTGCTGATTATGTGACTGTAGAACTTTTGGTCATCCGTTATTTGCCCTGCTTTTGTTCCATCGCTGCTTTAAGCAAATCACCCAAACTGGAGCCAAAAGATTCCTGCTTTTCAAATTGTCTTACTAGCTTTTGCTGTTCCCGTTTGTTTACCCGTTGCTTGTCCTTATCCAACGTCTCGGTAATGCCACAGGGCAGGCATCTTACATACAATCCTGCTTTGCCCTCTTTCATTTCCATTTTCTTATGACACTGCGGGCAACGTCGATTGGACAAACGTTTTTCCCCTGAACGACGGTAACCGCAATCCGCACTTGGACATACAAGGAACTTGCCTTTCTTGCCCTTCTTCTCCAATAGCTTTGTACCACAATCTGGGCAATGACTATTCGTCACATTATGAGGCTTGTACTCCGCACTGCTATTTTTCACAGTGGAAACCAGCTCTTTCGCCATAGCACGAATAGAATTCAAAAACGGTTCCGGTTGTCCTTGACCACGAGCAATCCGTTCTAGCTCCGCTTCCCAACGTGCCGTCAATTCGGGCGTTCGAAGCTGTGGAGCCGCCAGATCAATCAATTGTTTACCTTTCCCGGTTGGATGCATCACGTTCCCCTGACGCTCAATCGTATCCGAGCTGACAAGCTTCTCAATCAAATCCGCACGGGTAGCAGGAGTACCCAGTCCATGCTTTTCCATTTGAGCGAGGAGGGCTGCTTCTGTATACCGCTTCGGCGGCATCGTTCGCCTAGCTCGTACAAGACAACGCTGTAACCGGACGGAATCTCCTTTTTGCAGCTCAGGTAAAATAACGCCTCGTCCATTGTTTTCCCGATCCTCTGCTTCTTCATCATCCATATCATAATGGTTCGCGTCATATACAGCACGCCATCCGCTATCTTTTACCGTTGTGCCTTTTACCTGAAACGTCTCCTGCTCCACCGTTACTGATACGGCTACAGCATCATAACGTGCAGGTGGATAGAATAGACTGATAAAACGTCGTGCAATCAGATCATACAGCTTACGTTCCTCTGGGCTCAACTGATTAAGCAATAATGTCTGCTCAGTAGGAATAATCGCATGATGATCCGTGACTTTACTGTCATCCACAATTCGCTTTGTGATTGGTAAGTTGTTACGCAATAGCGGACGTGCCAAGGAAGCATACGGACCTACTGCTACACTACTGAGCCTTTCCTTAAGTGTGTCCACCATATCGGATGTCAGATAACGGCTGTCTGTACGTGGATACGTCACCAGCTTATGCTGCTCATACAGACGCTGAAGCAGATTAGACGTCTGTTTAGCCGAAAAGCCATAGCGCTGATTAGCATCTCTTTGCAGCTCCGTTAAATCATACGCCAGCGGGTGAGGCTCGTTCTTTTCGCTCTTTTTAACACTCGCAACTGTGCCTTTGGCCCCCTCAAGTCTTCGGCGCAAAGCCTCTGCTTGAGTGCGGTCAAACATGCGTGAATCCCCGCTTTCTGCCCGCCAAGTTGCCTGAAAATCGCCAAAATCCACCGTCAGAGTATCATATTCCTGAGAACGGAACTCGGTAATTTCCTTCTCACGCTCCATAATCATCCCCAGCGTTGGTGTCTGCACTCTTCCAGCTGAAAGTTGGGCGTTATAACGACAAGTCAACGCGCGAGTTACATTGAGACCAATCATCCAGTCTGCTTCAGCTCTGCAGCGAGCCGATTCATATAAACGATCAAACTGCTGACCAGGCAATAGCTTTGCGAAACCTGCCTTAATCGCCTTGTCCGTCTGCGAGGAGATCCATAAGCGCCGGAAGGGCTTTTTCCAGTTTGCCATTTGGATGATCCAGCGTGCCAACAATTCACCTTCACGAGCAGCATCTGTTGCCACGATAAGCTCTCCAATGTCCTGCCGCTTCATGAGCTGCTGCACAGCTTTGAACTGGTGATTACTTTCGCGCAGCACCTTTAACTTTGAACTCTTCGGAAGAATAGGCAGGTCCTCCAAATTCCAGGTCGCATACTTAGAATCGTAATCCTCCGGCTCTGCTAAGCCGACCAAATGTCCCAGTGCCCACGTCACCACGTACTGGGGTCCTTCTATATAACTTTTATGCTTCCCGCGGCTACCCATCACACGTGCAATCTCTCTGGCCACGGACGGTTTTTCTGCCAATACCAGTACCTTCATGTTACGCTCCTTTCTCTCATAGTGTTAATTATACCATCCTGCCAACTTACGATAAATTCTAATGCCAACGGCTCTTATTAACATGATCGTACATACTAGTGCTATTGCTTCTACATGGGTTAGGATAACTTACAAATCAGGCACACTCCATTTTAATAGCAGACCCGCATAGGTGAGGCCTCCCCCAAATCCATATAACAACACATGTTGTCCATACCGTAAACGTCCATCATCCAAACCACACTGCAAAGCCAACGGGATGGATGCCGCCGATGTGTTACCATACAATTCTACGCTTGTCAGCGTTTTTTCCAAAGGTACTGTACTTCTTTCACATATGGACTCGATCATTCTCAAATTAGCGCTATGAGGTACAAACCAGTCAAGATCCTCCTTCTTCATATTTGCCTTATCCAATAATCGTTCTATTCCCGTTGGAACAGAGCGAACAGCCCATTTATAAACCTCACGTCCATTTTGAGCAATAAATCCATGGTCTTGCAGCTTCTCTCCATCCAAATGATCAGATAATCCCACACGGTAAAGATGTGCTCCCCCTTGCCCATAGGTACCTATATCTGAAGTTAAAAATGATCCTTCATCCTCGTCATATTCTACAAGTGCAACCCCTGCACCATCTCCAAAAAGTATACACGTCGTCCGATCCGTATAATCTGTAATTTTGGACAACGTTTCGGCTCCCACTACCAGCACCTTACGATGCAGACCACTCGTAATAAGGCCATTTGCCAAATGAAGTCCATAGGAAAAACCTGCACATGCTGCACTAATATCTATTGACCCTGTGTTTGGAATATCAAAATGAGCCTGAATACGTGAAGCCGTGCTTGGAAAGTAGTAATCAGGTGTACTCGTCGCTACAATAATCATCTCAACATCGTTTATATTTACGTCATACAGGTTAATCATACGAGTAATAGCTTGTATACATAAATCAGATACATATTGATCTTCAGCCGCAATGCGTCTTTCATGCATACCCGTTCTCTGTACAATCCACTCGTTACTCGTATCCACAAGCTTCTCCAAGTCAGCGTTCGTCAAAATCCGTTCAGGTACATAAGTGCCAAAGGCGGTAAGCTTAGCTTTTGAATTCAACAATCTGATCACTCTCCTTTGTAATCCTTATTCATATTATAACACCAGATACTAATACCTGGTACTAAATTATTTTAAAACCGTCTTCTTATTTATTAGTTAATATCCACTTATCCAGTTGAACTTATAACAAACTCACTTTAAATAAAATCCCAGTGCCTTATAACGCAAAAAAGAGACCAAGATCTTCAGAAGATCTTGGTCTCTTTTACTTGTTGCTTGGCGACGTCCTACTCTCCCAGGACCCTGCGGTCCAAGTACCATCGGCGCTGGAGGGCTTAACGGTCGTGTT
>NZ_JAAMNR010000076.1:0-263 GCF_011066115.1 Paenibacillus sp. EKM212P
GATTCGAACCCTCGCACCACTTTCGCAGTCTAACCCCTTAGCAGAGGGTCCCCTTATAGCCACTTGGGTATCTCTCCGAGTAGCGGCAGAGGGGATCGAACCCCCGACCTCACGGGTATGAACCGTACGCTCTAGCCAGCTGAGCTACGCCGCCACCTTATATATAAAATTCAGAAATATTCAAAACATGGCTCCCCGAACAGGACTCGAACCTGTGACAACTCGATTAACAGTCGAGTGCTCTACCAACTGAGCTATCAGGG
>NZ_JAAMNR010000077.1:0-260 GCF_011066115.1 Paenibacillus sp. EKM212P
GGGGTGGAAGTGCAGTAATGCATGGAGCTGACCAATACTAATCGGTCGAGGGCTTATCCTAAGAATAAAACGCAAATAAGTTTCGGATCCAGTTTTCAGGGTGTAACCTTGAAGGTATGTACAAGTGACATACGACAAGCGCATGGCTATTCATTCACACGATAAGTGTTGAACCGAATAACCATACGGAAGAATTTGCACAGCAAATTCATGTTTGGTGGCGATAGCGGAGGGGTTCCACACGTACCCATCCCGAACAC
>NZ_JAAMNR010000078.1:0-259 GCF_011066115.1 Paenibacillus sp. EKM212P
GCGGACGTGGCTCAGCGGTAGAGCATCGCCTTGCCAAGGCGAGGGTCGCGGGTTCGATTCCCGTCGTCCGCTCCATTATCCATACGGCGCCATAGCCAAGTGGTAAGGCAAAGCTCTGCAAAAGCTTCATTCCCCAGTTCAAATCTGGGTGGCGCCTTGACTACTCATTATGGAATTTAATATGCGCCCTTAGCTCAGCTGGATAGAGCGTTTGACTACGAATCAAAAGGCCGGGAGTTCGAATCTCTCAGGGCGCGCC
>NZ_JAAMNR010000079.1:0-258 GCF_011066115.1 Paenibacillus sp. EKM212P
ATATTCAATGTTGCCGTCCGGCATCCATCTCGCCAAATCGCCTGTGCGGTACATCCGTTCATAGCCTGCTTCCCCGCTGGCAAACGGGTCGGCTACGAATTTCTCGGCCGTCAGCTCTGGACGGTTCAGATAGCCTCGGGCTACGCCGACACCACCGATGCACAGTTCGCCCGCAACCCCAATCGGCTGCAATTGCTCCGTGCCTTCCTTCACGATGTACAGACGAATATTCTGAATCGGTTTCCCGATCGGAATAAC
>NZ_JAAMNR010000080.1:0-256 GCF_011066115.1 Paenibacillus sp. EKM212P
GTGTTCGGGATGGGTACGTGTGGAACCCCTCCGCTATCGCCACCAAACATGAATTTGCTGTGCAAATTCTTCCGTATAGTTATTCGCTTCATCACTTATCGTGTGAATGAATAGCCATGCGCTTGTATGTATTTCTACATACCTTCAAGGTTACACCCTGAAAACTGGATCCGAAACTTATTTGCGTTTTATTTTAGGATAAGCCCTCGACCGATTAGTATTGGTCAGCTCCATGCATTACTGCACTTCCACCCCC
>NZ_JAAMNR010000081.1:0-247 GCF_011066115.1 Paenibacillus sp. EKM212P
TGGCCAAACGCATCAGACTGTAAATCTGCTCCCTTACGGGTTCGGTGGTTCGAATCCATCATCCTCCACCAGTTTTATAGGGGCATAGTTTAAAGGTAGAACAACGGTCTCCAAAACCGTTGGTGTGGGTTCAATTCCTGCTGCCCCTGCCAATTATTCATAACTTGCGGCGGTCGTGGCGAAGTGGTTAACGCACCGGACTGTGACTCCGGCATTCGTGGGTTCAAGCCCCATCGGCCGCCCTTTA
>NZ_JAAMNR010000082.1:0-246 GCF_011066115.1 Paenibacillus sp. EKM212P
GAGCTCTATTGTTTCAACACTTCCTCCGCTTGAAGCTATCTTATGGCATACAGACCGTGAATTTACTGAACAGGAAGCCGTTTTCTTAGATGAAGGCGCACGGTATTTAATTGAGCATCGTCTTGTATGTTCTAAACAAAATAGAAGCGTCATCGATATGGAATGGCTTAAGCCTTGCTTTCCGAGGTTTTTTGAATATGATATATTACGCGGCATGTCCTTCTTGGCAGAATGGTCCCGACGTAG
>NZ_JAAMNR010000083.1:0-233 GCF_011066115.1 Paenibacillus sp. EKM212P
CACAAGATCAGCTTAAAGGAATATTCTAAAACGCAATTTCGTTTCGGTATCCAGTTTTCAAGGTGCAATACAGTTTCGTTGAAACTGTAGCCTGTGTGAATATCGGTCCATCTCAACCGAGTGGATAATATTCATGCAGTATGTTGAGAGTTTGAACTCTCAAAACTGAGCAACGAGTGAGTAACAGGCCTAAACCTGAGTTTTGAAGCTAATGCTTCATATTTGAATGTTTC
>NZ_JAAMNR010000084.1:0-231 GCF_011066115.1 Paenibacillus sp. EKM212P
TACAAGGTGGAGCCGGTTTGCGCGGCCAGTTGTTTCAACTGCTCGCTATCCTCCAAGCTGATCGCAAATTCCAATCGCGCTCCTTCCAGACGCTGTACGGCTGGTCTTGCAAAATCCGTTGGCATATCCAGCGCCGGAATGTCACCAGCCATCATGTTCAGCCAGTAGCTTTCCTGCTCACGAAGACGTTCACTTTGCATATCGGCATGCTGCCAAACCGCATAGTCCTTG
>NZ_JAAMNR010000009.1:0-214091 GCF_011066115.1 Paenibacillus sp. EKM212P
TGGCCAAACGCATCAGACTGTAAATCTGCTCCCTTACGGGTTCGGTGGTTCGAATCCATCATCCTCCACCAGTTTTACGAGCCATTAGCTCAGTTGGTAGAGCACCTGACTTTTAATCAGGGTGTCGAAGGTTCGAGTCCTTCATGGCTCATCAGAAGTCATCAACCTATAGTTGATGGCTTTTTTTGTATTGTTTTAAGTTATGTTTTTATATAGTTTTTTTATTTTACGGTATCGACAGGTTATAATGAGTTCATTATGTTCGCTTAGTGCTTATTCTATATTCTAAAAAAGTGAAGTGGTGATCGCGTGACTCTGGATACAGAATGGATTCAACAACAGCTTCAGAATATTATTCAAGCGCCTTTTACCATAGTGCCTTGGTGCCCGGAAATGATGGCAGAGGGAGAGACAGCCGATTCAGTTATACCGGATAGATCGTTTGTCCATGACAACAAGCTATATTTTCCGTTTCGTGCGTCGGCAGGTGAACTGGCTGCCTTTGTGGTAGAGGCCAGGTATTTGACGGATCGAGAACGGAAACTGGTAGAAGCGCTATTGGGGAACATGGAGCAGGTCTGGCAGAACGGTCCACAATTGTCGGATAACCCAGTTTATAGCGAGGAAGAGCGGATGAATCGTTTTGGACAATGGCTCATACAGCAGGCTGCCAATCTAAACAGAGAAGAAGAGGTTCCTGATGAATTGCAGCTTCGTGATTCGCTATCAGCGTGTATGGTTCCGATTTTACTGAATGGCGAGGGAACACAGGAGGGGGCTATTACCTATACGCAGCTCCATCGATTGTTCGCGAGCTATTTTGGAGGGGAAGTGCTGCTTACTCCATTGGACGAACAGTCTTGGCTGATTATGGCTAAAAAGGAGCTTTTATTAGGTGCGGACGATGAACGGGATAAAGACACTGAGTCCAGGGATGCAGATTTTACGGAATCGCTGGAGGAGGTTCTTACAGCTTTTAGCTTGGGCCTATATGAGCTTATTGCGAATGAGTGGGTGGGTGTATTCCATTTGGCGGTTTCTAAGCCTTCGATCCCTTTGCAAAGTCTTCCCCAAGAGCTGAATTTGTTATGGGAGACGATACATCTGGGCAAGATTTTTCATGTAACAGAGCACATCCACTTTTCATGGGAGCTTCATTTAGAAAGGCTGTTAAACCGCATTCCCAAGGAACAACGCGTACTATTTTTAGAACAGGTAATGAAATCATCTGTCATACTGGAAGACTCAGAAACGATGGCTACATTAGATATCTTTTTTCAATTGGATTGTAATGTGAGTGAGACAGCTAAGCGTCTCTATGTGCATCGAAATACGTTAATTTACCGTTTGGACAAGATCAAACAGGAGACCGG
Organism: Paenibacillus sp. EKM212P; assembly: GCF_011066115.1. Classification (NCBI taxonomy): domain Bacteria; kingdom Bacillati; phylum Bacillota; class Bacilli; order Caryophanales; family Paenibacillaceae; genus Paenibacillus; species Paenibacillus sp. EKM212P. The sequence continues at coordinate 1,374 of NZ_JAAMNR010000009.1, forward strand.
ATTGGACGTGCGGACGTTTAATGATGCGGTTTTGGTCAAGCTCTATCTGCTATTGTACAAAGTGACAAAAAGGAAATAGCATCTTTGTGCAGTTTGCGAATAGCCACGCTACAAGGACTAGGGTAAGATACAAGTAAGAAATGTATTCGATTTCATAACTTGATCTTAGGGAGGCAAAAGCTATGGCTGGTGTACGTTTAGAGCATATTTTCAAAAAATATCCGGGTGCAGATAAAGCTACGGTTGTTGATGTCAATTTGGACATTCGAGATAAAGAATTCCTCGTATTGGTTGGTCCCTCCGGTTGCGGGAAGTCTACTACACTTCGTATGATTGCTGGTCTGGAGGAAATTTCAGATGGTAAATTGTACATTGGGGATCGTGTTGTGAACGACGTGGCTCCAAAGGACCGCGATATCGCGATGGTATTCCAATCCTACGCCCTGTATCCGCACATGAGCGTGTACCAGAACATGGCGTTCGGTCTGAAACTGCGCAAAGTTAAGAAAGAAGAAATCGACAAGAAAGTACGCGAAGCTGCCAAAATCCTCGATATCGAGCACTTGCTGGAACGTAAACCTAAGGCGCTGTCCGGTGGTCAACGCCAACGTGTCGCTCTGGGCCGTGCGATCGTCCGCGATCCTCAAGTCTTCCTGATGGATGAGCCGCTCTCCAACTTGGATGCTAAACTTCGTGGTCAAATGCGTGCTGAAATCACTAAACTGGTTAAACGCCTTGAAACCACTTGTATCTATGTAACACATGACCAGATTGAAGCCATGACGATGGGTGATCGGATTGTAGTTATGAAGGATGGTATTATCCAACAAGCTGCATCCCCAGATGAACTGTACAACCGTCCAGTGAATCTGTTCGTTGCTGGTTTTATCGGCTCTCCTACGATGAACTTTATCACAGGTAAGCTGGTTGAAAAAGAAGGTGCATTGCATTTTACTGCGCCAGGTCTGGATCTGTTCGTACCAGAAGGTAAAGGACAGATTTTAAAAGCGAAGGGCTATATCGGCAAAGAAGTGATCTTGGGTATCCGTCCTGAGGACATTCATGAAGAGCCTGTATTCTTGGAGGCTTCCCCGAATACGATCTTTACATCCACTGTGGATGTAACGGAAAATCTCGGTCATGAAATGCTGTTGTACTTGAGCGGTGCCGGAAATGATACGATTATTGCCCGTGTAGACGGACGTTCCAATACTCGTGATGGTGTTAAAGCGAAGTTGGCTGTTGATATGAACAAGGTTCATATTTTTGATAAGGAATCGGAATTGAGTATTCTGGTTGGCGAATAAAATTTGCCTCTGGAAGAGAGTCGCAGTTTTCCCCAAGCGGAGAACTGCGACTCTTTTTGTATATCGCATACGGCTACTAGCTTCGGCATTGCATTCATTGGAAAATTCCGATACGATGGGTACAATGGTACAGGTCTAGATGCAGGCAAGGTTCGTTGGCAAGGGTCCTAGATGGGATCAATCCAGCTGTCGGAATAGAGTTAGCCTGGAACCATAGTGTTAAATCAAGTGGAGTGTGGATTGATGCAGTGCAGCATAGACTGGCGTTGGGCTGTATGGTTAATAGGGTAAAGCTACATAAATCAAATAACGTATAGAATCCGGTGTTGCAGATGAAGGGGAGAATACAATGGCTAAACAGGTAAAGGTATCCGAGCTTGTACAGCAGTTTCAAATGGAAGTTATTTCTGGTGAAAAAGGTCTGCGAAGACTGATCACAGTGGATGATTTGAATCGCCCAGGTCTGGAGATGGCCGGGTATTTTGAATATCATACACAGGAGCGGGTACAGCTTCTGGGAAGGTCTGAGTTGGCTTTTCTGGGGATGCTTCCTCCTGAGGAGCGACGGGATCGGATGGAGCGTCTGTGTACAGAGCTGACTCCATGTATTATCATCACACGTGGTCTGGAGGTACCAGCTGAGTTAGTGGAGGCGAGTGCAGAGCGGGATATTCCTGTACTGCGCACTAATATGGCGACGACGATTTTATCAAGCCGCATCACAGGCTTTCTCGAAAGAAAGCTGGCTCCTACGGCGACTATTCATGGTGTACTATGTGACGTGTATGGCGTGGGAATGCTTATCACAGGAAGTAGTGGAATTGGTAAAAGTGAAACGGCGCTGGAGCTGGTTAAGCGTGGACATCGCTTGGTAGCAGATGATGCGGTAGAAATTCGGCAAACGTCCGATTTTCAACTGCATGGTACAGCACCTGAGCTGATCCGTCACCTGTTGGAAATTCGTGGCGTGGGCATTATTAATGTGATGACGCTGTTTGGTGCTGGTGCAGTTCGTAACAACAAACGGATTACATTGGTTGTCCGTCTGGAGGCATGGCAGCAGGACAAGCAGTATGACCGTCTTGGTCTTGATGAGGAAACGACACGCATTATTGATACAGATGTTCCACTGGTTACGATCCCAGTTCGTCCGGGCCGAAACTTGGCTGTTATTATCGAGGTGGCGGCGATGAACTATCGTTTGAAACAAATGGGCGTTAATGCTGCCCTGCAATTTACAAACAAGCTGACTGCTACGATTTCTGAAGATATGGAAGAGATGGATTAAGGTTGATTTGTTCGTTTGCAAGGAAGAACGAGGAGTGAGAGAAACATATGTCAACGGCAACATTACTGCTGAATCCGATCGCTTTTTCAATCGGGGCAATCAAGGTCCACTGGTATGGACTTATTTTGGGGCTGGCGGCGCTTGTGGGTCTATATCTTGCCATCCGTGAAGGAAAAAGATTCGGTATTCCGCAGGACTTTTTTATGGATATGCTGCTTCTGGGTGTTCCATCAGCTATTATTGGAGCGCGTATTTATTATGTAGCCTTCAAATGGGAAGACTACCGAGATAATCTATGGGATGTTTTTAAAATTTGGAATGGCGGTATTGCGATATACGGTGCCTTGATCGGGGCCATTATATGTGCGGTCATTTATTTCCGGTATAAAGGGTATAACTTCTGGCGTATCGCTGATATTTGTGCACCAGGTCTACTAATCGGTCAAGCGATTGGACGCTGGGGTAATTTTGTCAATCAGGAAGCCTACGGTGGACCGACGGAAGAGACTTTTTTGCGAAATCAACTGCATTTGCCGGATTTCATTGTGAATCAGATGAACGTTAACGGGGTGTTTCATCATCCTACATTTTTATATGAATCACTGTGGAGTATTGTAGGTGTGATTTTGCTGCTCGTCATTCGTCGTATGAAATTTGTACGTGCAGGCGAAATGTTTGCGTTTTACTTCATTTGGTACTCGATTGGTCGTTTTTTCATCGAGCGTGTACGGACGGACAGTTTGGCTTTTCAGGGACCGGATTGGCTCGCTTCCTTTGTAAATGCCCTGTGGTCTCCTATGGTATGGTTAGGGTTTGAACCAGGGCATCTGGACCCAAGTTACGGTAACGTACGGATATCACAATTGCTGCCTATTTTCATTGTGGTGGCTGCCGTGATTTTCATTTTGGTTCGTCGCCGGAAGGGCACATCTGTTGCTCGGTATAGCGATTCGATTATCTCTAGCAAAGCGGGGATTGATCAGGTACCTGACGTGACGCCAGAACAGGTATCCCGTCCAGGACAAGGTGCGGTTCCTCCAACAGCTACGGCGGATAAGCTACCTAAGGAAGACACGGACGAGGACAAGAAGGAGCATCTATGATAAATACGATTTTGTTTGATTTAGACGGCACCATCATGGATACGAATGAGTTGATTATCAGCACATTTCTACACATTTTGAATCATCCGGATGCTGATCCGCTGACGCGGGAGCATATTATTCCTCATATGGGTGGAACACTGGACGATCAACTCCGCACTTTTTCGGGACTAACGGATGTATCTGGGTTGGTTAAGGACTACCGTGCTTATAATCAGATTCATCATGATCAAATGGTGAAGCCATTTCCATATGTCATTGAGGTTATTCAGGAGTTGCGTACGAGAGGAATTAAGCTGGGGGTTGTGACAACCAAAATACGACCATCCACGATACGTGTACTTAATCTGTTCAATCTGACTTCCTATATGGACTATATTGTGACAGTAGACGATGTGGAGCATCCTAAGCCACACGCTGAGCCAGTCCTTAAGGCCTTAGCAGGCTTGAATGCTGAAGCAGAGCACACATTGATGGTCGGAGACAGTTCTTTTGATATTTTGTCAGCTCAGGCTGCAGGTGTGAAATCGGCTGGTGTAGCTTGGTCGCTCAAGGGCGAGGAAACTCTGCGCGGATATGGGCCTGACTACATGTTGCATGATATGCGGGATTTGCTGAAGCTGGAGCTTCAAGGTGTCAATGTATCGTGAGAAAGGTGAACCGCTATCCTGTAGAGGGTCCCAATGCGTTGTGGCAGATTTATCGGACGGTGAGCCGCTGGAAAGGCATTAAGAACTTTATTTTTATACAGATTGCCCGGTATTGTCCTGTGCTTTCTCTGAAAAACGTCATTTACCGCAGAATGCTGGGAATGAAGGTGGGGCAACATGCGGCCTTCGGCCTGATGGTGATGGTGGATGTTTTTTTTCCAGAGCATATTACGATAGGGAACAATTCGGTCATTGGATATAACACGACGATACTGGCTCATGAATACCTCATTGAGGAGTATCGTATCGGTAAAGTGGTGATTGGTGATCATGTGCTGATCGGCGCCAACACAACCATTTTGCCGGGTGTCACCATCGGTGACGGAGCTATCGTAGCGGCTGGAGCGGTCGTGCATAAAGACGTACCCGCAGGTGCATTTGTGGGTGGCAATCCGTTGCGTGATTTAAGACGTTCTGGTATGGATGAGTAGTAAATAGCACTATAAGGAAGGCCCCTTATGTATTAAGGGGTCTTTCTTGTGTTGTTTTTCTGTATAATAAGTGGGGTAATGCATGTTAATTATGTTTAAAAATTGTTAAAAGACATATTTGCAAGGCGATATGGGAGCGTGTTGATTTGGTCAAAAAAGAACGTATACCAGAGCTTGATATTTACCGGGGAATATTAATTGCAGCCGTTGTTACCATTCATGCGACTTCAATGGCTTTAATTGATGCGCGTCATTCTCTATTGTTTTATCCTTTTCTATTTTTAAATATGTTTAGTAGCTTTGCGGTGCCAGTATTTATTTTTGTGAGCGGGTTTGTTTTATTTTACAATTATGTCGATAGGCCGCTTCGTGGTAAGAATATGCTAGCGTTTTTCCGAAAAAGACTGATGTTTATTGTGTTACCGTACGTTTTGTTTTCTCTTGTGTATTATTTGACCTTGGTAACACGCGGGTTAATGCCGCTCAGTGATCTTCCACTCGTGCTGTTAACGGGTAAGGCGTATACGCATTTGTATTATGTCATCATCATCATCCAATTTTATTTGGTCTTCCCGCTGTTGTTGTGGGGAGTGCAGCGCTTATGTCATTGGATATCGAGTCCACGGAGAGCAGCCTGTATCATTTTGGCAGTAGGGTTAGTCATTCAATGGGGATTTGTATTGCTGAACAAATACGTTTGGCAAGAGGAAAGAGGAAGTCTTGCGATTACGTATATCAGTTATTTTGCCTTGGGCGCAGCTGTAGCGATTGGATATGAAGGGTTTAAAAAGTGGCTTTTTCCAGTGTCAGGTACAGTAATTAGACGTGGTCAGTTGATCAGTTGGTGGGGGTTGTGGGCGGCTTGGCTACTCGTGGGTATAGCTTATGTACAAATATGGTTTGTAGCATATCGCAAAGGCATCTATGCAGACTCACTGATCTATGAACTACTCCGTAATGCACATGCCCTCGTATCTGCATTAGTGTTGTTTCAGTGCTCGGTTTTATTATATCGTCATACTAATGATAGGCTGCGAATGTTAATCAGTTGGTTGGGGGCATGTTCTTTCGGTATTTATTTACTTCACCCGGCGTTACTGCGGGTGTATCGCAAGTTAGATTTGCATGGAACACCGATAGAATATATCTTCTCCGTTGCCGGTGGATGGTTGTTGGCGCTGTTTGGCTCATGGCTGATTGTGACGTTGTGTTTTCGATATGTTCCATTTGCATGGATCGGTTTGGGCACGGTTCCGAAGTTTCCTTTCGGGAGTAAAGATGAACAGGTGAATAGCTAAATATTTTGATTTGGACTGTTAGCTTAAAGCTGGCAGTCTTTTTTTTAGAGTATAGAATTTATAAAAATTTTCAGTGGAGCTGAACAACTCTATATGCACAAAAAAATTAACGTAGGCGCGGTCTTGCTCCGGAGAATACGTTGATAGATGTTTTTCATATAGGATTCATGTATTTTGCATTGGATAAAATATAGGGAGGGGCAGCCACTTGGCGAATCCGTAAAAAAGGGCTGCGCCGTTCGGTTGACGTTCACAAGTAGAGCATGATAATATATCGAATATACTTTAGTTTGTTAGCACTTTACCATGATAAAGATATTGTGAAATCATGAGGTGATAGAGATGTCTAAGCCAAAAGGATTCGAGATCCCTGTAGGGGTTCGAGATTATCTTCCGCGTGCAGTGTCGAAGCTGCGGGCCATTGAACTGAATGTACTCGAATGCATGGAGCGTTGGGGCTACCGCCAGATTATGACGCCTACAATGGAATACTACGATACGGTGGGAGTGGCTAGTTCTACCTCCGATCGGAAGCTGTTTAAATTACTCAATAACCGGGGGACCACGTTGGTGCTGCGATCGGATATGACCGCTCCAATTGCACGGGTGGTATCTTCGTTGCTAAAGGAAGAGGAAGTACCACTCCGACTTTCCTATCACGCAAATGTATTTCGGGCGATTGAGGAAGAGGCAGGAAGAGAAGCAGAGTTTTTTCAGACGGGTTTGGAACTGGTGGGTGATGATTCACCTGAGGCTGATGCAGAAGTTGTAGCATTGGCAATTGCATCATTACAGGCAGCAGGGGTGGCCTCTTTTAAAATTGCGATGGGGCATGTGGGATTCCTAAACGGTTTGTTTGAGGAAATCATTCCAGGCCGCCAGGCTGAACAACAAGCGCTAAAGGAACTGTTGCTCAGTCGTGATGTAGTGGGCTACCGAACAGCGATTGAAGCTTTGGGCTTGGCTCCCGAACATGGGGATAAGTTGGAAGCTATTCTTCGGTTGCGCGGTGGAAAAGAAATTTGTGACCAGGCTACCCGTCTTAGTGTGGAGCAGCAGACGATTCAATCCATTGCACATTTGTGCGAGGTGTGGGAAGTGCTGGAGGCTTACGGCGTATCTGAGCATGTGTTAATCGACCTTACCATGATCGGGGATTTTTCATATTATACAGGAATGACTTTTGAGGGCTATGCGGCGGAGATTGGGTTCCCGGTATGCAACGGAGGCCGCTATGACAATCTGCTTCAGCAGTTTGGTCGATCCGTACCTGCAACAGGATTTGCATTGAAAACGAACCGGATCGTCGATGGTGTGGATGGTATCCAAATGGAGACGAAGCGTCCTGTACTTATACGTTATGACGAGCAGGGACGCCAAGAGGCGTTATCCGTAGCGGCACAGCTACGCGCAACAGGTCTTACTGTGGTGACAGGGCTCACGGACGGACCGGAAGATCGACGTCGTGAGCAGCAGGGCCTGTATGCAGAGGTATACAGCTATACAGCTGAAGGAAGACAGCCAGTACAAAGGAGGGAATTGCCGTGACGGAAACATTGAAGGTAGCCATGCCAAAGGGACGGATTTATAAGCAGGCTTCTGAGCTATTTCGCCGAGCGGGGGTTCCCATTCCGCTGGATGTGGACGAGACGCGCAAGCTGGTCATCCCACTGCCCGAGCTGGGCATGGAATTTATAATGGCGAAGCCCGTTGATGTTCCTACGTATGTGGAGTACGGGGCGGCGGACATTGGCATTGTGGGCAAGGATGTTTTGCTGGAAGAAAACAAGGATGTGTATGAACTGCTGGATCTGGGGATTGCCCGTTGTCGGATGTCGGTGATTGCTTTACCAGATTGGCAGCCAGGTATTCGTCAGCGGGTCGCTACAAAATATCCGAATGTGGCTTCCCAGTATTTTCGGGAGCAAGGCCAGCAGGTGGAGGTTATTAAGCTGAATGGCTCCATTGAGCTGGCGCCGTTAATTGGTCTGGCAGACCGCATTGTTGATATGGTAGAAACGGGGCAGACCTTGCGGGAGAATGGATTGGTCGAGCAGATCAGCATACTGGATATTACCAGTCGTCTGATTGCCAATCGGGTCAGCTACCGGATGAAAAACAGCTCGATTCAGGCATTGTGTGATCGATTGCATCAGGTGATTCCAAATGCGGTGGCACCCCGGGAGTAAATGGACTAGAGGAATAAGCCAAGGGTTAAAGGGGCATTCTGCAAGCTGCAAGTAAGGGGGAATGGACAAATGAAGATCGTATCAGCCCGTGATTTCAGTCTCCAACGGGAGGTGGATTACGGCACACCTGAGCAAAATGAGGCTGTGCGTACCATTATTCAGTCGGTACGCCAAGAGGGGGATGAGGCTGTCCTGCGGTATACGCGATCGTTTGATGGTGTATCGCTGACAGCAGAGCAACTTCGTGTGACGGAGGAAGAATTGAAGGCGGCATATGATAAGGTAGAGCCTTCTTTTTTACAGGCGATTCGAGAGGCGGCGGATAATATCCGTGCTTTTCACGTGAAGCAAAAACGTAATTCGTGGATGGACTTACAGTCAGATGGTAGCTTGCTCGGTCAAATTATCCGACCGTTGAAACGTGTAGGCGTGTATGTTCCGGGCGGTAAAGCAGCCTATCCATCCTCAGTGCTGATGAATGTCATTCCCGCTCAGGTGGCTGGTGTACCGGAGATTGTCATGGTGACACCCCCGGCGACAGGCGGCAAAGCAGGGATAGATCCATATACACTGGTAGCTGCGGCAGAGGCTGGTGTAACGGAAATATATAGGGTTGGCGGAGCGCAGGCGATCGCCTCTCTCGCTTACGGAACACATAGCATTGAGCCAGTCGATAAAATTTGCGGTCCCGGCAACATTTATGTAGCGCTGGCGAAGCGCGAGGTATATGGCGCGGTGGATATCGACAGTATAGCGGGACCAAGTGAAATTGTTGTGTTGGCTGACGATACAGCAAATGCCTCTTATGTAGCAGCTGACCTGCTTTCACAGGCAGAACATGACGAAATGGCCTCAGCCATGCTGGTTACGCCTTCGCAACGCTTGGCCGAAGAAGTATCAGCTGAAGTACAGCGCCAATTGGCGGAGCTGCCGCGCAGAGATATTGCTGCTGCATCGGTGGAGGCATATGGGGCTATCATTGTCGTCGACACTTTGGAAGAGGGCATCCATATTGTAAACCGACTGGCGCCGGAACATTTGGAAATTATGACAGAGCAGCCGATGGAGCATGTGGGTCTGATTGAAAACGCGGGAGCTATTTTCCTAGGAGCATACAGCTCGGAGCCAGTAGGCGATTATTTTGCCGGACCTAACCACATTATCCCGACGAATGGAACGGCGCGGTTTTCTTCGCCAGTGGATATTGATGATTTTATCAAGAAGTCGAGTATGATCTATTACAGCAAGGAAGCACTGCTGCGCAATGGAGAGACGATTATGCAGCTTGCCCGCCATGAAGGACTGGAAGGACACGCACGGGCGATACAAGTTCGATTGGACAATGAAAAGAAGGCGGTGGATGGCGATGGGGAACGAAAATAACGTAACAGAACGTACAGGCAGCATCAGCCGAAAGACGAACGAAACGGATATTCAGCTATCTTTTGCAGTAGACGGCACAGGGCAAGCTGAGATTGAAACGGATGTTCCGTTTCTGAATCACATGCTGGATTTGTTCACCAAGCACGGACACTTTGACCTGAATGTACAGGCCAGAGGGGATGTTGATATCGACGATCATCATACCGTAGAGGATATTGGTATTTGTCTGGGGCAAACCTTGCTGGAAGCGTTGGGTGATAAAAAAGGAATCAGGCGCTATGCCAGCGTCTTTGTACCGATGGATGAGGCGCTCGCGCAGGTTGTCATTGATCTGAGTAACCGCCCTCACTTTGAGTATCGTGCGGAGTATCCGTCACAGCAGGTAGGGAGCTTTTCGACGGAGCTGGTGCATGAATTTCTGTGGAAATTTGCGTTGGAGGCTCGCATGACGCTACACGTCATCGTTCACTACGGGCAAAATACCCACCATATGATTGAAGCGGTGTTCAAAGCGCTGGGACGTGCACTGGATGAAGCGACATCCATTGATCCACGGGTGACGGGAGTGCCTTCAACGAAGGGAGTGCTGTAGTCCATGTCCATTGCTATTGTGGATTACGGCAGAGGCAATCTGCATAGTGTGAGCAAGGCCGTTGAGCGTCTTGGCTATGAGGCTGTAGTAACAGGAGATGCCCAAGTGATTCGTTCCTCCAGCGGTGTGATTTTGCCGGGTGTAGGAGCATTCGGGGACGCTATGGAGCATTTGCGTTCCAGCGGATTGGATCGGGTAATTCAGGAGGTTGCCAGCGCTGGACAACCACTGCTCGGTGTTTGTCTAGGAATGCAACTGTTGTTCACTCGTGGTGAAGAATACGGCAGTCACGAAGGGCTTAATATTTTACCAGGCGAGGTCGTTCGATTTGCTCCTGATCTGGGGGTTAAAGTGCCGCATATGGGCTGGAATCGTCTGTGTATGATTCAGCCGGACCACCCGTTGTTACAGGGCTTGGAGGAAGGACATGTGTATTTTGTACATTCCTATCATGCGAAGCCGGAGGTCGAAAGTGACCTGCTGGCGGTGACCGATTATGGCGGGCCCGTAACAGCTATCGTGGGCAGAGGCCATGTATATGGCATGCAGTTCCACCCAGAGAAAAGCGGGGAAATGGGGATGCGACTGCTTCGTCAGTTTTTGGAACTAGCGGAAGTGGAAAAGCGAGCGTAACGATTCGTGGGCTGCAATTGGTGGTACGCCAACTTTGGTCGTTGATGGATGTAAAGGCATATAGATGTTGAATAGCTCACAAGGGGGTCATACTTTGTTCACGATATACCCGGCGATTGATATTCGCGATGGCAAATGTGTACGACTGGTACAAGGAGATTATAACCAGGAGACGATATACAACGAAAACCCGGTGGAGGTTGCCCAAGAATGGGAGCGTTTGGGCGGCTCTTACATTCATTTGGTTGATTTGGACGGTGCTAAAGCAGGTCAACCGGTGAACGATGAGCTCATTGGGCGCATTGCTTCTGCGGTGCAAGTGCCTGTACAAGTGGGTGGCGGCTTGCGTACACGTGAACATGTAGAGCGACTGTTGTCGCTGGGCGTGAGCCGTGTGATCTTGGGTACGGCAGCGATTGAGGACCGTGCTTTTACGGAAGCGGTATTGGGTACCTACGGTGATCGGATCGCCATTGGTCTGGATGCACGGAATGGCTATGTGGCCACCCGCGGATGGCTTGAAACCTCGGAGGTTCGAGCGGACGAATTGGCTGCTGAGTTGGCCTCCAAGGGAGCGGAAACGTTCATTTTTACAGACATTTCCCGCGACGGAATGATGCAAGGCCCGAATGTGGAGGCGATTGTAGCGCTTGCGAAAAGCAGTCGACGAACCGTGATCGCTTCCGGCGGTGTCAGCAAGATGGACGATCTAATCACGCTGAGCACCTATGCGAAAGAGGGTGTAGGCGGTGCTATTGTGGGTAAGGCATTGTATACGGGCAGCATTGATTTACAGGTCGCGGTACAAGCTGTAGCAAAGGCATAGGGGGAGTAGGCATGCTGGCTAAACGTATTATTCCCTGCTTGGATGTAAAGGATGGCAGGGTGGTTAAGGGCGTTAATTTTGTGAACTTACGCGATGCAGGCGATCCGGTGGAATTGGCGGCACTTTATGATCGGGAAGGCGCGGACGAAATCGTATTTCTGGATATTTCTGCTTCAGTTGAAGGGCGTGCCACCATGGAAGAAGTAGTTCGTCAGACAGCCGGGGAAATTGCCATTCCTTTCACCGTAGGTGGCGGGATATCTCATGTCGATGATATGAAACGCATTTTGCGTTCCGGAGCTGATAAAATTGGCGTAAATACGGCAGCTGTCCGTAACCCTCAGCTGATTGCGGAGGGTGCGCGCAGCTTTGGCTCACAATGTATCGTTGTTGCCATTGATGCCAAGTACAACGAGGCGTGGGGCGAGTGGGAAGTGTATACGCACGGAGGCCGCACGCCATCTGGTATCCGAGCCTTGGCTTGGGCCAAGGAAGCTGAACAGTTGGGAGCCGGTGAGATTCTGCTGACCAGCATGAATGCGGACGGAACCAAGGACGGCTTTGACCTGCCACTGACTTCCGCGGTATCGGATACCGTCGGGATTCCAGTTATCGCTTCTGGTGGAGCAGGCAAACAGGAGCATTTCTATGACGTGTTTACGGCGGGCAAAGCGGATGCTGGATTAGCAGCAACGATTTTTCACTATAAAGAAATAGGAATCCCTGAGCTAAAACGGGATTTGAAGCGCAGAGGAGTGGAGATACGATGAGCAACGAATTGAACCAACAGCTATCTCTGGAGCAGATACTGGATAATGTACGCTGGAATGAGGCAGGACTTGTCTCGGCGATTGTGCAGGATGATGCTACGCTTCAGGTGCTTACGCTGGCCTACATGAACCGCGAGTCGCTGAAACTATCTTTGGAGTCGGGAGAGACCTGGTTCTGGTCACGTTCCAGACAGGAGCTGTGGCACAAGGGGGCTACTTCGGGGAACACACAAAAAATCACCTCCATCCAGCTGGATTGTGACGGTGATGCCCTGTTGGTACGTGTCATTCCGAGCGGTCCTGCCTGTCATACAGGAGCAACGAGCTGTTTTTTTCGTAATATTTCCGCGCCAGGAACGGCTGTAGCACCTATTGCAGGTAATGTAGGAGACCACACGTTGGTAAATGATGTTTCCAGTGCTTCAGCAGACCGCTTTGAGGTACTTGCCCAGCTGGAGGCGATTATTAAGGAGCGCGAAGAGACACGTCCTGAAGGGGCCTACACGACTTATCTTTTTGATAAAGGTGTAGATAAAATCTTGAAAAAGGTTGGCGAAGAAGCATCCGAGACAATCATTGCCGCCAAAAATAAAGATAATGACGAACTGCGCCTGGAGGTCAGCGATTTGATTTATCACCTGCTGGTGCTGTTGCAGGAGCGCAAGCTACCGCTCGATGACGTGCTGGCTGAGCTGAATCGCCGCCATGAACGTCCTCGTCGTGATTAGTACGGTTTGTTGTAGTGTTGAAAGGGGGAGGGCCGCATGAAAATTGACTATCATACGCATCACGCCCGCTGCGGGCATGCCATAGGGAGTCTGGAAGAGTATGTACAGCAGGGAATTCGGCTAGGGCTGGATCAGCTCGGCTTGTCCGATCACATGCCACTACTGCATGTAAAACCGGCTGACTATTACCCGGAAATGGCAATGCCTATGGAGGAACTGCCCCGGTACGTGGAAGAATGTTTGGAACTGAAGGAACGTTTTAAAGGGCAAATTGATATTCGTGTTGGCTTGGAAGGCGACTACATCGAGGGCTGGGAACGAGAAATCGAAGACATCATCACCGCGTATCCCTGGGATTATGTGATTGGTTCCGTCCACTTTCTCGGTGAATGGGATGTCACGGACTTCCGTCAGGTACACCATTGGGAAGGCAAAAATGTGCTTGAGGTGTACCGCACGTATTATGATGCGGTTTCCAAGGCGGCAGCTACCGGTTTGTATGACATCATGGGTCATTTGGATGTCATTAAGCGCTTCGGCTATCATCCGAGGCCGGAGGAAATGGAGGAGCTGCGTGAACTGGAGCGCGCCGCAATTTCAGCCGTTGCCCGTAGCGGTCGGGCGATGGAACTGAATGCATCCGGGCTTTCGAAGCCCTGTGCCGAGATGTTCCCGAGCCGCCGCATGCTGGAAGAAGCTTTTTCGCTAGGCATCCCGCTGACCGTAGGATCGGATGCTCATGATCCAGTGAAGCTGTCCGAGCACTTGGAGAAGGCACGCGCGCTTCTATATGAAGTCGGTTATCGCGAGCTTGCCGTATTTCAGCATCGCGAGCGCTCGCTGGTGCCGCTGAAGCTTTAATTATTACGTTTATTGGGTCTAAGTATCATATCCAGTGGTTAGCCGAACGCTCCCTATTTCTACAGGGAAAAAGCGCTCGGCTATTTAGCGTATTCTTTTATACATATCTATAGGTATACAAGAGTGTATCCGTTTTTTGGAATGAGGCAGGATCGACTGTCAAGTCGTTTTGAAGTTGTGGTATACTGAAGGGTATGAACATGCCAGTTACTTTTAAAGGAGGTGCCTTGGTTATTTATGAAAGGGAAACATCTGCGAGTATCGGAACCTAGCCCTAAAATTATTGCTTTGCGTTTCGACGCATCTTTCTTTTTTGAGAAAGCTGTGCGCTCGCTTGATCGCAATCATTATGACAAGGCATTGAAATATTTTCGCAAAGCCGTTGAATATGAACCGGATAATCCGGTGAATCATTGCAATATGGCGGGTATATTATCAGAGATGGGGGATTATGCAGGTTCGAATGAGATCCTGTCCTCTGTTCTGAGTGACGTAGACTCGTCGATGACAGAGTGTTATTTCTATATGGCGAATAATTACGCTAATATGGAGCAGTTTGAAGAAGCGGAGAAAGCATTGGTCACGTACCTGGAGGAGGACGAAGAAGGCCAGTTTCTTGATGAGGCGGAGGAAATGATGGAACTGCTCTATTATGAGCTGGACCGTCCAACGAAGCTGAACCGCATTAAGGCCCGGCAGGGAGTAGTAGAGCATGATCAGGCTCGTGTCCTGCTGGAGGAGGGGAAATTTGCTCAGGCAGCCCAGTTGCTCAAGCAAATTTCAGAGGAACAACCGGATATGTTCGCTGCGCGGAATAATCTGGCGCTGGCGTATTACTACATGGGATTGTTCCAAAATGCTAAGGCTACCATTATTCAAGTGCTGGAAGATGAGCCGGGTAATTTACACGCATTGTGCAACTTGGCGATCTTTTATCAGCACGAGGGCGGGGGCCCGGAATTGGATCGTCTGGTGCAGACTTTGGCGGTTACTATACCGTTTCAGGAGGAGCAGGTATTCAAGCTGGCGACCACTATGGGGATTCTCGGACGCCATGAGGAGGCCTACAGACATTTCCGCAGGTTGCTTCATGGCGATGGAGAGAACAATGCGGATGCTTCTTTGTACCATTACACGGCGGTAGCTGCTAGCAATACCGGAAGATATGCGGAAGCTCGTCGGTTGTGGAGTCATTTGCAAAAACAGGATGCTTCCTCGGAAGTTCCGCGGTTTTTCCTGTCCCGACTGGAGGAACTCCAGCAGGAGGGTACACCGCTGCAAGTGCTCAGCTATCATTATCATCTCCCGTTTGAGGAGCAATTCCGCATGTGGGAGAAGTTTGGTGCTGACCAGGTGCCTGACAGTATGAAGAAGGACCCGCTAATCCGGTCATCCTTCTTCTGGGCCTTGCGCCACGGGGATCGGGCGACTCAGCTTCAGGTCATTCAGGCGTTAAGCTTGATCGGTGATGATGAGGTGCGTCAGGCACTGGAGTCCTTCGTAGAAGACCCGGACCAGGAGGATGAGCTGAAACGCCGTGCCTTGCAAGTATTGCAAGAACTGGCGGAGCAGGGTGAGCAGAAAATGTACCCGGAAACGGAACATTCTGATCAGTTGGAGGTTGAGAACGATCCGCATACAATTGAAGGTGGTGTATCTGCTTCCCCGGTCGATCCACAATGGCAGGCAGTGCTGGATAAGGTACTGACCGTCATGAGCAAGCCATCAGATCCGGCCATGCAGCGCGATTTGAGATCGCTTTGGCTGGAGTATTTGGATCGGCTTGCCCCGGAAGTTCCGATGGTTCAGCACACTGAGGGATGGGCAGCGGCGCTGGAATATTTGACAGCTAAAATGCATCATCATTCAGTCACCTATCAGGAAGTAGCCGATCGTTATGGTATTTCCGTATCGACCGTAAGCCGCTATGCACGCCAGATTGACAGCGTGTGTGGTATCAAACAGAAGCTGAAGCAACCGCTCTCCACGTTTAAAAAGCAGGTCTGAGACCTGCTCCAAAC
The DNA here is from genome assembly GCF_011066115.1 of Paenibacillus sp. EKM212P. Lineage (NCBI taxonomy): Bacteria > Bacillati > Bacillota > Bacilli > Caryophanales > Paenibacillaceae > Paenibacillus > Paenibacillus sp. EKM212P. Next base: position 17,514 of record NZ_JAAMNR010000009.1, read on the forward strand.
ATCACTTAAAGGAGGCAACAAACGTATGTATAAATCCATAATTATTGGTACAGGTCCTGCAGGCTACACAGCCGCTATTTATTTGGCACGCGCTAACATGAATCCGCTGATCATTGAAGGGATGCAGCCCGGTGGGCAGCTTACTACAACGACCAAAATTGAAAATTTCCCGGGTTTTGAGCAAGGTATCCTCGGGCCTGAACTGATGGATAATATGCGCAAGCAGGCTGAACGTTTTGGCGCTGAATTTACTTCCGGTTGGGTTGAGGAAGTGGATTTCAGCAAACGTCCTTTTAAAGTGAAGGTAGAGGGTAAAGGCATCATTGAGGCGGAGTCGGTCATTATTGCTACAGGTGCGTCCGCCAAATATCTAGGCATTCCGGGCGAGCAAGACAATGTAGGTCGCGGAGTCAGCACGTGCGCAACTTGCGATGGCTTCTTTTTCCGCGGGAAAAAGATTGTCGTGGTTGGCGGTGGCGATTCAGCCATGGAGGAAGCGAGCTTCTTGACCCGTTTTGCTTCCAGTGTAACCTTGGTCCATCGTCGCGATGAGTTGCGGGCGTCCAAAATTATGCAAGATCGCGCGCGTGAGAACAAAAAAGTACATTGGGCATTAAACCGGACTCCTCTGGAAGTTGTGACGGGAGAAGCTGGCTTAAAGGGTTTGAAGGTACACAATAATGAAACCAATCAGGATGAGCTGATTGAGGTAGATGGCGTGTTCGTAGCCATCGGGCATACACCGAACACAGGTTTCCTGAACGGACAAATCCATACCGATGAACACGGCTATATTGTAGTGAAGCCAGGCACAACAGAAACGAATATCCCCGGAGTTTTTGCCTGTGGGGATGTACAGGATAACCGTTACCGGCAAGCTATTACGGCTGCGGGAACGGGCTGTATGGCGGCTATGGACTGCGAGAAGTATCTCGAAGGCAGTGCTGTTCACGACTGGAGCGAAACACTGGATCAATAAAAGAGTGTCTATAGTAGATAAAGAGGCTAACGGGAGAGCGAAGGAAGCCTCTGTTATGCCGTATCCTTTGTTCAGGAAGAGAAAGCCTGCTGCGTTTGCACAGGCTTTCTCCTTTTTATGGGTGCATGAGGTAAAAGTTCCGCTAATCGTACACTTTTCAACAAGGAAGTGTCCTTGACCGTAACGGGGGCTTCAATTATAGTTGGAACGTAGGATTACTATTATGAAGTAGGAATTGTAAGCATATATTTCATACCAGGTTTTTAAGTAAACATAAAGGTGGCTTGGAACATGTCTGAAAGTATCTATGTAGGTGTCGATTTGGGCGGTACCGCGATTAAAGTCGGCATTTGTAATGAAAACGGACAGCTTTTGCACACATATGAGGGACCAACCGAAACCGATAAAGGTGTAGACGTTGTCATCGGTAATATCGAAAAATATGTGCGGCATATTGTTGAGCAATCTCCTTATGAGTGGGATCAACTAAAGGGTGTCGGTGCAGGCGTTGCAGGTTTTACGAATGTTCGTGATGGTATTATTGTCCTCGCTCCTAATATTGGCTTTCGTGACGTACCGATCCGTGCGCTCCTAGAGAACCGGATTGGCAAGCCTGTGAAAATAGACAACGATGCGAATGTTGCTGCGCTGGGTGAGGCTTGGGCTGGTGCAGGCAAAAGCATAGAAAACTGCGTATGCTATACCCTGGGAACAGGAGTAGGTGGCGGTATTATTATAAACGGTAAAATATACCAAGGTTCTTCAGGCATGGCCGGAGAAATTGGCCATATCAGTGTCGTACCTGATCTGGAGGCTATTCAGTGTGGGTGTGGCAAAATGGGTTGCTTGGAAACTGTATCTTCCGCAACAGGCATCATTCGTATGGCCAAGGACGCTGTGGAACGTGGCGACCGGACCTCTCTGGCGCTGGAAGATCAAATTGCTGCCAAGGAAGTATTTGATGCTGCTAAAGCTGGAGATGAGGTTGCGCTGCGTATCGTGAACCGGGCTGCCTTTTATTTGGGGAAATCCATGGCAGCGGTTGCCGCTGTGCTTAATCCAGAGTTGTTTATTATAGGCGGCGGTGTTTCTAAAGCAGGCGACTTTTTATTTGAAGAGATGCGTCGCGTATACGCCAAGCTGGCACCTGAACCGCTTCAAAAGGGTGTATATATCGTACCAGCGGTGTTAGGCAATGACGCAGGTATCGTAGGGGCTGCAGGGTTGCTGCTACGCTCCTGATCCACAGGTATTGATAATACGGGTACTGGCATAGAGCGAAGAAGCAAAAGGAGAGGGAAGTCCATATGACAGACAACCTAAAAAATGCTGCGCCGTGGGCAACGCTCATTATTATTACGGGGATGTCAGGCGCAGGGAAGACCATTGCGGTTCAGAGCCTGGAAGACTTGGGCTTCTTCTGCGTTGATAATTTGCCCCCTGTACTGATTCCCAAATTTGCCGAGTTGATTGAGCAGTCGAACGGTAAAATAGGCAAGGTGGCACTCGTAATTGATTTACGCGGACGAGAATTTTTTACTGCCTTGTCGGAATCTTTGAATTATATTAAAGATCATTTTACGATTCATTGTGAAATTTTATTCTTAAATGCGAATGATGGCGTTCTCGTACAGCGGTATAAGGAAAGCCGTAGACGTCATCCGCTGGCTCCAGACGGCATGCCTTTGGATGGGATTCGTTTGGAGCGCAAGATGTTGGAAGAACTAAAAAGCTCAGCTACACAGGTTATTGATACAAGTGTGATGAAGCCTGCAACCTTAAAGGCGAGGATTATTTCACGATTTTCTCATCTGGAGAGTAGTATGCTTTCCGTGAACATTACTTCTTTTGGCTTCAAGTATGGTATTCCCATTGATGCCGATCTTATATTCGATGTGCGCTTCCTGCCTAATCCCCATTATGTGGACCAACTACGTCCCCACACGGGACAGGATAGCGATGTATATGATTATGTCATGAAATGGCCCGAGACTCAGGCATTCTTGACCAAGTTGCTGGATATGTTACACTTTTTGATTCCGCAATATCGCAAAGAAGGCAAAAGCCAGGTCATTATCGGCATTGGCTGTACTGGCGGTAAGCATCGTTCTGTTGCAATATCGGAGTATTTAGGAAAAATGCTGGGTGCCAGCGAGACAGAATCTGTTTCTGTTTCGCATCGGGATGCTGATCGGGACCGGCATTAATGAGGTGAAATCATGAAAGAGACCGGATCACAACGGGAGCGCCCACGTATTGTTGTTATGGGCGGCGGAACCGGCTTGTCCGTCATGCTGCGGGGCTTAAAGCAAAAGCCGCTAGATATTACGGCTATTGTTACAGTCGCTGACGATGGCGGAAGTTCCGGGATTTTGCGCAGTGAGCTGCAGATGCCCCCTCCAGGGGATATTCGCAATGTGCTGACTGCCTTGGCTGACGTGGAACCAGTGATGTCAGATATGCTGAAATACCGTTTCGGTGCGGGATCAGGATTGTCAGGCCATAGCCTGGGTAATCTGATTTTAGCAGCGATGACCGATATATCGGGAGATTTCGTAACGGCGGTGCGTGAGCTTAGCCGTGTATTTGCTGTCCGGGGACGTGTGCTACCGGCAGCCGAGGAAGGCGTTGTGCTAAGCGCCGAGATGGAGGATGGCACGGTGATTACCGGGGAGTCCAAGATCCCGGAAGCGGGCGGACGCATCAAACGCGTCTTTCTTGAACCGACTCACGTGGAGCCGTTGCCTGAGGCTGTAGAGGCCATTAATGAAGCCGATGCGATTTTGATTGGCCCCGGCAGTCTATATACCAGCATATTACCAAATTTGCTTGTACCTAAACTCGCTGAAGCTGTAGTAAAATCAGACGCTATCAAAATATTTGTCTGTAACGTCATGACCCAGCCTGGGGAAACTGATGGTTATACGGTAGGAGATCACCTGCAAGCTATTTTTGAGCATGTAGGGCATCATCTCTTCGACTATGTCATTGTAAATAACGGAGAAATTCCACCCCAAGTACAGGAAATGTATGCCGAGCAGGGAGCCAAGCCAGTTCAAGTAGACATGGGCGAGCTGACCGACCGGGGATATAAAGTGGTGGCAGATACATTAGTTCTGTTCCGCACGTATTTACGGCATGATGCCGACAAATTGAGCCAGCATATTTACCAATTGGTACAAAACTGGATATTAAGAAGGAGGTGAGTCCCTTGTCCTTTGCGGCACAAACGAAAAAAGAGCTTACGATGATTGAAAGCCAGTCCTGCTGTGAGAAAGCGGAACTATCTGCACTTATACGTATGCTCGGATCCGTACAACTGTCGAATAAAAGGGTGATATTGGACGTGTCCACAGAAAATGCCGCGATTGCAAGGCGGATTTACTCCTTGATCAAGAAGCATTTTCAACTTCATATCGAACTGCTTGTACGGAAAAAAATGCGCTTGAAAAAAAATAATGTGTACATTGTCCGTATTCCCAATGGTGTGCAGCAACTGCTAAAGGATCTTTATATCGTCACAGAAGGTTTCTTATTCACTGACGGGATTAATCGGGATATCGTTCGGAAAAACTGTTGTAAGAGGGCTTATTTGCGGGGCGCCTTTATGGCAGGTGGCTCTGTCAACAATCCTGAAGGATCGTCTTACCACCTTGAAATTTCTTCGATGTATGAGGAGCATTGTCAGGCACTCGTTGATCTTGCGAATGAATTTCATCTAAATGCTCGCTGTATTGAGCGAAAAAAAGGGTTTATTCTCTACATCAAGGAAGGCGAGAAGATCATCGAACTGCTCAGCATCATTGGGGCGCATCAAGCCTTGTTCAAATTTGAAGATGTACGCATTATGCGCGATATGCGCAATTCCGTAAATCGGATTGTCAATTGTGAAACGGCTAATTTGAACAAGACGATCGGAGCTGCTGTCCGGCAAATTGAGAATATTAAGTTGCTGGAGAGGGAAGTTGGTTTGGAGACCTTGCCGGATAAACTGCGTGAAGTGGCAGAAATTCGGCTCGCTCATCCCGATTTGAATTTGAAAGAAGTAGGGGAAATGCTCAAAGGGGTCGTGAGTAAATCGGGTGTAAATCATCGGCTGCGCAAAATTGATGAGATGGCTGACAAAATTAGGGGCGAAAATGGCCTGATTCCGTAAAAAGAGTGTCCATGGGGCTTTTAGCCCCGGTTTTTTTAGTTTTTTTTCTAGTGTCTGTCCCGGGTTAATGTTATAATGTGATAAATAAAATGGAGTAAGTAGTGTCCAGATTTATTTGATGAGGGGGTAAGCTGACATGTCAAAACATCCGGTAGTCGTACGCTTGAAAACAGGACTGCACGCCAGACCTGCTGCGTTGTTCGTACAGGAAGCGAATAAATATTCATCTGAGATTTTTGTGGAAAAAGAAGACAAAAAAGTTAATGCCAAGAGTATCATGGGTATTATGAGTCTTGCGATCAGTACAGGTACAGAAATCAATATTAGTGCTGAAGGTGCGGACGCCGAACAGGCTGTAAACGCTTTAGTAAGTCTGGTTAGTAAGGTAGAGCTGGAAAATCAATAAACAAAGATTTGCTTTGTAATATGGTGTATGCTCTTAGTGAAAAGCCCCCTTTGGGGCTTTTTTTGTATCCAGAAAAAAGTCTTCGAACGCTCCTCCGTTAACTGTTCTATGTGTGGATTTGTTGAATATAGAGACTGTATTAAGTTCAAGTTATAAATAATTAAAATTTCCATGGTCATGCTCTGTTTCGGAAATATGTATGCTTGGCTGCAACCTTTTTCCGTCATTTCCGTCTGGAAGGTACAAACATTTACAAGAAAGAGGTTGAATTCAATGAGACTTTGGACAAAAACAGTAGCCACGGCAGTTCTCGCAGGAGCATTAATGGCAGGGGGAGTAGCAGGAGGATTATGGACAGGGGCAGATCGTGCCTATGCTGCGTCAACAGCTTCGACGGTAAACGGTGTAATTAATGTGACTGGAAGCGGGGAAGTATTGGCGAAGCCCAATATTGCTTATCTCTCTATCGGTGTACAATCAGAAGGGAATACGGCAGCGGCTGCTCAAAAAGCCAATGCTACAAAATTGAACAAGGTTACACAACTGCTGAAAGAAAAGTGGAGCATCAGCGCAGATGACATTCAGACCAGCCAATTCTATGTACAGCCTGACTACACCTATAACGAAAAAGAAGGGCAAAAGCTCAAAGGGTACACTGCCAACCATACACTTTCCGTCAAATACCGCAATTTGGATAAAATCGGTCAGTTATTGGATGAGGCGACCAAGTCCGGAGCCAATAACGTGGATAATGTACGTTTTTCCGTGGAAGACCCTTCGACTTATGAAGAGGAAGCCATTACTAAGGCATTGGGAAGCGCACAATCTAAAGCCAGTGCTGTAGCTAAAGCAGCCAAACGCGGGTTAGGTGCCCTTGTGAGTGTGACGGTAGATGGCGGAGAAGCACAAGTCTTTACACAACGTGAAAATGCCATGTCAAAATCGCTCTTGGACGTAGCAGGTGGCGGGACAGAGATCCAATCGGGACAAGTAACAGTGAAAGTTCAGGTGTCGGCTCAGTACGAAATGAACTAATACAGATCATCAAACGAAGCCACAAGCGGCCTGCATCATGCGTAGAGGCTGGCTTGCTGGCTCTTTTTGTATATCGAAACCTTTTTGTAATGAGTCTGTCATAGCTAAGGGTTATTAGGTGTACATATTGAAATCGGAGAGTGTACAGATTGTAAACTACATACAATAGGGTATAGATATAATAAGAAAAGTAATTATCACACATAGACAATACAGATCAATAACAGGAGGAATACTTAATATGAGTAAGCATGCGAAAAAATGGGGTTCAGCACTGCTGGCAGCAGGGATTTTAGCAGGAGTCGCAGCTGTTCCCGTTTCCTATATCCAGGCAGCATCGACCAAACAAGCGACAACACAGCAACCAGGAATCACCATCCAATGGAATGGTAAAACGTTGCCCGCTAAAGGTGTTCAAGTGAACGGGAGTACAATGATTCCGGTGGCCGCACTGCGTGACAGCCTGGGGATTCCAGTAAGCTATGATGCGAAAACAGCGACATATACCGTAGGTAGCGGGTACAATAAACTTTACATTATGGCTTCTTCCTCGGATGCCTACGTCAACGTCAATGGAATCAATACACGTAGCATGGATGCCAAACAGATCGCTGGGAAGCTATACATTCCTATGAGTCTGCTGAAAGACTATCTAGGCATAGATGCTCAATGGAATGCTGCTCAGAAAACAGTAACGCTGAGTAAAAGCCAGCTAAATCCGATCACCATTGCGTCTCAAACACTTCCAGCTTCGAGTAATGCGAAGGTGTCCTACAAGATTAAGTATCCGCAAATCAGCGGCAGCCAACTGAATCCTGAGGCTCAACAGGCCATTAACAATGTGCTTAAAAAGCATGCAGAGGGCATATTGGCAGCAGGTAAAAAGATGATGGCTGAGGGAGAGGCTACAACAGAAAGACCGTATGAGTTCGGAAATGATTTTGCGATTGCCTATAACAAAAATGGTATTCTGAGTGTGATTATGCAGGATTACTCGTATACGGGTGGCGCACATGGCATGACGGCACGTAAAGGATATACGTTCTCCCTCGCTGATGGTAAACTGCTGCAATTGTCTGACGTTTTGAAGGCAAATCCGAACTACAAAAAGTTCCTCAATGCTGATTTGAAGAAAAAAATCGATGCGCTTCAGGCTGGCGAAGGATTCGGCAAATTTAAAGAGCTGGCGGCAGATCAGAATTTTTATGTGACGAGCAGTGGAGTAACAATCGTGTTTGATTTGTATGATTATGCGCCATACGCGTATGGAATTCCGGAGTTTACCTATTCGTTCGGTCAATTGCTGCCTCAAGGCGGAAAGCCTTTTGCTGGGCAGAATGAATAGTAGAAATAAACAATTCCAATTGTCTATAACCTAAAAAACAATAAAGCAAAAAAAGCTGCCTACCGGATAAGAACATCCGGGGCAGCTTTTTCATTTACCAGCTATCGAGAGGCGAATTTCTTCTCTTATACACCTTCTGGAGAGGAGCTAGTTAGCACTTTATCAATAATACCGTATTCCTTGGCATCATCAGCGGACATGAAGTAGTCACGGTCTGTGTCTTTTTCAATGCGCTCCAGTGGTTGGCCTGTGCGATCTGCGAGAATGCGGTTCAATTTGTCACGCATTTTCAGAATGCGGCGTGCACGGATTTCAATATCCGTTGCCTGGCCTTGTGCACCACCGAGTGGTTGGTGAATCATAATTTCACTGTTTGGCAAAGCGAAACGTTTACCTTTGGCGCCTGCATTTAGCAAGAACGCGCCCATGGAAGCCGCCATACCTACGCAAATCGTAGATACGTCAGGTTTAATGTATTGCATCGTATCAAAAATGGCCATACCAGCTGTAATGGAACCGCCAGGACTGTTAATATACAAGTGAATATCTTTTTCAGGATCTTCGGCAGCCAAAAACAGCATTTGCGCAATAATAGAGTTGGCTACAACGTCATTGACGTCCGAGCCTAACAAAATAATGCGATCCTTCAACAGTCTGGAATAAATGTCATAGGCGCGTTCGCCGCGGTTACTTTGTTCTACTACCATAGGAACATAGCTCACGTCAAAAAACCTCCCTTAAATATCGTTAGTGGATTTGGTGGACATGCCGATTACACGTCCCTTATTTATAAACTGTTACCGTATTAACCACATGATAAACAATTTCAAACAAAAAGTCAAAGAAAGTCAAACTAATGATTAAAAAAAAGAGCCCTCAGCGCTCTTATTGGTTAAAACATTATGTAGAAGTATTTAAACGTTCATTTAAAATGGCGCGCCCGCGAGGAATCGAACCTCGATCTCAGGCTCCGGAGGCCTACGTCATATCCGTTGGACCACGGGCGCATAGTTCAATCAATGCAAACAACTAACTAATTAAACAGCTAATTGGAAACAAAGATGATTATATGATATACAGCAGTGAATTGCAAGCTTTTATTAAATGCGCATATTCAGACAAATGGTTGAGAAATATAGGTTCAGATAGACTTGCATGTGAAGCAGATATTGGTTAAGATATACGTGGGACTTAAAAAGTTATCCCGGGACGTTTTAAGACCAATTAAAGATAGAGCATTAGAGACAGAACTTAGAAGTGTGCGGGAGTGGAAAGCATGCGAAAGATATTAGAAATACAGAAGCAGCTTCTGCCCGACCTCATGGATGTTTTGAAAAAAAGGTACACGATCCTGCATCAGATTATGCTGTCCGATGTTGTTGGACGCAGAACACTGGCAGCTTCACTGAACATGACTGAGCGCGTGTTGCGCGCCGAAACCGATCTTCTTAAAGCTCAGGGGCTAATTGAGATTGAGAGTGTAGGCATGAAGGTGAGCAAAGCAGGACTGGATCTGCTGGAACAGCTGGAGCCGATTGCGAACAACTTGTTCGGCCTGTCCCAATTGGAGGACCAGATTCGTCAAGCCTATGGTTTGAGGAAGGTGGTTGTCGTTCCAGGGGATTCGGATGCTTCTCCGTTAACAAAGCAGGAGTTGGGGCGCGCTGGAGCAAAAGCGTTGCTGAGTGTTATGGACGACGAGGATGTGGTCGCTGTAACAGGCGGCACGACGATTGCTGACGTGGCGGAACAACTGGCACTACCTTCTAGTGGCCCGCTTAAGGGTGGGTGGTTTGTACCGGCACGCGGGGGTTTGGGAGAAAGCATGGAAATGCAGGCCAACACAATTGCTTCCACAATGGCTCGCAAGGTAGGCGCTCAATACCGTCTGCTCCATGTACCGGATTTGCTCAGCAATCATGCTTACAACTCCTTGCTTGAAGATACGAACATTCAGGATATATTGAACCTGATTCGCGAGAGTCGTATCATCATTCACGGGATAGGCAACGCCATAGCGATGGCACATAGACGTAAACTTGATCCCGAAACCTTTGCCCAGATCAGCAGTGAGGGGGCCGTTGCCGAATCGTTTGGTTATTACTTTAACGAAGATGGCGTCGTTGTTCACAGAATGCTGACGCTTGGACTCCGATTGGAGGACATTAGGCGTACCGATACGGTTCTAGGTGTAGCTGGAGGCAAAAACAAGGCGGCCGCTATTCATGCGGTACTGCGTTTCGGGCAAGAGGACATTCTAGTCACCGACGAAGGCGCTGCTGTTGAGATTGTAAGTCGTTATTTAAATGATTAATATTGGATTTACGAATAATGTTGTCTTGACGGGCTTTCGGGTCTGTCTTGAATATATAAAACTAAACTAAACGAACTTTGGGAGGAACTCACTCATGACAGTTAAAGTTGGTATTAACGGTTTCGGACGTATTGGACGCCTTGCTTTCCGCCGGATTCAAAATGTGGAAGGTATTGAAGTAGTAGCAATCAATGACTTGACAGATTCCAAAATGTTGGCACATTTGTTGAAATATGATACAACACAAGGTACTTTCCAAGGAGAAGTAGAAGTACATGACGGCTTCTTCAAAGTAAACGGTAAAGAAGTTAAAGTTTTGGCTAACCGCAACCCTGAAGAACTGCCTTGGGGAGACCTGGGTGTAGACATCGTTCTGGAATGCACAGGTTTCTTCACAACTAAAGAAGCTGCTGAGAAACATTTGAAAGGCGGCGCTAAAAAAGTTGTTATTTCCGCTCCAGCTACTGGCGACATGAAAACTGTCGTTTATAACGTAAACCATGAAATTCTGGACGGTACTGAAACTGTAATCTCCGGTGCTTCTTGCACAACAAACTGCTTGGCTCCTATGGCTAAAACACTGCAAGACAAATTCGGTATCATCGAAGGTTTGATGACTACAATTCACGCTTACACTGGCGACCAAAACACTTTGGATGCTCCACATGCTAAAGGTGACTTCCGTCGTGCTCGCGCAGCAGCTGAAAACATCATTCCTAACACAACTGGTGCTGCAAAAGCCATCGGTCTGGTAATTCCTGAACTGAAAGGTAAACTGGATGGCGCGGCTCAACGTGTTCCAGTAGCAACTGGTTCCCTGACTGAGTTGGTAACAGTTCTGGAGAAAAACGTAACTGCTGAAGAAATCAACGCAGCAATGAAAGAAGCTTCTGATGCTGATACTTTCGGATACACTGAAGATCAAATCGTTTCTTCCGACATCAAAGGTATCACTTACGGTTCTTTGTTTGATGCAACTCAAACTAAAGTTCTGACTGTTGGCGACAAACAACTGGTGAAAACTGTAGCTTGGTATGACAACGAAATGTCCTACACTGCACAATTGATCCGCACGTTGGAATACTTCGCAAAACTGGCTAAATAAGAACAGTCTTATTGAGCAATAACATAGAGCGGAAACAGGTTATTGTTTCCGCTCTTTATATATCAAATGTGCCTTGAATTCCTGTTTCGTAAAATTATAAGGGTGCGGAGGAATATGGAGATGAACAAAAAGAGCGTACGTGATATAGAACTGAATGGAAAACGGGTGTTTGTTCGTGTAGATTTTAACGTTCCGGTTGAGGACGGTAAAATTACGGATGACAAGCGTATTCGTGAAACCTTGCCAACCATTAACTACCTGATTGAAAAAGGTGCAAAAGTTATTTTGGCGAGTCACTTTGGACGTCCAAAAGGTCAGGTTGTTGAATCCATGCGTCTCACTCCTGTTGGCGTACGTTTGTCTGAGCTGCTGAAAAAGCCAGTAGTTAAAGTGGACGAATCGGTAGGCGAAGCTGTTAAAGCGAAAGTGGCTGAACTGCAAAACGGCGACGTGCTGTTGCTTGAAAATGTACGTTTCTATGCAGGAGAAGAAAAGAATGATCCTGAATTGGCGAAGCAATTTGCTGAATTGGCCGACGTTTTCGTGAATGACGCATTTGGTGCAGCACACCGTGCTCATGCTTCCACAGAAGGTATCGCGCATCTTCTTCCGGCTGTTTCCGGCCTGCTGATGGAGAAAGAATTGTCTGTAATCGGTAAAGCTCTATCAAACCCAGATCGTCCTTTTACAGCCATTATCGGCGGTTCCAAAGTAAAAGACAAAATCGACGTGATTGACAACCTGCTGAACATTGCAGATAACGTAATCATTGGCGGCGGTTTGGCTTATACATTTTTTAAAGCTCAAGGTCATGAAGTGGGTCAATCCCTACTGGATGAATCCAAATTGGACGTAGCTCTTGGATTTATCGAAAAAGCGAAGAAACTCGGCAAAAACTTCTACCTTCCGGTTGATATTGTTGTATCTGACGATTTCAGCGCTACGGCGAACACAAACATTGTGGATATCGACGGCATTCCTTCAGATTGGGAAGGCGTGGATATCGGACCGAAAACACGTAAAATCTATGCAGATGTGATCAAAAACTCTAAATTGGTTGTTTGGAATGGACCAATGGGTGTATTTGAAATCGAACCTTTCGCTGGTGGTACTCGTGAAGTAGCGGAAGCTTGCGCAACAACAGAAGCATACACCATCATTGGTGGCGGTGATTCTGCGGCTGCGGCTGAAAAATTCCACTTGGCTGACAAAATGGATCATATCTCCACTGGCGGCGGCGCATCTCTGGAATTTATGGAAGGCAAAGCACTTCCGGGTGTTGTTGCACTGAACGATAAATAATCAAACGCACTATGCGTGAATAAAGCTTTAGGGCACCTAATAGTTAGGAGTTGAAACCATTGAGAACACCGATTATCGCGGGTAACTGGAAGATGTTTAAAACCGTACCAGAAGCTAAAACTTTCATCGAAGAGATCAAAGGCAAAGCAGAGGTTGCAGGAGTGGAAAGCGTGATTTGCGCACCATTTACGAATCTTCCTGCTCTGGTTGATGCAGTAAAAGGCACGTCTATTAAAATTGGCGCACAAAACCTGCACTTTGCAGAAGATGGCGCATTTACAGGTGAAATTAGCGGTGGAATGCTGAAAGATCTGGGCGTAGACTACGTTGTGATCGGACACTCCGAGCGTCGTGAATATTTTAATGAAACAGACGAAACGGTGAACAAAAAGGTTCATGCGGCATTCCGTCATGACCTGACTCCAATCGTATGTGTAGGCGAAAAGCTGGAAGATCGTGAAGCTGGACAAACCAAAGAGGTTGTAAAAGTGCAAACTGTAGCAGCTTTTGCTGGTTTGGCTAAGGATCAGGCTGCACAAGTAGTTGTTGCTTATGAGCCAATCTGGGCCATCGGAACAGGCAAATCCTCCACTTCGCAGGATGCGAATGAAGTGATTTCCTATATCCGCAGTCTGATTAAAGAGCTGTATGATGAAAATACAGCAAATGCTGTACGTATTCAGTATGGTGGCAGTGTAAAACCTGAAAATGTTACTGAGTACCTGGGTCAAAGCGATATCGACGGCGCGCTCGTGGGCGGTGCCAGTCTTCAACCGGCGTCGTACATCGCGCTTGTTGAGGGGGCGAAGTAAGATGACAGCACCAAAACCGGTAGCTTTAATTATTATGGACGGGTTCGGATTGCGTGAAACCGTAGAAGGTAATGCGGTCGCGCAGGCCAACAAACCGAATTACGACCGGTATTTACAACAGTATCCTCATACAACGCTGACGGCTTCTGGCGAAGCAGTGGGTCTGCCTGAAGGACAAATGGGTAACTCCGAAGTAGGTCACTTGAACATCGGCGCAGGCCGAATTGTATATCAAGACTTGACTCGTATTTCGAAGTCCATTCGTGACGGTGAGTTCTACGACAATGAAACACTGGTTAAAGCAGTGCAACATGCCAAGAAGAACAACACGAAACTTCACCTGTACGGACTTCTGTCCGACGGCGGCGTGCATAGCCATATCAGCCATCTGTTCGCTATGCTGGATTTGGCGAAAAAAGAAGGCTTAACAGAAGTGTACATTCATGCTTTCATGGATGGGCGCGACGTTATGCCTGACAGCGGCGTAAGCTTCATGCAGCAGCTGATCGCTAAAATTCAAGAAGTGGGCGTAGGCAAAATTGCGACTGTACAAGGACGCTATTATGCAATGGACCGCGACAAACGTTGGGAACGTGTAGAGAAATCCTACCGTGCAATCGTGTACGGAGAAGGCCCTCAATACACAGATCCAATGGAAGCATTGAAAGAATCGTATGAAAAATCAGTGTTCGACGAATTTGTGGAGCCAACTGTTATTGTGAAGGCTGACGGAAGTCCTGTAGGGCTGGTCGAAAGCAATGACTCTGTTATCTTCCTCAATTTCCGTCCTGACCGTGCGATTCAACTGTCTCAGGTATTTACAAACGCGGACTTCCGTGGTTTTGACCGTGGCCCGAAATGGCCTAAAGATTTGCACTTTGTTTGCCTGACATTGTTCAGCGAAACGGTTGAAGGCTTTGTAGCTTACGAACCGAAAAACCTGGATAACACGTTTGGTGAAGTGTTGGTTCAAAACAACAAAAAGCAATTGCGTATTGCTGAGACTGAAAAATATCCGCACGTTACTTTCTTTTTCAGTGGCGGACGTGATGTGGAGCTTCCTGGCGAAACTCGTATTTTGATCAACTCGCCTAAAGTGGCTACATATGACTTGCAGCCGGAAATGAGTGCGTATGAAGTAGCGGATGCTGCTGTTAAGGAAATCGAAGCCGACAAGCATGATGCGATTATCCTGAACTTTGCCAATCCGGATATGGTTGGACACTCCGGTATGCTGGAGCCAACGATTAAGGCGGTAGAGACGACGGATGAATGTGTTGGACGTGTTGTAGATGCGGTTAAAGCCAAAGGCGGCGTGGTTATTATCATTGCTGACCATGGTAACGCGGATATGGAAATTGATGAGCAGGGACGTCCGTTCACAGCTCACACAACTAATCCGGTTCCATTCATTTTGACTGACGAAAATATCGTTTTGCGTGAGCATGGAATACTGGCTGACGTAGCTCCAACGCTTCTGGATTTGATGCAACTTCCGCAACCTGCGGAAATGACAGGAAAATCTATGATTGCATCCCGCAAGTAAGCTTGATTTAATAAGTATAGGCTTGACCAATAAATCATGATTCACAAAGGAGATTAAGTACAAATGACTATTATTTCTGACGTGTACGCTCGCGAAGTCCTCGACTCCCGTGGTAACCCTACGGTTGAAGTTGAAGTATATCTGGAATCCGGTGCTATCGGTAGTGCTATCGTTCCTTCCGGTGCCTCCACAGGCGCTCACGAAGCTGTAGAGCTTCGTGATAACGACAAATCCCGTTACCTGGGTAAAGGCGTTCTGCAAGCTGTTAAAAACGTGAACGAAATTATTGCTCCTGAAGTAATCGGCTTGGATGCTGTGAACCAAGTAGAAATCGACACGCTGATGATCAAATTGGATGGTACGCATAACAAAGGTAAATTGGGTGCAAACGCAATTCTGGCAGTATCCATGGCTGTAGCTCGCGCTGCTGCTGAAGCTCTGGGCTTGCCACTGTACACTTACCTGGGCGGGTTCAATGCTAAACAATTGCCAGTACCAATGATGAACATCGTTAACGGTGGCGCTCATGCCGACAATAACGTTGACGTACAAGAGTTCATGGTTCTGCCTGTAGGCGCTCCTACATTTAAAGAAGCTCTGCGTGTAGGCGCAGAAATCTTCCACAACCTGAAATCCGTACTGAACTCCAAAGGTTTGAACACAGCTGTTGGTGATGAAGGTGGTTTTGCTCCTAACTTCAAATCTAACGAAGAAGCTCTGTCCACTATTATCGAAGCGATCGAAAAAGCTGGTTACAAACCAGGTGTTGACGTATTCCTCGGTATGGACGTTGCCTCCACTGAGTTCTTCAAAGATGGAAAATACACTTTGGAAGGCGAAGGCAAATCCTTCACTTCTGCTGAGTTCGTTGACCTGCTTGCTTCTTGGGTTGATAAATACCCAATCATCACTATTGAAGATGGTTGCTCCGAAGATGACTGGGAAGGTTGGAAATTGCTCACTGAAAAATTGGGCAACAAAATCCAATTGGTTGGTGACGACCTGTTCGTAACAAACACAGAGCGTCTGGCTAAAGGTATCGATGAAAACATCGGTAACTCCATCCTGATCAAAGTAAACCAAATCGGTACGCTGACTGAAACATTCGATGCTATCGAATTGGCTAAACGTGCAGGATACACAGCTGTTATCTCTCACCGTTCCGGTGAATCCGAAGACAGCACAATCGCTGATATCGCTGTTGCAACAAATGCAGGCCAAATTAAAACAGGTGCTCCTTCCCGTACTGACCGTATTGCGAAGTACAACCAATTGCTCCGCATTGAGGATCAACTGGGTGAACTGGCTCAATACCACGGCCTGAAATCTTTCTACAACCTGAAAAAATAATATTGCGCAAAAATGCTGATGGCGTCTCTTGACTCATGGTTTATGATCATGAAGTCTGAACGCTCAAAGCTTTTTCGTTGAATAAAACAGGCCTACTCGCCACCGCGAGCAGGTCTGTTTTTTTGTTATTATGGATGTGTATGAGAATTTATAACTTTGCAAAGGCTTAATGGCTGAGTGACTTGCTATAGCTGTTGTTATCTACTGGAAGCTGTGGTAGAATAAAAATAGTGTTTTGCGTTAATTTCCGGCTATTTATAACATGATATGTACATGTTTTCATAAAAGAGGCTGTGTTGTTTTGCAAAACAGATGTATAAGCTCAGGAGGTGGGATTTTTCATGGAAATCTTTTTGAAAGTGCTGCTCGTTGTGTTCTCGATTGCTGTTATTGCGGTTGTTTTACTGCAAAAGGGGAAAAGCGCAGGTTTGTCCGGTGCCATCTCTGGCGGTGCTGAGCATCTGTTCGGCAAGACAAAAGCTCGCGGTATGGATTTGATTTTACAACGCGCAACTGCTGTTTTGGGTGCGGGTTTCATGATCGTTTCTGTTTTAGTTGCATTTTTTGCAAAATAAGATAAATATGTACCTTAAGCCTTCGTTTCGCGGGAAACGGGGGCTTTTTTTAGATTTTGGACAGGCAGGGATGCCGTCGATTAAATTCGTGTATACTAGGGTATGAGTATATTAAGAGCCTTGTATCAGGAACAAGGAACAAGGACATGCGGATTTATTACTGAAAATTAAAGGTCACCCGAGGTGGACAATATTATGATAACAGAGCAACAACTACTCGATTTTATGCGCGAGACCGCATACAAACCCATGACTTACCAGGAGCTGGAGCAGCACTTTGATATTAAGGATGCGGAAGATTTCCGTGAATTTCTTAAGCTTTTGAATGCTTTGGAGGAAGAGGGGAAAATTCTGCTGACCCGCACAAACCGTTATGGTGTGCCGGAACGAATGGATTTGCAGCGTGGGCGTTTGCAGGCTCATGCCAAGGGATTTGCTTTTCTGATTCCAGAGGACCGGGAGCACCCGGATGTATATATTCATGCCAATGATTTAAAGAGTGCGATGAATGGAGATACGGTACTGGTAAGAGTGTCCTCGAAGGGACCTGCGGGCGGTCGACTAGAAGGTGAAGTTGTACGGATCGTGAAGCGCGCAGTGCTTCAAGTAGTAGGCGTGTTTCAGAGCCACGAAGCATACGGTTTCGTTTTGCCGGATGATAAGCGCATTAACCGGGATATTTTCATTCCAAAAACAAGCTTCAATGGAGCTGTAAACGGTCAAAAGGTCGTTGTGCGTATTGTGAGCTATCCAGAAGGACGAGCAGCAGCGGAAGGCGAAGTGTTGGAGGTTTTGGGTCATAAGGATGATCCGGGCGTCGACATTTTGTCAGTTATTCGCAAGCATCAGCTTCCGGAAGCTTTTCCAGATGAAGTGACAGAGGAAGCGGAGAATGCTCCCGACGCGATTACGGAAGAAGAGATTGTACGTCAGGGACGGCGCGATCTGCGTGATAAGATCATTGTTACCATTGATGGTGAGGATGCCAAAGACCTGGATGATGCTGTCAATGTAGAGCGCTTGCCGAACGGAAACTACCGTCTGGGCGTTCATATTGCCGACGTAGGGTATTATGTGCGTGAGAACTCCAAACTGGATCAGGAGGCATATAACCGCGGTTGTAGCGTGTATTTGGTTGACCGTGTCATTCCTATGCTTCCACATCGACTTTCGAACGGAATATGTTCTTTGAATCCACAGGTGGATCGACTGACTTTATCCTGTGAGATGGAATTCAATGAGCATATGAAGGTTGTAAAGCATGATATTTTCACCAGTGTGATTAAAACGAAGGAACGGATGACGTACACTAACGTTCGCAAAATCCTCGAAGAGGAAGATGCTGAACTGATGGAACGGTACAAGGATCTCATTGATGTATTCAGCACGATGAAGGAATTAGCATTGAAGCTGCGTGCTAATCGAATGCGCCGAGGCGCGGTTGATTTTGATTTTGATGAAGCCAAAGTGATTGTGGATAATGAAGGCAAAGCTGTCGATATTGTAAAGAGAGATCGTACGATAGCTGAACAAATTATTGAAGAGTTTATGTTGGCGGCCAATGAAACGGTAGCCGAACATTTCCATTGGCTCAAAGTACCTTTCTTGTACCGGATTCATGAGGACCCAGATCCAGAGAAGCTGCAAAACTTTATGGCTTTCGCAGCTAATTTTGGGCATCAGATCAAAGGTAGAGGAAATTCCATTCATCCGCGTGCGCTACAAACGTTGCTAGAGGACATTCAGGGTACGAAGGAGCAAACTGTGCTTAGCACGATGATGCTGCGTTCGATGAAGCAGGCAAAGTATGATGCGGAGTCGACAGGACATTTTGGCTTGGCAGCGGAGTATTACTCTCATTTTACATCGCCGATCCGTCGTTACCCTGACTTGGTGATTCACCGTGTCATTCGTGAGGTATTGGAGAATGGTGGGGCTTTAACAGCCGAACGTCAGGAATATTTGACTGCACGTATGCCTGATATTGCGCAGCAATCTTCCGAGCGTGAGCGTGTGGCTGTGGATGCAGAGCGTGATACAGAGCAGATGAAAAAGGCTGAATACATGCTGGACAAGGTCGGCGAGGAATTCGAGGGGATCATCAGCAGTGTAACCAGCTTCGGAATGTTCATTGAGCTGGACAATACAGTGGAGGGCCTGACGCGTCTGAGTGCGCTTACGGACGACTATTATCATTTTGACGAGCAGCATATGGCGTTGATCGGCGAACGCACCTCCAAGGTGTTCCGTATTGGGGATGAGGTTAAAGTTCGCGTCGCGCGTGTGAATATGGAAGATTACACAATTGACTTTGAACTTGTCGATATGAAGCAACGGCAACGCCGTGAACGGACTGGCGGTACAGGACAGGGCGGAGACTTTGCGCGTGGCGAGAGCCGTGGTAAAGGCAAAGGCCGAGAAGGGCGTGACCGCAAGGGCGGCAAGGACAATACTGGAAAAGAGCGTAAAGGCAGTCGTGATGTTACCGGGAAGCCAAAAGAGGCTGGCGCAGGTAACGGAGGTATTAGCACCGCAGGTCGCTCAGGGCGCGGCGGCGGAAACGGAACTGGAGCCGGATCAGCTAGCAGCTTCGGCTTTGGCAGTGGCAAGGGCGGGTATAACTCGCCAGCATCCGGGGCAAGCAAGCGACGGAAGAAGACGTCTGCCAGCGGTATTTTCATCGGCGGAGCAGCTACACCAGGTAGTGATGCCAGACCAAATGGTGAAGGCGCAGCACGTCGCAAGCGGAAGAATAAGGGTGGCAGTGGCGGCAATAGCACCGCGGGCTTTGTGCGGAAAAAGAAGAAGTAGGTAGCTATACTTGCTTGCTAGAAGGCTGAACTTTCTTTCGTTGCAGGGTATGAAGCTGATCTGCGACTTAGGTATAAAGGCGGTTTCTGTCTGCTGTATTGGATAGAAGCCGCTTTGTTTTAAGTGTGATGTAAGTGCAGTTAGAAATGTAGAAGGCTTGACCTTTCTTGCTTTTACCATCTGAAATTTGTTACAATATATTTCTAGGTGGCTCTTTGTAGCCAGATTTTGATGCCTGAATTTCAAGAGTGAATTACGTTATTCATAAGGAGTGGTATTCATGGGTAAGAAGGCAGACGGGAAAGTGCTCGCCCAGAACAAAAAAGCTTCCCATGACTATTTTATTGAGGACACCTACGAGGCGGGCATGGTGCTTACGGGAACAGAAATTAAGTCTCTACGGAATGGTCGCTCCAATATAAGTGATGCATTTGCTACGATCCGTAATGGCGAAATTCATATTCACAATATGCACATCAGTCCTTTTGAGCAAGGTAATCGTAATAATCCTACCGATCCGACGCGTACACGTAAGCTGCTGTTGCATAAAGAGCAGATTCGCAAGCTTATTGGTCTGTCCAAACAGGAAGGCTATACGATCGTGCCGCTCAAGATTTACGTTCGCAACGGTTATGCCAAGCTTTTGCTCGGATTGGGCAGAGGTAAAAAGCAGTATGATAAACGTGATGCTGCGGCTAAACGCGATGCACAACGTGATATCCAACGCGCTTTGCGTGAGAAGCAGAAAATTGCAAGATAAGTTGCTGTATTATTGGGTATGGTACAAATTACGTGGAGAAGTTACTTGTTCCTGTAATGGTGGTATTTTATAAGGCATAAATGGCTTCATTTCGTTTCGTAATGACCTGTAATATGGTATACTAACGAAGTAGTCAGTTTTAAAGCTTCTTTGTTCGAGTGTTGAATCTTAGAATTCAGCTTTTGATATTATGCATGCTTATGCTCCGGTATTTCCGGATTTATCCGTGGAGCCCTTTTATAATAAGGGGGCGTTTATGGATTCGACGGGGATAGTTCGAGCATGGGTAGCGGGTAGTGGGGACGCGTCCGCTTCATCAACGCTAAAGCCTATTAAACGGCAAACAACAAAACAACTACGCTTTCGCAGCCTAAGAAACTGTGTGCGTGCTTCTACCCAGCATCGTCCATGTGACTGGGATAGGGGCTAACAAATAGTGGAATACGCTGTCTCATCTCCGCCTGCGGTGAGCTGAAGAAGATAATCAGGCTGACCCGAAGGGAATCCGGTGACAGGGAGTTTCTAGGGTGACATCAAAACTGTCACTACACCCGTAGAAGCTTATGTGTCGTTATCTTCGGACAGGGGTTCGACTCCCCTCGCCTCCATTTGAGTAAGACAAGAAAGCCATCAGCCAGTGATTCTGGTTGGTGGCTTTTTATTATGGCTCTAGTAATTGATTTGAAGAGGCTTCACACAACTTATAGCTTAAAGGTATCTCTAAGTGTTCTGGCTGCTTTTTCTTTCACCTTTGAAAGCAACTCAAGCGTTCATCTTCTTTTCTTTTCGAAAAAGTATTGACACGGATAAAAAAATGTTATATCTTTATATCAAGATAAATAAATTAAAGATAAAAACAATCAGAAAATTTTGCATAGGGAGGTATATACATGCTTACAATTTTAGAAAGAATTAATCAGCTTGCAAAAAAAGCAAAAGAAGTTGGGTTAACTGAAATTGAAAAAATGGAACAAACGGATCTTCGCAAAGAATACCTTCAAATCTTTCGGGGTTCTGTAAAAAGCATTCTCTTGAACGCTACGATTTATGATCCACATGGAGATGATGTTACGCCTGAAAAACTAAAAAAAGAACAGGCTCAAATCGTTAAACAATGAATTTAATTTTGTCTAATATCTCTAATTTAACAATCTTTAAATAAATATAACATGGAGGGTGATTTTTATGTTGGCAAGTGGATTGTTACTGATACGTTTGGTGGTTGGATTGTTATTGGTGGGGCACGGAGCACAGAAGCTTTTTGGCTGGTTTGGTGGCTATGGTCCAAAAGGTACTGGCAGTTGGATGGAATCGATCGGCATTAAGCCCGGAGTATTCATGGCAGTGTCTGCTGGGTTGATGGAATTGCTGGGAGGAGCTCTATTTGCTTTAGGACTACTCACTCCACTGGCTGCATTGTTGATTACGGTGACTATGCTTGGGGCAATTTTCAAAGTACATGGCCAAAACGGGATCTGGGCAACAGCTAATGGCTATGAATATCCGCTAGTTCTTATTGCAGTCGTAATTGGTATTGCGTTGACAGGGGCAGGTTCATATTCCATCGATGCATTACTTAGATAAAACATGATGTTTAGGTCATTAAAAGTCATTAACAACAAAAATAAAGGTTCCTATGATTAAAGGAGGGTTTCATATGTCACTGCAAACTACAGGTATCCATCATATTACAGCTTTTGCTGATAATCCGCAGGAAAATGTCGACTTCTATGCCGGCGTCCTGGGGCTTCGGTTAGTCAAGAAGACAATTAACTTCGATGCTCCTGAGGTTTACCACTTGTACTTTGGCAACGAGGCAGGAAGTCCTGGAACAATCATTACTTTTTTTCCTGCACCAGGAACTCCTAAAGGACGAATCGGAGGTGGCCAGGTGGGCATAACCTCGTATGTGGTACCCCCAGGTTCACTTGATTTTTGGCAGCATCGTTTGGAAAGCTTTGATATTCAAGTTACGAAAAAGAGCCGTTTTTCTGAAAAATATCTTCAATTTGAGGATAATGAGGGCTTACGCCTTGAGCTTGTTGAACGTGAAGCGGGAGCGAATAGTACTTGGTCTTACGGTGGTATTTCGGCTGATAAAGCAATTAAGGGGTTTGGAGGCGCCGTGCTATTTAGCGTCAACCCACAGAGAACGATGGATGCATTGGAGAGCATACTCGGATTTACGAAAATCGCTGAAGACGCCGAATATGCCCGTTATCAGTCCGTAGGAGAAATCGGCAACATCGTGGATGTTCCGCTCGCCAAAATGGGTTTAGGCTTTGGTGGAGCAGGCACGGTACATCACATTGCATGGCGTGCAAAAGATTTCGAACAACATGAAGAATGGAGAAGCGCAGTCCAGCATTATGGCTATCAGCCGACTCCAATCATAGACCGCCAATATTTTAATGCTATATATTTCAGAGAAGCGGGCGGCATATTATTTGAAATTGCTACAGATCCACCGGGATTTGCTAACGATGAACCTGCTGAATCTTTGGGGCAGAAATTAATGCTGCCAGAGTGGTATGAATCGCAGCGGGCTCAAATCGAGGCCAATCTGCATCCTATTAAAGTGAGAACATTAACTGAGAAACAACAGTAAACGAAACGGCTACTGTTTCGCCCTCAGAGGAAACAGGATTAAACCCACTTTGACAAAATTGGTCATAGTGGGTTTTCATTTTTTCGAGTGCTCCAGATGAACCTCCCCCCAATCATACATACTGCGCAATATGGGGACGAAATTTGCTCCGTGAGCTGTTAGCGAGTATTCAACCCGGGGAGGGATTTCTCTGAATATTTCGCGATGCACAAACCCGTCTTCTTCTAATTCTCTTAGCTGCTTGGTTAACATCGCTTGTGTGATATCAGGAAAGGCGCGTTTAATTTCACCGAATCTTTGGGTACCACGGGACAGAAACCATAAAATCACTATTTTCCATTTGCCGCCAATGATTTTCTGAACCTTTGTTAAGGGGCAATCTATAAAATAATTCAGATTTTCACTCATTTGTGCCATCTCCTCATCATTTGTATTCCAGAAAGTCCTATGAAATCAATTAGTATGATTTTTGATAGTATATACTATAAATATGCCTACTTGTTGTTTCGATACCATTGGCTTAACATTACATTAGCATTAAAGCTTTGACAAGCCATCTGAAAATATTCTGGGGGCGAAGAAGATGAACATTAATATTTTATACGGTCACCCTTATGCTAAGAGCTTTAACAAAGCGATTTTGGAGCAGGTGATCGCTCATCTAAACGTACGAGGGGCGAATGTTAAGGTAAAAGATTTAATCCAAATGTCATTTAATCCGACGGTAGGCTTAAAGGATTTAGAGGCTAAGGTCACTAACGTATTGCCAGAGGAGATAGTAAAAGAACAGGAGGATTTATTGTGGGCAGATGCCTTGATTATTATTTCACCGGTATGGTGGGGCGGATTTCCCGCTGTTATTAAAGGATATATAGATAGAGTGTTCACAACAGGACTCATACGCTCTTCTGATGGTGTATATGGGCTTGAGGGCAAGAGAGCCTACTCGATTTTTACAACAGGATCTTCAGAAGACTATATTCGTATATCACGTCAGAAAGATATGCTCTACGCGGCGAACGATAATTTGTTTGGGTTCGCTAAGTTTTCGGATGCTGAGATTAAGCTTCTTTACTCGGTGCCGCGTGTAACCTCGGAGGAACGAAAAGCAATGCTGCTGGATGTCAATCGATTTGTCGATCGTATTTTTGATATGAGACCGGGAGAGGGAGGCAGTACGAGGGATAGCCTTTCTCTTCAAGCTTTGGAGTATGATTTGGCTAGCCATTAAGATTATGTAAACTGAAGGATGTTACTTTGGACAAATGAAGAACACCCTTATGGGTGTTTTTTCGTTAGATTTCCCGGTGTTACCCGTGTAATATTTTGCTTGATAGCCTTAATTTTCTCCTCAGTAAAGACTCCTGAATCCAGCAGGTCTAGAATAGAGAGCACGCCGCCGCGAGAACCCCAGCTGCCTTCTTCAATGACCTGGAAGGATACCCACCAAGTCGGGGATGGTTCCGGTACACCAAGTACTTTAGTCAAACTGCCAAGAATATTCTCAAGCACTTTTTTGCGAACGTCGTTAGGCCAGTCACCATCCATCACTAGTACATTGACAGTAATTACATCACGTTCTGGCTGATCCGACAGCAATTGCCCGCCAATTGCCATGTAATCTATTGGACGTTCGGTGAAATGGACCTGAAACCCTTCTCTTGCTGGCGGACAATATTGACCTACCTCTGGAACGAGAACTGCATCCGTCAAACCTTCTGCCAAAAGACGGCGCTGTTCAAGCGTTATGCGGCCTGCGGGATAATTTACACTGATCATGGTCATGGTCTGATATCTCCTTATTAAGATTTAACCAAGCGATGTCTTGGAATTCTTTATGATATCTGTATCCAAGGCTTCAGCTTGGCAAGCTCATTGGTATTTTGTTGATATCGTTAATATAAAACGATGATAAACCCTTGTCAACATTAATTATTATAATAATATATATTTAAATAATATATAGAGAGATGTGAAGCTAGTTTAAATGGGCTATAATTATGTCTAGTCTAATGAAAGCATGACATACTACGGAGATTTGCTAGAGGTAACAGGAGGCACAATATATAATGGCGAGACAGTCAGGAAAAACCAATACAATGTTTGCGGTATTAGGCATTCTGAGTCTGGGTCCTCATACCGGTTATGATATAAAGCAACATATGGAGCAAAGCACTAGTTACTTTTGGAATGAGAACTATGGTCAGATCTATCCCAGCCTGGCAGAGCTACTGGATCGAAAAGATATTGCAGTCGAGGTTATTCGACAGAAAGGAAAGCCTGACAAGAAACTCTACAGCATTACCGATCAGGGAAGGCAGACGTTGTCAGACTGGCTTTCTCAGCCCATGGAGCATGTGGTGATGCTTAAAAAAAATGAGCTGCTGTTGAGGGTGTTTTTTGGCGGGAATTCTTCGCCTGAAACGATTATAAAGCACATACAGGAGTATAAAGAAAAGCTAGTGGAAAGCTTGCATATTTTTGAAGAACTTGAACGTTGGCTTATCAACGTAGAGCATAAAGACCATAATCACAAATATTGGATGATCACAATGAGCTATGGTAAAAGTCAGTTTAGCAGTTTAATTAGCTGGTGCGATGATAGCATTAAAATATTGAGTTCTTAGCAGTTGGTAAAACTCATATGTAATGAATAATCAGAAAGCATGCTGGACTATCAGAGGAATAGTAAACTAGTAACGACAATTCTTGTCGTTATCTCCGGACATGGCGACTCCTCCTCCATAAAGCTGCTTGCCAAGTTGGGCTCGCACCTTTATGGAGGAGTTTTTTTATCCCGTAAGGAGGATGCAATACACACGATTTTGTACGCTGTAAATGAGTAACTATTATTCCACCAGCTTTTCAGACTTCACCAGCATTTCTCGTAACACGTGAGCGACTCGACTTTTCCGGTTCTCTGCTTTCTTTTTTATCAAGTGTAATGATTTTTTGTATGCATGAGTATGGCTTTGATCGTAGAACTGTTTGGCTGCAATGTGTAGTGTTCTTCTTAATAACAGTGCTGATGAGCGTGTTAACTTAGAGCGGAATCCCCTGCGCAATACCCGCAACGTATTTTTGTAGGCCTCAAAATCCTCCGATGGAGGGATCAGAGCAAATAGATTTAACGAGGAGTCATTGAATCCGTAG
The DNA here is from genome assembly GCF_011066115.1 of Paenibacillus sp. EKM212P. NCBI lineage: Bacteria > Bacillati > Bacillota > Bacilli > Caryophanales > Paenibacillaceae > Paenibacillus > Paenibacillus sp. EKM212P. Next base: position 43,771 of record NZ_JAAMNR010000009.1, read on the forward strand.
GTTTCATACATGATTCTCAAATTTTCCGTATTTAAAACGTTACCTCTAAGATAGGTTGGATGTTCCTGATGATATCCGACCACCTCTTTGATGCAATAAAAAGGAATCTTCAAGCGATGTAGTCTATAGCCAAGGTCCCAGTCTTCGAGTCCATACAGCACAAACCGTTCATTGAAACCTCCAATACGAATCAAGTGGCTGCGTCTGATGGCTACACAACGAGTAACCAGCAGCATCCAGGGGGCTACGTCTGTTGAGGCAAATTGTTTCTGCGTATTGGGAGGAACCCTTGTGGGGCTAACTACTTTAGACAACGCACCCGTTTGGTGAAGGATGTCTTCTGGGGTTATGATCGGAGTAATTTCGTTCGCTGCTTCATAGTCAGCATTCCATAAGTTGGACTGCGTAAGTATGTTGCGACATTGTTCTTTTTCTTCAGGAGAAAAGTCAGGGTAATAATGGGTAAAGGCATCGTCCCACGAGTGAGGAATGCCTGAAAGCACGGACTTGGGATATTTACGGTGATAACGGCTCACGATCCTAATGAATTCCGGTAATACTACAAAGTCAGCGTCGCAGAAGATGATGTACAGCCCTTTTGCACGGTGCAGTCCCAAATTTCGAACGGCAGATCGACCGCGTTGTTCCTGATGTGACACATAGATAAGAGGATAGGATGCTTTGAAGCCTTCGACCATTTCTTTCGTTCCGTCTGTAGAACCGTCATCAGCTACAATGACTTCGAATAGTTGCTTTGGATAGGTTTGTGTCTCAAATGAAGCGAGTGTGAGCAACAATTGCTGGGCTCGATTATAGGTTGGAATGATGACGCTGTAGCGGATAGCCAATATGATCTCCCCCCCACCATTCTTATTAGAAAACGCTTGAACAAGATAAATAATAACAATGTATTCAAGGATTTTAGCCTGGTCTAGTCAAACATCCCTCCAGGTTCGAAACAGGCTTGGTCTTATTACCGATATTAAGGTGGGGGTTCTGTATCTTCTGCTGTTTTGCAGGTACGTTCAGTGGTGTTATGTATGTGTAATCCTGGTATTATGCATAGAGATGTAAAGTAAAAGCGAGGGCGCTTCCTATCCGCTGAAAGTCCACTCAGTATACAGAAACAAACATGAGATGAAATGGGCAAGTTATGGTAAACTATATAGAGTTATAGAAGACCTGAAAGAGGAGTACTATATGACACAATTTGTCTATAAGCAAATTATTGACGATCTTAAGATGAAAATCTTTGCGGGAAAGTTTGCAGATATGAGATTGCCAGATGAACGTAGTCTTAGTGAGACTTACCAGGTTAGTCGTAGTTCAATTAAACGTGCTCTGACTAAAATGGAGAATGTCGGAATTATTTTCAAAAAACAAGGTTCCGGGACATTTATTAATCCATTATACATAAGAAATGAATCTATCTTTAACTACGAAGGCTCTAATCTAGGGGTCACTGATAATTTTCAAATGCATGGTAAAAAGCCAAAAATCAAAGTATTAAGTTTTGAGGTCATTCCGCCAACAGAAGAGTTACAGCGTGATTTGTTCTTGGAGACTCATGATTTTGTTTACAAAATTGTCCGCTTACGTCTATTTGATGATGATCCTTTTATGATTGAAACAGGCTATATCCCCATTAAAATCGTCCAGAATTTAAATCAGACCATTATCGAGGGATCCATTTTTAATTATTTGGAAGACTCGCGGAACTTGGCTGTCACCAAATCTTTTTTATCCATTTTTGCAGAACCGTCTCAAGAGAATGATCAAAAGCTGCTACATTTAAATGAAAATGAGCCTGTAGGTATTATGGAAGGTGTGTTCTTTTTAGATAACGGTACGCCATTTGAGTTTTCTCATATGCGATTTCATTACAAATATTTAAAATTTAATACCTTTGTATCGGTTCACTAATGATAAGACTGGAGAATTCTCCGGTCTTTTTTTTATGGTTTTGAAAAAAGGATTGAAGCCTGCGATTGCCTCGTTTATTAAAAATTTTATTGGTTTATACTTCTATATATTTTAATGTAAGAGCTTTTTTACTGTCTTTTTAATTTATATTTCATAGTATGTTCAAAATTTCACAAAATTGGACCGTATCACTTGTGAAAAAGGTTGAATTAAATTGGCGTAGCGTTATGATGGATTTGTAGATGAAATTTCCGGAAATAAATTACAAACAAAACTACTTAGGGAGTGGACACCATGTCATTATCACCCGTGTTAGCAGATTATTCATCTAAAACATATTTAGAAAAACTTGATGCATATTGGCGTGCAACGAACTACATTTCGGTAGGTCAGCTTTATTTAAAAGATAATCCTTTGTTGAGAGAGCCTTTAAAAGATTCAGATGTGAAGGTTAAGCCTATTGGACACTGGGGCACAATTCCAGGACAAAACTTTATTTATGCACATCTAAATCGTGTTATTAATAAATATGATTTGAGCATGCTTTACATTGAAGGTCCTGGTCACGGCGGCCAGGTTATGGTTTCAAATTCTTATCTGGATGGAAGCTACACTGAAATCTATCCGCAAATTACACAAGATATCTCAGGTATGAAGAAATTGTTCAAACAATTCTCTTTCCCTGGCGGTATTGCTTCACATGCTGCCCCTGAAACACCTGGATCTATCCATGAAGGTGGAGAATTAGGTTACTCCCTTTCTCATGGTGTAGGTGCCATTCTGGATAATCCTGATCTGATTTCAGCTGTTGTTATTGGTGATGGTGAAGCTGAAACAGGCCCATTAGCCGCTTCGTGGTTTTCTAACCGATTTATCAACCCCATCACAGATGGTGCAGTGCTACCAATCTTGCACTTGAATGGCTTTAAGATTAGTAACCCAACGATTATGTCTCGTCAATCAAAAGAAGAATTGACCTCATACTTTAAAGGTTTGGGTTGGGAGCCGTTCTTTGTTGAAGGTGAAAATCCGGATCACATGCATCCAGAAATGGCGAAAGTGTTGGATACGGCTATCGAGAAGATTGAAGCTATTCAAAAGAATGCGCGTGAAAATAATGACCTTACTCGTCCGGCTTGGCCGATGATTGTATTCCGTTCACCTAAAGGCTGGACGGGTCCGAAGGAATGGGACAACGTGCCGAATGAAAATTCATTCCGTGCCCATCAGGTTCCAATTCCGGTTGATCAAAAAAATATGCAGCACGCACCTGCTTTGTTAGAATGGCTGAATAGCTATAGACCAGAGGAATTGTTCGACGAAAACGGTCGTTTAAACCCTGAGCTTGCTGAAATTTTGCCTACAGGCGATAAACGCATGGGAATGAACCCTGTTGCGAATGCGGGTAACCTCATTAAAGACTTGAAATTACCGGATTTCCGTAACTATACGCTGGATAATTCCGTACCTGGTAAAGTGATTGCGCAAGATATGTCGGTTTTAGGGAAATACGTTAAAGATGTGGTTCTTTTAAATGAAGAAAATCGTAATTTCAGAATCTTCGGACCGGATGAAACGATGTCTAATCGCTTGGCTCCTGTTTTTGAAGTAACCAAACGCCAATGGATGGACCAAATTATTGAACCTAATGATGAATTTTTATCATCCTATGGCCGCGTAATTGATTCTCAATTATCCGAACACCAAGCTGAAGGATTGCTGGAAGGTTATGTATTAACAGGTCGCCATGGTTTCTTTGCAAGTTACGAAGCCTTCCTGCGTGTGGTTGACTCGATGATCACCCAGCACTTTAAGTGGCTGCGTAAAGCAACGGATCAAGGATGGCGTGCAGATATCCCATCACTGAATGTCGTAGCAACTTCAACGGTGTTCCAACAGGATCATAATGGGTATACACACCAAGATCCAGGTTTGTTAGGTCATTTGGCTGATAAAAAACCAGAATTTATTCGGGAGTATCTGCCAGCGGATGCCAATTCATTGTTGGCTGTTTTCGACACCATTTTAAACGACCGTCAAAAGATCAATTTGATTGTTTCGTCTAAACACCCACGTCCACAATGGTTTACTGCTGATGAAGCGAAAGAATTGGTGGATAAAGGGTTGAAGATCATCGACTGGGCAAGTACAGATCAAGGTGGAGAACCTGACCTTGTCATTGCTTCTGCTGGTACAGAGCCAACGATTGAAAGTTTAGCTGCGATTTCCATTTTGCATGAAAAACTGCCTGACTTGAAGATTCGGTACATCAACGTGGTAGATTTGCTGAAACTGAGAAGTCAAAAACTAGACCCACGTGGATTATCCGACGCCGAGTTTGATCATTTTTTCACAAAAGACAAGCCCGTTGTTTTCGCTTTCCATGGTTACGAAGGTCTGATCAAAGATCTGTTCTTTGATCGTCACAATCATAACTTGCATGTACATGGTTACCGTGAGAATGGCGATATTACGACACCATTTGATATGCGTGTATTGAATCAAATGGATCGTTTTGACTTAGTGAAGGAAGCCGTTCTTAACTTACCTGACGCTGGGAAGTACACCAACATTGTGGATGAAATGGATGCTACGATTAAGAAACATCATCAATTCATCCGCGAAGAAGGCATTGACTTGCCAGAGGTAGAGAACTGGGTATGGAAAGGTTTGAAATAAAAATACAGACACTTCAACTTTGTGTTGGACAACCAAGCAATTCAGCATGAAGTGGATTATATGACTTGGTAGTGGTATACAAGTGCCTGACCCCTTGACTTCAAGTATGATTTCAATGGGGATCAGGCGCTTTTTGATTTAGCACACAGAGAACTTGGTAGGGAAGTTACGAGCTAGTGGGTATATACATATATAGGGAACGGAATGGATTGCTATATTTTGCCGGAGTTTTGAAGAGGTGTTATGGTATATGAGAATAGTAAAGGAGGCTGTAATTATGAACCAACAAATTCCGGAGAAGGTATTGAATGATGGGACTAAAGTGCCCGTCATTGGATTTGGGACTGCTGGATTGAAGGGTGCAGATGGAGTAAAGACGATTACCGGCGCGATTGATGCAGGTTACCGTCTGATCGACACAGCGTTCAACTATGAAAATGAGGGTGCTGTTGGGAAAGCGGTCCAGCAGAGCTCTGTGCCCAGAGAAGAATTGTTGATTTGCTCCAAACTACCGGGTCGCCGACATGCTTACCAAGAAGCCATTGTAACGATCGAAGAGTCATTATATAGAGGAGGCCTGGACTATTATGATCTTTATCTGATCCATTGGCCGAATCCCCGAATTGATCGATATGTTGAAGCCTGGCAGGCGTTAATTGAGGCGAAGAAAAGGGGCTATATCCGTTCCATTGGGGTCTGCAATTTCTTGCCCGAGCATAATGAACGTTTAATTCGGGAAACAGGTGTTACGCCGAGCTTAAATCAAGTTGAATTGCATCCATTATTTAATCAGGAGCACCAGCGTGCGAAAGATGCTGAACAGGGCATTGTGACCGAATCGTGGAGCCCCTTGGGGCGTGGTCACAGCATGCTGGAGAATGAAGAGATTGCGAAAATTGCTGCTGCTCATGATAAAACGACTACACAAGCGATTTTACGTTGGCATATCCAACTTGGAGCAATCCCAATCCCTAAGGCCTCTTCTTTAAAACACCAAACGGAGAATCTGGATATTTTTGATTTTGAGTTGTCTCCAGAGGAAATGAACGTGATTTCGGCATTTAGCAGTGAGGATGGACGGATATGGGGGCAGGACCCCAAGTCCTATGAAGAACTATAATCAGGAACAATAAATAGAAGGGTTCAAAAATCTGTCGCGGGTTTTTGGACCCTTTGCTTTTATAATAAAACGAACACACATCTGAAAGTGATCAGTGGGCCAGTATATAGAGCTATGATGAACATTTTTTACCGGATTTGATGTATGATATGGTGGAATGTAGTTCTTTCGAAGGAGGTCATCATGGGGATTTTGTCGAGGTTTAGGGATATTATGAAAATGAATATTAACGCCTTAGTGGATAAGGTGGGAGACCCGGAGACAACCATTGACGATTATATGCGGAATTTGAACAGTGATCTAGGCAAGGTGAAAGCGGAGACGGCCTCAGTGTTGGCTGATGAGAGAAGGGCAAAAAGAGCACTGGATGAATGCAAAACCGAAATCAAAAAGCTCCAGCATTATGCCAGTAAGTCTGTGGAAGCTGGTAATGAAGAGGAAGCTCGAAAGTTTTTGGAGAGAAAAGGTTTACAGGCAGAAAAATTGGAACAATTACAAACGTCCTATGATTTAGCTTCGACAAACGCCGTAAATATGAAACAAATGCAGGAGAAGTTGGTGTCCGATATGGGGCAACTAGAAGCGCGGCACGCTGAACTTAAAGGGGAGATGGCGGTTGCCAAAGCACAGCAAGCCTTGAACTCTATGGGCAGCAAGAATTCTGCTTTTGAGGTCATGGAAGAGCAGGTGAACAGAGCGTATGATGAAGCGATGGCTATAGCCGAGCTTCGGGCAGGAACGAAGGACGACCTGGATGCTTTATAAGGAATCATAACAGTATCTACATGAAGAGGTGAGCAGATGCCGGTTATCGAATACAAATGCCCCAACTGCGGCAGCGGCATGGTCTTTGACGGTGAGACAGGGATGTTATCCTGTCATAGTTGCGGAAGAGAGGACAATATTGAATCTATTCCTGATCCTCTGATAAATCGTATTTTTTCAGAAGATGAGGCCCATGAGTATCATTGTAATAACTGCGGAGCAGTGATTATGACCGAAGTGGAGACGAGTGCAACGGTGTGCAGCTTTTGTGGTTCTGCCGTGGTTCTTGGAGACCGACTGACCGGGAAGCTGGCTCCGGCGCAGGTTATTCCTTTTTCAATCAGTAAGGAAGAGGCCATAGATGCTTTCAAAAAATGGTGTAAGAACGGCCGTCTGACGCCGAATCGGTTCATGATAGCAGACCGAATCAAGGGAATAACCGGGATGTATGTGCCCTTCTGGTTATATGAATTACATAATAAAATTGAGGTTCAAGGTGAAGGTACCCAAGTGAGAACCTATACGAGCGGAGACTACGAATATACGGAAACGAAGCATTTTGATGTACACCGGAAAATCCGTTTGAATTATGTAAAGGTTCCGATTGATGCTGCAGAGAAAATGAACGACGAGCTGATGGATAAATTGGAGCCTTTTCCATACGATCAGCTAAAACCCTTTAAAACGCCATATCTAGCAGGTTATATTGCGGAGAAGTACAGTTATAACGAAGAAGAGCTCTTCCCGCGAGTTAAAGAAAAAGTGAAGGAATATATTGATGCTTATATTCATTCTACGGTGTCAGAGTATACGTCCGTGAGTTATACGGAAAAGCAAATTGATACTATATTAAAACAGGCGGATTATGTTCTGCTCCCGGTATGGGTCATACACTATGACTACAATCAATTGGAGCATACGTTTGCTATGAACGGACAGACGGGCAAGGTAGTCGGTAAGCCTCCGATTAGCAAGTTCAAAGTGACGGCTTGGTTTGCAGGCATTTTCGGCATTACTCTCTTCTCATTAAGGTTAATCACTTGGCTGATGATGGGAGGGGAATTCTATTGAAAAAGCATAGAGCCATTATAGCCGTCTTGTTATTCTTTGCTGTTTTTCTGGCAGTTCCTATGGAAATGAAGGGCGAACCAGCAACGACAGAAATGAAGCCATTGATTTATGATGAAGCGGGTCTGCTCAATCAAGAAGAGTATGATGTGTTGAACGCTATGGCTAATCAATACGGAGCGGAAAGAGAAACGGACATTATTATTTATACTACTCTCAATCTCGACAATATGGATGTTATGAAAATGACGCAGGACTTTTATGATGACCATGGCCCTGGGTATGACAGATCTCATGGGAACGCGGTCATTTTAACGATGGATATGAGAAATAGAGAGGTATACTTGGCCGGATTTTATAAGGCAGAACGGTATCTGGATGATGACAGGCTTACTAAAATACGCCATGAGATTAGCCCGGATCTGACCAACGGCAACTATGGGCTGGCATTTCAAAAGTATATTCTAAGCGCGCACAAATATTTGGCCATCCGTCCAGGGGTGAATCCAGACAGTATATTTTTTAAAGGATGGCTTCATTTGGCGGTGGCGCTGGGATTGGCAGCGTTGATCGTGGGTAAGATGGTTTCCAATTCTGGCGGTCGGGTTACGGTAAATCGGCAGACCTACGAGGATGCGAACGCCTCAGGAGTTCTGGAGCATCGAGATCAGTATCTTCACACAACGACAACAAAACGGAAGATTGAAAAGAGCAGCAGTAGCAGCAGCTCAGGCGGTGGTGGCGGAACTACCAGCGGCGGTCATTCGCATAGCGGCAGCAGAGGATCATTTTAACTGAGGATTTTGTAAAAATCCAATAAGCGACTTTCAATGAACAATATATAGATCGAAATGGTCTAGTTCGTCTATATATTGCACTTTGGAGCGACTGGAATCGAATTTTGCAAAATCCTGAACGGAAAGGATGGATACAGTATGGGATTCTTCAGAAATCAATTTGCAAATGTTGTAGAGTGGGAAGAATTTAGAGATGATATGATTTTCTGGAAGTGGAGTAATCATGAAATTAAAAAAGGCAGTAAATTAATCATCCGCTCCGGTCAAGACGCGATTTTTGTAAATAACGGCAAAATAGAGGGTATTTTTGAGAATGAAGGGTCATATAACATGGACTCTGACATTATTCCATTTCTATCCACCTTAAAAGGGTTTAAATTTGGTTTTAACAGTGGCATGAGGGTAGAGGTCTTATTCGTTAATACGAAGGAGTTTACGGTCAAATGGGGGACGCAGAATCCAGTGCTGATCCCGACCCCCCAGCTGCCAGGCGGTATGCCGATCCGTGCCAATGGCACATTTAATTTTAAAGTGAACGATTATGTTACGCTCATCGATAAAATTGCTGGAGTGAAGGACAGTTATCTCGTTGAGGATGTGAAAATACGCATTACTTCAGTATTGGATCAGTTATTGATGAAGTGGATCAGCAGAGAAGGAAAGGACATGTTCAATCTGCAGGCGAATGCCTCTGACATTTCAAAAGGTATTCAAGAAGATCTGGATATGCAAGTGATGGACAATGGTATGACGATTACTGGCTTTCATGTGATGAGCTTCAATTATCCTCAAGAAATCCAAGATATGATCACGAAGACAGCTTCTCATGAAATGATCGGTAATCTGCAAAAGTACCAACAAGTGACGATGACGGACGGGATTGCATCGGGTAATGTAAAAGGCGGTGGTGCTGCCTCAGATATGGCGAGTATGATGATGGGGATGAATATAGCAAATGAAATGATGAAAAATTTGAACCCGAACCCAAAGCCTTCGGCTGAGACTCAGCCTACACCTGCTGCCCCCTCTCCATCTGGAGACGGTAATAAGCCCAATTTTTGTCCGAATTGCGGTACAAAAAACGAAGGAGCTAACTTCTGTCCGAATTGTGGACAAAAATTGAACGGATAACATAGCTACGGCCAAACTTCTTTATTTCAGAAAAGTCCCGACTAGGCCAAGTAATCTTGTAAGCCAAAAAGCAGTTATCGCAGAGTATCTTCTGTGATGGCTGCTTTTTTATGTAGTTTATTCAAGTATTTTCTTCATAAATCCGATTTATTGGATTGAAAAAAGCACTCAGGATAAGGTACTATAGCTATATAGTATATATTTATATTAACTAATTAGTTATTACATTAATAAACTATAGGTATAGGAGCAACGAAGATGACCAAATTCCAAGATCAAATCATTGCACGTTACAAGTTTGATGATGCAGAGAACGTCGGCAAAGATAGCTCAGGGCAAGGTAACGATGGGGTTGCTTCAGGCACAGTAACACCTACGATTTCCCATGCTACCGGTAGAGCAGCTTTGACGCTTGAGGGAGGCCCCAACGGTACATCGTATATCCAGCTTCCTTCCGATCTATTCAAAGATGTAAGCGATAACACCGGTGTGACGGTTACTGCTTGGGTCAACTTCGGCAGATTCACAGATATGTGGGAACGTGTCTTTGACTTTGGTAAGGCCCATACAGGGCCCTATATGTTCATGACACGGAATCTGCGCGGAACCCTTTTCACCGAGGCAGATTTGTCCGTAGACCCGGGAAGAGGTTTTGTCAGGGATGAGTGGATGCACATAGCCCTGTCTGTGATCGGCACGGAAGGCGGCACATTAAGCAGTGCGGGTCCGGTGGTATATGTCAATGGTGAGGTAGTAGCGGACGGTTCCATCAGTCAAACTTCCAGCGGCAACTATGCCAAGCTGCGTAAATGGTTCGAAACGTTTACAGACTCGTCCAACTACAGCAACAATTTTATCGGTCGCTCCCAGCATGCAGCGGATGTAGACTTTGCGGGCTCCGTTTCAGACTTTCGAATTTATAAAGCAGGCTTGTCGGCAGATGAAGTCATTGAGGTCATGTGCGATTCGTTGACAGATGAAGAGATCGTGAAGCTTGCCAGAGATAAATATTTGTCCTTTCCGACGACGATTGTAACCAAGGACATAACTCTGCCAACCGTTCTGATGGGCGGAAGAGTAGAAGTAACCTGGAAATCCAGCCAACCTAGTATACTCTCTGACAATGGCCAGATTCAGGCGATTACCTCCGCACAAGGGGTTACCGTCACAGCCTTATTGACGAAGGGCTTAAGCCAGATTAAAGAGAGCTTTGAGGTATCCGTTCTTCCTGAACAGCTACCTCCGTACACGCTGACCATTCATGGAAATAAGGAAGTAGTGGATGTCAGTGAAGTGATGTACGGCTTGTTCTATGAAGATATCAATAACGCAGCAGATGGCGGGATTTATGCAGAACTCGTTCAGAATCGCTCCTTTGAATCTTTCGAGTTCGATACGTATTCCCATGCTTCCGGTGAATGCGGCTGCTCTACCGGACGGAACCGCAACCCGTTGTTCGCTTGGTCTGGTGATACGGATAAGATGACTCCACAACATAGCGGTGGATTAAATGAGTTTTTAGGCGCAAAAGACAAAGAAGTGAACTCTTATTATGTGACGGTAGCGGATGGTGCAACGATTCGGAACAAGGGCTTTTCCGACTCTAACCAGAATTGTGCCATGTCCATCCAAGAGGGTGCCAAATATGAGCTTACCATCTGGGCGAAGGCCGATTCAGCGGGCACGATCACACTGCAACTGCAAGACTCAAATGAAAAGGCTATTAGTGATTCGGTTACGATACAGGTGGAAGGCGACAACACGTGGAAGAAGTACGGCATCGATTCCAAGCTTGTACTGACAGGCTCAGCTACGGTTCTCGGGCAGCTAGCGCTTACATTTAAAGGGGACATTTCGGTTGATATGGTTTCTTTATTCCCACAAGATGTATGGGGCGCAGGAGAGGAAGAGCAATCCCCATCGGCACATGCTAACTTCCAGGGTAATCCTAACTACCGACTGAGAAAAGATTTGGTGAACGCACTGGTTGGCATGCATCCGAAGTTTTTGCGGTTTCCAGGTGGTTGTATTTCCGAGGGTTCATTTATATGGGAAAACGTATACGATTGGAAGGAATCGATTGGGGATATCGAGCTGCGCAAGGAAAACTTTAATGTATGGGGCTATATGATGACCATGGGTCTTGGTTATATGGAATATTTCCAGTTGGCAGAAGACCTGAATGCAGCTCCGCTTCCGGTTATGGCCTGCGGCGTGCTCTGCCAAGCCCGCTCCGATTACGCTCATCCGGCTGGAGGCGCATTAAGAGAATACTATATCAAGAACTTTACGGATCTGATCGACTTTGCGATCAGTGTGGATTTTGAACATAATGAATGGGCTGCTATGCGTAAAAAAATGGGCCATGAAGCTCCGTTCGATCTGCGTTATTTGGGTGTAGGTAACGAGAACTGGGGTACAGAGTTTTTTGCCAACTTTGAAGTGTTCAAGACATCGATTGATGAGTACATGGAGAAAAACTATCCAGGTTATGAGCTACACATCATCTCCACGGTTGGCGCTCAAGCAGACGACGATGCATATCAACAGGGCTGGAAGTTCTTAAGCGGTAATATGACCGGTTCGGCTAAGGTTGCTTTTGCAGATGGTAACCAGGTGACGGAGGAGACTGTAACCTGGTATGAGAAGCAAAAGGACTATATGGATACCATTGCAGACGAGCACTACTATCGTTCTAACGAGTACCTGCTGAATAACGTCGACCGCTATAACTACTACTACAGAGCTTATAACGCGGACGGTAGTATCAATTGGAAAGCGACATCAAAGGTTTTTGTCGGGGAATACGCCTCAACGGATAAAAATACATTGGCAGGTGCTGTAGCAGAGGCAGCGGTGATGACGGGCTTCGAAAATAATGCCGATGTCGTTCGGTTGGCTGCGTATGCACCGCTGTTTAACAAGGTGCTGACAGATGGAACTTACAGATGGACGCCAGACTGCATCTGGTTCGATGACGAAACAGTGTGGTTTACGCCGAACTACTATGTACAGCAAATGTATGCTAAATATTTGGGGAATAAAGTATTGAGCACTTCTTTCTCTACTTACAAAAACGGCAAGCCAACGGATCTCATTCCTCAGGGTGGAATTGAAATCGCGACAGGCAACGCCGAAGTTATCATTAAACGTGTGACCGTTACTTCCAACCAGGACGGCAGTATGCTGCTGGATCAAGACTTTACCCAGGAATTGAATTCGGCCTGGCAGGTCATTCCCGGTTCCGTGGGCTCTTCAGTGGAGGAAGGCAAGGGGCTTGTCCTCAAAGCTCAGGATAGCGGTCTGAATGGTCTGTACATCTTGAACGACAGCTGGAGCAATTACAAGGTAGAGGTGGTCGCCTCCCGCATTTCCGGCACGGACGGTTTTTATGTGGGTGCGGGTCTCACGGATATTGCTGCGGAGAAAAAGGACGTTGTCGAATACGCGATCGGCTATGGCGGCAAGGCTACCGGCGTGAAGGTTTACAAGCAGGGCATAGAAGGCTACACATTGGGTGACTACTCTTCCAGTACAGCGGCAGGTAACTTGAGAGCAGCTAGCTATGAAGAGTTGGCTGACAACACGGACTACACCATAACAGTGAACTACGGCGGTGAAACGGGCAGTAATCTGATTTGCTCATACACCGACGGCGAGACAACCAGCAAGGTGCTGGACTACAAACTGGAGGCTTACAACAGAGACGTGTTTAACTCGGTAACCCAAGATGCTGAGCATGTATACGTGAAGCTGGTGAATGCCGACAACGTGGATAAGGTAATACAGCTGAATCTACAAGATTTGAGTGTTGAGTCCATCGCTAAGCTGGTTACACTAACCGGCGATTCCTCGCTTGTTCATGTACCTAACGTGAACAAGAAGAATGATGAGAAGGTAGTGCCTACCGAACAGCAAATCACGCTTCAGACGGATTCTGTCCTCTTAGACTTACCGGCCAACTCGGTAAATGTGCTGGTGCTGGATCTTAAACCTTTTCTCGCTTAAAAACAAAAAGGGGTGTCCCAAGTAGCCGGTTTATGGCTTTTGGAACACCTCTTTTTTTCTATGAATAGAGTCGGAATGTTGAGTTGATTTCCCCGAGGGGCATTACTTCGTGCTTCTGTTTACCAATTCACGCGGGTTGGTGCCATCGTCTATCGTTAGCGGGGTAGGGGCTCCCGTAGCGATTCGCTCCCAAGGCACCATTTTAAAGTTCTGATTTAACTTTTTGCCGTTTTGAAGATTTTCGTCATCTTGTGCAACGAAGATACCATGTGGGAAATTCTTTCCTAATCCGTAGCCAAGAACATCAATACCGTCTGTGACAGATGTGCCATCAACGGTAGGGCTCGCGCTAATCGTAAAGTTGCTTATATATGCATTGTCGCCTTGTCGTTCATAGATCGCATAGCTGCTGTTTCCTTGACTGGAGGCCATAAGATACCCCTTGCCATCTTTACCGTAATACAATGTAAGTCCTTCTATGTCATCGTGAAGTCTGCGCCCATCTGCAATATCCACACGTCGCACCGGCTCGGTTGAACCGTCTGGCTCCGCACTATACTTCCAAATAGCGTAATCCTCTTCAGCGATGTAGATCGTACCATATTCATCATCAGCAACCATGCCTTCGGATTGCGTATTCAGCTTGAACTGGCGGACAAGCTTACCTGCAATTTTGCCGCTTCCGTCGTCAGTCAGCTCATATTGCTCAAATTCACCCTCTTTGCCCAACACGAGCGCGTAAAATTTATCTGTCTTGAGGCTATGGTACAAGCTGAATCCGTACACTTCTTTCATAGATGCTTTAATGGGTTTGCCAACCACGTTGGTCAGCTTTCCTGATGCACCGTCAATGGAAAAGATATCGATCGTGTTGTTGGTTCGATTGGTTGCCCCTGCGATATCAATTTTTTTGCCGCCCAATGTGAAACCGTAACGAAGATCCACGTTATTCATTTTTCCGACCTTCATGTTTTGCAGTTGCTTGCCTTCCAGATCATAGACTAAAATCCCGCCGCCTTTATTGGTTGCTAAAATTCTACTTTTCTCTGGATCGGCCGGGTTGAGCCAGATTGCAGGGTCGTCGGCTGCGTCTTCTCCATCCTCCACAGCTTCTGTTTCAGCAGAAGGGATCACTTTATAGGTGGGGATTGCGTCCTTAGGATCTGCATATTTGCTGTTCTCTGCTTCAAGCGCTGTAAGAAGTTTTGTAGGAAGATATACATTTCCATTCATCATCTTAATTTCCCGGTCCGCTTTTCCGCTTAGTCCAGCTAGACGATATTGCTTCTCCCCCACTGTAAAGGTCCCGACAATGCCATTTTTCAGCTTGACCAAAACAGACTGGTCATCACTGTCCCATGTAATTGTCGCCCCCATTTTATCTGCCTGTGTTCGTAGTGATGCATACCCGGATGGCTGAATGTCTGCCGCATGGGTCAGTTCTGGTGATACCAGAATCCCTGTTAAAATGGCTAATAATACGAGTTTAGTTGACTTCATATGTATGCCCCTTTTCCGAAGTAAAAATGATATAACCGACTCAGTATAAAGCGAGAATATCAAAAGGATACAATGAAAATGTAAAGAGAATGTAAAGGAGGTGTAAGCATTCAATGGACTGGTTTCCAGTATTGTTGTCTGTAATTCTTTGGAGACATTCCGAATTTTTCTTTAAAGCATTTGGAGAAATAGCTTGCTTGGGAGAATCCCGTTTCCTCCGTAATTTGTTGGACAGACCAGTCAGTTTGCAGCAAAAGACTGCGTCCTTGATCCAGGCGATAATCCATTAAATACTCAAGTGGTGTGCGCTGGAAAGCGACCTTCATGCATCTGGCGAGATAGTTCTGATGTACGTGAAAATGGGTCTCCAAATCTTTATTGGTGATTGTATTTTTGTAATTCTGTTTTAGGTATATTTCGATTTGTTCCGCCAACTTAGAGGAGCTGTCTTTATTATTCTGATCATACTCCAAACTCTGGAAAACATTCGCAAACGTCTGTTGGGCCTCCCATAGTGCCAGTTTTCTAGGTTTTAAAGTAGAGGCTAGTAAATAGTCTAATTTCGAAAATAGCTCATGTGGATTCACCACTTTTTGAATTTTGGGCAAATGAATGGTCGTATGTTCTGAATGAAAGTGCAGCTCGGGAATGGGGGTGCTGGGTATAATAGGATTGGGCGAGGATTGTGCGCACCACATGCTATTGGTTTGAAAATGGAACCAGTAAAAGGAGGTTTGTTCTGTACATGCCTCAATGGGAAAATGATGTTTATCCGGTTCAAGAATGAGAGCGTAATTTTTAGTTACCTTCCACACTTCGTCCTCTTCGCCAATGTGCAGCAATCCTTCTTTAATGATTATTACGTCAAAATAACCCAGATTATACCTATTCGGATGCCAATCCCCTTTTTGATATGTAGTAAAATTCCCCTCAATGAAATAAGGCAGCGGAGGAACAAGGAATGATAGAAAGTCTGTTTTGCTCATGGAAGCCAGCTCCTTTGTGTGTGAAATCGTATAAGTTTTAGTTAAAGATCGCGATTTTTTTTATAAATTCAGGTTGATAAAATAAGGACTGTAGCAAGGGGAGCTCAGGTTAGCTTGTACGATATTATTATTACTTTATCCTTATTTTTTCAAAAATGAAAGCGTTCTATTTCCAGGAAGGGATGTTTATCCAATGAAAACGGCAAAGCCAGTTAAGCATGTCATCGTTGACGATTTATTTTGGAAAAAGTATAAGCAAGTTGTGGCGGAAGAGGTTATTCCTTATCAGTGGAAAGCATTAAATGATGAATTACCAGATACAGAACCCAGTCATGCGATTGAAAACTTTAGGATTGCAGCCGGGGAATCCAGTGGGGAGTATTATGGAACCGTTTTCCAGGACAGTGACCTTGCCAAATGGCTGGAGACGGTTGCCTTTAGCTTAAGGGATCATCCGAATCCTGCGCTTGAAGAGCGGGCTGATGAAGTGATTGAATTGTTGGGAAGAGCTCAAGCTGAGGATGGATATCTAAATACGTACTATCTGCTGAAGGAACCCAATAATCGCTGGACCAATTTAAGAGACAATCATGAGCTGTATTGTGCAGGGCATTTTATAGAAGCGGCTGTTGCTTATTATGAAACGACGGGCAAAACGAAGTTTCTTCACATTATGGAGAAATACGTAGACCTGATTCAGCAGATTTTTGGTACGGAAGAAGGGAAACGGAAAGGCTACCCGGGACATGAAGAAATTGAGTTAGCCTTGATCAAATTATACGACGTAACTGCAAAGGATCAATATCTCAAATTAGCGCAATATTTTATTGAACAGCGGGGACAGCATCCCATTTACTTTGCAGAGGAACAAGAACAGAGAAAACATATTCAAACAGAGCCCACCTGGAATGATGATAACAATATTAATTTTGGCTTAGGCTTCGAATACCAGCAAGCACACCAACCTGTGCGGGAACAAAAAGAGGCAGTCGGCCATGCGGTAAGAGCGATGTATCTGTATATTGCGATGGCGGACTTAGCCGCGAAAACAGGGGATGCTTCCCTGTTACAAGCCTGTGAAACGCTGTGGGATGATGTAACGAATCACAAAATGTACATCACTGCAGGCATCGGTTCTACTGTAAACGCGGAAGCATTCACTTGCCATCACGATCTTCCCAATGACAGCATGTACTGTGAGACTTGCGCCTCTGTAGGGCTGGCCTTTTGGGCCAATCGTATGCTGCGTTTAGCGCCAGACCGGAAATACGCTGATGTTCTGGAGCGTGCGCTATACAACGGAACGATTAGTGGGATGGATCTGGATGGGAAACGATTTTTCTACGTGAATCCGTTGGAGGTTAATCCTTTTCAAAAATCCAGAAAAGATCAGGAGCATGTAAAAACAGAACGGCAAAAATGGTTTTTCTGCGCCTGCTGTCCGCCCAATTTGGCACGAATGATTGCATCAGTTGAGGACAATATGTATACCCAAACGGACGATACGTTGTATACGCATCTGTACATTGCCAGCAAGGTGAACATGACTTTATCTGGTCATAAGGTTGAAATTACACAAACTCATCATTATCCATGGGACGCGGATCTAACATTTTCGATCCACGTAGCAGAGCCGACTTCCTTCAAATGGGCACTACGGATTCCTGGGTGGTGCAAGCAGGCAGAGGTAAAGGTGAATGGGGAAACCATATCATTAGACCGTCTGGAAAAGGGCTATATCGAGATTCAGCGTACTTGGAAGGACGGAGATGTGGTAACTCTGCATTTGGCTATGCCGGTTGAGCGCATTCGGAGTAATCCACTGGTCTCCATGAACCAGCAGCAAATTGCTCTCCAACGCGGACCAGTCGTGTTTTGCCTGGAAGAAGTGGATAATGGAGCGAATTTGGCAGGATTAAGATTGACGAAGGATAGCCTCATTACGGAAGAGTTCAGCGAAAACCTGCTGGGTGGCATTGTAAAGCTGACCATAGAGGGATACCGGGTAAAAAATTCGAATGCATTATATAGCTCGGAGCCTCCTGAATTTGTTCCTCAACAAATTACCGCCATTCCTTACTACGCCTGGTGCAATCGGGCTAAAGGGGAAATGCGTGTATGGGTTTATGAATCATAATTCATTCGCATGGGGAGAGGAAAGATCATGAGTACGAGAATTGTGAGTACGGAACCACCGGAAAAGGCAGCCAGTACCGTTCCTTTTCATCGTAAAATCAGCTATTCATTAACGGATACAGCAGGCAATCTACTATACTGTGTTATTTCCAGTTATCTATTATATTTTTATACAGATGTATTCGGACTTTCTATCGGGATTGCCGGGACATTACTATTTATCACCCGTTTTATCGATGCCATTGATGCCCCGATTTGGGGTATCCTGATTGACCGAACCAAGTCAAAATACGGCCAGAGCAGACCCTATTTTCTATGGTTAGCGATCCCGTTCGCAGTGTTTATGGTCCTTACGTTTACGACACCCAATTGGAGTGAGTCGGGCAAAATTGCATATGCCGCCATTACGTATATTATAGCCGGCATCCTGTACACAGGGATCAGTACGCCGATTACATCTATTTTGCCTAATCTGAGCACCAACTCTAATGAACGCGTAGTCTTGAACTCCTTCCGCATGGTCGGGGGGAACGTAGGTTTCTTCATTGCCACGACGTTTACATTACCTTTGGTCGCTTTCTTTGGACAGGGGAATGATCAAAAAGGATTTTCCTTAACGCTCGTTTTATTTGGTATCATGGCGATTATTATGTTTTTCATAGCGTTTGCCGATTTGCGAGAAAATGCAGCAGTAAAAACGAAATCTGTTCCCATTGCTAAAAGCTTTACAGCCATCAAACGAAACTGGCCCTGGATGCTCGTTGTAGCTGCCAACTTGTGTTACTGGATCGGCTTGAATATTCGTTCAGCAACGCTAATCTTTTATCTGCAATACAATCTGGACAGTAAGGACTTAGTGCCTTTAATCAATGGACTTACCTCCTTGCAGTTGATCTCGATGATTCTGATTCCGTTTTTCGCCAGAAAATTAAGTAAAAATGCGATTATGATTATCGGATTGATATTAGCTGCGCTGGGTCAAGTCGTGATTTTAATGGGCAGTACAGACTTAACCCTCATTATTATCGGCTGGATTATTGGTGCGTTAGGATCAGGCTTTGCATGTTCTATGCCGTTTGCGATGTTGTCAGATACAGTCGATTATGGGGAATGGAAAAATGGTATTCGGGCAAGTGGTTTCCTGACCTCAATTGGAAGCGCATTCTGTATTAAAGCGGGTAGCGGAATCGGCGGATTATTGCCAGCATGGATCATGGGCAGCACCGGTTATATCGCTGGGCAAGTTCAAACTCCTACGGCGTTGTCTGGCATTCAGTTTAGCTTTATCTGGCTGCCATTTATCATCTTCTTGATCGGAATCATTCCTATGTTTTTTTATAAAAAATTCGAAAAGAATGAAGCTTCTATTCAACAAGATTTAATTGCGAGAAGATCATAGACATTCTTTTAACAATGTATTAATGACATATTAAAATATTATAATGCTGCTCCAAAACCTGTTCACTGAGCTGAGCAGGTTTTTCTGTTATTTTCTATTCAAATGTGAGCAAGACCATTGACAGGATTTTCTTTTGGAGTAATACTTCTATGTAGAGAAAAGTGTACAGAATCAAGAACTAGACACATCTAGCCTTGCAACTTTATACATTTTTTCGCCATGAAGGCTCTTCTGTTGAAGGGTTTTTTTCAATTTGAGAAAAAGAATGTGATGATATGAGTCAACTGAGTGTAAGGATGAGAACACATGGCTTTCTGAATAAGCATTTTTCAGGAGAGTCTATTGATTATCGACAGATTATTGCGCTGTTTATCCCGCTTCTGATTGATCAGGCTTTTATCGTGGGTCTTAATTTGGTGAACACAGCAATGATTAGCTCGTCGGGGATGGCGGCAGTCAGTGCTGTAAATATGATCGATTCTTTGAATATTTTTCTGATTAATGTGTTTGTTGCAGTGTCTACCGGGGGAACGGTTGTCGTGGCACAGTATAAGGGGAGCGGTAACGACCTCATGGTCTCTAAAGCCGCATCCGGCACCATTTCCTCCGTTTCCTTGTTGGCCTTATGTATCAGTTTGTTTATGATCGTGTTGTACAATCCGATTTTAAGTGTTCTGTTTGGTTCCGCCTCGCCTGATGTATTAGCCAACGGTAAGGTATATCTGCTGGGAAGCTGTATGTCTTTTGTGGGGATTGCAATCGTTGAGGCGGTGTGTGGAGCGCTGAGAGGGATCGGGAAGACGAGGGCATCGCTGGCTCTTTCGCTCATCATGAACCTCTCGTACGTGCTCCTCAATGTGGTATTCATTAATGTATTAGATATGGGTGTGCTGGGCATGACGATTGCCGTCAATGTGTCCAGATATGCAGGGGCAGTGTGCGCATTGATTTATTTGGTCAGAGTAGATGACGACTTGCGTGTTCAGCTTAGAGATATGCTTTATTTTAACCTGGCTATGCTTAAAAAGATTCTGTTTATCGGGCTTCCCTTTGCAGCGGAACAGATGTTTTTCAATGGGGGCAAAATTTTAACCCAAATTTTCATTGTGAGTCTGGGGACCAATGCATTGGCGACGAATGCCATTTGCTCCTCCCTAGCTAACGTGTTCCAAATCCCTGCGAATGCTTTGGCTCTTACGATTGTAACCGTGGTCGGTCAATGTATGGGACGTCGAAATGTCGAGGATGCTCGGAAGTTTACCAAATCGTTTATTTGGCTGTCGTCTTGTTCGTTTATTGTAATGGGGCTCATACTGATGCCTTTGTTTGAGCCGATGGTGGGGCTGTTTCATCCGCCTGCTGAAATCGTAGATGACATATTTGTTGTCATACTGATTAATACGTTGGCCCAGATTCCGCTCTGGTCCATCGCCTTTATTACACCCTCTGCACTAAGGGCAGCAGGTGATTCGAAATTTACGTCCCTCACCTCAATGCTGTCCATGTGGTTGTGCCGGGTGGTGCTCGGGTATATTTTGGGCATTGTGTTCAACCTGGGGATTGTTGGTGTCTGGCTGGCCATGGATATTGAATGGGGCGTGCGGGGACTCGTTTTCCTTTGGCGCTTCCGCGGCAACAAATGGGTCCAGCATCGTTTGATCGACTGAATAGGTCCACTACTATAAAATTGACTTCTGGATGAAGGCATTTTACGGTAGTGGATTTTTTTTCTATTCCTATACTTCGTTCAGACTCCTTACTCTATCCTGATCCCTATATTGCCTAGCTGCGCTCTCTGCTGCATACGGTGGAAGGCTTGCGTTGTGTCTTGTAGAGGAAATACGCTATCTATAATCGGATGGAGTGCATGGCGCTCCATGAACTGAAGCATAGCTGCGAATTCCTCTCCACTGCCCATAGAGGTGCCGATGATGCTGATTTGAGGGAAAAATATAGACCGCAACGGAATCTCTACTCGATCTCCTGAGCTTGCACCAAATGTAACGATCCGACCGTTCGGCTTGAGGATATCCAAATATTTATCGAACGTAGCAGGACCGATACTGTCAAGGACCAGATCCACGGTGTCTCCGTTCATACTTTCTTTCCATTCGCTATGGCTGTCGAATGCATGATTAGCGCCATGAGCGAGGGCAGCCTGCCTTTTTGCTTCGCTGCGTGACGTGACGGTGACCCGCGCGCCTGCCGCTAAAGCCATACGCATGGCATACGTGGCTACACCACCGCCAATACCGGGAATGAGGACGTGCTCACCCTCCTGCAATTGGCCTCTTGTGAAGAGCGCGCGATAAGCGGTCAAAGCAGACAAAGGCAGCACCCCTGCTTCTTCCCATGAAAGGTATGCTGGCTTGCTGACCGCATTTTGGACGGGGATGATAACCGATTCAGCGAATGTCCCGTCTGAAGGTCCGCCCAGAATGGCTGGAACCAAGGGAACATGATGCGTATTCTCCCATCCGATACATGGATTGATAATTACATCGGTGCCTACCAGCGAGGTTGGGCCACCAACACCCACAGCCTCAATCACGCCTGCTCCATCCGAACCCAGAATGAGTGGAGCATCGTGGGCTGTTCGATCCGCCATGAGGAACAGATCCCGATGGTTTAAGCCTGCAGCTTTAAGTCTTACCTTCACTTCGTTGTGCCACGGCTGTCTGTCCGTGATGTCTGTATACATCAGGCCCTCAGGGCCGCTTTTGCTGGCATGGATTACGGCTTTCATTTTAAAACCTCCCGTGGTACGAGTTTAGATGTATTTGCATGTACATTGAATTGTACAGAGCGGCAAGCATCCGGTAAAATGAACAAAATCGAACGTGAGTATCACAAATGATCATACCAAGCAGGTGACGTATACATGGAAAGCAGTGATTTGAAAATTTTTCAGGCTGTCGCTCGCGAGGGCAGTATCACGAAGGCTGCGCAAGCCTTGAATTATGTACAGTCCAATGTGACCTCGCGGATTCAGCAGCTTGAGGCACAACTGAACGTACCGCTATTTCGCCGGTCTAATCGGGGAATGACACTAACGTCGGCAGGAGAGAATCTGCTGGAATATGCGGATACCATACTGACCTTGCTCGACGAGGCTGTAAAGTCCACTCAATATTCGGACCAGCCTGCGGGACCTTTGCGACTGGGCTCGATTGAGACGGCGGCGGTTACGCATCTGACTTCTTTATTGACGGAATATCACGCCCAATATTCTGATGTCCATCTATCGCTTATGACAGGCAGCACACATGATCTCGTACAAAAGGTATTAAATTACGAATTAGATGGAGCGTTCGTCTATGGCCCCGTCGATGATCCGCATATAGAGTATGTTGCAGCTTTTGAAGAGGAATTGGTGCTCATCTCGGAACCAGGGAAAAAGGACATGAACGAGCTGCTTGCCAAGCCTATGCTGTTTTTCGACGTAGGGTGCACGCATCGTACAAGAGCGGAAAGCTTTCTGAGCGAAGCGGGTGTGGATGCATATCAGGTTATGGAGTTCGGAACGTTGGAAGTCATTTTGGGTGGTGTAGCCTCTGGTCTGGGGGTGTCCATGTTGCCACAATCGTCGATTGCAAAGGCAGAGGAGGCGGGAAGTATTGCTTCTCATCGTTTACCTGAAAAATATCGCAAATTAGAGGTGTGGTTTGTTTATCGGCGGGATTCGGTTTACTCCAGTGCACTGTCAGGCTTGCTCCGCTGGATGAAAAAGGATGTTATACTTAACCGGGATTAAATTGACATCAGGGGTGTATCATTTGGAAGAACAAGATGTAACGAACAATCCATCTACAGTAGCTCCGGGACCATATGCGACGAATGGCAACTACCATCGACGAGAACCGGATAAGATGGCGGTATTATCAGAAACATACGGAGCCTCTATCTTCTTCAGAAGATGGGCGGCCTGGATGATTGACTTCATTCTTATCGTCTTCGGGTATGGAGGGCTGGTTTATTTTACAGCGAAAAAAGTATCTGAAGTAGGAACCCCAAATATGGGCTTGGTAGTGATGCTCTTCCTGATGGGCTCCTTCTGCTATTATCTGTTACTGGAAGGACTTACAGGCTATACGCTGGGCAAGTTTGTACTTCGCATTCAGGTCGTAAATGGAGAAGGGAAACCGCCGGGCATGGTTAAATCCTTGATCCGTACCCTTATACATTTGGTGGATATGAATCCGCTGCTTTTCTTCGGGCTGCCCGCTGGTATATGTGTGCTGGTGACACCTCGGAAACAACGGATTGGAGATATGGCTGCGAATACATATGTGGTTAAGGTACGGGATTTGGGGACAGTGAGCAGAAAAAAAACCGGAATTTTGTCCGGGGTAATCATCCTGATGACGATCATTTCGATTGTCTTTGCTGTATCTTTAATTACTACGCTCATTACTCAAATCGTGAAGCCTGAGGTATTTACCAGTAAGGATAGTCAGTTTGCGGTTACGGCTCCGTGGAATTGGTCACGAGATGATAGGATTAATGAGGACGCGGACATCTCCATTAAAAATGAATTTACCGAAAGATATTTAATTGTATTGTCAGAACCGAAAAGCGATTTTGACAGCAGTATGACTCTTCAAGATTATAAAGGAATCATTGAGGATCATTTGGTATCAGGAATTATGGCCCCTGAATTGGGGAACCCTTCCGACATCGAGGTAAATGGATACCCTGCCATCGAATTTACCCTGAAAGGGGAAGTGGAAGGTACTCCAATTATGTATAACGTGACCACGATTGAAACACCTTCGCATTATCATCAGGTGCTTGCCTGGACCTACGCTTCGCGATACAGCAGGGCACAGCAAGAGCTACGCAAGATTAGAGACAGTTTCCGTGAAATGAACATGCTGTGAAGTGAACATGAAGCAATAACGATGATTCGAAGTTATAAGGCGGTAAGCGGAACAAGCAGACAGCTTATAGGAGCGTCTGCTTGTTGTTATATAAGCTTACTTTAAAAAATGAACATAAAACGCAGTAGGCGAAATGGTGCTATAGGTAACTTTTGATCACTCGTAATCCGGCCACTTTCGCCACCTTACCTTGTGGATGGGCTTTGAATTGAATCGTCACTTCATTCTTGTGGTTTGTCACAGATAGAGGGAGCTCATAGACGAACGTTTCGAATTTATTCATTTCCTCGGACTCCAGCTTGCCTTCCCCTAAAATCTGACCATCCGCAGTGATGTCAAAGTCACTATGGGGACGGCTCAAGTCCTTCAAATAAGTGACCGCCAATTGGACAGGCGCATCCGGGAGCACCTTCATGACAAAAGAGAACCAGCCCCCTGGCCAGGTATCGCGATATTTGCGGTTATAGATGGACCCCAGACCTACATGCTCGCCATTAAAGGCATGATCCCGTTCAGGCTGCATTTCGGCAGGCTGCACAACGTCCACTGTAAGTCGTTCCAGCTCTAGCTGATACGCTAACGCGGTACGATATTCTGCCTCTGTTGCTGACCATTCCTCCTGGGAAAAGAGATCCCAATAGACGGTATATGAGCGATCATACATTTGATAAAACGGACGAAGCTTCAAGTCTCCGATATAGCCTAAGTCGGTCATATGGAACGTATTAGGCTCGTTCTCGTCAGCAATCAGCTTCGTTGTCAAAGAATCGGCCGATCCGATCAGTACAGACGCCAGCAGGCGCTCCTCATTGGACTCCTGTATGACAGGGCCAAGGTCCCCAGCCAGCACTAGCGGGCCATACATAAAAGCAATTCGGCGTGGATTATCCGGCATTTCCTCGACTCTCACGGTCATAGGAATGTCATACTCGATCGTATCCCCATTGTTCCATTCCCGTTCAATTACAACGTAGCTGGTAGGACAAGCCTCTGTGACGTACTCTTCCCCATTGATTTTAATCATCATCCCTTGCTCCGCCCAATGCGGGCATCTTAGCTTGATCGCGAAGGATTTGGGCTTCTCGCTGATGACGCGTAGCGTTCCCCGTCCATTTTGCGGAAAGAGAGTGTCTTGTTTGAGCTGTACGTCCATCTCGTCCCATGTCACGGTAGAAGGGACATATTGATTGACATAGATCGTTTCTGGCGTGTGAAAATAAATCGCAGTGCCGTACATGGAGTGACTTTCCATACCGGACCCGACACAGCATGTGAAATCCTCATATTGAGAATTAAAGGACTTGTGTCCTCCCATTTCCAGCGATACAAAATAGCACACACGTCCATCTACAGGCTGCTGTGAAGCCAGGATATGATTGAACATCGCTCGTTCATAGTAGTCGGCATAGGCTGCATAGGCATCCCACTCGAACATATGTCTTGTTAATTTCAGCATATTGTAGGTGTTACAAGTTTCACAGGTACCTTCGCCCAAGCGGTCATTCAGCTTCCCGGGTTCACCAAAATGTTCATTATAACTATTGCCGCCGATCACGTAGGAATGCTTGTGAACAACCCGATCCCAGAAAAAGCGAGACAGGTCCGCATATTGCGGTTTGCCCGTCATTTCATATTGCCGTGCAGCGCCAATGATTTTGGGGATTTGCGTATTGGCATGTCGCCCTGCCAAGGTATCTTGGCTATCCGCGAGATCATTTAGCACCTCTCCGTGATAAAAGCGTTCCGCCAGGCTCAGAAAGCGTTCTTCTCCCGAATGTTCCGCCAAATCCGTTAGAACTTCATTCATACCGCCAAACTCGCAATGCAGCACCTGCTGCACCTGATCATCGTCCAGCCCTTGAAGTACATCCTCCAGCCAGTTGCCGAGTTTGATTTCTATAGACAGGGCCTTGGGATGATGCGCCAGCAGATGTGCATCACGCAAGCCCGCAAAAAGTTTGTGCATGGTATATAGTGGCACCCAACCGCCGTTCAGATCAAAGCCCTGGGAGCGGATATCTCCGGCTTTTACTTCTTCAAAAATCTCTTTCCCACGTGGAATGCCGGAAGTGTATCCGTTTTCATGACTGTTTTGGCATATTTCCAGTTCGTCGACTACATAGTTCACGCGTTCCAACAGTCTTTCGTCGCCTGTGGAGGCAAACATCAGTGCACAGCCGGACAGGTAGTGACCGAGTGTATGTCCGCTGATGCCACGCGCTTCCCAGCCTTCATAGTGAGCCGCTTTGGGCTCCAGTCCCGCATATTCACGAAAGCGTGATAGTAAACGGTCGGGTTCCAAACTCAGCAGGTAGGCCGTATTCAGTTCCATCGCATGTAAAAGTGGGCCGGAATCAATTCTTACTTTATGCAAGTCAAAAGCTTTAGCTTTCAAAATCATCGCTCCTTAGCTAAGATGAAAGTGTATATTTCTCCACTACATTAGCATTGCAATCGCGGTATGTCAGTAGCTTAACCATACAATGGGTGGACAAATCCGAACATGAATTTAAAGAGGCGATAACATGACCTATCTAAAAGTAAATGTAGATGCTCCGATCCAACTGATCTCGGCAGGCGAGTTTGTTAACGAGGTGCCTTGGAAACATATGAGTCGTTCCATTGAGAATTTTGAGCTGATCCTGGGTGTCCAAGAGACGGTATATATACGGGAGGAACGGGAAGATTTTGAAGTAGGCGAGGGAGATATTCTATTGCTTTACCCCGGTCGTACGCATAAAGGATATAGGGAGTCATTGCCAGGCGTGAAATTTTATTGGTTTCATTTCGATGTTCCCACAACCCCGAATGTATTATCTAATGAGGAAATGAAGCAGGAAACAAGTGCTATGGATGGGCTTTTGCAGCGACATGGTGTGATGCGTGATATCTATTTACCGCAATGTGTACAGGCAGACAACGGAGATCGGATTCATATTATCGTCAATCAGATTTTGCATGTAGCCAACTCACATTATCTTACATATCACAGCGCAAATTATTTGTTCACCTCGCTGCTGATCGAGATATCTGAACTGGCGCTCAGCCGCTTGCTTTCCAATCCTGTCAGTTCACAGGGGAATGTGAGTTTTAACAAAATTATTGAGTGGACCCGTATTCATGCTGAAGAACCGCTGACCGTGACGGATTTAGCTCGAAAATTCAATTACAACAAGGATTATATCTCTCGTTTGTTCAAGCAAAATACAGGCATGCGTCCCTTGGAGTTCATTCATAGTATTCGTATTAACAAAGCCAAAGAGTTGATTTCCCGTACAGATATGAGCATTAAACAGGTTGCCGAAGAGGCAGGATATAGCGATGAGAAGTATTTTATGCGTTTGTTCAAAAAGAGAGCCCATATGACTCCTTCCCAATACCGGAATGCCTATCACAAAACATTTATGAACAATGTCTAGTGCATTTCCGCTTGGATCGTAAATGCAGATCTGGATGTATCCACCATTCACTTGCAGCGAAGATCGATGATTTGACCGAGGACTGACCAACCTGTCACCAGAGAAATAGCTTGTCAGACTGTAATTTGGTAATCTGATATAAGAGATCAAATGAGAGCAAGCAATACATAATACTTCAATGTAAAGGGGCGAGTGAGATGCTACAACCACCATTAAAGGATGAACTGACTCGAATACTGGAAGGGCATTCACTGGATGAAGATTTAAAAGAAGAGATTCATCAGGAAGCTGAAGTTGCTATACAATTTCATGTGGAGCATGAGGAAAATTATGAACAGGTTGGGAATAGTCGGATCGCCGGCTATCCAGATCTGCCACCCACGATAGACTGGCCATGTAATTCAGACGGGGAATATTATACATTTATTGCTCAAATTAATTTGGGCGAGCTACCTTTTTCACCATTTGAGGGATTGCCTCATCAGGGCATACTTTACTTTTTTCTTGGGCTGGATGAGCCCGCCTATGATATTGATCATAAAATCTTTTACTATAACGGTGACAGCAGCGTTTTGCAGAAAACATTACCGCCTGCTGGGCGCGTAGAGGTGTTGGCGGAGCAACGGGATTTCACCGCGTATGCAATTTCTTTTCATCCGATCCTGACGCTACCATCGGAGGGTGAGCTAGGAGATATTCTTGTAGATCAGTACGAAGAGCTTTATGAGCTTCTATATGAACATAGCGACACGGTGTGGGGGCAGCATCAATCTTTTGCCGGGAATACCCGGCGGGATGCTTATCTACGCCGAAACGGGCTGGAGGGTCTTCTGTTTAACTGGCATAAGAGTGAGAGTCAGATCCATAAGGAAGTCGAGCAAGCTATGCATAGGGGAAATACCGATTATGCGGAGCATTTACGGTCCGAAGTGCTGCCTCAGCTGCAAGAATATCAGACGAATCGGGAAAAGCACGATCAGGCTTCGGAAAATTGGCATGTTCTGCTCTCGGTATCTTCTTTGGATGAGGTTGGCATGTGCTGGTGGGACGCAGGGTATTTGGAATTTTTGATAGATCAAAGAGACTTGAAGAACCTTGATTTCTCGAAGACATATGTCAATCTTGCTACGAGCTAGCTAAAGTTCTAGACTGGGAAAATAAAGTATTAAACTGACGTTGCTTCATTAAGTTGGCAAATAGCAACAAATCACAGATTAGTTATGCCCACCAGCTCCATAAATCGTGAGAGAGCACTGGTCATGTATGAGTCACGACGCCTTATAAACACAGTGGGCACTGTTCTGTACGGTTCCGGTAATGGATGACAGTTAAGTCTTCCCTGCATCCGTGATTCAACCATAGATATTGGTAAGACGGTGACTCCTAACCCGTTTTCAACGCATTTAAGGACACCCTCTAGAGTGCCATATTCCATCACCTTCATAGGAGCATAGCCATTGTCCTCTAGCCATCGCTGCCAACGTCCCAAATAGATGCAATGCGCGAATGACGAAAGCAGTGGTTCATGTAAAATCAATTCTAATTGGAATGGTTCCGGAGAGTAGCTTGTAATCAAAACTAGAGATTCTTCGAAGACAGGGTATTCAACAATTTCCGGATGAAGAATTGGCCCATCCACAAATGCGCCGTCTACCTTATATTTGAGAATGGTACTAACCTGATCTACAGTAGGTGCCATATATAAGCTTAATTCTACTTGTGGAAATTTCTTGTGATATTGTGTAAAAATCAATGGCAATCGTGTAGAAGCAGTTGACTCCATAGCTCCAATGCGCAAAGTTCCCCGCGGGGCAGAAGAAAGCTTAACTGCCTCAATCGCTTCCTCGAAATCGTAAAGCAACTTGTTTACATGCGGCAACAGTTCACGTCCTGCAGGCGTTAAGGATACCTTCTTATGATATCGATATAACAGAGGAACGCCCAACTCTTGCTCAAGACGTTGTATTCGTGCAGTAACATTGGACTGTACATAATTCAATTTCTCAGCAGCTTTTGTAATGCTTTGTTCAATTGCTACTGCCTTAAACACCTCCAAAGATCTAATGTCCAAAACAACTCTCTCCTTTTTGCATCACAAAATTTGATTATCTATACACTATTTTTTAATTTTACGTGATGCATCGCAGTATGTAAACTTAGTGAATAAGAGGGATTTACACCAAAACCAAGTGATTGAGTACCTCGTTATCTGATAATGAGGAGGAGAATGGGGAAAAGGAGATTCTAGCCGGGGCAAAATGCAGTACACGTTACCAATAATGAGGAGGGAATCTCATGATTTCGAAGGTCAATGTACAAGATAAATTTTTGCAAATAATTGATTATTGGAATCCCAGAATAGGTGGAGAGTTGAACGATTCATACGTAAAAATGGCAAAGATCAAGGGTGAATTCATTTGGCATCACCATGATCACGAGGACGAAATGTTCTTCGTATGGAAAGGGAGACTACTAATCCGTTTGAGAGACGGTGAAATAGCTGTTAACGAAGGGGAGTTTGTTATTATACCTAAAGGGGTTGAACATCAGCCAATTGCTGAAGAAGAGGTCCATTTACTATTAATCGAACCAAAAACTACTCTAAACACGGGAAATGTGGTAAATGAACGAACCGTTTCGATTCCTCAACGAATTTGATGAAACGCTAGTTGAACAAATAGTCTAAACCTCCTAATAGAAGCAAAACTAGAATTAATTGCCCAAGTAGGAGGCTTTATTATGATTTTAAGCGAACTTTGGCGTCATTATGAAGCGGATAAGCGAAATTCCTAAGTTCTTGATGGAGGAAGATGTAATTCATCTGATGATCTCTTGTCAGATACTAAGAGAAAGAGCTTTACTTGAGTTTCTCTACAGCACAGGCTGCCGAATTGGAGAGGTCGAACTGTATCGTCGATTTTTTTAGTATGTTAGCGGCTGATCCTCCTTTAGAGATCCGCCGCATTCAACTAAAGGGCAGGATAGTTAACAACGAACCAAGTTGGTAATATGGTATATTGAACAATAAAAAGGAGGAATTAGTATTAATTACCAATCTATTAATATGAATGAGAAATTATCTAAGTTTAATGAACATTGGTCTCCGAAAGTCATTGGTGAAATGAATGACTATCAATTTAAATTGGTCAAGATAGATGGGGATTTTGTATGGCACGATCATCAAGATACCGACGAGGTGTTTATCGTGCTCGAAGGGGAGATGTTCATCGATTTCCGAGATGGCCAAGTAAAGATTTCCCAAGGAGAGATGTTTATTGTACCAAGGGGTGTCGAACACAAAACTTTCGCTAACCAGGAGTGTCATATCATGTTGGTAGAGCCCAGGGGCGTAGTAAACACTGGCGAGACTGAGTCAGAATTAACAGCAGTCAATGATATTTGGATCTAATGCATTTAGCTTCAGTTCGATTACATCGTTAAAGTAACGGGACACGTTAACTAAACATTAAGGAGTAGTATGCCATTTGGCAGCTGCTCCTTTTTCATTAAACCAACGGGTAGGAGGGTTAGAATTAATGACCGATATAGGAGTGGTTATTATGAAACGTAGGGGAGTAAAAATGCCAAATAGTATGTGTTTAGGGTGTCGACTTGCAAATAAAATAATTGAAACGAACACTGTTTATGAGAACGATTACGTTACTTGCATTCTGGATATCGCACCATTAAATGAGGGCATGTTCTCATACTTCCTAAAAAACATTACCACGGAGTCGATGACTTGGACGAAATTACTGCCAACGAGATTATGAAGGCATCTATAATGCTAAAAAAGGTTGATAGTAACACAATTCCATCCTGATGGGATAACCATCATTCAAAATGGTGGTAAATTTAATGATTTGTCACATTATCATATGCATTTCCTTCCACGCTATGATTCTGATAGTTTTGCTTGGGTGGAACCCTCTGACACCACGAATGCAAAGGGGCGTTTAAACGAAACCAGAGGAAAGTTGGTGAAATGAATAAACTAGCTGTAATTGCGCTATCGGGAGATGTTAGTTCAATAGAACAACGACAATCTAGGACTTTATTTTCTGCTGACAGTATGATTGAAATGATATAATGCAAAAGCCCTTCCGGCTTTCCATGAGGGAAGCAGCGGAAGGGCTTTTGCTATATCTACTTGTCTAACAGTGAGCGTGCTTATTTATACTCGTTGCATGGTAAATTCGAATTCCAGCTTTTGATCGGCTGCAATTTGGTATTCTTCATGTACGGGAGCTCCCCAGCTGTCATCGCCGCCTACACCCATTTGCTTTCCAGCTACGGTGACAACGGTGTAATACACGTTGGGCAGCTCATACAGATGGTAGGCACTTTCCAGCTCAAACGCTGTATACGGTGAAATATTGCATTCCACCGGTGCGGTAGCAGGTGCAGTAATGCGTATACCTCGCTGAGAATCGTCGGTAATATCGACACGGCGCACGCCTGTACGATTGCCGGATTCCTGTGGTACAACATACCCGGACACGTTATCCGCAGCTTCGTTGTGGAATACGCCTAGTCTTGCGCCGAAGGCCCGGTCGATGTAATTCTCCTCCGGTCCCATCGCGTACCAGTCCAGATGGCGGTAGTCCGCCGGAACCTTGAACGAAAGAGCAAAGATCGGCAGGTTAGGCAATCCTGAGACGCCTTCATAAGTCGATTTTACGTTCAGACTGCCATCCGCCAAGACGGTGTAGGCTACCGTTACCTGTGCGTCTGCATGAATGCTCAGCGTGTAGCGGAATGTAACGGTTACACGGTCTGTTTGTTCTTCCGTAACCTCGATGCCCACGCATTTACGTGTCAGACTTGCAGCGAACCAGCCACCGGCTTCAAAGCCTAGTGCGGTTCCCCGATCATTGTCTGTGGTCGCCCGCCAGAACAATGGAGCAGGAGGCATGGCGATCATCTCACGTCCGGCGTAGCGAAGTGAAGTCAGGCTGCCTGCTCCTTTGGAGAACATCATACTGAAATCTGCACCGTGAACACCAATGTTAACATCGCCATGCACCACTCGTAAGGCACTGACCGTAGGGATCTTCAGTGGATTTGGATCTTCCACGATGAAAATATGTTGTCCGAAGGCCACTTCGTGTCCAGCCTCAGCCCAGAGCGTCGCTTCCTTCAAAACCAGAGCGGTGTGAATAACGTACTCACCAGGCTTTCCATCCGTATTAGGGAACGTTAGTGGAATATAGGCTTCGGTCTGAGCCGCTACATCTACATGAATGGCATTACGTGCGATTTCTTGGCCTTCATGCAGCAGGCTATATACTAACTCATAGTCGCCTGTTCCCTCGAATAGGTTTTCATTGCGAAGGGTTACACCGCTGCGATCCGGGGTGAGCTTCAGATTTTGATACAGGAATTTGACCTCCTGCATCTTCGGCGAAACCTTCCGGTCTGCATAGACAATTCCGTCCGTACAGAAGCCATAGTCTGTAGCACGGTCGTCAAAGTCGCCGCCGATCGCGAGGTACTCGCGTCCGTAGCGATCTTTTTTCATAACAGCCTGATCAATATAATCCCAAATAAAACCGCCCTGATACTGCTCATATTTGTTCTCCAGCTCTGTATACTTGTGCATGCCGCCTACGGAATTACCCATTGCATGCATGTATTCGCAACTGATATACGGCTTTTGCGGATTGTCGTTCAGATATTGCTCGATATCTGCGGGTTTGGCGTACATCCGGCTCTCCATATCGCTGGTATCATCGTACGTACGGTTGTGAAACGCGCCTTCGTAGTGCACCAAACGGCTCGGGTCGGTGGCTCGGAAATAGTTGGCGACATTGCGCAGCACTTCACCTGCATACGACTCATTGCCGCAGGACCAGATTAGAATGGATGCATGGTTTTTGTCCCGTTCCAGCATGGAAATGGCGCGATCCATGACGATATCCTGCCACTCAGGCAGATTGGCGGGAATATTCCACGATGGCTCGACGGCGCCGAGTTTTTGCCAGGAACCGTGTGTTTCCAAGTTCATTTCATCAATTACATAGACTCCGTACTCATCGCATAGCTCATACCAAAGAGTCTGATTTGGATAATGAGAGGTGCGAACAGCGTTCATATTGTTCTGCTTGAGCGTCCGGATATCCCACAGCATATCTTCACGAGAAATCGCACGTCCGGTGCGAGCGTTAAATTCATGGCGGTTCACACCTTTAAAGACGATGCGTTTGCCGTTCAAATGCATGACCTTGTTGATCAGCTCAAATTTACGGAAGCCAATTTTTTGTGGAATGACTTCCACGAGCGATCCACTGGCATCATAAATTTGTATGAACAACGTGTATAAATAAGGTTTTTCTGCGCTCCAGCGCTGTACTTGCTCCAAGGTTGCTGACAGCGAAGCTGTGCCATCAGTAAAGTCAGCTTTCAAAGAAGCAACTACATGGTCGGCAGCATCTTTCACATCGACAGTTGCATAGGCCGTTGCCGGCTTTTCCAAGGTCAATTTCAGCCCCAGAAGGCCCTGCGTGTAGGAAGCATCCAGATCCGCCTTGGCATGCAGGTCACGTACGTGAACCGTAGGGATGGTATAGAGATATACGTCTCTGAAAATACCAGAAAAACGCCAAAAGTCCTGATCCTCTAGCCACGCTCCCGTACTTCTTTGATATACCTCTACTGCCAGCTTGTTTTCGCCTGCTTGCAGGAATGGTGTCAGTTCAAAATCAGACGGGGTAAAGCTGTCCTCGCTGTAACCGACAAATTGTCCGTTCAACCATACATAGAAAGCCGACTCAACGCCTTGGAAAGAAATGAACACAGGTTGCGCGTCGGAAGCCATATTTTCCGGCAAAACAAAGCTTTTGATATAGCTTCCGACCGGGTTGTGATCCTCCGGAATATGGGGTGGGCGAACGTCCGAATGTCCGTCCCACGGATACATCGTATTCACGTACTGCATTTGGCCAAAGCCTTGCGTCTGAATGTGACCCGGTACCTGAATATCGCTCCAGCCGCCGTACTCAAAGCCTAGGGTATAGAACTCTACCGGACGGCTGGCTGGATTTGTTGCATAGTTAAACTTCCAGCTCCCATTCAGGCTATGACGCCAAGCCATATCAGCTTGCTGCTCCGCTTCCTGAAGCGTAGCGTAATATTTGTGATCGGAATAGGCGGGCAGCCGATGTACAGCAAATTTGGTTACGTCGGTCAGCCAGTCCAGACTAGGGGTATGGATGGTCAAGGCGAACACTCCTTATTTTTAAAATGAAATGAAGCACGTACACAGAAATCTGTTATTTTACCGAACCTACCATGCCCGCTACAAAGTGCTTCTGCATCAGGAAGAATACCAGTGCGGTCGGCAGTGTGGACAGAACAATGGCGATCATGATGACACCGTAATCCGGTGCATAGCTGGAGCCAAGGTTCGAGATCAACAGCGGAATCGTTTGATTCTCCGGCGTTTGCAGCACAATCAGAGGCCAGAGGTAGTTGTTCCAGCTGGACATGAATGTGATGATCGCGGCAGCGGCATAGGTTGTTTTCATCGTAGGCATATACACCCGGAAGAACAGACCCAGCTCGGATAATCCATCCATACGACCTGCTTCCAGTAGATCCTTTGGAAACATCTTGGTGCTTTGACGGAAAAAGAAGATCAGAAACGCCGTAGTTACGGTCGGAATGACGACAGAAGAGAGTGTATCAATACCGATCCATGGTATGACATTAGAAATACTGCCGAACATCCGGTAGAGCGGAATCATGATCGCCGCAAACGGAATCATCATAGACATCAGCAGGATATTGAAGACAACGTCTTTCGCTTTACTTCTGTAAATTTCAAAGCCATAACCGGCCAGTGATGCGATTAGCATAGCCAGCAGCGTAGTTGAGATAGAGACTTTTGCAGAGTTACTTAGTGCGGTAACGATGTCTACTTTTTCGAGCAGATTGTGCATGTTATCCATCAGATGGGAGCCAGGCAGAAGCTTGCCTTTGGTCACATCGACTGACAGGTTCGTGGAGCTGGATAGCATCCAGAGGAACGGGAAAATCGAAACGAACGACACAATGATCAGAAAGGCGTACGTAAATGCTCTTTTTGTTTTCATCATTTTTTCTCACCTGCCACTTTGAACTGGATAATCGACAAGATAATGATCATAATGACGATGGAATAAGATACGGTCGCCGCATAACCAAAGTCGGATGAATATTTGAAGGACAAATTGTAAATATATTGCGAAATTGAAGATGTCGCGTTCCCTGGCCCACCCTTGGTAATATTCATAATTTCATCGAAGAGTTGGAGTGTACCAATCGTTGATGTAATCGAAGTGAACAGGATAATCGGCTTAAGCAGTGGAACCGTAATGCTAAAAAACTGTCGGATCGGGGAAGCTCCGTCAATACGGGCCGCTTCGTAGATGGAACTGTCAATGTTCTGAAGACCGGACAGGTAAAAGATCATATTGTAACCAGTCCAGCGCCATGTGATCGCGATAATAATCGTAACCTTGGCCCAGAAAGGATCTGTAATCCATTGGATGGGCGTGCCAATCACGTGCAGATTTAGCAATAAGGAGTTTACCAAACCGTCGGACGAGAACAGGTACTTGAAGACAACCGAGTATGCTACAAGGGATGTGATACACGGCAAGAAGATGGCTGTGCGGAAAAAGCCCTTGAATTTCAGGTTTTTATCATTCAACAATACCGAAATGAACAGAGCCAGAATGACCATCAAAGGTACTTGGAAAATCAAATAGATAAACGTATTCTTCACGGCGGTTATAAACATTTTATCGGTGAACAATCGCTTGTAGTTATCAATGCCGTTAAAGCTCAGATTAGACCCTGTACCTGTCTTAAAGGACAAGATAAGCGCCTGAATCATCGGATAGAAATAAAAAGCGGCAATCATGATCACTGCGATGGATATGAACAACCATCCTGTCATACCTGCTTTGAGACGTGTTGTAGTTATTTTGGGCGCGGCTGTCTTCATACCATGTCAACTCCCTGTGCAGCAATAAAACCTTGAACTCGCAAGCCCAAGGTTTTAAGTGCTTATCGTTTTATTGTTTAGCCTTGGCTAGATGGACTGTCTTATTTAA
Source organism: Paenibacillus sp. EKM212P (assembly GCF_011066115.1). Lineage (NCBI taxonomy): Bacteria > Bacillati > Bacillota > Bacilli > Caryophanales > Paenibacillaceae > Paenibacillus > Paenibacillus sp. EKM212P. The sequence continues at coordinate 80,680 of NZ_JAAMNR010000009.1, forward strand.
GCTGTGCTTCCGCCTGTCCTTGAGCATCTTTCAGAACTGCGTCTACATCTTTTCCGTTCAGATAGTTTTGAATTTCAACGGTCATGATATCCTCAATGGCATACGTGTGCAAGCCATAATTGACTTTTGGAACTTGTTTAGTCCATTCTGCAAATTTCTTGTATACTTTGTCCCCACCGAAGTACGGATCTTCCACGTCATAAGCTTTACCACTGGAAGCTGCGTTCAATGAACCAACAATTCCAATTTTGCTCAGCATATCTTGATACAGCTCTGGATCTGTTCCGAATGTCTCTTTCAGGAAATCAGCAGCGGTATCTTGACCGTCCGAGTTAAGGACATACCAGGAGCTGCCGCCGAGGCTGGAAGCATTCACGGATTCAGGTATATTTTTCAGCTTAGGGAAAGGAACAACGGCCCATTTACCCGATTGCGAAGCTTCTGCTTTGATCGAAGGTGTAATCCAGTTACCTGTAGGTACGGAAGCAACTGCACCGCTGTTGAATGCGGCCAGGAACTGACTCCAGTCGGCATTCATTTTAACAATGTTGGCGTCGAACAAGGATTTGTACGTTAAGAGCGCTTCTTTCAGAGCTGGATTACCAGCCAGATTTGGTGTTTTACCGTCTTCTTTCAGGTACCATGAACCTGCAGTTTGGATCATACCACGGATCAGACCGAGGTCATTCGGATCTTGAGTCAGCATTTCTTTGCCTGTTTTTTGTTTTACGGCTTTACCAATTTCAATAAATTTGTCCCAATCAATATTGGTCAGGTCTGCTACTTTGTAGCCGGCTTGTTCCAAATAATCCGTTCTTACATACAGTCCCATAACACCGGAGTCGAATGGAACACCGTATTGCTTGCCATTGTAGCTAGTCGGTCCGATTTTATAATCAGCAAAGTCGGATGCTTTGATCGTGCTGCTCATATCATGGAAAGAATCGGGATAGGCTTGTAAGAAGTTCTGTGCCCGATAATCCTCGATCAGAACCACGTTCGGCAGTCCTTTGGTAGAACCAGAGTTAAGACCAGCATTCATTTTTTGTACGATATCGTTTTGAGCATATTCAACAATGTTTACGGTTACATCTGGATGTTTGGCAACGTAGCGATCTTTTGCCAGCTTCAGGGCTGCGATATTAAAGTTCGGGTCCCAAGCCCAGACGGTGATTTCTTTTTTGCCTGAATCTGTGGTAGTAGCTGCTTTCTCGGAATTGCTGGAGCATGCGGATAGCAAGATCAAGCTTGCAATCAGCAAAAGGAAAGTCATTTTTTTCATTTTGTTCAACCCCTACTCTTTTTTATATGTTGCTTGCTAGTTCTAAACCTCTTGAATGAAAGCGGTTACCTTATTTATAAATCTAGTGTACCATCCATACTTTGTTGGCGTTAGGAATATCTTTATACGGATTGGTCTTATTATTATGATTTATCAAAAAAGGTACCGCTTACATTTGTATTTTGTTTTGGTTTAGGTACTTTTTTTAGGTTGAATTAAAGTTGTTCACGAAGCGCCACTGCGCGGCCGGATGGTGCTTCCCATCGCTGTTGTATCCAGATTTCTTTATTCAAATTATATAAGGTTGAAATCCGGATACAAAGGCGACCGCTACGCTTGTACAGCACCATTCCGCCCACTCCGTTCTTGTTCCACCTTCTTTGTTTAGTTCAGTCTATATTTTTTATGGGGTAGGAGGGGCGGGTTTTACGATCAATGGCAGGGTCATTCTGACTTTGGTGCCCTCGCCTTTTTTACTGGAGATGGTCACGCCGTATTCTTCTCCATATAAAAGGGTAATGCGGTTGTGCACATTCTGGATGCCGATGCCTGTGAACAGTTGACGCTTGCTCTTGGGATTCGGCAGTCCGTCCTGCGCCGTATGCCCGTCCAATTCCATACCGTCTCCATCATCGACCACCTCACAGATCAATGTATCCTCCGTTTTGGACACCAATATATAGATGTGGCCTACATTTTTTTCATTAAACGCATGGAAAAAAGAGTTTTCGATAAAAGGCTGAATGATGAGCTTGGGCACATGGTACTCCAGACAATCGGGTGATACAAAATAATTCACTTGTACCCGCTGCCCGTAGCGTACATGGTTAATGAACACATAATTTTGCATGTTGGCCATTTCCTGCTCGATGGTGATCGTTTCACTCACATTGCTGATTGTATTTTGCAGTAAGGAAATGAGTGCATTGATCGTCTCGGCGGCTGTTTCCTTGTTTCCTTTGAGCACCAGCATTTTGATCGAAGCCAGAGTATTGTACAGAAAATGCGGATTGATCTGCCGTTGTAGTGCAGCAAGCTCTGCGTTCCGTTGACCCTTTTGCGTCTCTAAAAGCTTACGGATATAGTCATTTAGTTCATCCAGCATGTAGTTGTAAGCATGACTTAATTGTCTAACCTCATAGCTGCCCGTTACCGGGATATAATTATCAAAATTTTTCTCGCGTATGGTCGACATTTGCTTTACCAGTCGAGTCAGCGAACGAATCAGTCGACGGGATATCAGAAAAACGATCACCAAAGCAATCAGTACGATGGCAATGCAGATCCATACAACGGATTTAACGTCTATAATTTGCCCAATGGCGGCTTGTCTGTCAATCATGTTCACCAGATAAAAATCAAATGAAGGGATATAGTTGGAAAGGAGGATACTCTCCTTATTCATCACATTCGCATTAATGTAGTTAAGTCCCTGTTCATTGATTTTTGTGGCATAGCCTAGCAGCTCACTGGAGCGTTGTCCGATCAGATCCTGGCGGTTGCTCGATACAATCAGTCCCGACTTGTCCAAAATAAGCACATCATTGCCGTTGCTCGTGAAATTGTTATAGAAACGGCGAAATTCAGGCTCTCGGATAGCGATGTAGATCATGCCGTACAGGGTGCCGCTGGTCCGCTCCATAAATGGTTTGGAGGCGATGATATAGGGTGTTGGCTTTTGCGGGGTACTATTCATTTGTTGCTGCAACAATTCAGTATCCATTTGATACATAAGCTGTGCCGGTCGTGCTACACTTCGGGCTGTAATAGTACTGCTCTTAAGCTCTTCCGCAGTTACAGGCCAATAGGACGAGTCGGAGTAAAAGCTCCGGCCATTCAGACCTGTTACAGCGACACCGACATCATAGGCATCGACGTTCGATTTAATTTGCTTCATTTGCTGTGCCATTCCGAAGTAAATCCTCGCCGAGTTAATCGAGTCAGATTGACCGCCAGTCAGATAGTTCTTGACCGTTCCATTTTCCGAAGCATGGGTTACGGCATTCACGATAGAATCATTGAAGGATTCAAAGCTGGATTGAATCTGGCTGAGTACCTTGGCATTTGTAATACTGAATGTCTCAGCAAAAAGTCGTTCAGACATCCGAATCGTCACCAAAGAGGTCAGCAAGGACACTGCAGTGATGCTGACCACCATAACAATAAAGATTTTGAAGAACAGACTTTGATATTTGATCTTATGGATATATCTTTTCATATTCAATCTCTTTTCTACTGGCAGATGTGGCTTACTCCCTAATAGAGATGCTCCCGGCGGTACTGACTGGGCGAGTAACCCTTCACTTTTTTGAACACTTTGGTAAAATAGCTGGGGTCCGAATAGCCTACCGTGCTGCTAATATCCGAAATGGACATCGTCCCCGACCGTAGTAACTCCGCGGCTTTTTCAACCCGAATTTTGTTGAGATACTCGCTAAAGCCTTCTGTATGGTGTGCCGTAAAATAACTGGACAAGTAGGAAGGGTTAAAGTGAAAATATTGCCCAAGTGTCGTCAAATTGAGTGTTTCAGCATGATGCTCCTCAATATACTCCAGCAGTTTTTTCATGCTTGCACTACTTCCTTGCTGTGTTTTAGCCATGATCTGTCTGTTCGCTTCCTCCAAAAAAGTCTCCAGAAGGCGCACGGCTTCATGTACATGAGGGGCATCATTAATTGTTTTGAAATAGGAATATTTCGCCGCATCCAGCTCCTTCATATCATACCCCTGATTCCCTAGCAAAATCGTAATGTTGAACACGATATTTCCGAGAAGCGATTTGAATTCAAAAGCGGTAGAGGTATAGTTACCGGACATGGCAGCTACATAGGATCTCAAATCCTGAAAAGCTGTATCAAAATGCTCACGCTTCATCTCTTCTGTAAATTGTTTTAAGTTGAACGAGCTGTTCACCTGTACAGGCGGAGGGAGTTCGTCTTCTATTAGCAGCGCTGTTCCTGGAAAGTAAAAGCGGTAACTCAGCAGTTTTGGCAGTTCATCCTGATAGACGTCACTAATCTGATTGAAGTCATCAAATAAATGGCTAACTGCCCAGCCTGTCTGTGGATCGACTCGCTTTGTCTCCTGAGCAACTTCCCTAACCGCAGCCATCCAGGCGTTCACTTCCCGTGGATCAAGATTGGCTAAAAACACAGCCGCATAGACATCAGATGGCAGTTGTCGCAGTACGATGTACTCACAGGCAGAGGATACTCGATCCGTAAGCTTGGAAAATAGGTCCGAGGCAGAGATGGAGCGCCCTTTATCCTGCTGTGCCAGCTGTTCTATACCTATGAGCGCAAAACGGGCATAAGGAAATGCTTGCTTGAGCAGCTCGGCGTCATAGTCCATGCTATACCCGGAGATCAGCTTTTCGATCACATGATCTATCGTAATTTGACTATTCCCGGCATCTGCTTGATATTGAATGGATGGAATTTTGCGAGCGGTTCTCTGGAGCACCTGGAGCAGCTCATCCGTGTCTAGCTTGGGCTTTAAAATATAGTCAGCAACCCCTTGCTGAAAGGTGGATCGCACGTAATTAAACTCGCCGTAACTGCTAAGTACAATGACTTCGATATCTGGATAGTTCTGTCTGACTATGCGCGTCAGCTCCTCGCCATCCATGATCGGCATTACGATATCTGTAATGACTATATGAGGGCGCAAGGTTTCAATTAGCTCCAATGCTTCTTTACCGTTAGAAGCTTCACCTACAATTCGAAATCCATACTGTTCCCACGACAGGTGGTGTTTGATCCCTTGCCGTACCAATATCTCATCATCCACAATCAAAATGTTGCATAGCTCATTCATGGCAGCACTCTCCGTAATTATACCTATTCGAGGATTTTGCAAAAATCCTGATTCAAAAAAGACCTCCATCACGTGGACGTCGTATCATCTGAGGCACATATTTGATAACGCTTCCAACTTGGCTTAAATCTAAAGCATTTAATCTTTACATGCTAACATAAACCACGCGGGGATTCCAAAAAAATTTAGTCCAAATGGCATATAAAACAACAAAAAAGGCAGTCGAGAAAATCTCGACAGCCTAAATAACCGGGATTACCTTATACAGTACCCCATGTCCGATCTCCTGCTAAATATTTCTCAGTCAAAATAGACAGCAGTTGAATACCAACCTCATTGTGTCCTCCCTCAGGAAGGATCAGGTCAGCGTATTTCTTGGAAGGCTCAATAAATGCCTCATGCATCGGCTTAACGGTAGTCAAATAGTGATCGTGGATCGAATGGATGGTGCGGCCGCGTTCCTCAATATCGCGAAGAACCCGACGGAGAATACGCACATCAGGGTCCGTATCCACAAATACTTTGATGTCAAGCAGACTGCGGAGCTTTTCGTCTGACAGTACGTGCAGACCCTCCAACATAACGATATGATTCGGCAGAAGCTCTACCGTCTCGTCCGTGGAGCGGGCATGAACCGTAAAGTCATACACGGGCGCTTGTGTCGCTTGTCCTTTTTTCAGACATTGGAGATGCTCAATAAGCAATTCGTTGTCAAAGGCAAACGGATGATCATAATTGACCAAAGCACGTTCACCATAACTCAGATGTGAATGGTCTTTATAATAGTTATCCTGAGATATGAAAGTCACTTTATTAGATCCCAGACGCTCAACGACGGCGCGTGCTACCGTCGATTTACCGGAACCTGTACCGCCGGCAATACCAATAATAAGCATGGCGTTTCACTTACCCTTCCCTAAATGTATCCCGATACAACTCAAGTATTGTAGCACAATGCACACTTTTTTTCATCACTGTTGAACTTTGTATTTCTTCCATTTCCGTATCTTGGCTCTGAATGTTTTAAACGGTGCCACCGAGTTGATATGAATCCATCTTGCCATGGGCCAGTTCGGATTAGTCCCTGTCCAGTCGTGAACGCCCTGAGTGAAGAGCTCTTCATGACTAAGTGTGTCGATCCAATCCAGCCACTTTTGCTCAGCCAACTTGAACATATCGCGTAATTCATGTAAAGATTGGTGGGAGTAGGTCTTGTAAAATGATTGATATAGTTCGCCTAGTCTATTCCATTTATAATTGGGGGCGGGCATGATCACGGTTTTTCCTTCCCGTTCGTCCTTGTCCCATGTCATGACAAGATGAAGCCATCCGAGCTGGTAGGCAATCATTTCTGCGGGTGTTTTATCTACTTCAGGGATACGAATATCCTTTTGGCTCTCGTCGATTTCCTGGAACTCACCGTCAAATCGTAAGTAGGAGGCATGAATGGCTTCCTTTAACTCTGATTTGGAGGCGTATTCGTAACTGGACATCTCATCGCTCCTTTAAATGATATGGATGATACTCACCCTTTATATGTACCATTCCCAATATGACAACCGTATGTCTTATTCAAAAATAAAAAAATATCGTTTTTTGTGATTTTATGAAACAGCATTTGGTGTGTTCACGAAAAAGGATGCAAAATTAATAGAGAAATTAAGACAAAAGATAAGTAATTAGACATATTTTAATATTTATTTAAGTGTCTATAATTATTGGAGTATAGCGCTTAGGGCCCTCATTGGTGTTGGAATATTATTCCCTTCATCAGTACGTTATATACCGTTGGGCATGTCATGTCCGATAAACGGTGCAACCTTTGCTTTAGTATTCATGAATCTAATCGAGAAGGAGACTGTTATATGAAGTCGAGTTTGTTAAAAAAATGTGCAAGTGTAATGTTAAGCAGTACGTTGGTACTGTCTTTATCATTACCGTTGCTAGGTCATGCACATGCGGATGGGAATTTACAGATAAGTGATGATTTTGAACAAGGGGAAGCTCAAGGCTGGACCGCAGGATCGGGGAACTGGTCTGTGGTCAAGGATGGGAATGGATCTACATACCAACAATCTAGTCGAAGCGAAAGCCATTCCGTCAAAGGTAATGCCTCATGGACGAACTATAGCGTGCAAGCAGATGTATATGTAAATGATTTTAATGGCTCCAATCGAGTCTACGTTGCAGGTAGATACACAGATTCCAACAACTTCTATGCAGCTTCGTTGTACAACAAAAAAGACGGAGCTCTTGAGATTCGAAAAAAAGTCAGAGGTTCTATGAAGACATTGGCTACCCATAAAAAATACAAACTAGACACGAATACATGGTACAGAGTTAAGCTGGAACTATCCGGTTCGGAAATCAAAATGTATGTCAATGATCAACTGGAGCTGTCCGCAACAGACACCAGCCTCACTGCTGGAGCCATTGGTTTGGTAACCTCCAAAGCAGCTGCCCAATTCGATAATGTGATGGTATCCGGTGCTTCTTCCGAGGTAGATCCAGGAACACCGCCTGTGAACCAAACACCAGGTACAGCACAACCGACTCCTGGGGTGGACCCTGATGTTAACTCTAAAAATAACTATAATTTGACTGGCTTTTCGTATGGTAATACAGGTGGTGGCAACATTGCGGATACAGATGCCAACTACAAAAAGGTTTACAACGCTGTAGATCTCAACGAAGCACTGAAGAAAGGCAGCAAAGTCAAAGTGATTGAGATTATGAACGATCTTGATCTCGGTTGGAATGAAATTCCTAGTGCTGCCAAGGTAATGCCTTTTAGTGCCAACAATCCTGTACAGACGCATCCTGTTCTGAAAAAGACAGGTGTGAGCAAAGTCTATATCGAAAATATGAATGGGGTTACGATTTTCTCTGCCAATGGTGCGAAAATCAAACATGCTGGCTTTGTCATCAAAAGAAGCTCTAATTTGATTTTCCGTAACCTCGAATTTGATGAGCTTTGGGAGTGGGATGAAGCAACCAAAGGGAACTATGATAAGAATGACTGGGATTATGTTACCATCGAAGGTACAAGTTCCAAGGTATGGATCGACCACTGTACATTTAACAAAGCCTATGATGGTTTGGTAGATGTGAAAAAAGGTAGTAACGGAGTTACGATTTCCTGGTCTTTGTTCAAAGGAGATGACCGCAGCTCGAACAGCTGGGTAACCCAACAAGTCAACGCCATGGAAGCAGACAAGTCTTCCTATCCTATGTACGCTTATCTGAGAAGCAGTGCAGTAGGCATGAGTAAAGAAGATATCATTGATATTGCAGCAGGGCAAAAGAAGGCGCATCTGATTGGTGCTACGGAAATGGCCTCCGACAATGCAGACCTGGAGGTGACGCTGCATCATAATTACTATCTGGATATTCAGGATCGCATGCCTCGTCTGCGTGGTGGTAATGCTCATGCATATAACATCGTTATGGACGATGCCGGATTGGCCAGAGCCAAAAAAAGAATTACTTCTGACATGGCTAAAGCAATTGCCGCAAAAGGATACCATTTTGATGTCGTGGGTAATGGTGCAATTTCAACAGAAAACGGCGCGGTGTTGCTAGAAAAGTCTTATTTAATTGATGTATTTTCTCCAGTGCGTAATAATCAAAAAGATCCTAACAAAGCGGATTACACAGGTAAAATCAAAGCCGAGGACGTTATCTTTTCGAACAACGGTACCGTATTCAGAGGAGGCAGTGACGATGCGAATAGCCCGTTAGCCCCTTACCCTGCCAAGACCAAGGACTTCTCTTGGAATGGGTTCACAACGTTGCCATACAGCTATACAGCCGAAGACCCTGCTAACCTGGTTGCTCAATTGCAGGCCAAGGATGGAGCGGGTGCAGGTAAGCTGAACTGGTCGAGTGAAAACTGGCTCAAAACGGTGTACAATACGTCCGTTACGAAAAATGCAATGGTGGAAGAAGATTCCGAATAGGTAGGCCATATAAAAAAGCAGCCAGTACAGATAAGCTCTGTTGCTGGCTGCTTTTTTTGTTAACTACGTCTAGGCTGCGTTCGGTATGAACTTAACCAATAACGACAAACGAGGATACGCCAGCAGGTACGGATCTAACGCGGAATAATACTCCATCATCTCTAAAAGTACGCAGAATATAAGGCTGGTTCGTAGGTGTGCGAACATTGTTAAATCGCGCAGTACCAAAACCATCGAAGCCTGCAGCTTGGACAAAGCTTCCATCTAGACGCCGGAGTATAGCAAAGAATCCGGTTGTGTTAAAAGGAACACCGTTTGTGTTAGCCCAGATAACTGTAAATCGGCGTAGAGTTTGTGTAGGGCTCACATTGCGATATCTCGTAACAGGAACCTTTCTGCCCGTAGATTTCAATGTTTGTGGAGGACGAATGGCCACTTCAAATCAACTCCTTTGTTGTGATGAGATAGTAAATGCACACAAAGGAGTTTTGGACTGTGTTATAAACTATGACCTCTTATAAATAGGTATATATCGAACTCAAAATGACACTCCATGTACATTATCGTTCGATTCGGGACCTCATCATGCCCAATCGCGTCGTAGCGTAAAGAGGTCTTTTAACGCGTCTGTAGACAGCTCAGTAATCCAGCCCTCGGTACTGGTTATGATTTGGTCGCTAAGCTGCTGCTTGCTTTCCAGCATTTCATCAATGCGTTCCTCCAGCGTGCCCAGCGAGATAAATTTGTGCACCTGTACATCCTTCGTTTGTCCCATCCGATAGGCTCGGTCTGTGGCCTGATTTTCAACAGCTGGGTTCCACCAGCGATCAAAGTGAAATACGTGGTTGGCGGCCGTTAGATTCAGACCTACCCCTCCGGCTTTGAGCGACAAAATAAACACGGATGGCTGCTCGGCAGGGGGGAGCGTGTGAGATTGGAATTGATCAATCATTCGGTCACGGGCCGTTTTGGATGTGCTGCCGTTCAGATAGAGCACAGGCTCTTGCAGCTCCTGAGCGAGTACCCGCTGGAGCATTTGCCCCATACCAATATACTGTGTGAAAATAAGGCAGCGCTCGCCCTCCTCCCGCAGTTCCTTGACCATAGCCAGAATGCGCTCCAGCTTGGATGAACGGCTAATGACCGCTTCAAGATCGGCCTGACTATAACCGGAATCCGCGGCATTCGGGAGTGCCTCCTTGGTTAAGAGGGCAGGATGGTCACAAAGCTGCTTCAACTGGGTAAGGGCGGATAAAATGGCTCCTTTCCGTTCAATCCCTTCCAGCTTCTGCATCCGTTCCATCAACTCTTTGACAATCTGGTCATAGAGCGCGCCCTGCTCAGAGGTCAGATGAATGTACGTTTTCATCTCATTCTTGTCAGGCAAATCAAGCTGTATAGCAGGGTCCTTCTTCTTGCGCCGCAGCATGAAAGGCTGAACCAGCTTTTGCAAATCTAACGTGCGCTGCTCGTTATGTTCCTTCTCAATAGCATTAATGAAGCGATTGCTAAAGGCGCGTGAGCTGCCCAGATAACCTGGATTGATAAAATCATAAATGGACCATAGCTCGGACAACCGATTTTCAATAGGTGTCCCAGTCAACGCAATCCGATGACGTGCAGGAAAGCTGCGCACGGCTGTGGATTGCTTGGTTTGCGCATTTTTAATGTTCTGCGCTTCATCCAGACAGACCGAATCCCAGGTCATGCTTTGCAGCAGCTCTTGATCCAGGGTTGCCGTAGCGAAGGAGGTCAGGATGACATCGGCCTGCTCGACTTCTTCGCGGAACAGGTCTCCCTGCTCCCGCTTGCTTCCATAGTGCAGCATGACCCTTAATGAAGGAGCGAAGCGGCTGAGCTCCTTCTGCCAGTTGCCCAGCACCGACGTCGGGCAAATCAGCAGCGAACTGGAGCGGACACCCGTCTCAGCGGCAATTTCCTGTAGGTGCAGTAAATAAGTAATAAACTGCACCGTTTTACCGAGTCCCATGTCATCGGCCAGGCACGCACCCAATCCAAAGCGTCGTAAAAAGGCAAGCCAAGCATACCCGTCCCGCTGATACGTCCGCAGCTCGGCTTGCAGCCCGTCCGGCACGTCCAATGCAGGCCATTCCGACTGCCGTCCGAGCTGGCTGATCAGCTTCAGCAGATGGGCATTCAGCTCGACTTCCAGTCGGAAGCGTGCCGCATCTTCCGGCTGCTCGCCCGAGGCGTCGCCTTCAGGCTCGTCGGCGTTGCCGAGCAGATGTAGCTGTAGGATGTCCTGGAAGGACAATCCCTGAGCACTGTCGATCCCGGCCATGGCCCGGCGGATCTGCGCCAGCAACGCGGGGTCGAGCGCGATCCATTGCCCGCGGAAGCGCACCAAGCGCTCGTTGCGAGCGACCAGCTCGGCGAATTCCGACTCGCTCAGATCGGCGTCGCCAATGGCAACACGCCAATCGAACTGGACAATCGAGTCCAGTCCGAACAGCGAGCTGCCCTTCGTGCGCTCTCCCGCCCCTTCGCCCGGGCGTACCTTGGCCCGCAGCTTCGGCTTCTTGCGGGTAGCTGCCTCCCACCAAGCCGGGAGCAACACCTGCCAACCGCTTTCCAGCAGACGCTGGCTGTCGGTCGTCAGGAATTGCCACGCTGCTTCGTCGGAGAGCGGGCGATTCAGCACGTCATCGCGGCTTCCGGCACGCTGCCCGGCAGGCAAAATCGAGGTCAAGCCTTCTAGCCACCCGGCTGAGCGCTCACGGACATGCGCTGTCCAGACATCGGGCCATGAGCCGGATGCGTACCCATCATCGGCGAGCTGTACAGACACCAGCAACGCTGGGTCTTGCTTGTCCTGCAACACAAGCTTGAGCTGCCAGGACGGCTCGTCGTCCTCCAGCTCTGGCTCCAGCAGTTGCAGAAGCGGCCGAAAGGGCGCGGTATCGGCTTTCCAGCCGATGGCGATGAGCCAGGCCCGCGCGTCCAGACCCGCCGCCGGGCGATTGGGAGCGAAGAGAATTGGATATTCTCTTCGCAAATCGGCGGCTTCCGCTTCAGTGCCGTACCAGCGCTGAAATACGGCAGCCGAGAACGCCGCTATCAGCCCATCCTGCTCGTCCTTCTCCAAGCTGCCTAGCAAAGCAAGCTCTGCCGGTTGGATGTTTTCCAGTGCTTCCGCATCCCACATCCATTGCAGCTTCCCTGCCTGGAATGCCGTGAAGCTGGGCACATATGCTTTCGCTTCAATACAGTGAGCAAGTAAAGGGATCAGCCGAAGCCACGGGGCATGGGCCTCGTCCCAGATCCATTCGATATGCTTTAGAAGCTCGCGCTCTGCCAGAAAAGGAATCACCTGCTCCGAAGGCAGCAGGATAATATCCGTGTCTTGAACATGTTGAATCTCCAGCTCGGTGCCATAAAACGAAGCCTCATGCCAAGCAAACAAACGCTGCTTCAGAATTTGGCCGGAAATGCTATAGTTCATGGAGGAATCGCCATAGATCAGCGCGTCTCCATAGGTAGTTAATTGGATATGCACGGTAATCGTTTCGGTATATTGACTCATGATAACAATTTCCCTTTCCGCAATTCCTCCTGTAGCGCCCGCAGGCGGCTATGACGGCTGGTGAAGGTCGTGAAGAACAGCTCCCAGCGTGATTCTTGCTTCATTTTCTTGTACAGCTTGAACAGTCGCTTTAACAGCTTGACTGCTGCTTTATAGCTGGCTCTGTTTTTTTCTAGCACATAACGTTCTACCGCTTGATGGTAAAAGGGGAGTAGTAACTCAGGCGCGTTCTTTTCAATGGGCTGTAACACGCTCACTCGAAAACTCAATGGTTCACTGCGTATGCTTAGCTGATAGTCGATCCATGACCGCCATTTTTCGTGGGCAAGCAGCGCCTCTTCATACATTCCTCCGGCAAATGGAAGCATACCCACCAGCGTGTCCCACATGTCCTGCTCCGCTTCTGGAAGGTGCTGCAAAACCACATCCCAATCATGCATATAATCCTGTAAATGGTCATCCCGATGACTGTGAAGCAGGGGACCGATATGCTGCAGTCCGTCCTTGAGACGTGCCCAATCCTCGGCTTTGCGCAACGCCTCTAAGAACAAAAGCAATTGGTTGGAAGAGATTTTTAGTGGGAAAGCTCGTTCCGCCTCCTGAAGCATTGCCCAGGCTTCGTTATCGTGCGATTGGTAAATATACATCCAGCTGCGAGCCAACATCCATGGAAGCCGTGCTAAAGTTGTGCCGAGATCCCCCTCAGCCGCCTGTAAATGCTGTAATTCCTCCGTATATATGCTGAAGTCCTGTCTTTCGGGATGCACCCAGTACAGCCAAAACTGATAATACGTGTCTGAAAAATAAGTACCGTTACGCGATTCTGTCAGCATTTTTCGGCGTAAATAGGCTAAGGTTTCTGCCATACGGGCTTCTTGCATTGGTTCATCGGTCAGCTCCAGTGGACTCTCAAAATCACGTTCGATAGCTTCTTTAAGCTCATCGGCAGCAATTTGCGTGTAATACCCCATATAGGTATGAGAGGGATAGCCCGGCATGGGAGACTGAGGTACCAGCTTTTCCAGCACACGCAGATGAGCATGCAGTCCGTATAGCTGTTGCATGCCGGGTGAAAGCGGCGGCTTCACAGCATAGATTGAGGCTAGAGCGCTTTGGACATATTGGGAATTTTGTGTGTTCACATGGTTGAGTGCGATACACTGGTCGAACAGATCATGCCACTCTGAAATGGGCATATCCGGTATTTGGCTTGCAGTTTTGCTGAGAGCGTTTCTTGTTGTTTCCTTGTGATCCGATGAAAGGTTTGACCGGGAAGGAGGTACAGTACGCGTGTCAGCTTTTGCCGCCAATCGGGTGAATCCCGCCGAATGAGCGTTCACTAAAGCATGTACAGAACGTTCCTGTTCATTCGCGTAATTCAGTAGTACGGCGATCATATGCTTGCAGTTGGTGTGGACAGGGCATGTGCATCTGCTGGCAGCAAAAGCACTCAAGTGAAGATCCACCTCGTATAGCTCGCTTCCATCCACGACAGCCGCAATATGGTCGGCATCAGGCATTGCGAATTCTTTTACCTTTCCTTGCTTAAAATACTGGAAACCTCGTTTGATCGTCACGTCATTAAAATGGTCAGCCACGTTTTGAATAAGCTGTTGCCACTGTATATCATCCATAAGATAGGTTGGTTTCATATGCATTAGTCTCCTAAGAGAGAATAGTTGATCAGGTAGTAGCTTAACTCTTCCATTATATCAGTTCACGAATATAAATTGAGTGGAGGGAGCAGATGGAAAATTCCGAAGGATATCCACCGGATAAAGCAAATAGTCCCCTTACTCTGTAGCGTAAGGGGACTTGAGTCATCGGGCAAGAATAGGGGGCTATCCTCTACTGTTTCCCATCCGGATTCTCTGTTCGATGGAAGACCATAGAGATAACAAGAAGCACCACGGGGACTGCCGCGCATATAATAATGCCAAAATAACCTATTATTTTATCGAAGTTGCCTATTTCAATAAAATTTTGGGGATACATGCTCAGGGAAAATAATAAAATTAACGGGAGATAACAGATGTACCTATTCCACTTTTGGGTGAGCTGGCTGATCCCGGCAACAATATAGAAATAATAGTTTGAGGCGGTCATGAAGATTTTGATCGTCCACAAAATGATAAATAATATTTCAAATCGTTCCAGGAACGCGCCGGGGAATTCAATTTGCTGTGCAAAAGAAACGACTGGCCATTGCAGTCGGGAAACTTCCTCAACTGACATACAGCCGACGACCATCGTTACCATTAAAATATACAAACCCATTGCAATCGAGTAGCCGATCGACCCAGCCTTCCATGCTTTTTGTGGGTGGGTCATCACATTAGTTAGTATAAGGATGGATTCAAAACCCATTGTAGAGAATGGTATAACTTTAAGTGATTCAAAGATCGGACGCCATCCTTTATGGAAAACAGGGCGCAAATTATCAAGATTAAAATGGTTGACATTAAGAACGACCAACAATAAAAAAACAATAAAGGTTAAAGGAAAAAAAAGCTCGATTAATCGAACCATTGCATGGAGACCGCCCCAGGTCAAATACCCAATAAGCAGAAGAAACGGTAAGAGGATCATACTTATTGGGGTTTTCTCCAGTGCAAGACCTTTGAGGAATTCCGCCATCATTCTACATACAAAAGAGCAGACCATCGTGCAATGTGCAATAAATGCAATATTGATGAGCAGGCCGATGAATTTACCCGCAATCACAGGATTGAGCTCATAGAACGTCTTCCCTGGAAATCTCCGGCACAGTTTAACATGGATAAAAACGACCCCTACCCCAAGCAGACTTGCCAGCAAAAGTCCCTGCCACACGTCGGGCGTTTGCGTCTTTTCCGCGATGGTTCTTGGCAAACTGACAATTCCCACAGCGTACACGGTCGAAGTGACTGTAAGTAAGGCTTGAATTGTGGAGATTTTTTCCTGTTTTATGGAAGGTATGTTGGACATTACTCTCCCTCTCCTTTTGTATAAGCACCTGTTCGTTCAATCTGTACTTCAGCCTGAACGTCGATTGGTATTTGACTGAATGTATCTTGCCAATTTTCCTTTACCCGATCCCAGTAAGCGGGATAGTTCACTTTTACTTTTGTTCCAAAACCGACTACATCTGCTCTCATTTCTTTCTGAAGTGTGTTTAGCGATTGGGATAGGGTCTGTTTGATTTCATCTTGCGCCGCTTCTTTGGCGGTTCGGATGAATGATTCCTTCAGGAAGTCTTCAGAATTAACCGAGTTTTCGTTTAGTTTGATATCTGCTTTAATACGAACCGTGAATGAGAGATCCTGTCCATTGAGGTGGGGAATAAGTTTACTATGGGCATCCTCAACTTCAAAGACCATGTGTTGTTTCGTCTTTGGGTCCTCAGCTTTAATAATGGAACCCTTCGTTTTTCCCAGCATCCAGTTGATCCCGATAACATCCTCTTCGTCTAGCCAATAAGCAAATTTCTTCGTTTTGCCGCTGACCAAAGCTGCGCCTGAGAAGTGGTTGCCTTCATTGGTTTCTAGGCATTGAACGACGAAGTCAGATCCTTGTGAAATATGTGTAGAAATTTCCCCTAATGTTATTCTATAGGGTATTTTGGAGTTGAAATCGCTATTTTTAGCCAATGCTTCAAGGTCAATGGAAGGTATCTCTTTATGTTTGCCGATCTTATTGAGCGCTTCTTTCGCACTGCCCTTTACGATCATAACAAGTGATTTTCGACTCGGTTTATAGGAGCGAGTAAACGTATCTAACAATTGATCGATTCTTGTTTTTTGTATAGCTTGGTCACTAATCAAAATCAAGCGAATAAAACTATATAAAGGAGCACGGGATACCAGTTTGGCCTGTTCCCTTGAAGCAGACTGAATGGAATTTTTGTTAAAGGTTGTTACGTTGCTATACATATTTTTTCTGGATTTCTGCGCTATTAAATGCTGGTAGGTAAGCTCCAGCATATCCTGCTGATCTGTATCAATGGCGACGCCTTGAATAATACTCAAGTTATCGATCTCTCTGCTGTCCCAACAACCGGTGAGGAGAGCACATGCGATCCATACGGCGGCGCATTTTTGCACCCATAGGGTTCGACGAAACAGAAAGATGTAAGAGATCATTGGCTTACTTCCTTTTCCTGTTAGATTGTGTTTCATCCTGTGTCTTTAGCATCATAGGACGCTTTTTGAGGTATTTAAAAGGAGCCCGAATAAAAGTATCTTGTTGATCTCTTAGCCGAATTGGGGCTAGGGGTGACATGTAAGGAACTCCAAAGCTTTTGATCTGGACCATGTGTATGCCTAAACAAATAAAGGCTAAAATCACGCCATACAGCCCATAAATCCCTGCAATCATCATAATGGGGAAACGAAGAAGCCGTATTCCAATACTGCCGCTGTACTGCGGACTTGCAAAGGACGCAATAGCAGTAAGACCAACGACAATAATCAGAAAAGCACTTACGACCGCCGCCTCGACCGCTGCTTGTCCAATAACAAGACCGCCTACAATACCGATGACTTGTCCTATGCCTTTAGGTAGCCGCAGACTTGCCTCGCGTAATATTTCCAATGATAACTCCATAATTAGAGCTTCCACAAAAACGGGAAAAGGAATTCCTTCCCTTGAGGCAACGATAGACATCACCAGCTCAGGCGGGATTAATCCAGGATGGAAAGAAATAAGTGCAACGTATAGCGAAGGCAGGAATGTT
The DNA here is from genome assembly GCF_011066115.1 of Paenibacillus sp. EKM212P. Taxonomy (NCBI): domain Bacteria; kingdom Bacillati; phylum Bacillota; class Bacilli; order Caryophanales; family Paenibacillaceae; genus Paenibacillus; species Paenibacillus sp. EKM212P. The sequence continues at coordinate 97,995 of NZ_JAAMNR010000009.1, forward strand.
GCAATGAACAGAGCCATTAAACGAAGCATACGAAAAAATGTTCCTAAAGGAAAACGCTCGTAATAATCCTCTGGGGATTGAGCCAGCATCCAGAAGGTCATGGGAGCAATCAGAACAAAAGGAGTGCCATCAAGCATAATGACAACTCTTCCGGACATTAAAGCATTTATAGCTTTATCCGAACGTTCAGAGGCTTGAATCTGTGGGAACGGAGACCATGAATGTTCCTCAATCCATTGCTCAATAATCCCGGTATCGGAAGCATCGTCCACATCAATCGTTTCGACTCTTCGTTTAACTTCCTGAACTAGCTCTGGATTTGCGATATCTGATATGTACAAGATCGCTAATTTCCGTGAAGATCTCCTTCCTATGGTCATTTTATCTATTTTGAAACTTAGATCTTTGATATGCCGCCTTACCATTGCCAGGTTGCTTTCCAAATCTTCAATAAAACCTTCTCTCGGTCCTCTAACCAAAGTCTCGGTGCTTGGTTCATCGACACTTCGCGAAGGAAACTGGCCCGTAGAAGCAAAAAAAACTTCATCAGTTCCTTCGATCAGCAGACAAGTATTTCCCGATAACACTTCAATTACACATGCTTCAAGGTCTGCCCCTTCTTTCATACCGATCGTAAATGCCGTCTGCTGTATCAGTTCCTCCTTTATTTTCTCCAGATTAACTTGGGAGTGGTTTTCACGGATTCCAGTCAAAATGAGTGGCTTAACGATTTGTTCGTTAATTATGCCCGTATTCGCAATACCGGAGAGATATACCATCACTACATGAATTCCCGTTTGTCCCACGTCCATTTTTTTGAAGACGACATCAGGAAGATGACCCAGGGTCTTTTTTAGATGGTCCAATTTCACCTCGAGTGATCTTGCCATGACTCGTCCTCCTTCGAAAGCTTAAATCACGATATGCATGTAATATGTGTAAAATAGCGATAAATATTCATGGAATGGTAGCCTAACGTGTTCGACGATGGAGGAGCTGAAGACGCGAGAGACAGAGGGAATTTTTTTGAGTATATGTAAACAAAAACGAACACCAGTGGTGTCCGTCTTTGGTCATACATATGAGGCGAGGGTACTTTATCCCCGAGATAACGCCATAAATTTCTCCGAGTGGAGTCACTTTTTGAATTCGTAGAAATGTGCCTCCAACATGCTCAGAGAAAGCTCGGCAGTAGTGGCTACCACGATATCCGCACCTTGCATTTGCGAAGGTGTTCCTACACCGACCGCGAACATCCCGGCACCCTTGATCGCCTGTATGCCAGCCAGTGCGTCCTCTATACCGATACAGTCGGCAGGCTGAACGCCCAGGTTTGCGGCTCCGGTGAGGAAAATTTCCGGGTCAGGCTTGCCATTCTGAATGGCGGTAACATCCACCACACTGTCAAAATAGTAGGCTAGCTCCAGTCGCTCCAGGATAAACGCTGCATTTTTGCTTGCAGAGGCCAACGCGATGCCAATTCGGGCTTCACGAAGTTCTGTCAGAAGCGCTTTAATGCCTGGAAGAATGTCCGAGGGAGTTACAGCTGAAATGAGCCGCTGATACTCCGTATTTTTCCGTGTGGCCAGTTCTTGCTTGCCTTCTTCTGAAAATTTATCTGACAGGTTGCCGCGCGCCAGTATTTTGTCGAGCGATTCCGTACGGCTGATTCCTTTTAACTGTTCATTAAATTCCCGATCAAAAGGGATGCTCAGCGCTGCCGCCAAGCTGCCCCATGCTTGAAAATGATATTCTGCGGTATCTGTAATGACTCCGTCCAGATCAAAAATGACTGCTTTCATTTGGTTTCCCCCTGTCTGCCCGATTTATGAAACGCTGTTCGTCATTAACGACTGCCCGCTGGTAATGTGCGTTGGCTCTCCATACAGCTCCAGCGTCAGCGGTTCTCCGTCCAACAGGGTAATGATTACTTCATTTTCCTGTACGAGAATACTTAACAAGCGACCGCGATAGTTGATTTTAAACGTATATTTGTTCCAGCCTTGAGGCAGGAAGGGGGAGAAGCTTAATGTTTCACGATACGTTCTCATCCCGGCAAATCCCTGTACAATCGCCAGCCAGCTTCCCGTCATGGAAGTGATATGAAGTCCGTCTTCGGTATCGTTATTGTAGTTATCCAGATCCAGACGGGCCGTCCGCTTATACATCTCGACTGCCTTTTCCTCCATTTTGAGTTCGGCAGCCAGGACGGCGTGAATGGACGGGGACAGACTGGATTCATGAACAGTCATTGGCTCGTAAAATGCAAAATTGCGCGCTTTTTCTTCCAGCGTGAACTGGTCTCCAAAGAAATACAGCCCTTGTAGCACATCTGCCTGCTTAATGAAGCAGGAACGAAGGATTTTATCCCATGACCATTTCTGATTTAGTGGAAGGTTGCTGGGATCAAGGGAGGATACAGGCTGCAAATCCTTATCCATAAAGGTATCGTGCTGTACGAAGACTTCTCGCTCCTCATCATAGGGATAATACATGTGAGTGATGATATCCTGCCAATGTGCAAGCTCATCAGCCGTAACCGCTAGATGCTCCGATTTTTCTGCTGAAATTTGAGGTAAGACCGATAAGGTATATTTCAAAACCCATGCAGCCAGCGTATTGGTATACCAGTTGTTATTGACGTTATTTTCGTATTCGTTCGGCCCGGTAACCCCGTGGATCATATACTGCTGCTGGCTTTTGGAAAAGTGAACCCGGTCGGCCCAGAAGCGGCTAATTTCGACCAGTACATCTATGCCGTACTGATGAAGGTAGGAGGAGTCCCCCGTATAGTTGGTGTAATTGTAAATGGCATACGCAATGGCCCCGTTACGGTGGATTTCCTCAAAGGTAATCTCCCATTCGTTATGGCACTCCACACCTGTAAAAGTGACCATAGGGTATAGTGCACCCCGTAGCCCTTGCTGGGCTGCGTTATGCTTGGCACCCTCTAGTTGTTGGTGACGGTACAGCAGCAGATTTCGGGTTACATCCGGGTCTGCGAGCGCCAGGTACATAGGTACGGCATATGCTTCTGTGTCCCAATAGGTGGCACCGCCATATTTTTCACCTGTAAAGCCCTTGGGACCAATGTTCAGACGGGCATCTTCGCCGTAGTACGTAGAGAACAGTTGAAAAATGTTAAAGCGTATTCCCTGCTGGGCCTCTGTATCTCCCTCGATTTCTACATCTGCTTTGTCCCAACGTCGAGCCCAAGCTGCGACATGCTCCTGCTTGAGGGAGGTGTAGCCTTTGTTCACAGCCTCCACAGCGATGCGTTCAGCTTGTGGAATCAGTGAATCCTTTTCCATATCCCGTGAGGTGGTAACCGCTACAATTTTTTGCAGCTGGATACTGTCGCCCGGAGCGACGCTGTATTGATAGTGGCGTGCAGCATACAAAAAGCTCTCTTCCGTCGTCTGCAGATCCTGTCCCTCGGTCACAATACCCATGGTAGCGTTTACGGTAAAGCGCGGAATACCGAAGGGATTATCTATAGTTGTTGTGGACAGGCTGATGAATTGTTCTTGAACCTCTCGGGCCTCCTCCAACCAAAAAACCTCGTCATAGTTCGTGTCTTCATTCTTCGTATTGCCGTCCAAATAAGGGACAAGCTCTATGGTTAGAGGCTGCTCGCTTATATTCGTTGCTTGGTAATCAATCAGGCATAGCTCACGAGTGGTGATGCTCAGAAAACGCTCCGTAGTGATACGAACCTGATCGTTCACGGTGCAGGTGCGTCGCAGGATCCCCTGTTTCATGTCCAACTCCTGCACAAAATCGCTGATGTGTGCCGTAAATAAGTCTACTTCCTCTTGGTTTACGATCAGACGGATGCCGATGAAGTTCATGGCATTGATGACCTTACCAAAATATTCAGGATAGCCGTTTTTCCACCAGCCGACCTTTGTTTTGTCGGGGAACCATACACCGGAGATATACGTTCCCTGATGATGATCACCTGAATAAGCTTCTTCAAAATTGCCGCGCATGCCCATATAACCGTTGCCTATGGACGTTATGCTTTCCTGTAATCGCATGTGTGTGCTATGTAGAGTGTGTGTTGTCAGCTTCCAGCTATCTACGTCAAATAATCGGTTGTAAACCATGATTGCGTACCCCTCTCGGAAAATGAGATCGTTGTTTTAACGAAACCAGTATATGAGCGAGTTCAGTATATAGTGCAACCGTTTGCCCTGTCAACGCAAAAAAAACTGATTTTATGGGTTTCCACAAAATCAGTTCTTGTTCATTCCGCTAAGAATCATAGTAATTGGCTGGATTTGCGCTCCACGATTCGGTGGGGAACAATGATGTGCTTGGTCAATTCCTTGGGGTCCTCGATTTTTTCAATCAGGCTTTTGGCTGCCTGATAACCTAGAGTGAAGATATCAATATCCACGGAGGTAAGAGGGGGATTCATCAGCTCAGCCAGCATTAGATTATTGAAGCTCACCATGGATAACTGCTCTGGCATGGACACGCCTAGCTGAGAAAGCATTTTCTGTACTGCCATGGCTACAAGGTCGTCGCTAACGATCATCGCGGTAGGCGGCGGGGTGGCCTGCAATAATGTGCGCATGCCCTCCAGATTAAATGGCTCCCTGACCACGTATTCCTTGGGTAAAGGCAAGCCTGCCTCTCGCAACGCATCCTGGTAGCCTCGGAGTCTTTCAATATTCACGATGTGTTCATGATCACCGCCAACATAAGCAATGTGCTGATGATTCAGCCCAGTCAAATAAGTGACCACATCCTTGGCAGCCTGGTAGTTATCATTATCTACATGGGTAGTTTCACTGACAAATTGCTGAGGCTTACCGATTACGGTGTAAGGTATTTTTTCTTTATGAAGGTACTCCACAATGCTATCTTTTTGCTTGGAGTACAGAACAATATAGCCGTCAACACGCCCGGTCCGGGTCATCAGCTTCACGCGGGATAGCAATTCATCGCTCGTTTTTCCTGTGACAATGGACAGTGTATAGTTGTGCTCATTTACCCATTCGCTGATCCCGCGAAGGCTTTCCGGAAAGAACGGATTTTGAAAGATTGCCACATCCGATTCAGGCATAATGATGCCAATGGACTGTGTGACACGGTTAGCCAGACTCTGAGCTGAATAGTTGGGTTCATAGCCAAGCGCCTTCATTTCTTTACGGACACGTGCCTTGGTCGCTTCGCTGATTTTGGGGCTGTCTTGAATGACACGGGATACGGTGGAAGTAGCAACATTAGCACGTTTTGCGACATCTTTGATGGTTACTGCCATCGTCTTCGTCTCCTTTTGCTATCTCAAGCAGGAAATATTATGTTCTATCATACGATATTGCTCGAAAATCAACAAATTCGCGGCTTTTTCGAGTATTTCTATGATCATTAGCCAAGATATTTACAATTAGGGTATTGCCAATAGAAAGCGATATCATTATAATAATTGTGCAACCGATTGCATAATGTTTATAGGGTACAAACAACGCTGTACATACTATAAGGGATGGGGATTGAAGGAGCATGAAAAAACTTCTATCATTTGATTTTTGGCAAAAGCTCGGGAAAGCACTGCTAGTGGTTGTTGCTGTTATGCCGGCAGCCGGGATTATGATTTCGCTTGGTAAAGTAGTGGCGATGTTGGCTGGTGATATCCATTTCTGGTTGACCGTCGGCGGGGTTATGGAGAATTTGGGTTGGGGTATTATCAATAATTTACACATACTGTTTGCGGTAGCGATTGGTGGTTCTTGGGCTAAGGAACGGGCGGGCGGAGCTTTTGCGGCCTTAATTGCCTTTATTCTCATTAATATTTCAACAGGAACGATTTTGGGTGTGTCCTCGAAAATGCTAACCCAGGAGGGTGCCACCACCCACACTCTTTTTGGTGCATCCATTCCGGTTAGTGGCTATTTTACCTCTGTCTTAGGGGCGCCTGCACTTAATATGGGTGTGTTTGTCGGTATCATCTCCGGCTTTGTCGGAGCCGTGGTATTTAACAAGTACTACAATTACCGCAAGCTGCCAGACGCTTTAGCTTTTTTTAACGGTAAACGTTTTGTTCCTTTTGTCGTGATTTTATGGTCTGTCATCGTAAGTTTGATCATGTCTGCCATCTGGCCATTTGTTCAGGGGGGGATTAATCAGTTCGGTATTTGGTTAGCGACCTCAGGGGAGTCGGCTCCTTTTGTAGCGCCATTTGTCTATGGTACACTGGAAAGACTACTAATTCCTTTTGGACTTCACCATATGCTGACCGTTCCTATTAACTATACTCAACTTGGTGGCGTTTACACGACACTTACGGGTTCCGGGGCAGGAAGCGTCGTTGCCGGGCAAGACCCGCTGTGGCTGGCTTGGGCAAGTGACCTGAGTGCGCTTCGTGGTACTGATCCGACAGCCTACAATAGCTTGTTGGAAGGCGTGACGCCTGCTCGCTTCAAGGTAGGACAAATGATTGGTGGAGCAGGTATCCTTATGGGACTAGCGGTGGCTATGTATCGCCGTGTAGACAAAGATAAACGCAGCAAGTACAAGTCGATGATCTTTTCGGCAGCCGCAGCTGTCTTTTTAACAGGGGTAACGGAGCCACTGGAATTCATGTTTATGTTCGTGGCGCCTGTGCTGTATGTGGTTTATGCTATTCTTACCGGTATTGCGTTCGGAATGGCCGACATCATACATTTGCGTTTACATTCGTTTGGTATGATTGAACTGCTGACCCGAATGCCGTTGTCTATAAATGCGGGTTTGGTGCAGGATATTATTAACTTCGTGCTGACTTGTGTGGTGTTTGCGGTAGCAACCTACTTTATCGCGTATTTTATGATCGGTAAATTCAAAATGGCTACGCCGGGAAGACTGGGGAACTATACGGATGAGGAGCCTCAAGGGACTTCCGTGGCTGGGAATACGAAGACAGAGGGTGTGGCAGCTGTTTCCACGCAAAATCAACTGGCTACGGATATCATTAAGACACTTGGGGGTGAGCAGAACATTGTCGAGGTGGACGCTTGCATGACCCGTCTGCGTGTGACGGTGAAGGATACGGATGCCGTTGGGGACGAAAAGACGTGGAAAGCGCTGGGTGCCTTGGGCTTGATAAAAGTAGATAATGGGGTGCAGGCGGTTTACGGACCGAAGGCCGATGTGCTTAAATCAGATATACAAGACATACTCAACAGGTGATTATTTTGAAGTTGTTAACCTTAAATGCACATGCTTGGATGGAAGAAAACCAGCATGATAAGCTAAAGCAACTGGCTGCTTTTATTGATGAACAGCAGTTTGATGTTATTGCTTTACAGGAAGTGAACCAGTCCATGGAAGAGGCTCCTTTGTCAGCGGACGATTTGGGCACTTACCATAGCGCAGATCCTGAAGTTGTCATTAAGCGTGATAACTATGCTTATGTGCTGAACGGGCTATTGTCTGATAGCTATCATTGGACGTGGGCTCCCGCGCATGTTGGTTTTGCCAAATATGACGAGGGGTTGGCGATTCTGTCCAAAACACCGATTACAGCTACGGTGAACGAATATGTTTCCTCGCTACAGGATTATGACAACTACCGCTCGCGTAAAATTGTCGGCATTCAAACTGTGGTGGACGGAGTGCAGGCCTGGTTTGTAAGTGGACATTTTAACTGGTGGAATGATGAAGAATCCTTCCGTGGACTATGGGATCGTACAACAAAAGTGCTAAATTCTTTTGCTCCGACTCCTGTGTTCATGATGGGTGATTTCAACAACGCGGCTGAAGTGCGCGGAGAAGGATATGACTATGTACTGCAATCCGGCTGGTCGGACACCTATCCGAATGCAGCAGTACGTGATGAAGGCCACACGGTGATTAAAGCTATTGCTGGCTGGGAAAGTAATGCGGAGCCGCTCCGTATTGACTTTATCTTTTCCAATAAGGCTGCACAGGTTCAATCCTCAACCGTTGTACTGAACGGGAAAACAGGACCAGTTGTATCGGATCATTTTGGGGTTGCAGTTGAGTTGGAGCTGTGATGAAAAGAAAGGAGGCCAGTTGCTTATGCAATTGGCCTTTTTCTTATAGATTTCGACTTAAAACGAATAACATATTGGATAACTATAGCGATCAACACCAAAATCAAATTGTAGTAAAAGGGAGTGTTGATGCTAAACCGTTCCATGAGTGCACCTGCGATGATCGGAGACACAATGGCCCCCAATTCGGACAAAGATACGACGTTGCCGATAAATGAGCTTCTATTCTCCTCAGGAATAACATCCCCTAGTTGCGAGTAAAAGGAATCCAGATAGCTGGCTCCTCCTATACCTCCGATGAACATCCCTAAGTATACGATCCACGGTTCTGTGAACCAAAGAAATAAGATGATTTCCACCATGATCAACAATAGACCGATGATACAAAGCATCAAGCGATCCTTAAGTAGATCAGATAGTTTGCCAATAAAGGGGGCTAATATGAAGGTCGATATGCCGATAATTGTAAAAGCTAAGCTGATTTCTGCGGGGCTCCAATGGAGCTTGTAGGTTGCATATACAGAGAAGTACGTTAAAAATATAGCGAATGCACTCATTTCAAGAAAATGAACGGTAGAATAGACAAGTAACTGTTTCGTTAACATGGTTTTTCCTTTGGGTTTCAGAGGGAGCGAATGCTGTTCTTTTGGCTTTAAGGGAGAACTGAGGAAAGTCATTCTTGAAACGGCAACGAAGGATATACATGAGAAAATAGCAACGAAATAAAACGGAATGGATAAAGAAAAATAAGAAACAATAGCTCCACTCATAAGAGGCCCTAAAATCATACCGGCACCTTCACTGCTGCTGATATATCCATTGAGCGTACCTCGATTCTCTGCGGTGCTCATATGGTTGATCGTGACTCTTACAAAGACGGTTAGCCCTATGGCTACCAAGCCTTGGAGGAGCCTCAGTAGGGATAGAATGATGAAGCTTGTTGCAATCGGAAACAGGAGCATACAAGCGATTTCAGCAATAAGTAAGCTCAACCCCAAGCGTTTTGCGCCAATCTTTTTATAAATTCGTCCTGCCAAGCCTCCACCAAGAAATCTACCTACATAAAATAGAGAAAATAAAATGCTCATGCCGAGTATGGATATCCCGAATTGCTCTACATAAATAGCAAAGAGTGGAAGGATCATACTTCCACTCATGTTAGCAATAAGGCTGATCACGATCATACAGGCGATATTACGATTTAAATATAAGTGTCTCACCATAACCTCGAAACCTCTCTTTGATCTTGCATCATAGGAACCGTTATTCGGATTGCACCTGATTACGGATAAACGGCTTCAGGTCGAGTTAGCGGGTTCCCATATAGGGTACGCAAGCGAGTTCCTCGCGGTGCCTAAATCCCAATGCAATGATGGAGGTATGGAGCAGCGGATGGAGGAAAGCTTGATTAGAACGTGGTGTTGCCTTTAGGCTGGAAAGCCGCCTCCTGGTGGTGGCCAAGCTCCATAAATCCGGCGTAGCAGCACGATTTCACCCAAATGATATGAATTGTGGGAAGCGATATTCCGCAGCAGTCCTGCTTTCGTTTCACCTGGAAAATGAGCTAGTGAATCATCCAGTTGTGCGGTTTCGGCAATCTGCACAGCCTGATCTACGCCCTGTAAAAATTCGTTAATGACAGCCTGCCATGCCTCTTCGCTCTGCGGTCCAGTCTCTTCGGGCCAGCTCTCCATGACATTGCCCGGAAGCTGGGGCTTCCGTCCTTCCAAATGCTCCAGCATGAATTGCTGCCAGTAAATCATATGCTTCAGCAGTTGATAAATGCTGTAAGGCATTTCTGCATTTTTCTTCCCTGCCAGCTCGACGTCGATGTCTGGTAAAGCCCGAGCTACTCGAATATGTCCACGTTCCCCAACCAGTGATTTAACCAGTGCTTGACCGAATAATTGGTTTGCATCCGACATGTATCATCATCCCTTCTATGGAGAACTTGTTTCTAGCTTATTCTCATTTTACGATTATACAATTATATTTTTCAAAATAAAAATACCCACGTAGTATGAAGAGAAACAAAAATAATTTTTAAAAGCAGTTGATAATCATTCTCGATTATAATAAAATAATATTGTTTCAAAGGAAACAAAGTATCTACAATAGATATATTTTGTATATATACGGAAATGTTAAAGGGGAGCTTTCCGTATGCATATATTGTTTTCTATGAAACAAAAATGAGCTATAATGAAAGGAGGAGTATGCCAAAGGAGTGACCATTTTTTCGTATGGAGAAAGCGACATCAGTTCAGCATGTTTATGATTTGCTCATTAAGATGAATCACCAGCTGGAGCAGCATCAGCAGAGAGAGAGCATGACTATTCTCGAAGAAATCCACGAGCATTTTGATGGAATTGCTTCACTCAATCTGACGGATGTGCACGTCATTGACTGTATTGGGAGGCATGAGCCGATTAATGTTACGACATTAGCGGATCGAATTGAGCTGAGCAAGGGTACAGTTTCGAAAGTCAGCACCAAGCTGCTCAAGGAAGGCTGGATTCGCAGAACCCAGCTTAACGACAACAAGAAAGAAATTTATTTTCGGTTAACCCCGTTGGGGAAAAGACTCTTTCTTGTGCATGAACGACTGCATGTTAAGGTACAGCAGCAGTTATTTCAATTTTTAAATCGTTATAGCTCGGAAGATCTGAATGTCTTGAAACGTCTGCTGTCCGATGGTGTAGATCTCTTGGAAGCTATGGAGTGGCAGGGCAAGAGTCTGGACTAAAGGGATATCGAATCATCAACGATGGGCACCTGTTAATCTCCAAGTAATAGATACATGGGGAGATGCAGGTGCTTTTCTTTTAATGTCAGCATTTTGCATAATTCGATTCCCAACGCTCGAGGGCACAATATATAGACGGACTAACCCGTTCCGATCTATATATTGCTGATTTGTGAATACTCTTGGGATTTATGCAAAATGCTTAGTGTAATAGCCGTTTTGCTTCCATATAGAGCACCTGTACGAACTTTTTCGTATTAATGCGGGCTTGGGACAGTGAAGGCTCCACATTGTTTTGCAGCTCCAACATTTTTTTGCGGATTTCTGTAAAATCAAAAAATTTGGATGCATAATTTTCAAATTTAGGATGGGTATAGTCGGTCAATCCGAGCGATACTATATGGCTTAGTGTCTGGAAAATAGCGCGGCGGACACGCTGCTCCGATGCTTTGATTTCCTTACTCAGCTCTACTGCTGAGGCTGAAGCCCCTAACCGTTTGGACGCTACATTAGCAAATATATCCTTCAACGACGGGAACAGATAGGGAGATAGATTGCCTGTTTCCTCCTCATACTGGTCCAGAAATTCCAGCATGTCCAGTAAATCCATACTCCCGGCTTCGCCGATCATCCCCATTTCGGAGAGCAGAAACTGCCCGGAAGTTACGATGTTTCGGGTCGGTTCAATTGTTGCCGTTGGGTTATTCGTTGTGAACATCGACAACCCTTGAAGCGTGCGCTGAATATCCGTAATCGACTGCTGCATGCGCAGACGCTCAGCCACCTTATGAATAACTGCAATAATCTCCAGTCGATTCAAAGGCTTGGCCACATAATATTCAATACCGAGCGAGTATGCCTCGCCGATCATGTTTTTGGATTCGATGCGAGAAATCATAATGATTTTGCCGCTGAATTGATCGCCGAGTGCACGCACGGTCTGAATGCCGTCACGAAGCGGCATCAGCAAGTCGATCAGCAATACATCAATCCGGTTCAGCTCCAGGAGGCCGCTATTCACGTAGGTACCATCCTCTGCTTCCCCGATGACTTCTCCTAGACCTTCGTCTTCAATAATGTCTGCCAGCATAGAACGAATTCCCTGATCGTCATCCACAATATAAAAACGCATCCGGGCTACCTTCCTTTCTCCGTCAGTTTCCGTAAAGGCAATGTAATTCTAAAAGTGGTCTGTAATCTATCTGTATTCTCTTTTTCATCCTGTTGCAGTTCAATCGTTCCTCCAAGGCTCTCCGCGACCTCACGTACATAAAACAATCCCATACCGGTCGACGGCTGTCCTTCCTCATCATACTTGGTCGTATACCCTGGTGTGAAGACCATTTCCCGTTTCCGTTGAGGAATCCCCGGACCGTTGTCGGTAACACTAAAGGAAGCTATATCCTCTTTTCCCGGTAGACAGCGAATGGAAACGTCAATCCTTCCGTTGTTCTTCATTGCTTCAACCGCATTGGCTGTCAGATTATTAATAAGTGTCAAAACGGTATAAACATGCAGCTTGGGTAACAATGGATCGACATCTAGGGTAAAACGAATAGACTTGTCTAGCGATTGGGCGTATTTGCTGTTCGTTCGGATGATTAGCTCCCCAAGCTCTTGAGAGGCCATGTAATGCACTCCGCTTTCGGCATCAATCAGCTTGGACAAACCAGCAAAAATCCGCTGGCTGTCTTTTTTGATCTCGTGAACCTGTCCAGAAATACGAAGTGCCTGTCTGGCGTAATGTTCTCTGTCCTTCAGAGACTCATCCTGCTGCAGCTCACGGTACAGCTCGTAGCTTTCACGAGTGATTTGTTCTGCATGTGACAGCGTTTTGCCTAACTGGACCGACTCCTCATACAAGTCCGATACAAGGAGTAAAATTCGCTCCGTCTGCTGCCTTTGTGCCTCTTCATGCTGGACCGATTGATTTAACCGAATCATATTATAAAATCCAAGCACGAAGAAGCTGCGGATCATAGCCATGAAAGCTACTTTGCTGATCTTAATGATGTCCCAGAAATCGCCGTCCATGCTCCACCGGACGCTAAGTTCAGACACACTTGCGGCAACCTCAATCCCTACAGAGAGGATGCCCACGCGGAGTGCGCGGTAAGGCTCAGCATTAATGTTAAGGACCTGGAAGAGCAGGCCGTAGACCATGTAATAAAAAAAGGTAGGGCCGTGCAGTGTCAGCAACTCTTCGAAGGGAAGGCCGGGCTGAGTGTAATGATTGAGTAAGATGCGAAAGGCGACTACCGCTATCCCTGTAAGCACTCCCGATAATGCAGGCGGAATATGACGAATAGATAACAGAAAGAAAAAAAATACAGGCGTACCAAAGCTGAGACGGAATGTATTAGCGAACGGGTGAATATTCAGCTCACCTGCGAGCGGTACAAATACAAGCATGAGCAGGAAAAGGAGCGTATTCAACTTCATCCATATTCACCTCCTGGGTATTCAGTCAGAAAGGCAATGTGAGCTAAATTCACAGGCTCGCCGTTAAAGTTTGTGAATTTATAGAAAAAAATAAATGCAGCTGTAGATAATTGTCGTTTTTTATAGATCAGATTGTAGTATAAATAACATCATTTGAATATTAAGAACAGCATACTGCAAAAATATACAAATCAGCCAGGGGGGACACGAAGTGAAAAAGATTAATTTGACGATGCAAATCTTTATCGGTCTGGCTTTAGGTATTATTATTGGTGCCTTATTTTACGGCAATTCAGGGGTGGAAGTCTACTTAAAGCCAATCGGCGATATTTTCATCCGCTTGATCAAGATGATTGTCGTGCCTATTGTGATCTCAACACTCATTATCGGCGTTGCCGGCGTGGGCGACATGAAAAAACTGGGTAAACTCGGCGGAAAGTCTATTCTGTACTTTGAGATTGTAACGACAATCGCCATCCTTTTCGGACTGCTTGTTGCCAATCTGGTTCGACCGGGTGACGGCGTGGACATGTCCCACCTGGCCAAGAGTGATATCCATTCCTATGTAGAGACTGCAGAGAAGTCAGGCCATAGCTTTATAGATACGATTGTGCATATTGTTCCTACCAATGTTATTCACGCCCTGGGCGAGGGAGATATGCTGGCTATTATATTCTTCTCCGTACTGTTTGGATTAGGGGTAGCGGCGATTGGTGACAAAGGCAAGCCTGTGCTGAATTTCTTTGAAGGCGTAGCCGACGCCATGTTCTGGGTAACCAATCAGGTCATGCGCCTGGCTCCGTTCGGTGTATTTGCACTGATTGGAACGACAGTAGCCAAGTTTGGATTGGCCTCGTTATGGCCATTATTGAAGCTTGTTTTGTCGGTGTACGGCTCCATGATACTGTTCATTGTGATTGTTTTTGGAATTATTGCCAAGCTTTGCGGTACCCGACTCTGGACCATGGTTAAAATATTGAAAAGTGAGCTGTTGCTTGCATATTCGACGGCCAGTTCGGAAAGTGTACTGCCTAAGATCATGGAGAAGATGGAGAAGTTCGGATGTCCTAAAGGAATTACGTCCTTTGTCATTCCGATTGGGTATTCTTTTAATCTGGACGGTTCCACCCTGTATCAGGCACTGGCTGCGATTTTTATTGCCCAAATGTATGGTATTGACCTGCCAATCACGACACAAATCACGCTGGTACTAGTTTTGATTATTTCATCCAAAGGTATTGCAGGGGTGCCGGGTGCTTCCTTTGTCGTTTTGCTCGCTACACTTGGAGCAGTGAACCTCCCGCTGGAGGGTTTGGCTTTTATCGCTGGTATTGATCGCATTCTGGATATGGCGCGTACGGTAGTCAATGTATTAGGTAACTCGCTTGCCGCTGTGGTCATGTCCAAATGGGAAGGCCAATATGATAAAGAAAAGGGCGAAGAATACGTCGCTTCAATTAAATAAGATGCAACAAACTGAATAGTTGCCAGAAAGAGCACTTTTGCGAAGTAATGCGAAGGTGTTCTTTTCATTTCCAGACTTATTAAGCCCCTTCCTTTTCGACATTTTTCGATGTTTTTTGTATGAATATATAGGTATATGGACATAAAAATGATTCTTATTACCTATGCAATTTTAGATTTATTTATAATGATTCTTAATAAAATTCCGATATTAAAACTATATCGTTTTATATATTGGCTTAGAAGGGAAGAGCATATATGTTTCTTAAAAAAAATGAGACCCACTCACTTGCTCCTTTAGTAGAAGAAAGCCGCAAACTTTCACAAAGAATACAGCAGAGGGATTATTCTGCCGCAATACAAGTTTCATCCCAATCTTCCGAGGTTCAAGAAATCGCAAACAATGTAAATCAAGCGCTTGAGTCCATGAAAAATGATGCTCAACATGTTGACATCCGTCTGAAGCTTGTTACCAAGGCTATAGAGATTGGCTTATGGGACATGGAGGTGGTTGCGGGTGATCCCGTCAATCCAAGTAATACGTTCACATGGTCAGAAGAATTTCGTGCTATGCTGGGGTATCAGAGCGAAAAGGACTTCCCCAATGTATTAAACAGCTGGGCATCCCGGCTGCACCCCGAAGATCATGACAGAGCATTGACCGAATTGTCGGATCATTTGCTGGATTTTACGGGAAAGACGCCTTATGACGTACAGTATCGTTTGAAGCTGAAGCATGGAGAATACCGCTGGTTCCGGGCTACCGGAACGACGATCCGCGATCAGCAGGGAGTGCCGCTTCGGATTGCGGGCGCTCTATTGGATGTGCACGACCAGAAGATTAAGTCCGAGGAGCTTCAGGCTCTAGTTACAAGATATGATCTCATCAATCGTGTTTTGGTGGAGGCTCCATATGACGTCATTCTGGCTGATGGAGATATCGAGAACCCGGATAATATATTTTGGTGGTCCCAGCAATTCCGCCACACCTTGGGCTTTAAGGATGAGCAGGACTTCCCGAGTGTACTAAGCAGTTGGAGCTCGCGTATACATCCTGACGATGCCGAGCATGCGTTTAAGGCTGTAGTTGACCATTTAAATGACTATTCAGATCGTACGCCATATGACATGGTATGTCGCTTGCAAAGTAAAAATGGCGAATATCGCTGGTATCAAAACAGTGGAAGAAGCATACGCGATAGCAAGGGAGTGCCTATTCGTATTGCGGGTACCATTCGTGATATTACTGTCGAAAAGGAAAAGCAGGCTGTCGCGGATGAGCTGACGCTCAAAATTCAGCATCTCTCCGATTCCATTACGGAAATGGTGAACGGCGTTAACTCGGTTAGTAACCAGGCGCAGGAGCTGGCAACGGCTCAGGAGCAATCGACAGAGGCAGCGAATCAAGCCAAAGTCAGTGCAGAAGAGACCCAAAACATTTCCAACTTCATTAAAGAGATTGCGAATCAAACGAATCTGCTGGGTCTGAATGCCGCCATTGAGGCATCGCGTGCGGGCGAGCAGGGACGGGGGTTTGCGGTAGTTGCAGATGAAGTGAGAAAACTCGCCATACACAGTGCTGATGCGACCGGAAATATCGAGACCAGTCTGGACGAAATGAAGACACTCATTGAGCGGATTTTGCACAATATCGGTAATATGTCTACGCTGACACAAACACAAGCCGCGCTAACGCAACAAGTGAATGCATCTACAGACGAGATCAACAGCATGTCCAAAGCTTTGTTGGATTTTGCAAGAACGATGTAAGGCTTCATGTAGAAATGAGGCCGGGCCTTAGGCTCGGTCTCTTTACTGTTTTTGGAAGATGAACTATACTTTTCGAGGATAGATCTAAAAATCACCTCATAGTAACTTTATGTGGAAAAGAGGAATATACTTGAGCTTACTTAGTTCAATATTGGTCGGAATTGTAGCTCTGGAGCATGTGTACATTCTAATATTGGAAATGTTTCTGTGGACGACTCCGCGGGCGATGCGTACGTTCGGCACCTCGAAGGAGCTGGCGGAAGCAAGCAAATCCTTGGCTGCAAATCAGGGGCTGTACAACGGCTTTTTGGCAGCCGGATTGGTGTGGGGCTTGTTCTATCCGGATACTGTGTTCGGGCGACAAATCCAATTATTCTTTGTCATTTGTGTGGTAGTGGCTGCGTTGTATGGTGCATTAACTGCCAATAAGTCTATTTTATTAAAGCAAGGCCTGCCTGCCATCCTGGCACTAATCAGTTTGTGGATACTCTGAAGACACCCTTAACGGGTGTCTTCAGAGTGTCGAGAAAGTCCAGAGGACTTTTCGACACTTCTATTTTTATATGGGGAGACGCATCTTTTAAAACAAAAATCGATTTAAAACGATCTGAGGACCCTAGTTTTTAGACCACTAAGACAGTTTTAAACCCCCTGCAAAAAAACAGGGGGTTTCTCGACAGCCTGAAGACACCCTTAACGGGTGTCTTTTTTCTATATTCGATCACATAATGTCTGGAATGCTAATGACAAGGGGAATAAACAGTTTTTGACCGATTGTATATCCGACTATTCCGATTTATAATAAATTTATTACATACTAAGTGGACACGGGGGCTAGAGCGATGCGTCGTAATTTGACTGGTGTATTGGTATTTATTGTATTGATGTTGGTTGTAAGTGCATGCTCCGGCGGGAATTCTGGATCTACGTCTGAGACGAATGGGAATACACCCGGTACAGCTACCACAACAGCTGATAACGGACAGCCTAAAGATGGCGGCAGCCTGATCATTGGCGTACAAGCTGATCCGGTGGTGCTGAATCCGAACTATGCGGGTGATCGGGTAAGTCTGACGATAGATCAGGCGATATTCGCACCATTGTTTCAAGTGAACAATGGCAAAAAGACATTTTATTTGGCAGACAGTCTGACTCCTTCAGCAGACAAGCTGACTTATACACTAAAACTAAAAAAAAATCTGACTTGGCATGATGGCGAGAAGCTGACAGCTGACGATGTTGTTTTCACCATTAACAAAATTTTGGACGAGAA
Organism: Paenibacillus sp. EKM212P; assembly: GCF_011066115.1. Classification (NCBI taxonomy): domain Bacteria; kingdom Bacillati; phylum Bacillota; class Bacilli; order Caryophanales; family Paenibacillaceae; genus Paenibacillus; species Paenibacillus sp. EKM212P. The sequence continues at coordinate 115,697 of NZ_JAAMNR010000009.1, forward strand.
GCAGCACAGCTTTTTGAGAAGTAATTTTATGGTTAATGGCAAACCGGTTCAGGCGAGCAAGGTTGATGATACAACGGTGGATTTCAAGCTTCCTCAGCCAGCTCCTGCTTTTGAGGCAGCACTGGTACAGGTATCCCCGATTCCGAAGCACATTTTCGAGAATGAAGCGGATATTGAGAAGAGCACAAAAAACAACTCTCCGATTGGATCTGGTCCTTTCAAATTTAAAGAGTACAAAACCGGTGAGTACGTTACACTCGAACGGTTCGATAACTATGTTGGCGGAAAGCCGCATCTGGATTCAGTAACATACCGGATTGTTAAAGATTCAAATGCTGCGAATTTGGCCCTTCAAAATGGTGAGATCAATGTAAACTATCTCGATCCGCAAAATGTGGAGACCATTAAAGCAACAGATAAGTTTGACATTTTCCCTTACAGCGAAGGTCGCTTGGCTTATCTGATGTTTAATGAAAACAGTGATACGAAGCAGTTGAACAAAAAAGAAGTACGTCAGGCGCTTTCTTATGCATTGAATCAGGATGAATTGATCCAGGTATCCTATGGCTCCAAGGATTATGCAGATACTGCAAAATCTGCTCTGACACAGGATGTACTGTATCACACGAACGACGTTGCATTTTTTAATAATGATGTGAACAAGGCAAAAGAGCTGCTGAAATCGGCTGGCGCTGAAGGACTGAAGCTGCGCATTATCATTCCGGGCGGCAACAAGGTACAAGAAGCACAGGCGCTCTATATCCAGCAGAAGTTAAAGGACATAGGCGTTCAGCTGGACGTGAACAGCATGGATTCCTCGGCATGGTCGCAAAAATTCGTCGATACGAATGCCAAGGACTTCGATCTGGCGATCAGCGGCTATATCATGGGATATGACCCTGACGCATATCGTATTTTGTATAGCACCGGATCATCCTCCAACTATTCGCATTATTCAAATAAAGAAGTGGATAAGCTGCTGGAAGAGGGCGCGGGTGAGTCGGATACGACTAAACGTGGAGCAATTTATAAAAAGGTACAAGAGCTGCTGGCTGAGGATGCTGTCATCTACCCGATTGCTTACACCAAGACTATTGTAGCCTTCGACAAGCAGTATGGCGGTATTGATCAGGCTGTGTTAAAGCCGGTCGTGATTTTCGAGGATTTGTCCAAAATTTATCACAAATAAGACAGGGTTTTCAAAAATAAGCTGGGATTCACCAGCTTATTTTTTTCGAAAACAGCAAGGGGAAGGGAAACGTATGAGACAACTCATCGCCAGAAGGTTGCTGCAAGTTATACCGATGCTATTTTTCGTGTCCATCGTCTGCTTCGGCTTGATCAAGCTGGCTCCAGGTGATCCGGTTCTCTCTTTTGTTACACCGAATATGCATCTGGAAGACATTGAACGAATGAGGCATAGCTTGGGGCTGGACCAGCCTGCTTATGTGCAGTACATATTATGGCTTAAAAAGAGCCTGACGGGTGATCTCGGCTACTCGCTAATTAATCACCAGCCTGTGCTGGATCAGATTCTCGATCGTCTGCCGGCTACAGCCGGGTTAATGGGCGCCTCCATCATACTGGCTGTGCTAATTGCGATTCCACTCGGTTTGACGGCTGCGGCTAATCGGAATCGCTGGATCGACAAGCTCATTAATCTGATGTCGTACATCGGAATTTCTGTTCCGCTATTTTGGCTCGGTATTTTACTTATTTATTTGTTTGCGATTTATCTGCATTGGCTTCCGAGTACAGGAATGCGTACCATCGGTACGGACTCGGTGCTAGATGTAATCAAGCATGGGATTTTACCATGTTTTGTACTGGCCTTCGGCTTTCTGTCTGTGTATGTGAGGTACATCCGTTCCAGCACGATTACGCAGCTCAAGGAAGAGTATGTGCAGATTCAATACGCGTTCGGATCTGGAAAAAGACTGGTTTTGTTTCGACATGTGCTTAAGCATGTGCTGTTGCCCATCATTACGCTGCTCGGAATGTCGGTTGCGGACCTGGTGGCTGGAGCCATTGTGACGGAGACGGTATTTTCCTGGCCGGGCATTGGCTCGCTGGGCATGACGGCGGTAAAAGGGATGGATTATCCCGTCATCATGGGGATTACTTTATTTTCCGCTCTGCTGCTGATCCTGGGTAATCTGCTTGCGGATATCTTGTACAGCATTGCGGACCCGAGAATTAAATCAACGAGGTGAATTCATGAATCGGAGCAAATGGCGCAACATCGGGATCGAGCTGATGACGAGCAAAATGGGCGCCGTCGCTCTCATACTATTGATCGTATTCTCGCTGGGGGCGATTTTCGCATTTTTATCGCCGCAGGACCCGAATAAGTTGAACGTGCTGGAGCGTCTCCAACCACCGGGAGCGGCACACTGGTTTGGGACGGATGATTATGGGCGGGACTATTTTACAAGAGCACTGTACGGCGGACGTGTATCATTGCTGGTAGGCTTCGCGTCCATGATTATTGCGACCAGTATTGGTGCAGTGGTAGGGATTGTGAGCGGGTATTTTGGAGGATGGATCGACAATCTGCTTATGCGGGTTTTGGAGCTGATCATGTCAATTCCGTCTTTCTTGGTTATTTTGCTGCTGAGTGTGTTTTTGAAGCCGGGCGTCGGCAATATCATTGTCATTATAGCCCTGCTCATGTGGATGAACATTGCCCGTGTGGTTCGTGCAGAGACAATGACGTTGCGCGAACGGGAGTATGTACTATACGCCAAAGCTTCGGGACAAAGTACGTTGGGTATTATTATGAAGCATATCGTACCGAATCTGATTCCGGTAATTATCGTAGGGGCGACGAACAATATCGCTTCAGCGATTATGATGGAATCGTCACTGAGCTTCCTCGGCTTTGGTGTTCAGCTGCCGAACGCTACATGGGGCAGTATGCTGAATAATGCCCAAGGATATATTGCACAGGCCCCATATATGGCATTATTTCCGGGTCTACTTATTTTACTGACTGTGTTGAGCTTTAATGTTTTGGGAGATGTGCTGCGTGTAGGCTTTGAACCCAAATTAGTAAAACGATGATTCATAGATTCATAGTACAGGTCCATTACAAATGGCTCCAGGAGCGACAGGAAGGAGCGAAAACACAATGACAGAACATCTACTGTCCGTCGAACAGCTGGAGGTCTCCTTTTTCACTCGTGAAGGGGAAAATCAGGCAGTTCGAGGGGTTAGCTTTCATATTGATGCTGGAGAAACGGTAGGAATCGTAGGAGAATCCGGGAGCGGCAAAAGTGTTACAGCGAAAGCGATCATGTCGATGATTGCACCACCCGGTAAGCGGCTGAATGGCGATATCCGTTACCGGGGACAAAGTCTGACCGCTCTGATGGAAAAGCAATGGCGCAAAATACGCGGAAACCAGATTGCAATGGTCTTTCAGGACCCGATGACCTCACTAAATCCGGTCAAAAAGGTGGGCTATCACCTGGTCGAGGTGATTCGCAGACATCGAGGACTGAGCAAGGAAGCGGCTACGCAAGCAGCTGTAGAACTGCTGAGACAAGTAGGCATTACCGAGCCGGAGCGCCGAATGAACCAATACCCGCATCAATTCAGCGGCGGGATGCGTCAGCGGGTGATGATTGCCATGGCGCTCTCGTGTAGCCCGGAGCTGCTGATTGCAGATGAGCCGACTACAGCGCTGGATGTGACGATTCAGGCGCAAATCTTGGAGCTGCTCAAGACACTGAAGCAGCAATCCGACATGTCCATTGCTCTGATTACCCATGATCTGGGCGTCGTCGCTCAGGTGTGTAGCCGTGTCATCGTGATGTACGGCGGTATGGTAATGGAAGAGGGGCGTGTGGACGATATCTTCTATCGTCCGGGCCACCCGTATACGCAGGGCCTGCTGCGTTCTGTGCCCCAGCGTACGAACGGCTTCCGCGAGCGGCTGGTGCCGATTGAGGGCACGCCGCCGGACCTGCTGAACCCGCCATCGGGCTGTCCGTTCATGGAACGGTGCCCGCATGCGTTTGCCCGCTGTGTAGAGCGGCCGCCGATGGTGGAGCTGCGCCCGGATCAGCGAGCAGCCTGCTGGTTGAACGAGCCGGACGCCGTGCCTGCTGGAGTCTACGAGACGCCCGAAGCGGACCATGCGGAAGGGGGGAATAACGGTGAGTGAAGCACATAATGGATTGGGTGAGCATCAGCCCTTGGTAGAGGTACACCAGCTTAAGAAGCATTTTGTGACCGCAAAGGATTTGTTAGGGCGTAGCTCTGAAGTGCTCAAAGCGGTAGATGGCGTGAGCTTTCAAATCAGGCGTGGCGAGACGTTTGGACTGGTCGGTGAGTCAGGTAGTGGGAAATCAACGGTTGGACGCTGTCTGACGCGATTATACGATTATACAGAAGGTACGGTGCGCTTTGATGGTCAGGATATTTCCAAGCTGAACGATAAACAGCTCAAGCCGCTGCGTCGGCGCATTCAGAGCATTTTTCAGGACCCATATTCCTCTCTTAATCCGGGTATGAACGTGCTTGACCTGATCGGTGAGCCGATGGATATTCACAGACTGCATCAGGGCAGTGAGCGTAAGGATGCTGTAGTGGCTTTGCTTGAGAAGGTAGGGCTGAAGCGGGAGCATCTGTATCGCTACTCGCACGAGTTCAGCGGCGGGCAGCGCCAGCGGATTTCCATCGCTCGTGCTCTGTCCGTGAACCCCGAGTTCATCGTCTGTGACGAGCCGATTTCGGCACTGGATGTGTCCATCCAAGCGCAGGTCATTAACACGCTGGAGGATCTCCAGCAGGAGTTCGGGCTGACGTACCTGTTCATCGCCCATGACTTGTCGATGGTGCGGCATATTTCAGACCGAATCGGTGTGATGTACCATGGGCGACTGGTAGAAGTAGCCGATGCAGATGAACTGTATGAGCAGCCCGCTCACCCCTACACGCAGGCGCTGCTATCCTCCATCCCTGTGCCTGATCCGAGAGCGGTCGGAGAGCAAGGGGGACTGGGAGGAGGCTTGGCCCAACCAGACGGTTCATTAGTATGGGACAAGGATAACAACAGTGCAACCGAGCTGAGAGAAATCAGTCCCGGCCATTATGTAGCATACCCGGTTAACCTTTAGGGTTAAGATCGGTTGTATGATGTGCATGACCCAAAGGAGGTAAAAAACGATGACTGAATCGACGAAAAGAGTACGTATTTCCCAATGGGACGCGCTCTTGCTGGAATCATTACGCTCTTTAGGCTGGTCCCAAGAGGAATTAATCCGTCGCGTGCAGCAAAATGAGCTGCCAACGGACGGACCATCCGATTTTGATTATACAGAGCTTGTCACCGGGCTGGCGTCCCAAGAGCCGGAGGTGTTTGTCAGCACGGTAACGGACGGATATCAGATCAAGTACAATACGATCCGGGGCATTCGTTCGTGGATTGCCGTTGCGTTCGGGCGGGAGCCTGAGCTGTCACTAGAGGAAGGAAGCGAAGCCGTTACATCCGAACTGACGAAGGCTGAGTATGATCGGCTGGAGAGAGTGCTTTCGTTAGGATGGTTCATCCAGGAAGTACATCCCGCGGCGGGCGAGACTTCAGGATTATACCGAATCGTGCCTGCTGCACAGACGAATTAAATCATGGGGATGGAGTAACACCATTCACCAGAAATGGAAACGAGCTGACCGTGAAGGCCAGCTCGTTTTTTTTAATGCAATCCTTCTTCATCTTTTTTATTCAGCATAACCAGACTATTGTGAATAACCCGTGTCATGCAGTAAAAGCAGGCCATTCTGGCGGTTTGCATTATAGCTCCCAACAACATGGACATCGATTCCATATCGGAAAAGTGTCGGATAAGAATCCGATTAATAATTCCTTCACCAAACCAGACAAAATATAGCGGAACAATCATCTTTTGAATATAACGGGCTTTGCGCTCCAATTCGGGGTGGAGCGCAAAGTACCTGTAAATATGGGTGAATGTATTAGAGAATCCCCACAAGTTAATAAAAGGAATCATGCGAGCAATGGCTCCCACGGTACGAATCGGATAATCGGAATGCTTTTGCCGGATGGCTTTATGTACTTGAACTAGCCAGATCAGATAGGTTACAAAACACAAGTAGTACAGCACAAAGCTAAAAACTGTAAATTTTTGCTCCAGCTCGTATAGATGATCATAATAAAAATCATTTGCGTAGATATACACTAATGTAAAAATAAGGATGAGAAATTCGCCTATAGTGCCCACTGCTAGTAAGGCTTGATGTACGCTGCCAGCTGTCTTAGATGGGAATGCTTTGGAATCTGGATCATTCAAGATGTACTTCCTCCCAGTCTAGTTGCTTCAAATACACGATAGCATCCTCCAGTGTTTCTACGGGGATAATGCGTAACTTGAGTCCATGCTCCTTTTGAACTCGGGCAGCCTCTGCTTCGTTGCCTTCCTCACCGTACCATTCATAATCTGCCGGTACGAAGAATAGATCAACCTTTGCCGCCTCGGCTCCCAGCAGCTTTTGCTCCAGCCCACCGACCGATCCGACATCTCCGTATTCTTCCATCGTGCCAGAGCCTGCGATTTTGTGACGTCCGCCATCTGAAAAGTCGATATTATTGGCTTCCTCATACAGTCCGATACCTGTCATCAGACCCAAGGAATTTCCCGAAAGATCCTGCAAATGAGTCAATAGCTCCGCATAGCGAGCATCCTCCAATTTGTTAAGATTCGAGAAAGTCGCCGTAGCCCCAGCTGTGTCGCTGTCTACGCTTAATTCCGTCGCTGCATGTACGGCTTGCATGGCAGAATATTTTAGCGTGTCCGTCTCTGTAAGGTCCTTCAAATAAGAGTCCACTTCATCAGGGGCAAGAGGTTCAAATTTAATCGCTCCCCCAGATACATTTTCACTGGAATATACATTCCAACGCTCCAGGAGATTGTTAGCAATACCCGTTTGCACAGACGCAAAAAACACGCTTCCCTGAACGCCAAGATCTTTGACCGGATGCATTTCTCCCTGCAAAATATACTGCGCAGGCATAGGCCTTGTTCCAATAAAGGCAGCGATAGCGGGGATCAGCAGCAGCGCGAAGATGAGTATACGTTCTTTGTTTATGCCAAATATCTTTTTGAGGAGATATGGATTACGGCTTGGCACCTCATTCACAACCTTTCCAACTGTTCTCATACGGATATCATCGGTTGAAATGATTAGAAAGGTTACATTTTTCACCATAAATGACCGATAAGAGTATAGTAGTATTCATATTTTTTACGCTCTGCCAGATCATCAGACGCTCATTTTTTATGCTATATTTTATACATAAGGAAAATTTGAGAGTTGAGGTGCAGCATGACATCAATGAATATTGTCGAATCATCCGTCAAACCAGGATTAATGGCTTTTCAGGCAAGCACTGAAGATCAGGAGCAGGTTCAGGAGTTAATTTTAAAGACGGCCAGATGGCTGCACAGTAAAGGCTCTACGCAATGGGGACGCTTACTAAAAGGTAAAGATGATCATAACCTAGGCGGCGCTATTGCACGCGGAGAAGTGGTTATTTTCCGAGCATCAGAGGATCATAGCTTGGCAGGCGCAGTGATCTTACAGCAGCAGCCCAGTGCATGGGACCGTAAGTTGTGGGGACTAGACGAAACGGATTCTGAAGGAGGAACCTCAGTATATTTGCATCGTTTGGTTGTGGATCGCGATAGCACCGGGAAGGGGCTAGGCCGTGAGCTGATGCAATGGATTGAACAAGGCATCCACTTCACAGGCAAGGATCGAATCCGTTTAGACTGTATTGCGGGCAATGACAAGCTTAGTGAGTTTTACAGACAATGCGGTTATACGTATATAGGCGAAACGAACGGCTATAATATTTTTGAAAAGATGCTAATAAAGTCATAGAAAACGGAATCATACTGAAGGAATACGAAAGAAGGAAGCAGGTGATCTGCATTCTTCTTTTTTTGCTGTATAGCCCTTTACTTTCTCTTGGTCGCTGTCATATCAGAGCCCCCAAAAGAAAAAATTATATAAAAATGAAAATGGGGATATCGCGCCTCCCCCTTCTACATATGATGATAGGGAAAGTTTTGTAAGCGCTTCAAAAGAAGAGCGACATACAACCATGCGAAGCTACAGGAGGCGGTTAAGGTGGACAATTACATGAGCTGGATAAAGATTGGATTTTTCCTCAGCGTTCTGTTTTTACTTGCAGCGGCATGCAGTACCTCTCCCAAAATAGAGGAGACAGAAGGGCAAAAAGTGCGACTTACAATGCAGGCTTGGGGTAATCCTGCGGAGGTGAAGGTGTATCAGCGGGCGCTGGATGCATTTGAAAAGGAAAACCCAAATATCGAGGTTAAGCTGGTGCCTGTACCGGGAGACCAATATGAGCAAAAGCTGTTGACACAGCTTCAGGGAAGTCGCGGACCGGATGTGTTTTATTCGTATGAATCGACGATTGCGCGTTTGATCGGGGCGAAGCAGGTACAGCCTTTGGGTGAGTTTTTAAAAAGTGATGCGAGTGATGTGAAGGCTGAGGATTTTCCGGAAGGATTGTGGGGACCGGCAAAGCGTGATGGGGAAATTTATGGGGTCACTCCCGACTCAAACCCAATGGTCATGTATTACAACAAAAAGGTATTTAAGGAAGCAGGCGTGAAGACGCCGCAAGAATACTATGACGAAGGCAAGTGGAATTGGGACGCCTTTGAAGAGGTTACATCCAAGCTGAAGGCAGCCGGAAAGCAGGGTTATATTGCGGAAAACTGGTGGGCTCACTGGTATTCATGGGTGTGGTCGAATGGCGGTCAGATCTTTGATGAACAAGGCAAATATGTGCTGGACCACAATGAAAAGGGCAAGGAAGCCTTCGGTTTTATGTACGATATGGTGAAAAAGGGAAATGCGGTATATCTCGGCTCGCTTCCCAAAGGGCAAGGGGCTGACGCGATGTTCATGTCCAATCAAGTCGGTATGCTGGCGGCGGGAAGATGGCTGGAACCCTTGTTTAGCCAAAATAAAAGCCTCGACTTCGATTATATCTACTGGCCATCCAATACCGGTAAGAATGAGCCCGTTGCCATTCCGGTTGCCTATGTAGCTGTAAACAAAAATAGTCTGCATGTGCAAGAGGCCATGAAGTTGGCAGCATTCTACGTCTCTGTGAAGGGGCAGGAGGCCCGGCTGGTTGAAGGTGGGAATGCCATGGGTACGCTTGCTGCCGCAGATGAGAGCATTATGAAAAAGGCGACCATTGAGCATTCAAGCTATTTGACCGAAGGACGTAACATAGGGCATGCTCATGGATCTGCACTGGCCTATGATGCTCAGGTGCCAGGGCTGAACTCGGATATCACGGAAACCATCGACCTGATGTTCCTGGGCAAGCAGGATGCTGCGGCAACCATTGAAAAGTTGAATCAGATCATATCCAAGGCGGTCAAGTAGGCACGGGATGGGCCGTGACCGGGGAGGAAGGTGACAAGATGCAGAAAAAGCATCAAGCGCTGTGGGGCTATCTATTCATTGGCCCCCAGTTTTTGGGTCTGTTATGTTTTTCGCTGTTGCCGTTGCTATATGCGCTTTACTTAAGCTTTGTAAACTGGGATGGATTTGGCGTACCCTTGTTTGTCGGCTTGGACAATTTCAAGGGCCAATTATCTGATCCTGATTTTTGGAAGGCACTCATCAATACGATGTACTATATGGTGCTGGTCATTCCGGCGGGGATTATATTGGCCCTGCTCGTAGCCATCGTGCTCAACAAAGTGAAGGGCAAGGAAATTTATCGCTTGTTCTTTTTCATGCCTGTCGTAACCAGTTCGGTATCGGTTGGTGTCATCTGGATGTGGATACTGAACGGCGAATTTGGCATTTTAAATCATCTGCTGCGAGCGATTGGGATTACAGGCCCGATGTGGCTTACCGATACGCAGTGGGTGATTCCGTCGATTGCGCTTTTGAGCATATGGCTGGGACTGGGATATAATATGGTCATTTTTCTGGCAGGACTCCAGGGTATCTCCAAAAGCTATTACGAGGCAGCGGAAATTGACGGGGCCAGCAAGTTCCAGCAGCTAAGGTATATTACATTGCCGCTGTTGTCACCAACGACCTTTTTTGTGACCATCATGATGGTCATCAGTTCTTTTCAGGTGTTCGATCAGGCGTTTGTCATGACGAATGGAGGGCCAGCTAAAGCAAGTTATACACTGGTGTACCACATTTATGATCAGGCGTTCATTGACTTCACGATGGGAGAAAGTGCCGCGGCAGCAATGATTTTGTTCGTGATCATTCTCGTATTTACACTGTTGCAATTTAAAATGCAAAAGAGGTGGGTGCACTATGGAGATTAGTTCCAGAGGTAGGGTATTCCTGCGCCATGTGCTGCTCGCTGTCGGCTCTTTAGTCATGTTTTTTCCATTCCTGTGGACTGTTCTAAGTTCCCTGAAGGATATTTCTCAAATTTTCGTCGTCCCACCTCAATGGATTCCTGATCCGTTCGTATGGAGCAACTATCCGGCATCGCTGGAGGCGATGCCCTTCGTGCAGGCGTATATGAACAGCTTTTACATTACGGTGATCATCGTGACAGCGACACTGATTAGCGCGTCTATGGCGGCGTATGCTTTTGCTAAAATCCGATTTCCGGGCTCGAATATACTGTTTATCTTGTTCCTCGCTACGATGATGGTGCCCAAGCAGGTGACGATGATTCCGTTATATTTGGTGATGGATCGCATCGGTTGGCTGGATACGCATTGGTCGCTGATCGTACCTGGAGCCTTGTTTAATGCATTCGCAGTGTTTCTGCTCCGCCAGTTCGTCATGGGTATCCCACGCGATCTAGAGGAAGCGGCGGTAATGGATGGGGCGGGCTACATTCGTATTTACTGGAGCGTCATTTTGCCACTCATTCGTCCGGCATTGGCGGCGATAGGGATTTTCACCTTTTTGGGTGCCTGGAACAGCTTTCTTGATCCGCTTATCTATCTCAATACACCGGAGAAATTCACGGTTCCGCTTTTACTTAACAATTTCAAAGGGTTATATACCGCCGATTGGTCACTGATGATGGCGGGTACCACCATTTCTGTCGTCCCGGTGCTAATCGTCTACATCATTGCCCAAAAGCAAATTATTGAAGGCATCACCTTGACGGGAATTAAGGGGTAGGGGCATCTCTCTACTCCTTTTTGTATTTTTTTCGGTACTGTAGTGGGGTGTGCCCGGTAAGGTGCTTGAATACACGACCAAAGTGAGCGATGCTGTCAAAACCCGTTTTTTCAGCAATGGAAGTCACTTTCCAGCTTGTTTCTCTTAAATACGCCCGAGCCTGCTGGACCCGCACATCCTGAAGATATTCTACTAAGGTAAAACCTGTTGTCTGCTTGAAAATACGGCATAAATACGTGCTGCTAATATAAAAATGCTCAGCCAGCTGATCTAGCGACAGGCTCTCGTCATAATGAGCATGCAAGTATGCGATGACCGAGTACACGCGCTGCTGCTTTTCGCTACGTTCCGGTGCAATGGTATCGGCAGTGGCCGATTGTATGCGCCGGATGCGGATAAGGAGCTGGAGTAGCAAGCTCTGGAGATATAGCTGGCGGTAGGCATGTTCTTGGTGGTATTCATCTAGCATTTGCCGGAATAGGTGCTCCAGCTCGCATTGTTCTTCCGCGGAGGGGCGAAGCAGAAAGCTTTTCTCTGGCAGAAGAAGCTGGTTCTGATCGCTGGAGGGAGAGACGGTTATTGACGAGGCTGCAAATTCTTCATCAAAGTTAATCAAAATCCGTTCATGGCTACCGCTACCCTTGTTACTCGTACGGTGAAAATCATGTTTGCTGATCCAAATCAGATCGCCCTTCTGGAGCGCATATACCCGCTGATTAATGTAGTAGTAGCGCTCTCCTGCCAGCAAATAATAGATTTCGTGCGCTTGGTGGACATGGTCGGCGGACATGCTGAATGGCACTTTCCGCAACGCTTGCTCGATGGCAAAACGGGGTGTAGCGATCATATCGATAGTCTCCTTTAATGAAGGAATACATAAGGATAATATATGTATACTTTACGGGAAAAATCATAATAAAAGCGAAGATTTTGCTCTTTCTTATACTATAAAATAAAAGCAATTCATGTAAAGGGTGTGAACCAATTGGCTAAAATCAAATATGCACTTGTGGGTACTGGAGGAAGAGCCGAATTTTTTTACGGTGAAGTTGTTACCGTTTTCAAAGATACCTCGGAGCTGATCGCGTTCTGTGACGTCAATCAGACGAGAATGGATTATGCCAATCAGCTGCTGCAGGAGAAATACGAGCATGAGCCGATTCCGACCTATAAAGCTCACGAGTTTGATCGGATGATCGCGGAGACGAAGCCGGATATCGTCATTGTCACGACCATTGACCGGGTGCATCATCGGTATATTATCCGGGCGATGGAGCTGGGCTGTGATGTCATTTCCGAGAAGCCGATGACGGTGGATGAAGATAAATGCCAAGACATTTTGGATGCCATAGACCGCACGGGACGGAAGCTACGCGTCACCTTTAACTACCGCTATGCGCCGCATAATACGAAAATCCGTGAGCTGATCATGGACGGAACGATCGGAGAGGTGCTGTCAGTCAATTTCGAATGGCTGCTGAATACACAGCATGGCGCGGATTATTTCCGTCGGTGGCACCGGGACAAGCGCAATAGCGGCGGTCTGTTGGTGCATAAATCGACGCATCATTTTGATTTGATGAACTTCTGGCTTGGCTCGAAACCGGAGACGGTGTATGCGATGGGAGATCTGAAATTTTACGGCCGGGAAAATGCGGAGCAGCGTGGCGTGACGGAGTTTTATCAACGGGCTTACGGCAGCAAGGCAGCGGAAAATGACCCCTTTGCGCTACACCTGGACCGTAACGAGCATCTAAAAAGCATGTATCTGGATGCTGAGCATGAGGATGGCTATGTGCGGGATCAAAGCGTATTTGGCGACAATATCAGCATTGAAGATACGCTGAGTGTCATGGTGAAGTATCAGAACAAGACGGTAATGAACTATTCGCTGAATGCTTACATGCCTTGGGAGGGCTTTATCATCGTATTTAACGGCACGAAGGGACGGATGGAGGTTCGGGTATCCGAGCAATCCTATGTTAATTCCGGTGGCAGCAAGGCAGATGAGGGTGCGCTAAAAGAGAAGACCATCACCATCTATCCCCACTTTGCAGCGCCTTATGAAGTCGAAGTAGAGGAAGGCCAGGGTGGTCATGGCGGAGGAGATCCAGTTATGCTGCGTGATATTTTCGATAAGCCGGCAGAGGATCGGTTTCATCGTGCGGCCTCACATATGGACGGTGCATGGTCCATTTTAACAGGCATTGCCGCCAACCGTTCTATGCGTACAGGTCAACCGGTGAAGGTGGAGGAACTGGTGCGCTTGTAATGAGCAGTAAATGTAATACCGAAAAGCCCCCTCTAACTAGATGAATAGAGGGGGCTTTTGGGGTGTATTTATATATAGAATGCACCTTACATCTTACGGCACTTTATTTTATTATTTATCGGCAGTCAGTTCCCGGGTTCCCAGTTGTTGTACAGGACGATGGTTATCCGGAAAAATGGCAGCAAACTGGTTGATTTGGTCTGCGGACATTTCAATAGGCTGCTCCAGCACTGTCCAATTTACATGTTCTGTGCATGGCGGGGTAGTCAGCGATCCATTGTACCGAACGGAGTGCAGGTCTTTTGGCAGCAGCGCAGCGAGATCTATTTCTTCATCTAGAGCCGTCGCTTCTTGGGAATTATCCTTCGGTAGTTTGGACCAAATGCGGTTGAAAGCCTTGTTTTCTTTGCCACTTTGGATAAGGACTCCTAAGACAGCTGTGCTTCCGTTGTCGCTTTGATGGACAAAATGAAGCTCCATCTCAGCATTTTTACCATCTATTTGGTGTTCGCTCGGGTGATGAAAATGAAACTGCTTTAAAGTGAATTTAGTACCGTCCAGCATGATGCTATTGCTGGCATCGGCAACATTGATTTGCACAGTGTGCCCATTATTCAAAATGGATGCTTTCGTATTAGTGTAATGAACTTGCAGCGGTTGCTGCGTTTGCGATGCTTCCAAATGGGTATGCTCTATATTGACAGGAGATTGTTCGTGGCCGTTACCACAAGCAACAAAATCTTTTTCCAGCTCTCCCCAATGCTCCGGTCCCTGATCTCCTTCATAAGACCAGTGCGGGCCTTTTTGAACAACCGCATGAGCGTTGGTAGCTGATGAGGATGAAGTGCTGGTGGTACTAGAAATGGCGGGCTGTGAATTGCATCCTGTTACTGACACAACCAAGATAATGGCAAATATGCTGAACAGGCAACCTTTCCAGTTTTTTTTCATGTTTCTTTATCCTTCTTCCAAATAGAGTATGTGAAACTTTTTACATTGTAAATTATTGTACAAAGTTCCTACAAGGGTCCAAGGACTTAGAAAGAAGCATTTTTCGATTAAATAGTTTTAAGTTAGTAAGTTAGATTTATGTTTGTCCTTTTTGGGCAAGAGTTACTATAATAATGGAGTGTGCATTACAAAATAATTCCATATTGTTTAAAGGAGAGATCTACATGAAAGCAGCAATTGTTACAAAAGACAAGAAAGTCAGTGTAGAAGAGAAACCTTTACGCTCCCTGAAGCATGGGGAAGCGTTAGTCCAAGTCGAGTATTGCGGAGTTTGCCACACAGATTTACATGTAAAAAATGCAGATTTCGGTGATGTCACAGGCAGAGTTCTGGGGCATGAAGGTATTGGGAAAGTCATTGAATTAGGTGAAGGAGTAACCAGTCTTAAGATTGGTGATCGCGTAAGTATTGCCTGGATGTTCCAAAGCTGCGGTCACTGCGAATATTGCCTAACCGGGCGGGAAACGCTGTGTCGTGAAGTTAAAAATGCCGGATATACGGTAGACGGTGCAATGGCAGAGCAATGTATTGTCACAGCTGACTACGCGGTCAAAGTACCAGATAGTCTTGATCCTGCCGCTGCAAGTAGTGTAACTTGCGCAGGGGTTACCACATATAAAGCAGTTAAAGTAAGTGAAGTCAAACCAGGACAATGGATCGGTATCTTCGGCATTGGTGGCTTGGGTAACCTGGCTGTGCAATACGCCAAAAATGTATTCAATGCTAAAGTTGTAGCCTTTGACATCAGTGATGAAAAACTAGAACTGGCCAAACAAATTGGTGCTGACTATATCGTTAACAGCATGAAAGAAGATCCGGTCGCTCGAGCTAAGGAGTTAACAAACGGTGCTGGTCTGGATGCAACCGTGGTTACTGCTGTTGCCAAAACACCTTTCAACCAGGCCATCGACGTTGTGAAGGCCGGCGCGCGTGTCGTAGCTGTAGGTCTCCCAACCGATAAGATGGATCTGGACATTCCACGCCTGGTTCTGGACGGCATTCAAGTTATTGGCTCCTTGGTCGGCACTCGTGAAGACCTTAAAGAAGCGTTCCAGTTCGCTGCAGAAGGTAAAGTCGTCCCTCTTGTACAAAAACGTCCGCTCGAAGACATTAATGAGATCTTCGAGGAGATGGAGCAGGGCAAAATTCAAGGACGCATGGTCATTGATTTCACAAATTAAAATGATGTCCAATTCGTAACCCTTGGAATTCGGAGAGAGAGAAAGCGCCTGCTGATGTATTGCGGGCGCTCTTTTTGGCTTTACAAATTATTCAGAATGTTATCTTCCAAAACCGCAGATTTATCCCCGTATTCTTTAATAATATGTCTTTCTCCCCAAGCACAAAGAGAATCTAAAATGCCTTTCAGACTACATCCATATTCACTAAGCTCGTACTCCACCTTGGGTGGAACCTGATTATAGCTAATCCGATTGACAATGCCGTCTTCCTCTAATTCACGAAGCTGCTGAGTCAGCATTTTTTGTGTTATGGAAGGCATCATCCGTTTTAATTCGCTTGTCCGCATCTTTCCATGTGTCAAATGACACAGAATGACGCATTTCCATTTCCCCCCGATCACCTCTAACGTCGCCTCAACAGAGATATTGTATTTTTTCTTCCCCAATGCCGATCCCCCCATGTGTATCGCTTCTGTTATACATACCTTAACAGCCTGTTTTGATTAAAAAGAACTTTATTTAGGGTACTTTTTAGTACCTATATCACTAAAAAGTACGTACTGTTCATATTTGCTTGAATAACTCATAATAACATCTGCTGGTCGAAGATTTCTATAGATAGGAGTGAAAAACATGTCGCCAGAATCAAAACGAAGTATCTGGCCATTACTGGCTCTAGCCGTAAGCGCCTTTGCGATTGGGACAACTGAGTTCATCAGCGTGGGACTGCTTCCCCTGATTGCTGAAGACTTGCACATATCTGTAACGATGTCTGCACTAACTGTAACGCTGTATGCATTAGGGGTCACCATCGGGGCACCTGTCTTGACCTCATTAACATCAAGTGTTCCCCGTAAAACGTTGCTGCTGTGGATCATGATTATATTTATTGCAGGCAACAGCCTCGCTGCGGTCTCTAGCGGAATTGCCTTGCTGCTGATTGCACGTGTGATCTCGGCGTTCGCTCATGGGGTGTTCATGTCCATCGGTTCCACCATCGCGGCCGATCTTGTGCCGGATGATCGGCGAGCGAGTGCGATTTCCATTATGTTCTCCGGGTTGACCGTAGCCACGGTTACAGGCGTACCTTTGGGTACCTACATTGGGCAGCAATGGGGTTGGAGGGCAGCATTTATGGCGATTGTGGTCGTCGGTGTAGTGGCACTCATCGCCAATCTGATTCTGCTGCCATCTACGCTGCGCAAAGGGAACAAGACTCCTTTCCGCGAGCAGGTCAAACTGGTTACCAATGGTCGCTTGCTACTCGCATTTATCATTACAGCTTTGGGGTATGGAGGCACATTTGTGGTATTTACTTATTTATCTCCATTACTTCACGACATAACCGGATTTCAGCAAAGTACGGTAACGTTTATACTTTTGCTGTATGGAATTGCGATTGCCATCGGGAATGTTATTGGCGGAAAAGCAGCAAACCGCAAGCCGCTTTCAGCTTTGTTTTACATGTTTCTGATTCAAGCAGTGATCCTGTTTCTCCTGTTGTTCACGGCACCTTTTAAAACGGCAGGACTGATTACGATCTTCTTTATGGGATTGCTTGCGTTTATGAACGTGCCCGGGCTACAGGTATATGTCGTCATGTTAGCCGAACGGTTTGCACCCAAAGCTGTCGATGTTGCCTCTGCTGTTAATATTGCAGCTTTCAACGCAGGGATAGCAATCGGAGCTTATGTAGGCGGGATTGTAACGGATTCACTCGGTCTCATTCATACGGCCTGGATCGGGAGCATTATGGTTTTCGTTGCGGTTTTGCTCACAGGCTGGAGTCGTATGCTCGAAAAAAGGGATACAACCCCCATTACAGGTTAAAGCTTTTAAAAAATAGAGAGGAAGATTCAAAATGACACAAAACTTACAAAGCACAACATTGTTAAACAACGGAGTTCGCATGCCTTGGTTTGGCATCGGGGTATTTAAAGTGGAAGAAGGTTCGGAGCTGGTCGATGCTATAAAGGCTGCTGTAAAGCATGGCTACCGCAGTATAGATACAGCTGCAATCTATGCGAACGAAAGCAGTGTAGGGCAGGCTATTCAGGAAGCCCTTCAGGAAAATAATCTGCCCAGAGAAGAACTGTTCGTCACGTCCAAAGTGTGGAATGCAGATTTAGGCTATGAAGAGACACGAGCAGCTTATGAAGCCAGTCTGGACAAGCTGGGTCTGGAATATCTGGATCTATATCTGATTCATTGGCCAGTTCAAGGAAAGTATAAAGAAGCTTGGAGAGCGTTGGAATCCTTATATAAAGAAGGACGGATTAAGGCCATTGGAGTCAGCAACTTCCAGATTCATCATTTGGAGGATCTCATGAAGGATGCCGAAATTAAGCCCATGATCAATCAGGTGGAATTCCATCCACAATTAACGCAAGCCGAGCTGTTGCAATTCTGTCAAAAGAACGACATTCAAATGGAAGCTTGGTCTCCGTTAATGCAAGGCCAATTGCTCGATCATCCGGTACTGCAAGACATAGCGACCAAGTACGGCAAATCGGTGGCGCAAGTGATTTTACGCTGGGATGTGCAGCAGGGAGTTGTCACCATTCCCAAGTCTACCAAGGCGCATCGGATCGTCGAAAATGCCGACATTTTTGACTTCGAACTGACGGGCGAGGATATGGATCGAATCCAGGCTTTAAATGCCGATCTTCGGGTAGGTCCAGATCCGGATAACTTTGATTTTTAAAAAATCACGTTCATCATAAGACGCCGTTTCCTTCTTCACTGAAGGGACGGCGTTTTGTTTGTGCATGATGGGTCTGGGGCTACAGCAATCCAATCCCGCCATATGGTATTATAGGGTTATATGAAAAGAGATGTTTTGGAAGCTTGTGAATACGAAAAATCACCGGGGGACTTCATGAATAAGACGATTGCAGATATAGCCCAAATGGCTGGCGTATCCAAGAGCACGGTATCCCGTTTTTTGAACGGCGGGTCTGTCAGCGTGGATACGAAACGAAAAATTGAAAAAGTGGTTAAAGCCACGGGCTATGTGCCCAATGCCTTTGCCCAGAGTCTTAAGGCGAAGCGGACCAACATCATCGGCACCGTTGTGCCGCGTCTGGATTCTTTTGCGACATCTCATACGCTGATGGGGATTGATGAGGAACTGCGTTCTCAGCATTATCAGATGCTGATCTCTAATACGAGCCAGGATGTACAGCGTGAAATCGAAGCCATTTATGAGCTGGGAAGACAAAAGATTTCGGGCATCATTTTGCTGGCTGCTCAAATTACAGACGACCATCTGGCCGCGATTCGTGACATTGGTATTCCGGTGTTGCTGGTGGGCCAGCAGCACGAGCAGCTTCATAGTCTTATCCATGATGACTATCGTGCAGGATATGATATCGGCACGTACGTTTTGTCACAGGGACACCGCGAAATTGCCTACGTTGGTGTTACTGAAAAGGATGTTGCCGTCGGTGTGCAGCGCAAGGAGGGCTTTAGGCAGGCTGTTCGCGATGCATTGCCTGCTGAGTCTCATACGGACGATGCGATGCGAGCAGCAGGGTATGATATCAGATACTATGAGACCGGATTTAAAATGTCCGATGCACGGATTGCTGCATCCGCCATTTTGGACCATTTCAAGCCAACGTTAATGGTGTGTGCTACAGATAATATCGCGCTGGGCGTAATCAATGCGGCTTATTCCAGAGGGATTGCTATCCCGTTGGATTTGTCGGTAACTGGCTTTGGGGGATACGATATTACGGAGGTCATTCACCCTGCCCTGACAACCGTTCAATATCCGTATATGGAGGCTGGACGTGTAGCAGCGCAAAATATTATGCGGCTGGTAGAACATAAATCGGTAGAAAAAGTGACGGTCATGAATTATTCTCTTATCGAAAGAGAAAGCGTTGACAAACGCTGAACAAGTGGATTATAATTTCTACGAAACCGGTTCCATAGCATTCGGGCACAAATGGAATCGGTTGCAAATCCATAGATAGCATTTTTTTAATCGTATAGGAACCGGTTCCGATCAAATATTTTTTTCATTAATTTGGAACCGGTTCCCGAAGCGAAGTTTTAATAAAAATGAGGTACAACTATGAAAATGACAAGAGAACAAAAGTATCGAATGATCGAGCAGGCAGAGCCCGGTGAAATAGCCGGCTTGGAGGAGAAAGTGGAGCAATGTCACTGGCGGCAGGCATTTCATATCCAACCACCGACAGGTTTGCTCAATGACCCCAATGGCTTTTCATATTACCAAGGTGAATACCACTTATTTTATCAGTGGTTTCCGCTCGGAACGGATCACGGGATGAAATATTGGTATCACCTGAAATCCAATGATTTGGTCACATGGAATAGTGCGGGTATTGGCATCGCACCTGGGGATTATTTTGATTCACATGGGGCTTATTCGGGCAGCGCACTGGAGCATGAGGGCAAGTTATATATGCTGTATACGGGAAATGCACGAGATGAAGACTGGATCAGACATCCTTATCAATGCATGGCTGTTATGGACGAGAATGGTCACATTACTAAATGGGAGCACCCCGTTATTTCCAATGTGCCAGAAGGGTATACAGACCATTTTCGTGATCCCAAGCTATGGAAAGACGGCGATAGCTTTTACTGTGTGATTGGTGCCCAGAGAACGAATTTAACAGGCTGTGCCGTCCTCTACCGATCAACCGACCTTCGTACGTGGGAGTTTGAGGGAGAATTGTGCACAGGCCTGGAGTCGTTTGGCTACATGTGGGAATGTCCGGATTATTTTGAACTGAACGAAGCGGGAGTCTTGATCTTTTCTCCTCAGGGCTTGGAGCCTTCTGGGGATGAAAATCGCAATATTTATCAATCGGGCTACGTAATCGGCAAGCCGTTGGATACCGAAACAAGAACGCTGGAGCACGGTGCATTCCACGAGCTCGATAGAGGCTTTGACTTCTATGCGCCACAGACGATGATTGACCCACAGGGGCGGCGTATTATGGTGGCATGGATGGGCCTGCCGGATATCGAATATCCCACAGATCCGAACGGATGGGCTCATTGTCTGACATTACCAAGGGAGCTTACGCTTCATGAGGGCAAACTCTTGCAGCGGCCGATCCCTGAGCTGACTACGCTGCGTAGAAATCGTGAGGATCGGGTAGCTGACACGTTATTTTCAGAGAGCAAAACCTATGAAGGATTTACAGGTACGGCCTATGAGCTGATCTGTGAGGTAGATCTTTTGAGCGCTAAGGTGTTTGGTATTGAATTCCGTGCGAGTGAGACTGAGAAGACGGTGATTAAATATAATGCCGTCAGTCGCAAACTTGTATTGGACCGTTCGCAATCGGGTGAGCCTGTAGCCACTTCGTATGGTGAGGTACGGCAGTGTCCATGGGATAAAGATCATATCAAACTACATTTGTTTGTAGATGCGTCTTCAGTTGAGATTTTCGTCAACGATGGGGAAGAGGTGTTCACCAGTCGTATTTTTCCGCATCCAGAGAGTGACGAAATACGCTTTTTTGCCGACAAGGGAGAGGCTCTCTTCCAGGCGGTAAAATGGGATTTTACATGAGTAGGCTAAAACATCAAGTGGTTCGTTAATCATCAAACATAACGGGATGAACGAGAGGATGAACATCATGGCGGAAAACAGAGAAATAGCTAAAGAAGTGATCCAGGCAATCGGTGGGCAAGAAAATATTGCATCTTTTGCTCATTGTGCGACGCGCTTGCGGATTATGGTGCATGACAAGGAGAAGATTGATCAGAAAAAAGTTGAGGAGATCGACAAGGTCAAGGGTGCTTTCTTCAATTCCGGGCAATATCAGATTATTTTTGGTACAGGTACGGTAAATCGAATTTTTGAAGAGGTCGAAAAGCTTGGCGTGACCGGTTCATCTAAAGAAGAGGTGAAGAGTCAGGCGAAAAAGGAAGGTAACGTCTTCCAACGCTCCATTCGTACCTTTGGCGATGTGTTTGTACCCATTATTCCTGTGCTGGTTGCTACGGGGCTGTTCATGGGGCTACGTGGCTTGCTCACTCAGCCGCAAATTCTCGCTCTACTCGGCATGACGCCACAGGACATTTCACCCAATTTTCTATTATACACACAAGTATTAACGGATACGGCCTTTGCTTTTCTGCCAGCGTTAGTCGCATGGTCAGCCTTTAGAGTATTCGGCGGTAGTCCAGTGCTGGGTATCGTTCTCGGTCTGATGCTGGTAAACCCGGCCTTGCCCAACGCTTATAGTGTTGCGGACGGCTCAGCCCATCCGTTGACGATGTTCGGGTTCATTCCTGTAGTGGGCTATCAAGGCTCGGTATTGCCAGCTTTCTTCGTGGGCTTGATCGGAGCCAAGCTGGAGCGAGCGCTGCGCAAACGGGTGCCTGAAGCGCTAGATCTGATTCTCACACCGTTTTTAACACTGTTGATCATGATCACTTTGGGATTGTTTGCCATTGGTCCGATTTTCCATTCACTCGAAGAATGGGTGCTGCACGGAACAACGTTTGTGCTGGATTTGCCTTTCGGTATTGCAGGGATTGTCATCGGTTTCTTGCATCAGATTATCGTCGTTACAGGTGTGCATCATATATTTAATTTCTTGGAAATTCAACTGCTTGAAAAGAACGGCGTAAACGCCTTTAACGCCATCATTACCTGCGCTATGGCTGCTCAAGGTGCTGCCTGTCTGGCGGTTGGACTGAAAACGAAGAATAGCAAGCTGAAAGCGTTGGCACTTCCTTCCTCGTTGTCTGCTTTTCTGGGGATTACGGAGCCGGCTATTTTCGGGGTCAACCTGAGATATATGAAGCCTTTTGTCATGGGCCTCATCGGTGGGGCGGTTGGCGGTTTTATCGCTTCGGTCTTCCATTTGGCGGCTACAGGTATGGCAGTTACGGTCATTCCAGGCACGTTGCTCTACATGAATCATCAGCTTCCGCTTTATATTTTGGCGAACTTGGCTGCTATGGTTGTAGCTTTTGTCCTGACCTGGATGTTTGGCTACAACGATAAAATGTTGGAAGAGGTCAAAACAGCGGGTTCTTCTAATTAATATCACCCAAGTAATGCGAATACACGCAGATTTATACGCGTAATTATAAATATGATGGTCGTTCTATATGGAACGCTCTTGGTCCCTAATCAAAAAGGACTGCTAGAGCAGGGTTCCAAGTGGAGCGACCATTTTTCCATTAAGCATGGATGGTTATTCGCAATTTAGGCCTTTTATTGCAATGCAGTAGTGCTGCATCATCTAATTATTGATATAAGATTGTACCCAATTTTTATTCTTCATCTCCTGTTTGATAATTTTATAAGTTAAACAGATGACCCCTATATGCTTGGCCAACAACTGATAGTTTGGGTATTTGCTTATGTGTGGAATTGAATGTATTGTATCATCAGAATCTCGAATATTCAAAAAAATGTAACATTAATGTAAAAATTTCAAAAGATATATATTCAAGGGAGGTTGATTGTGCTATTATACAATAGTTGTTAAAATTTAGCATTGGGAGGCAGTTATTTGTGAAAAAATTTCTTGTAACTATGCTAGTTGTTATGTTGGTAGCAATCGGGCTGAATCCTTCAAGTTCTTATGCAGATTCATCCTCATCTGCTAAAGACTCTTCTAACCAGTCCTTATTCCCGCCGTATTCTTCAATTGTTAATTCTGATACGCTCTTGAGCGGTTTGACGCTTGAAGAGTATAATGAAGCTATAACAAATGCAGTACCACTAGAGTCAGTAATTGTAAAAAGCGAAAGCGATAAAACTCAATCAATCGAGAAGATTTCTCCCATGGCCCTGACATCTTGGGCATTTGACCACCTTGCTAAGCACGATGGATATTGGACTGATAAGTTTTATGTTGATTATGCAATAACTATGCCTATAAATGTGGTGCAGTGGGGAGATGATAGTTCTTGGTCACAACCCGATGTAGGTTATACACTTGTGAATAAAGATTATTTGGGCAAGGTTCACTTGGTTTCCGGAAGATATACAGGCACAAATACAAAGTTTGAAATCAAAGCACCAGGACCTGGGACATATCAAATATTAGTAAATAATTTAAATGACTACACTATTTCTGGAAATGGATTCATTGGCTATTAATTTTTTTAACTAGATTACTTTTAGAAGGGAGGAGTGAGAGTGAACAAGCGATTCAGAACGGTTGTTATTGTCTTAAGTCTAACTGTCGTTGTCGGAGGGGCGGTTGCCGTCATCAAAAGTCAGACTTTTGCAGACAGTAGTACGCTTCAAACCAAAACTAACAATGAGCCTGACTGGCTAACGCCTGAAAAAAAGAAGGAAATAAATGAAAAAGTGTTTTCTTCACCAGCGGAAATTTTACACTCAAAACATGGGGATTTTCTCCCTGTCGAAGTTCCGAATGAGTATCCAAGTGATGAAGTTGCAAATCGGGATAATCAAGAGCAGATAACAGCTGAGACAAAGCAAGTTATCGTGAATAATTTTGTTTACGAAAAAAAAGATGGGAAAAACTGATTTTTCCTGGAACGCTCATAAAAATGAGCGTTCTTTTTTATTTAGAGTATATTCCCAAACT
Source organism: Paenibacillus sp. EKM212P (assembly GCF_011066115.1). Taxonomy (NCBI): domain Bacteria; kingdom Bacillati; phylum Bacillota; class Bacilli; order Caryophanales; family Paenibacillaceae; genus Paenibacillus; species Paenibacillus sp. EKM212P. The sequence goes on from NZ_JAAMNR010000009.1 coordinate 139,912, forward strand.
CAAGCCAACCAGATCGTGATTAAATTGCATGATATTAGACGTTCAATATTGTTAAAGAGCATTTTGCCCGACGGCTCCTTGTAGGAAAACGAGTCGCAACCACATTGTATCTAGGCGTGAATGGCTAAGTGAGCGTTCTCTTTCTGAAGATGCACCAAGATCGTGTTTTTATTGTCTTCCCACAACTTTATTTCACTAATAATTAGTCTTTATTTATAGCTTGAAGACACACCTATACGATTGAGGAACGTTCATCCAGAAATTCGGACGGCGAGCAGCCTGTCAACCGTTTGAAAATTCGATGGAAATAGGACACATCACTATATCCCACATACTCCGAAATTTCACGAATCGTTAGCCGGGACTCGGTCAGCATGTAGATGGCGGTTTTAATGCGTTGCGTATGTACATGCTCGCTGATCGTTTGGCGTGTTACCTCACGCAGCAGCGTCGCGGCATAATTGGGGGTTTTACGGATGGCGTCGCCAAGCTCCTCCTTGGTTACCTTTTCCCGGTAGTGGTTCTGGATATACTGTTTCATATGTTCCACATGTCGTTCTCGATCGCAAGAAATGGCGCCTTTGTCCCATTCCTGATTCATATATATCATTGCCTCGGTCAGCAAACAGTCAGCCATCATGGTGTAGTAGCTTGGGTGTTCAGTCCATTGATAGTACATCGATTTAATCCGTTCATGCAGCATATCGTAGCATCCAGGTTTGATCAACAACGGCTTGTCAGTATTCAGGATGGGAAGTGTGCTGTTCGTACATGTTTTGCGGCAATGTATCACATACTTGGTATGAAAAAGCGTAGGAATGCTCTTGCCATAGTAATCCAGATGACCGGGTAAAAGCAGTGTTTCACCCTTACCGAGAATGAATTTGCAATCGTTCACCCAATATACACATTTGCCAAAGGTGACCAAAATGAACAGTAAGTCATCGTTGTCGCTATTTGCACCAGCCTTTTCATACCAGTCCACACCGTTATCCTGCCGTATATCCATCAATGTAATCACGAAACTCACTCCCCGAAGTCTTCAACTTTCGTTATACTGTAGTACATTCATCATACTATAGTTCATAGTCTTGGTGCACGGGTACAGGTAGAATAGAGCTATATAAGTTTAATGTAGATAGAGAAGCAAAGTGGAATAGAAAACCATACAGTAAAGACATTCAGGAGGATGACATTACTATGCTTAAAACGAAAATTATTTGTACTATGGGACCTGCCTGTGACTCCATTCATTTGTTAAAAGAAATGATCCAGGCTGGTATGACTGTAGCCCGCTTGAATATGGCTCACGGTGAGCTGGAAGATCACGTTAAACGTATCGAAAATGTGCGTCAGGCTGCGAAGGAAATGAATACCTTTATACCTGTCATGATGGATATTAAAGGACCGGAAATACGGATTGGCAAGCTGAGAGAGGCATCTTGTCTGCTGAAACCAGGTAGCCAGCTCATTCTGACCACAGAAGAGATTCTAGGGGACGAGCATCGTATTTCAGTGAATTACCCGGATATGCCGAAGGACATCAAACCAGGCGACCGCATTCTCATTGACGACGGTTTGGTTGATCTGACTGTAACCTCCATCGAAGGTACGGAAATGATTTGTAATATTGTAAGCGGCGGTATTTTGAAGCCGAGAAAAGGTGTAAACCTGCCAGGGATTCATACGACCCTTCCAGGCGTGACGGAGCGAGATGTGAGGCACATCCAATTTGGGGTGGAGCAGCGTGTTGAGCTTATTGCGGCTTCTTTTGTGCGTAAAGGCGACGATATCCGTGAAATCCGTGAGATTTTGAAGGGACATCATGCTGAGCATGTACAAATCTATTCCAAAATTGAAAATGCTGAAGGCATGGAAAACCTGGATGATATTATCGAAGCTTCCGATGGCATTATGGTAGCCCGTGGCGATCTGGGTGTCGAAGTGCCGATTCAAGATGTGCCTGTGATGCAAAAAGAAATGATCGACAAGTGTAATCTGGTCGGCAAGCCCGTTATCGTAGCTACCCACATGCTGGAATCCATGCAGGTGAACCCGCGTCCGACGAGAGCCGAAGTTAGTGACGTGTTTAATGCCGTTATGCAAGGAGCCGATGTTGTTATGCTGTCGGGCGAATCAGCTGCGGGTAAATATCCTGTCGAGTCTGTACGGACCATGGCCGCTGTAGCTGCCAGAGCAGAATCGCAATTCGATTATCAGGAGCAGTTCGATAAGCGCAGAGCACGTCAAAGCACCAACATTACCGAAGTGATTAGTCAGGGTGCAGTGAGTTCGTCCCTGGAGCTGGATGCGAAAGCAATTATTACATCGACTGCCAGCGGATTCACGGCACGTATGGTATCCAAATATCGTCCGAAGGCACCTATTATTGCGGTTACTCCGAATAATACGGTATTCGCTAAAATCTGCCTGTTGTCCGGCGTATTCCCGATCAAGGGGGATAAAGTAGCAACAACGGATGAAATGTTCGAATCCTCCATCCGTAACGCGCTGAATGCAGGATATATCCATAAAGGCGATACTGTAGTCCTGTCAGCAGGTGTTCCTGTCGCCGAGGCGGGCACCACTAACTTGATCCGAGTATATCAAGTGTAATTTACAACAAAATATAGACAAGCCAAAAGGCGCTGGCCCCCAGGGGTTCAGCGCCTTTTTCACATTCTGTCATGTCACTAACTTACAGCCCGAACACACTTTTAGCAACGACCTGTGTCAATTCTGCCTTATGGGCTTGGTATTGCTCAGGCGTAATGCTCTTATTGGCCAGTCGTTGATCCAACTGCTCCGTTAACTGAGCTACCTGTAAATCAACAACAGCCTGTGCGTCCTTTTTATTGGTTTGTGCAATATCTGCCAAGGTTTGACCGTTATATAACGCTTCATACAATTGCTCATCCGAGGATGCGCCCAGTGTTTCCAAAAGCTTATCATCCTTGGAAGCTTCATTATCCTGTACCTGAGGGGCTCTCTCTGGAGCCAGTGTAGCAGCATTAGCCCGACTTCCCCAAGTAGAAGACTGCCCAATAGATAACGCCAGCAACAGTGTACAGATGACCAACATTCGTTTTCGATTCATAAGTGTAAATCTCCTTTGTGTTTCATTCAATTTCTGACAAGGTGGAGCCTTATATGGATATCCAACGGGAGTAATGTTTATGCCTTTAGCCGATCCGGCTTATGTAGTTACCAGATTCTAATATACATCATACACACCCAATCTTAGCGCCAGCTTAATACTCGTTTAAAATAAACTAAAAGAGGAGGATGTAAACAGGTAAAGCCAAAAAAAATTCACGGATGCGAATAATGGATAGGTTTACCCTTTGGATTCTGCCCTTTTCTTTGACCACATTGTTCGTATCCCATGAATACAGAGCAGCAGGAAGGGGAACAACAACCCGATGGATAGTGCATAAGGAACCCACGTCTTTGTATCATAGGTTTGTTGATAAGGGACATTGGGATATACGATGATGGACATGACGACTAAAATCATTCCGAGAGGAAGCACCAATTGTCGGTCTTCTTTCAAACGGAAGATTTGGGCTATTGCTGTCACCGTGGTGTGCATATACAGCGTAATTCTAAAGAAGAGCGAAATAAACCACATAGTAGCCATAATTGCTTCGATGCGCTGTAGAAAATTGCCGATGCTAATTTTTTTGGCTAACGCATAGCTAGGATATATATTTCTTGCCGTTAATTCAGGACCTAATACCAAAATTGCCAATGCAACCACCACGACCAACATCAATCCGCCAATCAGGCTGCCTAGGAAAAAGGCTTTACGAGTTTGATCGGAACGATTTATAGAATCCGGGAAGATCATGAGAAAAATAATATGAGGTATAAACACAGTGCTACAAAAGGACAGGGCAGCAGGCCAAATAGGTCCAACTCCCGCCTCCAATACAGGTTGAACATTTTCCAGCTTAATATTGGACACCACTAAACCTACAAAAGAAATATAAAGCAGAGTAAATAACGGAAATAGCAGTTCAGCCGAACGGACCAGCACTTCGAGACCCAGTCGAGCAGCTAATACTACAATAAGCGCAAAGAGAATATTTACCGCTAGAATCGGTGTTTCCGGTATCATTTGAGTAGTCATAAAATTCCCTATATAAAATAAAACGGGTGCAGGGGCATTGATGAATAGTGTGATGAAAAACAGAAGACCGGCGGCTTTGCCTAACCATTTTCCGAGCAGGGTTTCCATAATCCCAATCAGGGTCATATCTGGATACAGAGATGCAATCTTGCTGTACATATACAAGATAAGGAGCCCTGCCCCGACTCCAACGAGCGCGGCAATCCACGCATCTTGTTTGGCTACCGATGCCATGCCTGAAGGGATGATGAGGATTGCACTCCCGACCGTAAATAAAGTTGTTAATATCATAATTTGGCGTGCTGAAATTTTAATCTGTCCGGGCACCAATGTTCACCTCATCTTATCTGATTAGACCGATATGGGTCAGGAAATCGCTAAATGGCCTATATACGGCTGTTATCCAATCCAGGGGAGTAGGAATAAGCCAGTGTAATGCCTTGGCGCAGCTGATTCCGACCGCAACAAAGAGAAGGATGGAAAATAACCAAAGTTCTTTTTTTAATCCCTTTTTCCACATGTAGGGGACCTCGACCAAGCTGATTGCAGCAGCGATCAGTAATATACCCAAAACGTTCACCATATGAGACAGCATCTTGGAAAACACCTTCTTTTGTAGGGTAAGGGATTTTACTCCTTAATATCATTCAAAAATGAGCTGCCAATCGTACCTAAGCGCCGAATCTTGAAATCCACCTTGATATGTACAGGTAATTCTGTAAAGTATTCATAATCCCAATTTTTTTTAATGGATTTCCAGGTTCTCGGGTCAGCACGGTGAATGGCTTCACCGAATCCGAAAATATCAGCTTTGTATGATTTTTGAGCTTTTCTGACAGCCAAGTTCATAATCTCTTCTATCTTTTCTTCCTCTTTGTTCTCAAGGTCATAAATCGTCCCCACCTGGGTCAGGTCCAGGTCATAACATTCAACTTCTCCCACGTTGGCCTCAACCTGCATTTTAATATTGATCTGAGGCTCCCCCCTATAAACGCTCCCTTTTATAGCAGTTTGGGTTCGAATGATTTCCGAGACGACTTTGCCGCCTCCTGGACAAGCCACAAAGCCGACAGAGCTCTGCACTTTGCCGAGGATGAAGTTGTAGCCTCTACTTTCAGTTTCATTTAACCAACCGATTAATCGGTCTTTTCTAAATACAGCAAGTCCGGAATACTGTAATCGGGCGGATGGGGCGATCTCTTGCACATTGCCGCTGGTTTCTCCCATTTCTTTATTGCCAACGATCCGGAGTCCTGTCAAGACAGGCTGCATTCCTTCACTGGTGAGTGCTGATACCAATTCATCCAAAGTTACTGTCGTAGTGGGCGACCAATTTTTCTGTGATGTTTCCAGAGAGGAGAAAAGGTCATTTGCGGGAATCGGATCTAAAGGTGTCATAATTTTTAATGTATCCTCCGCACTAGTGCCCTTGGACACTACAATATAAAAATCGGTTCGGAACTGATGATATCGAGAGAGTAAATCTAAAGCTTTCGCCATTCCTTCGGTAGCCATCGACTCACCGATTACACATATACGCAGATGAGAAAAATACATTCTCCGGGGGCTAATCGTTGTTATTTTTCGGATCGCTTCAGATATGGTATCCGCTTCTTCTGTATACAAGGTGGCTGGAGCACCGCCGCCTGCTCCTTTTTTGGCCGATGCTTTTCCAGGGTCCACCACTTGGAGAGAGACCCGGAACTGATCTCCTTGTTTATCAATCCCCATACCAACGGCGATGGCGAGCTCATTCAACTCCCTGCGATTCCAACAGCCCGTCAGAAGTAAAACGAGTGCAAGAATCAGGAACAGAATCGCTTTCTTCCGCTTCATGATTATCCACTCCTTTCCGACGGTTTCTCTTTTCTTCTATTCCCTTGATTTTCGGGGCGGAGTGCTGTTTCGACGTTTGACATTCTTCTGATCGACTAACCGGGGACGTGAAATCATCATCCAGTGAGGGAGTCGAAATATGGTATCTTTGGTGTCCGTCGGTATTAGAGGTGCAAAAGGAGTCATATAGGGGACGCCGAACGAACGAAGGCTGCACATATGCAGGATCAGGGCAATGCCTCCAACGATAATCCCGAACAGCCCAAATGAGGCAGCAAGTCCCATCAAGGGGAACCGCAGCATACGAAAAGCGATGGACATATTATAGGCAGGAAGTACAAAGCTGGAAATCGCGGTAATCGATACGACAATAACCATCGCAGCAGATATGATGCCCGCCTCGACGGCAGCTTGTCCGATGACGAGTGTGCCCACGATAGAGACGGCTGCCCCGATGTACTTCGGCATACGAACGCCAGCTTCCCGCAATATTTCAAAAGTCAGTTCCATCATGAGTGCTTCAATAAAGGCAGGGAAGGGAACAGCCTCCCGCTGTGCCGCTAGACCGATCAACAGTGAGGTCGGCAGCATTTCCTGATGAAACGTAGTGATGGCAACATATAAGGACGGACCGAGCAGGGAGATAAAAACTCCGGTGTAACGAAGAACCCGGATGAAGCTGCTAATGTCTGCACGCTGATAATAATCCTCCGCGGCATGCAGGAAGGAAACAAACAGCGCAGGCACGACAAGCACAAACGGGGTTCCATCCACCAGGATCGCGATTTTTCCTTCCAACAGCTCGGCGGCGATCACGTCCGGGCGTTCGGAGTTGTATACTGTCGGAAAAGGCGTAAAAGTTTCGTCTTGGATTAATTCCTCGATATACCCGCTTTCGAGAATACTGTCCACATCAATGCGATTCAATCGCTCATGCACTTCCTCGACCAATTTTGGGTTCACGATCCCCTTGATATACATGACAGCGACTTCGGTCTGGGTAACACGACCGATTTGTTGGGTTTCCAGCCACAAATTCGGATCTTTAATCTTACGCCGAATTAAGGCCGTATTCGTGCGCAGCGTCTCAGAAAATCCTTCCCGCGGCCCACGGACGACATTTTCCGAGGCAGGCTCGGTGACCCCGCGATCCTTCCATCCACGTGCGCTGGCTACTATTCCCTGTGTTTCACCGTCAATCAAAATGACAGCATCCCCGGACAACAGCGCATTATATAAGGTTTCAAAGTCGATAATCTCCCGGATGCTTCCGATGGTTAGGGCATAATCTTTCAATACTTGCATGACACTAGAGGAGTTCTGGAGCCTGCACTCTACGTCTCTGGACAAGCTACTATCCAGCATCATCGATTCCATAATGAAGTCGGAGACTATATTTTTGTCCGCCAAACCGTCCGTATAGAGGATTGCAATGAGCTGGTCACCATCCTTGCCGATACGAATTTCTCTTATGATGATGTCAGTGCTGTTACCGAGTGCTTGTCTGATTTGCTGAAGATTGCTTCCGATATTCGCACTGAGCTGCTCTCCTGAATGCTCAGACTTACTTTCGCTGTGCTGGACTGGCGGCTTTTTAATTTTGTTAGGGGGGGTTCTTTTCCGAAAACGCATGCACGTTCTCCCTCTCTTTGAGGATACTTTTTAATCCAGTATGGACGCCGGGGGCTCTAGATAAACTTACTGCTGAAATTTCGATGGGGGAGATGCGGATATGAAAAAAACCTCCTTCACAAAAGTGAAAGAGGTTTTAGACATCTACAACCATTACAATTTAGGGTTTTTCCCATATTTATTGTCGTTAGGCTGACTGTCTTGGCATGTGAATACAATCAAAATAATTGACCCTACCAGAGGAATCAGAGCGATTAGAATCCACCATCCGCTTCTGCCTGTATCATGCAGTCTACGGGCCAGGACGGCCAAGGATGGCAGCAGGACAGCCAAAGAATAAATGTAAGTCAATATCGGTGATAAGCCAACAAGACTATCGATCAGACTGATTACAAAGCTAACGATTACACTAAATAGGATAAACATCCAATACTCTGTACGTCTTGCTCTACCTTGAAATCCTACATAGTTTTTTAATGCATTTAAATACCATTGCATATATTTTTCACCTCCTTATAAAATCTAAAAGTTGCTTTACAGTATCCGTAAAGTTGTCCTTGTAGGTATATCGGCAGGAAACATATAGAATTTTACTTGTAAAATTATAACTTTAAACTAGAAATTTACGCAATACATTTATTAATGTTAATAATTCGATGAATAATTTATAAAAACATAAAATTACATATTGAATTTTCCATATTATTTGAATAATATAGAGGTACGGTTAGCCGCCAGGTCTGAATCGTCCTTCTTAACCGAAGGTGATTTTGTTTTTCAAATCAATTGAAAGCGCTTTAATTAAAAACAGGAGGGATGAGCAACTTTAATTTTGAGGCTGAAGAAGTTAATACAAACATAATCCTGACCGCTTTCTCAATATTGTTTTATGTTATCAGGGATGTTCAAAATGAGAGGAGATTGATTTATGAAGCAAACATTCGTTCGTAAAATAACGGCAGCTTCACTGGCAGGCGCGCTGTTGTTGCCTGCTTCTTTGGTAGGCGCGGAGCAAACACTCAATTCAGATACAGATGGAATTCAAAATGTAGGGCAAACTTCCCTTCAAGCTCAAGACCTAGAAAACTTTTCAATTCAAAGTAAAAAGGCTGTCTCTTTCAAGGAGACTTCCGTACATGATCCATCCATTCTGAAAGTGAAAGACACATTTTACATTTTTGGCTCACATCTGGCGGCTGCCAAGTCCAAAGACCTCATGAATTGGGATACGATTGCTACAGGAGTGGCGAATGGTAATGCATTGATTCCTAATGTCAAAGAAGAATTAAAGGAAGCACTGGATTGGGCGCAGACAGACACGCTGTGGGCAGCAGATGTCATTCAACTGGCAGATGGCAAGTTCTATATGTATTATAACGCTTGCAAGGGTGACTCTCCGCGTTCAGCAATGGGCCTAGCAGTTGCTGATAAAATTGAAGGGCCTTATAAGAATAAAGGCATTTTTCTAAAATCCGGTATGTGGGACCAACCGAGTGAGGATGGGACGATCTATGACGCAACCAAGCATCCGAATGCCGTGGACCCGGACACCTTTTATGATAAGAACGGCAAGCTTTGGATGGTATATGGCTCCTACTCAGGAGGCATCTTCATTATGCAGATGGATGAAAAAACAGGGAAGCCGCTCCCTGGCCAAGGCTACGGGAAAAAGCTGACAGGCGGTAACCATGCTCGTATGGAAGGGCCGTACATACAATACAGTCCGCAAACGGACTACTATTACTTGTTCCTGTCCTATGGTGGATTGTCAGCGGATGGCGGATACAACTTGCGGGTGGCTCGGTCCAAAACACCGGATGGCCCTTTCTACGATGCTGAAGGCAATGATATGATCAAGGTCAAGGCAAATCCGGATAAACCACTTTTTGATGACGCTTCCATTGAACCATACGGTGTCAAACTGATAGGTAATTACCTGATTCCAAGAGAAATTGGTGATCCGGGTACTGGACTAGGTGCAGGTTATGTGTCGCCCGGACACAACTCGGCTTATTATGATCCTAAGACGAAAAAGCATTTTGTCATTTTCCATTCCCGTTTCCCGGGGAGAGGCGAACAGTATGAAGTGCGGGTACATGAAATGTTCATGAACGCTGACGGTTGGCCTGTGGTTGCTCCTTATCGTTATTCGGGAGATGAGGATTCACTGAAAGAGCTGTCAGAAAAGGATGTCCTCGGTCAATATTCGTATGTAAATCACGGGAAGGAAATTTCGGCAAATATTAAGCAAGCCGTTAACGTCAGTCTGGATAGCGGCGGCAAACTGTCTGGTGAAGTGAACGGTACTTGGAAGTTGGGGGCAGGCAATCAGCTGGAAATTACAGCAGAGGGCACGAAGTACAAAGGTGTATTCCTGCGGCACCATGATCCAGACACAGGTGCCAAGACGCTTGCTTTTACCGCGTTGTCCTCCAAGGGTGTTGCGGTATGGGGTTCGCTAAAGCCTGACCTGAAGGCCAGCAAGATTGTAGCTGCTGTGCAGAAGGATCTGAGCCTGGGCGATACGAGCAATGTTCTTTATAATCTGACGCTACCTACTCAAGCAGCACAAGATACCACTATTTCATGGGAGTCCACCCACCCGGAGAATATTTCTGTGACAGGTGAAGTATACCGTCCAGAAGCCGGTTCTCAGCCTGTAACAGTTACATTGACGGCGACCATCAAAAAGGACAAAGCCACAGCTAAGAAAAACTTTACAGCCATTGTTCCCGGGCAGGCCCGAGGTCCTCAGCTCGCACGCTATTCGTGGAGTGAGGATCAAGGAACTTCGGTTGTCGACAGCACATACAATCAATTCGATGGTAAGACCTATGGTGGGGCAGCATGGGATAAAGACGGGAAGCTTGGTGGTGCGCTTGTCCTCAACGGTAAGGATGGTTACGTGCAACTGCCAAATACAGTAACAGATGCGAAGGATTTTACCTTTTCCGCTTGGGTGAACTGGAAGGGCGGTGCAGCTTGGCAACGGATTTTTGACTTCGGCAACGGCCAAGCCCGGCATATGTTTCTTACCCCTTCCCAAGGAAGCGGTGTACTCCAGTTTACAATCCATGAGGGTACGGACCAAAGCTTGCTTTCCAAATCATCATTACCTCTAAACCAGTGGACGCATGTAGCGGTTACACTGGAAGGGAATACAGGAAAGCTGTATGTAAATGGTGAGGAAGTAGCTGTTAATGACAGCATTACCTTCAATCCCGATGAGTTGCTGACGAGCGAGGCTTATCTCGGCAAAAGCCGTTTTGCCGCCGATGCTTACTTCAATGGCAGCCTGGATGAAGTTCAATTGTATAACAAAGCGCTGACAGCAGAGGAAATTAAAGCGCTGGCGGGGTTGTAATTCAAATGAACTAAAATGAGCAAATAAACGCAGGAGATGAGCTTTTAGTAAGAAGTTCGTCTCCTGCACAATGTTTTGTATATTTATTTCTTGATTGCTGGTATAATAGGAAGCAACTGCGGATATAATGTTTTAAGTAGGCGTTAATGACTCACTCCCGCCGAATGAACACAGCTTTGAAGCAGCAATAGAGAACATAAGCACTCTGCATAAATTAAATTCACCAGTGCTTGCGTTTTCAATACACTTATGGTAATATGAGTATATTGAGATTGTGACCTGAGATTCGCATATTGTAGAGGGCTATTGTTTTAGGTTGAAATAACCTTGTGCAATATGTGAATTTTTATTTGTAAAAAATAAAGGTCATATAAATACATTTTGGAGGTAATTCCATGCAAACAGGTACAGTTAAATGGTTTAACGCAGAAAAAGGTTTCGGTTTCATCGAGGTTGAAGGTGGAAGCGACGTATTCGTACATTTCTCCGCAATCCAAGGCGAAGGTTTCAAATCTTTGGACGAAGGCCAACGCGTAGAATTCAACGTAGTTGAAGGAAACCGTGGACCACAAGCTGAGAACGTTGTAAAACTGTAATTTAAAATTACAGCCTATTTCAGATGCCCCGAACATAGCGTTTGGGGCATTTGTTTTTATCTGTTCACAAGACCGTTTTTGAACTGATTACATCTTATCGCTTTATAAATCATGAAGAAAGAGGGATGTTTATGTACAATTCACGGAAAAAGCCAATGGATGAGATTCCTGAGGAAATTACAACTGTCTGGAATTGCGCCAGCGATACATGTAACGGCTGGATGCGGGATAACTTCGCTTTTTCTGTCGAGCCGACATGCCCCATTTGCGGTTCTGCCATGGTGAAGGGCGAGAAAAAGCTGGCTGTTTTAAATAATACGAGCTTCAATCATACCAAACAATCCTAAGCGGATTAATGTTTGTAGTGAAAGATGCCCCATAGCCATTAACGGCGCTGAGGCGTCTTTTTGTTTTTTATAAATATAAATTATACATAAGAATGAACAGGCTTTCAATTATGGTGTGGAGGATGGGGCTAGTATGCTCAGTAAGATAGAATTAAATTCAGGTAGCGCTTCGTAAAATACACCGTGGCCGCTACGTTCGAAAGGAATAAGCTTTGATCCGGCAATTCCTTTTTGAGTTTGGACAGCCAGGGGGAAAGGACAGACCCGATCCAGCTTGCCGTGTAGAATCCAAGTAGGCACGTGTATACATGGCAAATCAGGGCGCAAATCAGAGTCACGTAGTGAATACAAAGTACAAGCCATGCTATGAACTGAAGCCGCAAAGCCCTGATCACGTAACCAGTCGCGTAAGCTCTGGCTGACGGGATTGGCAAACAACATTTCGCCAAAAGAAGTTACCAGTTGTGGACGATCTGTATAGGCTTGTTTAATGAGTTTATCTACCTCTGTGACAGGAGTACCATAAGGAAAGTCGCTGGTTGGGGTGAATCGAGGCGTAGCTGCTCCGATCAAGATCAACTGATTGACGCCAAATCCCCGGTGCCTGCTCATGTAGCGTGTAGCCACAGCTCCCCCCATGGAAAAACCGATCAGCCGTACCTGGTTTAACTGAAGTGCCTGCATCACAGCCAGCAGATCGTCCGCCAATCGATCATAATTGTATCCATGCCATGGTCGATCAGACTTGCCGAACCCCCTAAGATCAACCTGAATACAGCGATACCCGTAAGCAGGCAACAAGGCGACCTGGTATTCGTACATTCGGTGATCCAGCGGCCAGCCGTGCACCATCAGAACAGGGATGCCTTCTCCAATATCCTCGACATACAGCTTCACGCCGCGTTCCACCTCAATATAATATCCCATCGTGTTCACCCCTCTAGAAATCACGTCATTTCATTCTCTCTCACATATATGTAGCCAGGGCTTAGCTCATTCGAAAAAGGGATGAGTCTGTCACGATATAAGCATATAATATGTAAAAAAATGTATGTCATCCTGTATAGGGATAGGATATAATTATGGAATGAAACAGCATCGGGAGAGTGGAACAATGACACCATCAAAAACATTAAAATGGATTACAGGCGGATTGGAGCTATTTTTAGCTATTCCTGTTTTGGGCGGGCTGCTCATCGTAAATTCCGCGTATACTATATTGTTCTTTATGCTGATTTTCCACATTGTTACGTTGGTGCTATCGGTGACGAATAGAGAGTCTTATTATGGATCTATTTTAGGGATCGTGACCTCGGTTATTGGATGGATTCCGATTGTGGGCTGGTTGATGCATTTGCTCTCAGGCATATTTTTGATGATTACCGCAGCCCAGCAGCCGCGTGATCAGTATCGTAATCGCAATCCTTATGATGATTATCGCTACTAGGGGATGTGTGGCGATGCAAAGATGAAAGATCCTGTTGAACAGGGTCTTTTTTTTATTTATGAAATCTCCCCATGATTATGGTGTTGTAGTATTTGCCATCTGAAAGAACCTTATCGTTTTTTAATAACCCTTCGATTTCAAATCCATGTTTTTTATAAAGCTCAATGGCTTTATCATTCGTTTCCAAAACTTGTAGAGTTATTTTCTTGATGCCATTGGAGTCAGCCCAGGAAATAGATTTTTTTAAAAGATTCGTCCCGATCCCGTAACCCCAAAAATCCTTTAGTACACATACGCCGAATTCAACTTTATGAGAGAATCTGCTCAGAACATGGCCCTCACATCTTGAAAATCCGACGATTTTTTCATGAACTACCGCAACTAAAAATAGGTTTCTGTTATTCTCTGTATCTGATTCAATGAGCTGTTCAAAACCGGATGTACTTATAAACGCTTCTCCCTTCTCTCTATCTAAATTTTCAGTTTCTCCATCAATCAGCAAGCGGATTTCAGACAAATTCTTCGCATCTTGAATTATGGCTGATCTGATCGTATAGTGTATTCCTTGCACATCAAATTCCTGTTTATTTATTTTCATTACATTCTCCTTATTATGAATTAGAGTGAAAAATGACCTCTGGATCATGTTAGTCTACCACATATTATCTTGTTTACATGACAAATAAGCCTGTCTCCTTCTGTTGTATCGCAGCAGGGGACAGGCCTAATTGATTTCTCTATCCGTACAGGGAAGCCGGATGGAGATCTATTATACAAGCTACAGCTTTTGGAAAACGGAAGTTGTGGCTATTTCTGCTTAGCAGAGGCTTTAGCTGCATTGGTTTTAGCAGGAGCCTTGGCTGCATCTCCTTGAGTAGGAGCTTTACCTGCATCCGCTTTACCGCCATCTACTGGTGGTTTGGATGGTTTCACGCCATTCACCATATCTGTCATCATTTGCTTCAGATTAGAGACACGTTGGTTATAGTCGGTTGCCGTAATCTTGCCGTTTTGTTTTTCCGTAGCCAGTTTCACTTTCATATCTGAAACCATTACATCAATAACGGAATTTACGCTCACGCCCTGTGCTTTGGCGATCGTAGCAAGGGATTTACCTGCTTTCAACTGTGTATCCAACTGACTGGAGGATAATTTCAATAATTTCAGGAGAGCTTTGTTCTCAGCATAGTTACCTCCTGCGATTTTAGGGCCATTAGCATCGCCGGGATTCCCCTTAGGTGCCTGTGCTTTGTCTGCGATGGGAGCCTTCTCAGGTGTAGTTGAAGCAGCATGGGCTGCGCTTGTGGAGTACAGTGCCCCGCCTCCTAAAAATGCCAAGGCCATCGTTCCAGCCAAAATTGCTTTCTTGGTGCTCTTCATCTTCATTTTCCACCTTTCGGTTGTGGTTTGTTTGGTACGTGATACATCATAAGGGATCAACTTGAATGCTATCTGAGCGCAAGCTGAGCATTTACTGAATGAAATTTGGGTGGCATGACTAAAATTTCAGCTAAAATAAACTTGTATTATGTGTATTAAGTGATATAATACACTACAGGCACGATAGATGCAGCCGATTAGGGGGAAACACCCATGGAAGAACAACGGGTTGGCTCGTTCCGATTTTTAATTGACTTTAGCCAGCCATTATATGAACAAATATTAAATCAAGTACGAAGCTCCATTGCTAAAGGGGAGATCGAAATGGGAAGCAAAATGCCATCTGTTCGTGATTTAGCGCAGGAATTACGCATGAATCCGAATACCGTGATGCGGGCATATCAGGAGCTGGAGCGGGACGGATTGACTGAGAAGCGGCGCGGGTTAGGCACTTATGTTACTTCGTCCGGTGAACGGATTGCCAGCTTTCGGGAACAATTGGCTATAACATATATAGATCAGTTTCTCGGACAGATGAGTAGCCTGGGGTTATCGTGGGAAGATGTACAGCAGTATATACGAAGCAAACAGGACGGAAATGGCAAGGAAGGAGGCGATAAGGCATGACGGAGTCTGTTGTGGTTGCGAATCATCTGGTGAAGCAATACGGCAGTAAAAAAGCACTGGATCAATTAGATGTCATCATTCCGGCAGGACGTATTGTAGGCGTGCTTGGACCCAATGGCTGTGGGAAGTCCAGCTTCTTTCGAGCAATCACCGGATTGATTCAGCCAGATGGGGGCGAGCTTCAGGTGTTGGGCCGACAGCCTGGTTGGGAAACCAACCGGGATATATCCTATCTTCCTGACCGGGCACGCTGGTACCCCCATCATACAGTTCAGCAGACGCTGGAATGGGGGAAGTCTTTTTTGCCTGGTTTCAATATAAAAGATGCGTATAAACTTGCTGATCATATGGACGTCGAGCTGGAACTTAAAATGACTGGGCTGAGTCGCGGACAGGAGGCACGTGTGCTACTGATTTTATGTCTGGCACGTGAGGTTCCACTCATGATCCTAGATGAGCCGTTTGCGGGTATTGATGTCCTCTCCAGAGAGGCCATTGTAGCCGGGATTATTGATTATTTGGAGGGGCGGCAGCAGTCGATACTCATTAGCACGCATGATATTCAGGAAGTGGAAGGCTTGTTTGACTACACGGTCATGATGGACCGCGGACGGATCATATGGTCTGGTGATTCGGATGATCTGCGTGCAGAGCATGGCTCGCTGAATCAGGTGTTCCGCAATTTGTACAAAAAGGAGTGGAAGGCGTGAATTCATCAGGGCTGTTCAAAGATTTGATACGCCATGAATTTCGAAATAAAGGAAGCTGGAGAAAGCAAAGTCGCAATCGACTACCGAGATCGTGGAGACTCGTGTATTTCTCATTATTTCTAATTGCGGCGTTCGCTATTTCCTTGTACTTCGCACTTCACAACCAGCTCGAATTGACAAGGCTGTGGTATGTCACCCTGGGCCTGCCGTACATGATCATTTTTATGGGTGTGGGAAGTTTGAGAAGAGAATGGGAAAATGACACCTACGGATGGTGGCTGACCCTTCCCTATCCGCGCATATGGCTGATTAGCGCCAAATGGATTGCGGCTATTTTACAAACCATGGTCGTAATATCGCTTTTGTTTGTGGTGGGTTCTCTGTACGCGTTGTTCATCTCATCAACCATACAGCCTTATACGTTTGCGGATGCAGCGTCTTTTATTGTAGCCGGATTGAACTGGTTTGTGATGATTATCGCCTTCACACCGTTGGTTATTGCGCTGGGTCTATTGACGGCCAGTACCAAATACAGCACCTTGCGGCCGCTTAACCCGATACTGTGGATTCTTTTGATGGGTGGCGGGAGTGTCTTTTATTGGTCGGGCGATCAGGGGCTTTATGAGCAGTTTGACCATGCTCAAACAGGACAATGGTTTCCATTTACCTGGCATTTCCCGATTGCGGTGTTGATGAGTTGGATTGTTGCGTATGTATTAATCCGCTTGAGCGCGTATCTGCTGGAGAAAAAACTGTCGATTTAGGCTAGCGTATCTACAGGATCTATGAGGAAGGAGTTACTACACCATGACGACGATATTTATATATGTATTGATGGCTGTTCTGGTGGGGCTGATGATCTGGCTAAGGACCAAGAGACGAAGGGGACCGGTAAAAGGAAACGGAATCCGGATTCTGCTCCCCTTGTTTATCGCATTCCCGCTTATGATGATGTCTGTGTACCAATTAATGCATATTCCCGGTCAAACGTACGCCCTCCCCGCCTTTTGGGAACTGCTGGTTGCCGGGCTATTAGGGGCTCTGTTTGGCTATGTTATCTTGCTGCATACAGCGTATGAAAGACGGGATGACGGTCTTATTTATCCCAAGCCGAACCAATATTTTAAATATATTATTATCGCTATTATCTTGATTCGCGTCGTTTTGACCCAGTATCTCAGTAGTTTGGGTACGACCGAAATTAGCATGCTGGCGATTACGATGGCGCTGGTGTATATCTCAATCTGGCGAATCGGGAGCTTTATCAAGTTTCGGAGGACGTTATCCGTATAACAATAGCAATGGGGTTAACACAACGGCTTACTATTCAAAAAGCGTTCATTCGCTTGGCGATAGGAGCCGCTTTTTTTGAGTTTTGGCATTAGCAAGTTATCACACATTGTTATTGCTCCCCATATCCTTTATTCTAAGGCTTGTGGCTTGCATTGTAGCAGTACAATTATAAATTTTTGAAAGGAGGGTTATTGAGGTTTCAAAAGATTTAAATGGGGTTTAAAGTTAGATAGGCGGGGAAAAGTTGCTTCTTGCGATTAGGTGTAACTATATTAGTTACATAAAAGGAAATTGTTTTCCACATTTTATTTTACATGTTGAGAGGGGTTCACATTCATGAAAAAACATACGGTTACTGCTGCACTCGCTGGTTTGCTTGTTCTGTCTTCTGCTGTACCGGCTTTAGCAGCCGAGGTAAAACCTACTACGGGTATTCAGGTTTGGGTAGATGGCAAGAAGGAAGCTTACAAAATTGCGCCTATCGTGAGAAATAAGCAGGTCTTAATTCCCTTGAGACAATTGGCCTCCAGTTTGGGAATTCCGATGGATGCCAAACATATTACGTTCAATACGGCGCGACAAAGCACGACCATCCGATATGATCAGGCGACGGTTGTACTGGTGTCTGGCAGTCCGGAAGCGCAAATCAACGGGATTAAGGTACCGCTATCCACCTCGACTCTATTGACCAAGCAGGGGGTAACCTATGTACCGGTTGATGTCGTCAAAGAAGCATGGGGCAAGCAAGTGATTTGGGACCCGGCCAGCCAAACGGTACAAATCGGGGTGAGTAATAAGGATAAGGTCATTGAAATCGTGAAAAGCTTTGAAACCGGAGACACGAAAGCGGCCGAGACTTGGATCAGCAAGGATCAGTACATTCAGCACAATCTGAGCTTTGCTAGCGGAAGAGATGCGTTGCTGCAAGGGATTAGCCAGTCGAAGGGAGCCAATGTACAGGTTGAAATCCAACGTGTAATTCAGGATGGTAATGATGTAGCAGTTCATTATAAAGAGTCCATTGCAGGGAAAACGAGCATTGTTTTTGATATTTTCCGCTTCGATAGCAATGGTAAAATTGTTGAGCATTGGGACAACATGCAGGACTCGGCTCCAGCCAATCCAAGCGGACACACCATGATTGATGGAACAACACAGATCACGGATCTCAACCAAACTGAGACGAACAAAACGCTGATCCGCAAGTTTGTGGATGATGTCCTGGTTGGCAAAAATCGTGCTGCATTGGAAAGCTACTATAACGGTGACCATTACATTCAACATAATCCTCTTTTTGGTGACGGTGTATCCAATTTGAAACAAGCATTTTCCGCAGCGGGAAGCCAAGGAGCTTCTTTTGGATATGATCAGGTTCACATGGTCATTGGAGAAGGCAACTTTGTGCTGGTTGTGAGTGAATTGACATCGTCTAAGGGAACTTCAGCCGCTGTCTATGATCTGTTCCGGGTAGAGAATGGCAAGGTAGCGGAACATTGGGACGTAGTTCAGGAGGTTCCAGCTAAAACAGAGTGGAAAAATACAAACGGCAAGTTTTAAGAAAATGCGTTTGTGGTATGGCGTGATCGGCATGCTTTCCTAATCGTCCTGTTCCTGTTAAAATGATGCAAACTTATAACAGGAGGTTGGACGATGGAAGGCTTGAAGCAACGTGTGGGCTGCCTGCATGCACATCACTCGAACATAGCCTATGTGGAACGAGCTTTTGCTTCTTATGAGGTGGAGCTGATACATTTTGTGGACCCTGGGCTTATGCGCCGGATCTCGTCAGACCCACATTTTTCTGCGGACGATGCCAGTCGCAAGGTAGAAGAGCAACTGAGATGGATTGCTCAAAGCGATATAGATGTTATTTTGATAACGTGCACGAATTATATCGTTTTGGCAGAAAAAGCTCAATTGACCCTGTCTACACCAGTAATTGCGCTGGATGAGCCCTTTTTTCATGAGATATGCGATGATTTGCGGCCACGGACCTTGGTATTCACGAATCCGGCTACTGTAGAGGGAACGATGAAGCGTCTTTATCATACGGCTGCTCTGTTAGGCAAACCGGATATCTCTTCTTGGATAGAGGTTAAGGTGGTGGAGGACGCTTTTGAACTGATTATGCAGGGACGTGAAGACGAGTATAAGGAATTGCTGGTTCGTTCGCTGTATGAGCTAAGGGAGGTTGATCCAAGCAGAGGGCTGGCTGTAGCACAGTTGTCTATGGTTGATGCTGCGTTACAGGTGGAGCTGGAGACGGGGCAAACGATTGGTAATCCCTTACGGTCGTTGTCGAATTCAATTGAGGATTTGTTAAGTTAAATAAGTATAACCAAAAGAACTTCCACCCCGTGTTTTGGGCCTGTGGAAGTTCTTTTTTTTTGGGAGGAGGCTGGCGAGCAGGTTACTTCTGCGTTGTTCATCACAGATTCTGTTGATCTTGGGTGATGAATGCTGCGCCTGCCGATTCTCTTTGGACAAGCGTAACGTATAAACGTTCATGCTCCACGTCTTCCCCAGCAATGATTTTGAGAACTTGTTCGGCAGCTACAGCGCCCCATTTACGCTTGGAATAGTCAATCGTTGTCAGACGGGGCTGAATATATTGCGCCAGCTCGATATTATCAAAGCCGACGATATGAATATCCTTGCCAATCGTCAGCTTTGACTGAGCCATTCGATTGTAAAAGCCCACTGCCATTTCATCATTGAGACAAAATACGGCTACAGGTTCCAAACCCGGGCTAACGTGTTGCTGCAAAATGATCTCAGCCGCCTGTTCACCGCCCGATTTCTCAAAATCGCCGTCAATTTCGATCATTTCAGCCACGCCGCTACGCTCAATGGTCTGCTTGACCGCCTGCATCCGTTGCCATGAATCGTAAGAACCTTCTGGTCCGGTAACCACATATAGCTTACGGTGTCCCAACTCCAATAAATGTTCGATTGCGAGAGCGGCGCCCGCTTTGTTATCCAGCAGCACCTGGTTAATGTTAGGATGATTCAGTTCACGGTCCAACACGACAATTTTATGTCCTCGCTCGGCGTAGTTCAGTAGCTCCTGACTATCAAACGTCTGATCCAGCACAATGGCGCCGTCGATCATGCGTTCCGGCAGCATTCGGTGAGACTGCTTACCGCTGCATACGATGAGATCATATCCCTTGCGGTTCAAAATTTCCTTGATGCCATACAGTAAATCTCCATAAACGTCCCCACGGAAATCAGTCAGGAAAACGCCAATAATTTTGGTCTGCCTTTTCTTGAGATTACGTGCGGCGGCATTGGGCACATAGTTAAGCTCTTTGGCAATGGCTAAAATACGTGCGCAAGTTTCTTCTGTTACCTTATCGCTACCATTCAAGGCATATGAAACGGTAGATATGGAAACGCCCGCCTGTTTGGCGATATCTTTAATGCTGACCACATCGTCACCTCCTTGTCGTCCATCTTATAATTGCTATTGTATATTCATTATTAACCACATATCTATTCCAAATGTCTTAGTCCTACACATAAGCAGCAAAGGGCGATCCCGCAAGATCGCCATCCCTTTGTTGCCTATACCAGATTTAGCATTAAAAACGCTTTATAAAATAATCTCCAGACGGTGTACACCGTCATGTTCTGCCAAGGCTTGCTCGAAAATCTCGCGTTTGATGCGCAAGGCACCGGAGCGGTAGCGATTATCATCGGCTGGCACGCTTTCCAGTGGTGTTCCGTTCAATACTGTACGGCCCTGCTCACCGCCAGTATGCTCTTGCAGCATGCGGTAGACGAAGGTAATTGGTTTTCCTGCAAAGGAAAATTCAAATTCCAATCCGTCGAGATGATCCGGCAGCACGGGGTCTAGGATCAGATCTTCGCCCGACTGACGAATACCAAGGACGTTCGATATGAGCTGATTCATATAGATTCCTGGACCACTGGAATAGATTCTCCAGCCGCCCTTGACGGGTACGGCTCCTTCACGCAGTTCACCAAACCGTTCCTGTGCTTCATAGCGGGTATTAAATTTACCATCCGAGCTGCTGAAATAGGCGTTACTTTGGCGCCATTCGGCATTCGGTACGGACGCACGGATGCCGACCGGATTGATGAGCTTCAAGCTGTGCCAAGCGTCATCCTTGCGTCCCAATTTGGCCATCGCTTCCGCAAAGCGGATATGGGCATGCACATATTGCAGCCCGACCTCACGTCCGAAGTTGGCCGCTTGCTCTGCACGCTTGAAGTGCGAGCTCACACCGCCATCATACTGTGCAGGGCGGTTCATCAGACGCACGCCATCCGGGCAGAGGAACTGCTCACGGATGAGTTGCTCATGAGCCAATGCTTGCTCAGGCGTGAGCAGCTGGCTGATCATGCTGCGTGTCATCGGCAGCAAGCGGTAGTGAATTCCCGTCTCGGTGTCGGACGGATGGAGCATCAGCTTGGGTTGACCGGGCTCTTCCATATACACAAAGCCCGGAATAATCCCGCTCTCCAGCATGTAGCGGTTGAAGTCTTTACGGATGCCATTGGCCATCTGATGTAGATCTTGTGCGATGTTGTCGGCTTCGCTTACTACATCTACGGGGACCTGCTCCAAAGCAGCAGCAAAGTTACTAATAACTTGGTAGGTGAGTGCAACCGTCCAGCTGCTCGCCATGTATTGCTTCAGCTGTGCATTGGCTGGCTGGAGGGTATCATCCCAATCGCCGTCGCCATAGGCCGACAAATACGTATCATGCAGGAAATTCTCCCGAATATATTCGATTTCCTTCAGGGCATGTTCCATGAGAGTCGCCGTCTGCTTGGTATAATCGAAAGTATGCCGATGGGTGTAAGGTACATTTTCTTCCAGAATACTGTAATCACGGGTTGCGGTCAAATAATCGCCCAGTACCTTGAGCGGCCAGACGATAATATCCCCATGGCTTTCTTCTTGCTGCACGTGAGTATAGTTGTCAAACATAAACCATTGCGGCCAGTTTCCGCTGTCCTCGTACTGATGGCTGAAAACAGTCAGCAGAATGGAACGAACCTCGTCGAACTTTTGCGTAGCTGAGAAATATTCCACAGGCCCCTGACACACATCACGTGTTCCCCAGGCTGCACCGCCGTATTGCTCCAGACCGTGAGGCACAGAGTAGTGAACGAGCATATTGTGGGTGTACCACCAAGCCACTGCGTTCACACGGAAGAGCTCACTCGTTTCATGTTGACCCAGCGACAGATGGAAACCGTTCATAAGCTCGGCAAAATATGCCCGATAGCGCTCGAGCTCATCTTCAAAGGAAGCGTGACGCTCTTTGTGCGCTGATTCTTGACCAGCTGAAAGCCCATTCAGCCAACCCTGCACGGTGCAGGTCCATTCGCTGCTGTCACCCAGCTCCAGCACAACCAGTGACGCATCAGGAGAAGCTTTCCCCTGTAGCAGTACGTGAGCGTCGCTCACCTGCTGTAATGGAGCGCCCTCTATGTGCATTCGGTACAGCAGGTCTGGGTAGGCTTCGGCGCTCAGGGAAGCGGAGTCTGCCCGGAAGAGCAGGGCGTCACCTTCACGTTCCATATGAAACGGAAGCTCATATTCGTTCACATGCATAGACATTTGCTGAGTGATGAGGAACGGATAGGTTTTGCCACTCGCCGCACGCATGTGAAGCCGCACTTCTGGGCTATCGACATTCGTATGGTTTGTAATCATGAATGTATCGTCAGCCGTTTTGTAATACCAGCGCACATAATTGAAGCCAATCTCGAACAGGGAAGGCATCGTGAGCAGGCGGTATTTCCCTTGGATTCCGACATAGATACGCTGACCGGATGTCTTGGGAATATTGAGCGCATTACGCGCGTTGGTGATCATTTTGTTGAAGTTTGTATTGCCGATCACAAGCTGGGAATTGAACACCCCGTACATATAGGAGGTGGTTGTAATGGTTTCTTCCTTACCTCCTGAGTAATGCCCGCCCATTAAAATGTGCCCATGGGGACGCTCTACACGAAGCTCTTTGGATTTGAGTACGACATGCTCATAGCTGTCCGTGAAAAAGGAAAGTAGTTCATCTCCATCCCGTTCTTCTTCCTGCCGTTTCGGGAAAAGTTGATTCACTTCGGCATCGGTTAAGTCCAGCGTGCGCAGCGGCTCACCGATGGTTTGAGCTGGAGCCACACGCCCTGCTTGAAGATCACTTGCCGCGCGTACCGGTATGATGGTCTCGGAAGCGTCCACTAGAATGGCAGCTACTTCGTCACGTGCTTTTGTCACCAGTTCCTGATACTCCAGCTTTGTCACTGCGGCTGGATGATTCGGCTGGAACAGACCGTAAAAAGTAAAGCGAGCTTCCCCAGCCAGTTTCACCCGCTCAGATTGCAACGCGGTATAGGCAAATTCGTATTGGTACACTTCATTGGCGAGCGAGTCACGACGGAGTGCTTCCGGCTCATTCGTTTCTTTGTACGAAAGTCCAAAGAACTGAAATCCGTCAGTCGAGTAACCAACAGTGCGGGTTAACGAGCCTTGTTGAATGTATGGGAACGCCTGACTTTGAGGTTGGTTTTGACGTGAGCAAACGGTGTAGCCTCTTTGTTCATCATGGTAGACGGTGTGGTCAATATATTGAGACAAATAAGCTTCATTACTGCGCACAGCAGCGGTATCGGCAATGCCGATATCCTGACCGTACACGACATCTGCTTCCACGTCATCGCCCTGTAGGGTTACATCCCAGAACCATACTCCCAGGCGGCTTAGCGTGAAGGTCACCTGATAGCCTACACCAGCGGTGAAACCTTCCCAAATAATCTGCTGATCCGTTTGTCGGATGACTCCCGGTGAGCGAACTCCAAGCAGGGGAGTGATACTTACACCGGACGGACGGTACAATCTCAAGTACAGATTGTTCAAGGAACCGTCGACTGAATTGGTCAACAGCTGGTTGATCATCGTTGAGCCGTGAGCGATCTTATACACATCACCGCTGCTCAAGAAGGTAAAAGACAGGTCGCCGGCCCGTAGCAAAATATTTTGATCCAGACTTGTATTCATCAAAGGGAACGCCTCACTTTCCTGTTTATTTCACTAACCGAAAACGGATTTCACTAGTATCTCGGCTGTTAGGTCCTGTAAAGACGGCAAATTCACCGCTATCACTGCTGAAGCTCAAATCTGCATGATGATAGCGCAGCTGAGGCTCGGTCAATGCAAATTCCACTTCCCGGCTTTCGCCTGGGGCAAGAAGGACTTTGCAGAAATCTTTCAGTTCTTTCATTGGACGAACCGTATCGCCGCTGATATCACGAACATAGAACTGGACGGTTTCCTCGACCGGACGTGTTCCTGTGTTCGTTACCTGCACTTTAATGGTCAGTTCCTGACCAGGTATAAGGGTATCGCCGGAAAGCTGTACGCTGTCATAGGCTACATCGGTGTAACTCAGTCCATAGCCGAACGGGAATAAAGGTTCGTTTGGTACGTCTAGATATTGGGACACGTAGCGTTCTTTTGTATTCGGATCTAACTGCGGGCGTCCCGTATTAAAATGATTGTAATACACGGGCACCTGTCCCACCGATTGCGGGAAGGACATGGTCAGACGACCCGTAGGTTCGGCATCACCGTACAACAAATCGGCAATCGCCGCGCCGCCTTCACCACCAGGGAACCAGGCTTCCAATACGGCGTCTGCTTCTTCAATAACACCGTGCAGATCCAACGGACGACCATTAAATAATACGGCTACCATAGGCTTGTTCAGCGTCTTCAGGCGCTTCACCAGTTCCAACTGGGCTTGTGGCAGGCGAATATTGGAACGGCTGCCTGCTTCACCACTCATATCGGAGCGCTCACCAAGCGCCAACACGATAACCTCTGCTTGGCTGGCTGCTTGCAGAGCTTCCGCATATTGCTCCTCAGTTATATCGTCGATAGAGCAACCTGCCGCAACCGTGAGCAGCGAGGAGGATATTTTCGATTGGAACCCGTCGACAACGCGAATAGCTTCCTCCTGTGAACCGCTCCACGACCAAGAGCCCAGGATATCACCGCTCTCTGCAAAAGGTCCGATCAACGCAATATGTTGATTGCGATTCAATGGAAGAACGGAATCATTTTTGAGCAACACGCAAGATTTAATAGCTAATTCTTTGGCAACCGTACGGTGAGCTTCGCAGAACACAACTTCACGTTCACGCTCAGGGTCTGCGCCGCGTAGCGGATTTTCGAACAAGCCCAGCTTTTGCTTGAGCTTCAATATACGCATCACGGCTTCATCAATGAGCGCTTCATCCAGTTGTCCGCTGCGAACCAGCTCAGGCAGATGCCCGTTATAGCAGGAGGTCATCATTTCAATATCTACGCCAGCCAGCAGTGCTTTCTTCGCTGCCTCGCGCTCATCCTCGGCGATGCCGTGAGGGATAAGCTCCTTGATGGCGGCCCAATCCGAGATGAGCACACCATCAAAGCCCCATTCATCACGAAGCAAATCACGCATCAGGCGCTTATTGCCCGTTGCGGCTACGCCTTCTACGGTATTGAAGGACGTCATCACCATTTCGCAGCCTTCATCTAAAGCAGCTTTGTAGGAGGGGAGATAATACTCTCGCAGCTGCCAGGCGGATACATCTACAGTGTTGTAATCCCGTCCGCCTTCGCCAGCTCCATATGCGGCAAAATGCTTCACGCATGCGGCCACCCGGTCGGTATCGTTCGTCAGATCTTTACCCTGAAACCCGCGCACAAACGCACGAGCAAATTCGCTGTTGAGGTAAGGGTCTTCCCCTGTAGATTCCATCACACGGCCCCAGCGCGGGTCACGCACCAGATCGACCATAGGAGCGAATGTGACGTGAACACCGGATACAGCTGCCTCGCGGGCTGCAATGGTAGCGCTCTCTTCTGCAAGTTGCATATCCCATGAGCAACCAATGGCCAGCGGGATAGGGAAAATCGTTTTGAAGCCGTGTACAATATCTGCCATAATTAAAAGCGGAATACCCAGACGATTTTTACTCAAATGAGCCTGCTGAACACGAATCGCTTCCTTGGCCCCTGCGATACCAAGCACGGAACCGACGTTATGGACATTTTCCTCTGTGATGCCGAGAGAAGCCATGGGGCCAGTAATTTGACTATCCGTTCCAGCTTCTTCAAAGAAGGCACCCACAAGCTGTAGCAGTTGATCGACTTTTTCTTCAAGCGTCATGTTTTCTAAATAGGAATTCAGGTGTTGTTCCATCATAATCCTCCATAAGCTGTATTGTTGGTGGACAGCTCTCTTTTTCAGATTCATGAGATTTTTTGGATAAAGATGATTCAAAAAAGTGCTGAACAGGCTAATAGCTAGTATAGAAGCATAATATTCTGTCGTATTATTAATCGAAACGTTTCTATTGTTGAACTCAGTTGGATTATATACGCTTTCAAATGGAGAGTCAAATCCAATTCAGCGGGTTTTTATAGGCTGAATAGCGTAATAAAGATGATAAAAACGAAAAAAAGTCAGGATTCCGAGCAAATAAAAATTAATATTTCTATTGAATACGGTTTCAATTTGTTCTATAATGACTATCGAAACGTTTCTATTGACGGGTATGGTCCTTGTGCTTTGAACATAAGTGTTATAGCGGTATGCTTTAATCGCTATGTATTTACATGCATCAGGATTTTGCAAGATTCGATTCCAGTCGCTCCAAAATGCAATATATAGATGAACGAGACCATTTCGTTCTATATATTGTTCATTGGAAGTCGCTAATTGTATTTTCGCAAAATCCTCGTTGTTTGAATCCGTTATCATATTGCATGATCGTAAACCGATCATCTCGGGAGGAATTCGTATGATGAAAAGAACGTTGGGGATCATTTTGGCAAGTACCTTATTACTGGGGGGCGCGCTGGCAGGCTGCTCGTCCAAGGATGATTCGTCTGGCAAAGATGCGAACGGCAAGACGACCATCACCATGTGGGGCATGGGAGCAGAAGGAAAACTGCTGCCTGAAATTGTAAAAGATTTTGAGAAAGAAAATCCAGATATTCACGTTGATGTACAGGCGTTGCCTTGGGATAACGCTCACGATAAGCTGCTGACAGCAGTTGCTTCAAAATCCGGTCCGGACGTGGTTCAGTTAGGTACATCATGGGTTCCCGAACTTGCGTCTGCGGGTGCATTGACGG
This sequence comes from Paenibacillus sp. EKM212P, assembly GCF_011066115.1. NCBI lineage: Bacteria > Bacillati > Bacillota > Bacilli > Caryophanales > Paenibacillaceae > Paenibacillus > Paenibacillus sp. EKM212P. Next base: position 167,438 of record NZ_JAAMNR010000009.1, read on the forward strand.
ATATTACCCCTTATATCAGCAAGTATCCTGAACTGGAATCGAAGAATTTCTTCGAGGGTGCTGTAGGTACGACAAAATTTGAAGGGAAACCAGTCGGTGTGCCTTGGTACACTGAAACGAGAGTTTTGTTCTATCGTTCTGACCTACTGAAACAAGTCGGATATAATGAAGCACCTAAAACGTGGGAAGAGCTTTCCGATGCTGCTCAAAAGCTGGCGGCTCGGGGCAAAGGCAAATATGGCATCTCCTTTAGTGCAAAGGAGCAGTCTATGGGCTTTATGTTTGCTCTCCAGAACGGTTCCAAGCTGGTTGACGAGCAGGGCAATCCGCTGTTCAATCAACCACCGTTTGTGGATGCTGTGAAGTATGTGAATACCTTTTTCCAAAATGGCTCTAACGCAGTGGATATTGGAATTGATTCCGTTCAAGGTTTGCAAGGCGAGGGTATCGTTCCGATGTTTATCAGCGGTCCTTTTATGATTAAAGAAATCAAGAGCAAGGCACCAGAATTGGAAGGTAAGTGGAATATAGCGGAGCTTCCTGGCAAAGTAAACAACCTGTCCGTTTTGGGTGGAGCCAACCTTTCAATTATGAAATTCAGCAAGCACCCAGAGGAGTCGGCCAAATTCCTGGCTTACATGAGCAAACCAGAAACACAGCTGAAATGGATGGATCTGTCCAGTAACTTGCCTGCGACTACTAAATCGTGGGAAGATGCCAAGCTTAAGAGTGATCCGATGCTTCGGACGATTCGCAAACAGCTGGATCATTCCGCAGCATTGCCGCAACTGGCCGCATGGGAAGAGGTTTCTCAACAATTCATCAAGAGCTTCGAACGTATTTACCGTGGTCATGCCGATGTACAGAAGGAAATGGATGACTTTAATCAGCAGGCTGCAAGTATTATGAAAAAATAATGATCCATATCCGTCATTGTCAAAGGGAGTGAAGGCATGAAAGGAAGCTCGCAGAAGCTTGCGCCATACTTGTTTATCGGTCCCTCCATCATTCTGTTAACGCTGTTTTCGTTGTTGCCGATACTACTGGCGCTCGTGATCAGCTTCACGGATATGGATCTGTCCGGACTCGTTAATTATGATAGTATTCGCTTTATAGGATTGGAAAATTACACGAACGTGCTTTTGGACCCTTCTTTTTTGAAGTCCATTGGTAATACTCTGTTCTTCGTCATCATTGGTGTTCCGCTAGTGCTGATATTTTCGCTCAGCATCGCAATTCTGATTAACATGGGTAAATCACGTGCTTTCAAAGTATTCCGCGTCGTGTTCTATCTGCCGTCCGTAACGAATGTGGTTGCGGTCGCAGTGGTTTGGAGCTATCTGTATAATCCGACGCTTGGATTATTCAACTATGTACTTGGTCTGATGAATTTAGGCCCCGTCCCATGGTTGACCGATCCAACAGTAGCAAAAATTTCACTGATTGTGTTAGCAGTTTGGCGGGGCATCGGCTTAAACATGATTATTTTTATTGCGGCTATTAAAGGGATCCCGGGTTCTTATTATGAAGCGGCTCAGCTTGACGGTGCCAATACATGGCAGCAAATTCGTTATATTACGCTTCCGCAGCTTCGTTACGCTATTTTCTTCGTGTCCATCACGACGATGATCGGCTGGCTGCAATTTTTCGAGGAACCGTTTGTCATGACCAAAGGGAAACCGCTCGACGGTACGCTGACGGCATCCCTGTTCATTTACAATAACGGCTTCCAATTTAGTAAATTCGGGTATGCCGCGGCGGGATCGTTCATTCTGTTCTTCGCGATCATCGCGGTGACGCTGATTCAGTTCCGTTTGCAAAATAAAGCGGAGTCCTGATAGAGAGAGGTGATGAACGTGAAAACAGCTGTTCAGCAAGCCCGCGCCAATACGCGCAGTGGTGAAAAAACATTTCAATGGTTCGTGGCGATTCTCCTGACCGTGGGAGGTCTGTTGATGGTGCTGCCTTTTGCGTGGATGATTCTATCCTCCTTTAAGACAGAGGGTGAGGTAACCAAAATTCCTCCGACCATCTGGCCGCAGCATTTTACACTGGATAATTTTAAATTACTATTCGATAGCATGGCTTTTGGTACCTATCTGACGAATACGCTGATCATTGTTTTAGCTTCCTTCTTTGGATTATTCCTGAATGCCATGGCGGGTTATGGTTTTGCCAAATTCCAATTTAAAGGCAAAGGGTTTCTCTTCTATCTGGTATTGGCAACGATGATGATTCCAGGTCAAGTGACGATGATTCCCGTCTATTTGATTCTGAACCAGATGGGATTGACCAATTCCATGATGGGGATTGTCCTGCCTGGATTGGTAGGCGCGTTCGCGATCTTCCTGTTCCGGCAGTTCATGTCCGATATCCCCGAAGAACTGCTGGAGGCGACCCGTCTTGATGGAGCAGGGGAGTTCCGCACTTTTTTACAAATTGTATTGCCTATCTCAACACCAATTATCGCGGTACAGGCCATCTTAACCTTTATCGGCGGATGGAACAGCTTCCTGTGGCCGCTCATTATTGCGAACGATGAGAAGCTATACACCTTGTCCGTTGGACTGTCACTGCTCAAGGGGCAGAACGAAAGTCAATTTGCCCTTCAAATGGCAGGCTCAACCTTCATGGTCGTTCCGATCATGATTATCTTCATTGTTTTCCAAAAGTATATTATCGAGAACTATACGATTTCGGGGATTAAGTAATAGTGTAGTGTGAATACGAATCATAGTCACAAGAACGAACAGCGGAGCTTCTCTTTGGGAGAGGGGCTCCGCTGTTTTTACTTTACATAGATATATTTATATATGAGTTAGACAATATTGATGGGACAATGTGCGAAGTTTTCTTTTCAGTCTGTAGATTCGAGTCGTTGTAGCCGTAACCGAAATATTATATTTGATAGCGAGCAGGGGCACAGCCAGTTGTCGACAAAAGTAGTCTTCATAGAGTGTATATTCAATGTTGGAAAGCTGCATTAGAATATTAACGATAACCGTATCCACATCTCCCAATCTACGATTTTCCCACTCCTCCTCTACCGAATTTGAAAAACTACAGATCTTCTCACATTCAAGCGTAGTTTCATGCTTTTTTTGTGTATAGTAGCACCTAAATGATTTATATATAAGATTTTTAGCCGTAAGGTATAGCCAACCCTTTACATTGGGGTGATGTTTGAGCTTGACCAATTGCTGTCTTGCCGCTACAAAAGTATCTTGTGTACATTCTTCTGCCATAAATTTAAAGCAAGACTGATTCTTGATTAAATGCATACAGAAACGATATACCTCACTCAGATAAAGTTCACAAATTTTTCTGTAAAAGCATCTGGAACTACCTCTGCACTGATCCTCTTTGCAACAGTCGATAACCATCGTAGTCGGCATTTGTTCAAGCCCCCTTTGGACGGATAAAAAAATAAATGATTTTTGTATGTACCAATCATATACATTAATTCCAATTTTCAAGAATGACATAAATCATATTTAATCTCGTAAATGTGGAATTACTAGAACAGTTAAAAGATATTTTAAGGTGATTTTGATTCTGATACGGAATTAGTTAATAAGGGGAGAAGGGGCATCAGGTGAAAGGGGGAGAAGGATGAAAGAATCCATAGTATATAAACGTTTGGCAGCAACATTTAGACCTTATCTGAAGACGGTCACTATCATTTTGATATGTCTCATCCTATCAGCGGGCTTGAATATATTATTGCCTTTAACAAGCAAGATTATTGTGGACCAAGGTCTTCTGAAAGGGAATATGCAGGTTGTAATCCTGTACACATCTGCTGCGTTTTTAATCGTTTGCTTGGACAAGCTGTTGAATGTGTGTAAAGAAACCTTTCGGGCAGGCTTAAGCGCACAGGTTACCTTTTCATTATTTGAAAAGGCGTATCTACATCTGACAAGAGTACGAATGAGCTATTTTAACCGAACCAATGAAACGGAGCTACTGAACCAAATTGGCACGGATGTAGGCAATGTATCGAGGATCACAGATAGTGGAGTATTTTTTGTCATTATGCAGGCGTTCAGCATGATTGGTGGTATATGTGGTTTGCTGCTCATTAACTGGAAAATGACTGTAATCGTGCTGTGCTTTTTACCCATCAAATATGTTGTGGTGAAGTATTTTGTGAAGCGTAGAAAAAAACTGGTGAGGGGGTTAATTGAAGGCAGTAGTGATTTTGCTCAGTGGTTTGGGGAATCTGTCGGGGGCATGAAGGAGCAGCGAATGTTTGGTCTTATTCCACATAAGCATCAGCAGTTCTCATCCAAGCAGCGTCGAATTGTAGAATCAGAACGAAAATTATCACTTCTGGACGCCTGGAATATCGCTTCGGAATCTATTTTAATTCAGCTTCTAATGATGCTTTTGTACGTTGTGGGTGCTAATCTTATCTTTCGTTTACAGCTCACTGTAGGGGGTATTTTTGCCTTTGTTTCTTACAGTGCTTATGTTACCACTCCTGTTTTCGCTATTTTAAACATTGGCTACATGCTGGCTGAAGTCGTTCCCTCCGCCATTCGATATTATCAGTTCTTGGATTGGGCAGAGGAAGAAACATCTAATTCAGTCACTCCAGCGTCTATACTAACTGAGCCGCCATTCGAAGATCACATTGCATTTCATAATGTTTCTTTTTCCTATACCAAGGATGAACCCGTACTGCCCCACGTGAGCTTTAGGATTGCCCGAGGGGAAAAAGTAGCTATCATTGGAGCAAATGGGGTAGGGAAGTCTACGTTGCTGGATCTGATTATGAGATTCAGCCAGCCTGATCAAGGGATAATCACTTATGACGGCATTGACATCCAAAGCTATGAAATAGATGAGTATCGAAGTCAAATAGCTTTGGTCAGTCAGCAGGTGTATTTATTTGATACTACTATTTTTGGCAATATCCGCATAGGCACAGAAGTCACTAATGATGCAATAGAGGCCATTATCGCGGAGGTTGGTCTGGAAGAATTGGTTCAGAACTCGGCAGATGACTTCCCTATAGGCTCGAATGGCTCCAGATTGTCGGGTGGGCAAAGACAGAAAATTGCTATGGCCCGGGCATTGATCAGGGAAGCACCATTGTTTATTCTCGACGAGGTGACCTCCAATCTAGACACAGCAGCTAGGCTAAATGTTCAGCAATTGTTGAAGACCCGGTTGCGTGAAAAGACCGTAATCATCGTTACACATCGCAGTGAGATATTGGCGCATGTCGATAGAGTTATTTTGTTGGAGAACGGCGAACCAGCCCAAATAGGATCACACTCCCATTTTATGACCTGTCATGCAGAATACAGAGGATGGGTATTAGGGGAAGAAGAGGTCTCCATAAAATGATGAAAAAAACAAACGCTTTCATAGTGTGATTTAACACCATGTACGGAATTAGTATAGGTGAACACCTTTTTAAATCATATCATGAATGGGAGGAGTAGTTTAACATGCGTAAGCTTGTGAAAAGAAGCACGAATGTAGGCGACACGATTGAGGCATTTGGCTGTGGTTGTTCCTGTTATTGTCCTTGCTCCTGTTATTGCGCAGGCAGTTTGACTCGAAGCTCCAATACTCAGCGTGAAAGTGACGGTTCTTATCGCAGAGATAACGGAACTGGAATTGGTAATTATTAAGCTTGTATCTGTATGGAGGAGCCTGGGCATTCCAGGCTTCTGTCCACATCAAAACAGAGTAGGTGTGAATCATGAACATGTGCCAACCCTTTATATACACATTTCAGACGAGACTCCACCAATATGTATATGATGTAAATACCAATTTAATTTTGCGGATTAAAGAGGAGGCTTACCATTTCCTGAATTCGCATTCCAGCTTCGACCTGGATCAGATGGAGGCTGCACCGGAATTGCAGCAGTATATCCGTGACTTGTTGGATAACGGATTTTTATCTTCACAGCGTCCGCAGATTATGAATCATCCCAAGACAAAGCACCTGGAGCATATGCTTCAGCATCAGCTGAAGACCCTCACCTTGCAGGTAACTCAAAATTGCAATCTTAGATGCTCTTACTGCGTTTATTCAGGAGGATATGACAATCGAGGTCATACCAGTCTGATGATGGATTTTGAGACAGCGCGCAAGTGTATTGATTTTGTCATTGATAGGTCAGTAGACAGTGACCGTTTGGATTTTGGTTTTTATGGGGGAGAGCCGCTTATTAATTTTCCGTTAGTCAAGAAGTGTGTGGAATATATCAAGGAACAAGTAGCGTATAGAGATGTAGGCTTTCATTTGACGACCAATGGTACGCTGCTTAATGACGATATTCTGGACTTTCTGGATGAACATCATTTTGTGCTTACGATCAGTCTGGACGGAGATCAAGAGAATCATGACAGAAACAGACGATTTGCTGTTAACGGGCGAGGCTCCTTCGATACGATTATTGCCAATGTGGATAAAATTAAGAGAAATTACCCGGACCTCTTTGAATGGATTAATTTTAATGTGGTGCTGGATACCCGTAATGATTTTGGTTGTATCAATGATTTTTATACAAATTATGAAACCTTCGAAAGTCTGTACAGTGTAAGGTCGTCCTACATTAACGATGCTTATGTGAAGGATGAAATTTTGTACAGAAATGAATTTATTGAGCAGAGAGGCTATGAGGTAGTTAAAATGATGCTTTCCAAGTTTGGAAGAGTAGATGAAAATCATGTCTCCAAGCTGATTAAGGACTATTATATTCAGATGTATTTCCGAATGTTTCATTATAGAAAGCCTTCTGCGGGAATGCCGATAGAAGCACATCATGGTGGACCCTGTGTGCCTGGTGTACAGCGATTGTTTGCGGATGTGCATGGAAATCTGTATCCATGTGAACGGGTCAGTGAGCAGTCGGAGGTGGTGCAGATTGGAAAAGTGGATACAGGCTTTGAAGTGGATAAAATCAGCCAGATTTTGAATGTAGGGACAATCACGGAGGATGTATGTAAAAACTGTTGGAATTTCCGTTTTTGTACGCTGTGTGTTGCTGTAGCAGATGATTTGCATACCTTGTCCAAAGAAAAGAAGCTGAGTCATTGTTCGGCAGTCAAAAATGATATTAGGCATACCTTACTTGATTATTGCATGATGAATGAGCTGGGCTATGATTTCTCCGAGGATACGATTCTCGATTTTGAAAAAGCATGAGGGGTGTCTCCATGACCAATAAATTAATCATTTTTCCGTTTGATTATGAAACGATAGCCCTGGTTAGGAACTTGAATCTATTAGGAAGTTATGAGGAAGTTGTACTTATTTCTTTTCAAGGGTCGGGTATGATCGGGAAAGATGCCTGTGTAACGGACAAGGGGGAAGTGACAGGCTTCATAGTGAAGCCGGAGTCTTGTTTGGAGCAAGAAATGGAGCGTTGTGATGCTATATTACTGGTGAAATCCAATTTCAAGCTGGATGTAGCTGAGGTGTATCTTCCCGTGATCAAGAAGGCAGGACAACTTGGCAAAAAAGTCATGTGTAATTTCACCTTGCCAGACTCATGTATGGAATTCATCGAACCCTGTGAGGAGCAAGATGACAAGCTGATTTTAAAAAATACATTTGATGTACGCACGAAAGATATTTTACCGCCTGACCCGGGCTCTGTTATTCATGATTTTTTTACACCGGTTCTGTTTGTATTAGGGCTGAACGAGCGAACGCATAAGCTTAATTTGCAGCTTAACCTTCGGCAGAAGCTTGAAGCACAAGGATATCGGGTGTCGCAAATCACATCTAATGGATGCGGGGAGCTGATTGGTGCACATTCTTTTCCACAGTTTATGTTTGAAAGCGGTATGACGGAAACCCAGAAGATTATCATGTTTAATCGGTATTTGAAAAAAATAGAGCAGAGCGAAAAGCCTGATCTAATACTCGTGGGCATTCCAGGTGGGATTGTTCCCTTTAACAATACGTTCACGAATTATTTTGGAGTAACCTCATTTTTGGTATCCCGCGCTGTTAGACCGGATGGCCTGATCTGTTGTCTTCACTATGATGAATACAATATAAAATATTTAGAGCATGTGAAACAGTACATGGAAAACCGTTTTTCCTCTTCATTATTAGGATATGCCATATGTAACAATGTATTCGACAGTTATTCTTCTTCCACGGTCAATATGCAATATGCATCTGTTGATCATCGTTTCGTGGAAGAGAAAAAGCAGGAGTTTTCCAATTATTCCGTGCCTGTACTCCATCTGTCCAACGATGAAGATATGAATAGGCTGACGAAGGATATTTTACATTATTTTTCGGTTGATCATCACGTAGTTCAGTTGTAATGGAGGGAAGAACATGAACTTTACTCAGGATGTAACGGGAACAGGAATGAAACTGGAAAATATATTTTGGAAGCTTTTTAAAATAAAAGCGGGTGAGATAAATAAAGAGGCTACATTACTGGGTCCTGATATGGGGTTGTTCCCCAGAGATCTGGTATATCTATTATTTGAAGTGGAAAAAAGCTTTGCTATCCTAATTCCGGAAGAGCGTATAGTGGGAGGGGGGTTGCTTACATATAACAGCTTGTATGAGACGATAAAGGACTGCTTAACAGTGGAAAAGGAATGAAGGATTTGTGAAAATGATGATAAAACATACAAAAACATACAAAAAAATCCGATATACCTCTAGAATCACTTATTTCAGGATTTTGGAAAAATCCTCATTTAGAAGAGAATTGGAGGTTTTAGGATGAATGTATCATTATCATCTCACCAATCGCCGTTCCGCACCGCAGATAACAACCGACTTGAACTACGGCATCCCCTTTCCGCTCAGGCTGAAAGGAAGAGTATAGGCAAGCCGCAAAACAAGGTTATTCAACAATTGACAGAGCAAAAGCAAAGTTTGATGGAGAGGCGTTCGGACTATTTAAGTAATGCTCTCAAGCGTGGTCTCGGTCCGGAAGCTGTAAAAGCTGAAATGGAAGAGATAGATAAGCAGATTCAGCAAATTGACGAGAACATTCAAAAGCAGTCACTGGAAGAGCAAAAAAAGGCTTTAGGCATGGATGAGGAAAGTGAAAAAGAAGCTCAGAAAGGCAAAAAGGAAGAATATACGCCTAAGACTGCTGAGGAGCAGCAGCAAAGATTGATCACCTATACAATGCATAGTGTTGTATCTGCAAACAATGAGTTGAAGAGTGCTAAAATAGCCAAAACGGCACAAATCACATTGGGAAGCGAGGCTAAGGGGTGGGAAAACGCTAACCCTGCAAAATCAGCGGCTTTGCGTGAAAAGGCAGAAGGACTTAATGGAAAGATCATGGAAATCGCTGCGAATATTAATGAGCGTATCAGCGAAGCAGTGAATAACGAACCGATGATTACAGATCGGGTTGAACCTAAGGATGAGCAGGAGGCGAATGCAGAGGCAGGCAGGGTGTGGACTGAACAAGAGCTCAATGCCTATCTGGACTCGGCTAAAGACGGGGCGAAGACTGCAGGCACGAAGGTAAATATTGCAGTCTGATCCGGCTATCATGTGCATGGTTCGCTAAATTAGGAGGGTGCTTTCAGACGAACGCTATCGTTTGCAGAGGCACCCTCCACTTACTCTAATGGAACGGAACAGAGCCGTGAGATTCATTTCACAATCCGAAGAGACAGGGGGAGAAAAAATGAATGGCAAGATCCATGTAGCCATTATTGACGACGGGGTTAATGCTGGCTTTTTAAACACCCAATTATTATATAACGTCGAAATAGCTCATGGAGACGTAGAAGATGGACGCACCTTAAATCACGGTACCTTATGTGCAGCTATTGTACAAACGTATTTTCCAGATGCGATCATTAGCAGTGTAAAAATAATGAACCATAGAAAAGGAAATGCAACTCAGCTTTGTGCTGCGCTAGATTGGTGTGTAAAGCATGGTGTACGGGTAGCCAATATCAGCTTGGGAAGTATAAATTATCGAGATCGATGCATGATGCGGGAAGCTGTAAATGATGCAGCTATGGCAGGATTAATTATGGTATGTGCTGCACAAAACGGAGGACTTCTTACTTATCCGGCCTCCTTTGCCAATGTGATTGGAGTGCGTTGCGATCGTAGCGGCATACTCACATCAGGGCAATATACATATGATGCTGAGAGGGCCTTCTCAAGCGGTATCGATTTTACTGCTTTTGCCAAGCATGAGCTGATAGGTGCAGCTGGAGAGGTTGTACAATGCCCCAACAGCAATAGCTATGCTACTCCATTGATTACAGCACAGATATGTAAAGTTTTGCAGCAGTCCAAGCCTGTTCCTTCCATAGAACAGCTAAAACATATTTTACATAAGTATAGTTATCTTCGGATACAGGATACCATAATCCCCGTAATGCGTTACGGACATCCGGATTGGATCCGGCGCGCCTATGTGTTTAAGGAAAATTGTACAATTGGCTCGAAAGCACCCTATTATTTTCAGACCCAATGTGAAGCTCAACTCCCTGGCGACAAAGTTGCTGCAATCTTCGAACAAGCCATCCTGCGGGAGCGGGAACAACAGAAAACAGCGCTCGAAGGTGGACAATCGGTATACGACCTTACAGATACGATTGTCTTGCTAGGGGACATGGAACCAGTCAGTTTGCAGGAAGTGGAGCAATTGGCTTCACGTTATGGAAAACATGTCGTCTGTATCTTTAAAAATCAACGATACATCCCCACGCTGAATTTTTCATCTTGCTATTTGCGGTGGTGGCAGCAAGAGGAGTGTTTCTCTAAGAGGCAGGAGCAGACTATCGCAATAGAGGATTCTCGCATTCCGCTTATTTGTATTTATTATGACAAGGACATTGACATTATTTATTTTTTGCATGAGTTGAGAGGGGAATTTGCCCGGGATGGATACCAAAGCTGGATCGCGGTGGACCAGTCCGCGGCAGTGTTGCATGATATGGAGTATACGCTCCCTTCGGATGCAAGCAATGGATTACAGGAACTGTTATATAATGCGGGTACAATGGCATATAACGCTTATACGGATATTGCTATTTTGTGTGTAGAGGCTACGAATATTACGCATTGCACCAAAGAACGAGTTTTATTAGACGTTGATATTGAGCTTTCTATCCTGGTGAAAGCGGAAACTGAACGTATTTATATATCTATACGGACAGAGCAGGGCTATTTGAAAGAATGGGTCCTCTCGAATTTAAACGTGGGCGATATAGGTGGTATTTATACATATTTAGAACAACTGTTGGTAGACTGATATTCACTATTTAAAACAGACTGATGGCAGTAGGCACTATTTTGAACGCACCTGTAATCCGTTAATACTATTTAGCAAAGGGTTATTCACTCAATAAGTTTGTTTATAAAACGAAACACTTAGAAATACGTAACCAATTGCTTATCGTATATCATTAATGTTAATGAATATATTAAGTATTTAATAATAATGTTGACTATGATAAATATGGTGTGTTATATTAAAACTGTAAATAAAACGGCTTCTTAGTCTTGGTGGTACAACGGATTTTATTTTCGCATTCAGAGAGGATGGTTTAGGTGGCAGCAGCTGTAAAAGCAAAGATGATTGTAGACAAATCTTTTCGTATTGCTGAAGTCGATAAACGCATTTATGGCTCTTTTGTAGAGCATCTCGGGCGTGCCGTATATGGCGGTATTTACGAGCCTACTCATTTAACTAGTGATGAAAGCGGTTTCCGAAATGATGTTAAAGAGTTGGTAAAACAGCTTGATGTTCCTATTATACGCTATCCGGGAGGCAACTTTGTATCCGGTTACAATTGGGAGGACGGTGTTGGCCCTGTCGCGTCCAGACCTAGACAGTTGGAGCTAGCGTGGAGAACGGTCGAGCCGAATGAAGTGGGTACGAATGAATTTTTCAAGTGGGCCAAGGATGTAGGTTCCGAAGTCATGATGGCAGTTAATCTGGGTACGCGCGGAATTGATGCTGCGCGTAATCTGGTGGAATATTGCAACCACACAGGCGGCTCCTACTGGAGTGATCTACGTCGTAGTCACGGTGTAGAGCAACCACATAAGATTAAAACCTGGTGTCTTGGTAACGAGATGGATGGCCCATGGCAGATTGGTCACAAGACAGCAGAAGAATATGGCCGCTTGGCTGTTGAATCTGCAAAAGCCATGAAGCTGATTGATCCTGACATTGAGCTTGTATCCTGTGGCAGCTCCAGCTCCACAATGCCGACGTTCCCGGAATGGGAAGCAACCACCCTGGATCATACCTATGAGGTAGCGGACTATATTTCCTTGCACCAATACTACGGCAATCATGACAATGATACGGCTAATTACCTGGCACGTTCTATGGATATGGATCATTTTATTCATACGGTCATTTCGACTTGTGACTATATCAAAGCAAAGAAACGCAGCAAGAAGAAAATGATGCTCAGCTTTGACGAATGGAACGTATGGTACCACTCCAATGATGCGGACAAAAAAATTGATCCGTGGTCTGTGGCACCGCCGCAGCTTGAGGATATCTATAACTTTGAGGATGCATTGTTGGTAGGCAGCATGTTGATTACGTTCCTGCGCCACGCGGATCGTGTGAAAATGGCTTGCCTCGCCCAACTGGTCAACGTTATTGCGCCGATCATGACCGAGAATAACGGAAAGGCGTGGAAGCAAACAATTTTCTATCCATATTTGCATGCCTCCCGTTATGGTCGTGGGATATCGCTGATGCCTGTCGTGGATTCGGAAAAATACGATTCCAAGGACTTCACAGACATTCCTTATCTGGACAGCGCTGTAGTTTATGATGAAGAGGGAGACGCACTGACTGTCTTTGCAGTGAACCGTCATTTGTCTGAATCGCTGGAGCTGACAGTAGATGTACGCAGTTTTGAAGGCTACCGCATTGTCGAGCATACTGTATTGGAGCATGATGATCTTAAAGCGACCAACAGTCCAGCTGGTGAAAAAGTTACGCCTCACAACGGCGGCAACGCCAAGCTTGAAGACGGAATTGTAAAAGCTCATTTGGGCAAAGCATCGTGGAACGTTATCCGTCTCGCTAAGTCTCATTAATTCTCTTCTGTAAAAGGTACAGCTTCGACTGTATCTAAATAAGCTCGCATTCTCTCTTGTAAGAGTATTACAAGAGCGGCAATGCGAGCTTTTTGCGTAAAATGAGCCATTTGTCCCTCCATAGATATAGGTTTCTAAGAGAAAGGTGGATTTTAAATAAATATTATGTTTATTACTAAATTTAACTAGACAAAGATGATCCTTATTCACTAAGTGCTCGTACTCCGTACATTTTTATGAAGTTAATTAGACCCAGTGCCAGACTTTCCAGGTGAGAAAAGACCCTATTATATCGTTGTCAACGTATTGATATCTGAAATGAAGGGTGTGCAATCCGACTTAAATCCACGTTATACTTTAAAAGACAGTCTATTTAAATCTAAATGGTGGTTGTAGTATTTCGAGAAAGGAATGATCTGTATGAGTCAAACAGACGAATATCGTTTTCAAGTGAACTTGGGCGGTATGATTGATATTTTGGCCAATCATTTATATAGCAGTCCACGAGTGTTTATACGTGAGGTCCTACAAAATGCAACAGATGCGATCACGGCTCGCAAGGAGCTGCGGAAGGTTGCTGCTGAAAGTAATGTATTACAAGAAGACAAGACCCTTGAAGATACAGCTTCTGAGAGTAACGACTATGAAGGTAAAGTCATCGTGGAGTTATCTGGTTCTGGAGAGCATCAGGTATTGATGATTCAGGATAACGGCATTGGATTGTCAGAAGAAGACATTCACCGTTTTTTGTCGATTATCGGTCAGTCTTCCAAGAAGGGAGCCGATTTGCTGGCTTCTGAGACTTCGTTTATCGGACGCTTTGGGATTGGGTTACTATCCTGCTTTATGGTGAGCGATGAAATTGTAGTGCTGACCCGCTCGGTGAAGGAAGGCATCTCCATGGAATGGAGAGGGAAGCCGGATGGGACGTATACGATTCGTCGATTGGAAACCGAGCTGCCTGTAGGGACGCAAATTTATTTGCGCTGCAAGCCGGGAAGTGAGTTTTATTATGAGCCAGCGCATGTAGAGGAGTCTTTAATCTATTATGGTGCGTTGCTGCCGTATCCGGTCATGCTGTCTGTAGACGGGGAGACCAAGCGCGTCAATCTTCCATCGACGAGCTGGATGCAGGATCCCGAACAATTGCGGAGTCGCCGTAGTGAGGTGCTGGATTTAGGCTATCGCCTGATGGGCGAGCGCTTCAGTGATTTTATACCGTTGCGGACGGCATCAGGCAGAACAGGCGGGATTGCATTCATTTTGCCTCGCAGTGTTAATCTGAACAGCAAGCGGCTGCATCGGGTGTATCTGAAGCATATGCTGGTGTCGGACAAGGCGGAAAATGTTTTGCCGGAATGGGCATTCTTCATTAAAAGCCTAATTTGGACAGATGAATTGCAACCAACGGCATCACGTGAGTATTTTTATGAAAATGAGCAGCTTGACGATGTTCGTTCTGAACTGGGTACCTGTATTCGGGAAGAACTGCTACGCATGGCGCAGTATGAGCCAGACCGCTTGCAGCACTGGATTCGTTTGCATGAGCTGTCCATGAAGGCGCTCGCCGTGGAGGATGATGAATTTTTGCGGATAATGTACCGTTGGTTTTCCTTCGAAAGTACATTTGGGCGGCGTGAGCTGAAAGAACTGATCCAAGAGGCGGACGGACGTCCACTGCATTACACATCGACAGTAGATGAGTATCGTCAGATTACGCATGTGGCGGCGGCGCAATCCATGTTGGTGATCAATGGCGGCTATATTTATGATTCAGACATTTTGGAAAAGCTGCATTGGATTGACTCTAACCTACAAACAGAGCGTCTTAGCCCTGAGGAAGTATCTCTTTCATTTACCGGGCTAACACAGAAAGAGCGCGAGAATTATTACGGTGTGCTACGTGTCATGGATGCTGCTTTGCAGCCGATGCGTTGCCGCGCTGAGTTGAAGCGTTTTGAGCCTGCGAGTTTGCCAGTGTTGTATACCATTTCTCAGGATGCATTGACCTTGCGCTCCATGGAAAACACGGTTGAGGAGACAACCTCACTTTTTTCCAATGTGCTTGATAGTCTGAAAGCAGGAGTCCAGCAGAAATCGGGTTATTCCACCTTATACTTTAATCTGAACAACCCGGTGGTGGCGCGGATTCTTGAAGCTACCGATACGCAGATGGTCACGGCTGCTACAGAAATGATGTATGTGAATGCGCTTATGATGGGGCACTACCCGATGAACCGCAGTGAGTTGGGACTGATGAATCGGAGTGTACTACATTTTATCAATTGGGGATTAGGGAACGGACAAAATTCGTAATTACGTAATTATAGGGGGAGCCAAATGGAAGATACGATATATGATTTGATGGAGCAGGCGCAGGATCTGCCAGGAGGGGCGGCAAAGCTGGCGCTTCTGGAAGAAGCTGTCCGCTTGGCAGACACATCCGGGTTGAAGGAACTTGCTTATGAAATCCGGGGAGAGATTGTGGACTGCGCTATTTTTAACGGATATCCATTGAAGTCGCTGATTGCTTTTTCGTGGCAGTTGGGCCAATTTGATCAAAATCCAGAGGAATACGACGCAGATGAGCTGTTGTGGAATTATAAATGGATACTCGGGAAGGTGTGCAGCTTTTCCAATATATCAAAGACTCAAATAGAAGATCTGGCGGAGGATATGCGCAGACGTTATGCCGAATATGGGTATAATGAGCGTCCATATTACTATTATAAGTTCCGCATCGCGATGGACATGGGTGAACTGGATGAAGCACGGCGATATCTGGATACCTTCCGCTTGGTCGAGCGGGACAGTATGAGTGATTGTGAGGCCTGCGAGCAGAGCCAGATGGTGCGGTTCTATTATTTGACCGGAGAAGACGAGCAGGCGCTTGCCGTGGCAAAACCGATTTTGTCGGGTCGCATGAAATGTGCAGAAGTACCGCATGTGACGCTCTCGCAGGTGCTGTTGCCGCTTTATCGTCAAGGCGAGGTTGATCAGGCAAAGGACAATCATCGCAAAGGCTACCGCCTAATTCGGGATGATCGCGACTTCCTGAAAACGATAGCGGAGCATATCGAATATTTGGCGATTGCCGATCCAATTCAAGGAATCGAAGTGGTAGAGCGTCATCTACATATGGCACTGGACTATGAGAGCGGGCTGGAGCAGATGTATTTTTACGCGACGATGGTGAGTCTACTGCAAAAGTTGGATACTTCGGGAGAAAAACGGTTGATCCGGTTGCCGGCTTCCTTGGAATGGGGTAAAGAGGATCGCACTTTGACAGAAATCATTGCGTACTTTAGGCCACTGGCAGAGTCAGCGGCGGTTGATTTTGATCGACGGAACGGGAATACGTTTTATTCCGATTGGATCGGGAAAATTGTTCAAACGGCATAGAAGAAGTGGTAGCTGTGACGAATACTTTATACAGCCCAAACAATGAGCAGGTATAATGTTCCTGTGAAATGACAGGAGGGGTTATGTTGTGACTGTAACCGAAAAGGTGATTAATTTCGCACATCGCGGAGCTTCAGGTGTATGTCCCGAGAATACGATGGCGGCATTCCGCCACGCCTTGGAACTGGGAGCAACAGGTATAGAGACGGATGTGCAGCGTACCCAAGATGGGCATCTGGTGCTGATTCACGATGAGTCGCTGAAGCGTACGACAGGTTGCTCACTGGATGTAAAGGATATTACGCTAGAAGAATTAAATAAACTGGATGCGGGCAGCTGGTTTGATGAGAAATTCCGAGGTGAGCGGGTCCCGATGCTGGATGAGCTACTGGAACTAGCCCAGTCCTCGAATACAATTATTAATTTAGAGTTGAAAAATAGCATTTATCTCTATCCGGGAATGGAGGAAGAGGTCATTGCTGCCGTGAAGCGTTTTGGGTTGGAACAGCGGGTAATCATATCCAGCTTCAATCACGAATCGCTGGCGCTCTGTGCGCAGCTTGCTCCTGAAATCAAGACGGGGGCGCTGTATATCGAAATTATGGTTCGTCCATCGGAGTATGCCACCCAATTCGGGGTTACAGCACTTCATGCCTACAAACAAGTTGTTACACCAGAGGCTGTATCAGAGGCTTTGGCATTAGGCGTCGTCTACCACCCATGGACGGTGAATGAGCCAGAAGAAATGAAGCGTCTGCTGGAGGCCGGGGTGAACGGCATCATCACGGACTATCCTGATCGGTTGGCGCACTTATTGGCTGTTCGCTCTTCCTAAGTCGAAGACACATCGGAACTGTGACTAAGGTTTGCAAGGATATGACTGTAGCTATTTAATGAAGCAAAAAAGACTCTCCTGTACGCACTCGTTTTTGCGAGGCGAGGGAGAGTCTTTTTTGCCTTAAGCCGAAGAGCGTATCATCCACGATGGCCTTGATTCCTTTCTACTTGATGCCGAGCCGCATACGATAGCTGAACAGGATGTCTAGTGTTCTGCCCTGAAAATGATTCTCTACCAGCTTCACGAAGCGGGCTATATCGACGTCAAGCGCTCGATTGCCAAGTTTGAAGAGACTTTGAATACCCCCTTGGCTTAGAGCGAGCCCTGTATAACGAGCTGCGTCACACTGCTCACGGTTATGGAAGACAATCTCCCGGGTATATCGGAATTGTCCGCTGCGGTGCAGATTAGCTAAATGCTGATCCTTGCTCCATTTATGAGCTTGTTGCTCTACTGGGGCTTCCTGTTCCAAAAGGGTATCTGCCTTGGTGATAAGCTCTGTATAAGCTTGCTCTATCTGCCATTGCAGTACCGGAGGCCAGTCACAGTCAAAGGCCGCGAACACGCCGCCCTGAGCCAAGACCCTGCCCGCTTCCTGAAGTGTGCTCTCGGGGTCCATCCAGTGAAAGGATTGAGAGCAGGTGATGACGTCTACAGTTCCGTCCTCAAAGGGCAGGTTGTTGGAGAACCCGCTTTTGAAGGAAATGGTTCCTGCCCTTGTCGTTCCTGCTGTCTCCAGCTTGTGCAGGGCTTTTCCTCTCATGTCCGGGTTAGGCTCGATACCGACGATTTGCTGAGCGGCGTTTTCCCATATGAAAGTTGAAAGTCCTGTACCGCAGCCAATATCGGCAACTAGCTCTACGTTTCGCTCCAGATAGCGGCTGATGATTTCCACGACGAGTGACGGTGCTTCCGGGCGGTGCTGATCGTAGTTGTCGGCAAAACCGTTGAAACGATCCACATTACTTTGCAGATTTCCCTCAGGGATCATAGGTCCTTTTCCTCCTAAGTTTCGACTGAGCGGCCGTGTAGATTCAAATGCTGCTGTACTCCTATATTGTACAAGTTTACATGTTCATCCATCTACTCTCGTGATTTCACAGCACCCGTCGGATTTCGGAGGGAGGAAATTCCCCTATTTTATCATTGAAGCAAGTGCCCACTCGCGCATCATGGAGTCAAGCATCGGACGCAAATCTTCGCGTTGCATACCCATGTGGAGCACGGCTTCCAGATATCCAGCTTTATCTCCAATATCATAACGTGTGCCTTCCAGCTCTAATGCGAGCAGTTGGTTCTGCAATGCTACTTGATGAAGGGCATCTGTCAATTGGTATTCACCGCCCGCTCCAGTGGACAGGTTTTCCAATATAGAGAAAATGGAAGGCTCCAACACATACCGACCAATGACTGCCTGCCGCGAGGGGGCCTCTGACGGAGAAGGTTTTTCAACAAGCCCACCGACTTCGTGAATGAGACCGTTCTGGTGAGTGGAGTCAATAATGCCGTATTTACTTACATCCTGTTCTTCCACTGTGCGCACGCCGACCACTTGCTTTCCAGTCGCTTCGTAAACATCCATCATTTGACGAATCGCCGGGGTGGAGGAATTCATAATATCATCGCCCAGCAACACGGCGAAGGGCTCATCGCCAATGAACTGACGAGCGCAGCTGACCGCATGTCCCAGGCCGAGGGGTTCTTTTTGACGGATATAGTGAATGACTGCTTTGCCCCCGATGCTTTGAACTTCACGTAGGAGATCATATTTACCTTTGCTCTCCAGTACCTGCTCCAACTCCACAGACTTGTCAAAATGATCCTCGATGGCTTTTTTATTACGCCCCGTTACGATAATGATGCTCTCAATTCCGGACTTGATGGCTTCTTCTACGATATATTGAATAGCCGGCTTGTCAACGATGGGAAGCATCTCTTTCGGTAAAGCTTTCGTAGCTGGTAGAAAACGGGTTCCTAATCCGGCGGCTGGAATAACAGCTTTTGTAATTTTTCTCATAGAAACTCACTTTCCTTTCGGGATGGGGAACCGAATACCCAGTATCGGCTCCCGATATAATTGATGATCATTCCGGCTGCGGTCGCGATCAGCTTGCCTAAAGCAAGTGGCAACTCGGTTCCAGTGTGAAGCACTTGCAGTAATAAGGAGGTTATCCCCAAAACGATGAGGTTGATAACGATAAATTTAGGTAATTGACGCTTATTAGTGTTGTTTGATAGTTGTTTGTTGAATGTCCATTTGCTGTTCAAAATATAACTGTTGGCTGTGCCGCAGCTGTACGAAATGATCTGCGCTACAATGACCGGCACTCCGACCCAAGCCAGCAGCATAAAAATGATATAATCTACACCTGTATTTACCAGACCTACGATGCCAAATCGGATCATAGGAAGCAGCTGGGCCATGCGACTTTTCATGGGTTAGGCTCCATGACCGGATTTAGGTCCGGTATATACCGCACTGTTGCCGCGCACTGTGCGTCCTGCCGAAATCAGGCTATCACGTGCTCCTTGCATGTACAGGGATTCACGGGGTTCAGGGACTTTCATAGCATGTGTCGGACCGTTTTCGTATTGGCCACCCAGATGCTCACGGACAATGTAAAGCGGACGTGCTTTGGTTTCGTCATAAATCCGTCCAACATATTCACCCATAATACCGAGAATGATCAGGATCACCCCGTCGAAGATCAGGCTGATGCTAATCATAGACGACCAGCCCTTCATTACATAGGAGTCGGTGAAAAAGTTGAGAAACAGTACGTACATCAGATACAGGAAGCCGGACATGGATAGAAGTGCACCGATATACCCTGCCAGTTTAAGGGGTTTAATCGAGAAGGATGTGATCCCGTCCAGACTGAGCTTGATCATTCGTTTCAACGGATACTTGGTTTCGCCTGCGAGTCGCTCGTCACGCTCATATTCTACGGCAGTTTGTTTGAACCCGATCCAGCTGACCAGTCCACGAACGAATCGGTTATTTTCCGGCAGCCGTTTCAATTCTTCTATGACCTTGCGATCCATTAGGCGGAAGTCCCCGGTGTCGACTGGGATATTAATATCCGTTGATGCTTTGAGTACACGATAGAAGAGGCTGGCAGACCATTTCTTGAAGCGAGTTTCGCCATTGCGTTTGAGCCGTTTGGCGTAGACCACTTCATAGCCTTCCTTCCACTTGTTAGCCATCTCAACAATCAGTTCCGGCGGGTCCTGGAGGTCGGCGTCAATGACGACGACCGCCTCTCCCACCGCATAATCCATCCCGGCGGTAATCGCTAGCTGATGACCAAAATTGCGAGAGAAATCAATCAAAACAATGGTGTCATCTCTAAGACTGAATTCCTTGATCAATTGTACGCTGCGGTCCGAACTTCCATCATTTACGAAGATCAACTCGTAGGGCTCACCCATTGAGCCCATGACTTGTTTCAGCCTCCGGTAGGTTTCCGTAATAACGGCTTCCTCGTTGTACATCGGAATAACTATGGAATAACGGATGGGTTCACTCATTCGTAGTTCCTCCTCATTTATAATGTGATTTCGTATAAAGTACCGCTTCCGCCACGTTCGTCTCCGCCAGGGCCACCTTGACCATCCTGGGCGTTTGCATTGCTGTTTGTGGTGTCGCTTCCGCTTTCGGTTGCTTTAACGTCTGTACTTGTTTCGCCTGTTGTTGTTTTCCATTCATCTGTAGGGATCACTTTGCCGTGTTCTTTGATCCATGCAGTGACTTCAGAGTTACCGCCGTCCGGTCCGCCGCCTCCACCAGAAATCATGAAGTACTTCACTTGGCCGCTTTCGACCAGTGCCTTAATTTTATCGACGGTATAGACTGGATCGGAAGATACAAAACCATTCATAATAATTACTTTTTGTCCGGCCTCGACCAGGTAAGGAGCAGCCGTTGAATAATTACTTGCTGCGAAAAGGTAGGTTTCACCTGTGTTATTTTTTTGCAAATAGCTCAACGTTTTTTGATCTAAACTTTGGCTACCGTTGGGTCCCCCCATTCCTCTGGAACGGGTAGAAGATTTTTGTTCCGTGTCTGTACTTGTTTGTGTGCTTGAAGTATTTCCATCAGGACTGGAATTCTCTACATTATTGGTCTGGTTATTCGTTTGAGTTCCTTCGGCTTGTTGTCCATTAGCGCTCTGGCCTCTAGTGCGATCATTGCCACCCGGCATTCCGCCACCACCGCCGCCAAATTGAGTCGGTCCGGCTTGTGGAATCATGCTGTTCCCCCCGTAGACGATCGGTGTCAATGCCCAGTACACAGGGCCGATAAACATAGCGAGTACACTTGCAATAATGGCGAATCTTGTGAACTTCTCAGATTTCATTCGTGCTACTACCAGTAGCGCCGTGCCGATGATCCCTAGGATCAATACCGCGATGGACCAGCCGCTACCAATGGTATCGTTGTAATTTTGCAAAACAAACCAGCTAAATACCGAGGTTGCCAATACTGCTGCGGGTAACAGCCACGAGAGCCAGTTGGAACGCTCACAGTACTGCTTCCACAATTCTACGAATCCTGCTCCAAAGAGCGCTGCAATTGGTGGCGCGAGCATAATCAGGTAATAATGATGAAAGAATCCTGCTACGCTGAAAAATGCAGCTACGGGAATCAACCAGGCCAGCCAGAAGATGACCTCTTTGTGCTTTTGTGTGATATTACGACGTCGAATGCTTGCAAGCAGACCGATGGAAGCAATCAATGCGAATGGAAGCAGCCAGCTGGCTTGACCTGACAAGGAAGATTGGAACAACCGCAAAGGTCCTTTTTCGCCAGTGCCGAACATGCCACCACCGGAATTTCCTCCCGGTCCACCGCCTGGTCCACCCTGGCCACCTTGCCCATCTCCAGGACCACTTTGTCCGTTGCCGCCAAATCCACCCGGTGGTATTTGACCACCTGCACCGAATCCGCCTGCTGCCATGTTGTTGGCACCAGAGTCACCCGTAGTGGCAGTACTGTCCGATGATGTAGTCGTCTGAGCCTGATCCGTGCTCGTATTGCCGCTATTCGTTGTAATGTTATTGTTCCGATCCATGCGTTCTCCGCCACGATTGCCACCTGTACCCTGATCTCCTGTCAGACGGGACAGGCCGTTATAACCAAAGGCCAAATTCAGTACAGAATTGGTACCGCTACTTCCCATATAAGGGCGTTCATCTGCCGGAGTGGAGTCCACTACGACTGCCCAGGAGAGCGATACGATCAGGAGGACACCTGCTGATCCTACCAGTGTTACTGCTTTTCGCTTCCAGTTAAACTTGGAAGCCAGCAGATAGAACAAACCCAGTGCGGGAACGATCATATAGGCTTGCAACATTTTTTCGTTAAAGGCGATGCCTACGACTGCAAAAGCTGCAAGGATCAGCCCGGTTTTGCTATTTCTAATGCCTCTGAACAACAGCCATGTTGCGAGCAATAGTGTAAAAACCAACATAGCGTCGATGTTATTCGTGCGGCTGACCGCTACGGCTATCGGTGTCGTTGCCATGGCGAAGGCGGCCAATCGTGCGGCCATCGTACCGAAGCTCGGTTTGACGAGTAAGTAAACGAGCAATACCGATCCGACCTGAGCCAGCGCTTGCGGCAGGATAACGCTCCAACCGTGAAGACCGAATATATAGGCGCTCAGCGTCTGAATCCAGAACACCACAGGTGGTTTGTCTACCGTTACCGATCCGGCAGAATCAAGTGAGGCGAAAAAGAAGTTGTGAGAGCTTTGTAGCATGCTTGCTACGGCCGTCGTGTAGTAGGTGTTTACATATTTGTCTTGCCAGATGTTGTATCCATTCAAAAATGCGGATATCAGCATAATGATGATCAGGGGGATGTCCGCCCTGGTCTTAAACCATTTCTTAATCATGTTTATTCCACTCCCTGTGAAAATTCTTTGTATTTATTCCGTTGTTCTAGCCGCTATCTTCAGGACTGCGGAATGACCAGTCGCTTCTGATCTTGGCCCGGTGAACTACCGGCTTGCTATTATCATGCCATACGTACCTTAATGGGTTCTGAGCGCTCCCTGAACGTTAGCTGAAAGCTGAGCAGAGGTGCTTTTTTTGCGACAGGATTCAGGTATATTAGATACAGGTAGAAAATGAACCGACTTTTTTATGAGAAAAATGCGGCAACATGAAAGGGAAGATTAAATAATGAATCCAATACACGGAGTTAAAATTATGCTGGCAGATGATGAGCCTCATATTTTGCAATTTTTAGAGCTTGGACTGATTAATGAAGGATATGAAGTTAGAACCGCCGAGAACGGGAGTGAAGCGCTCGATTTGGCAAGAGAGTTTCGTCCGCATGTAGCGGTGCTGGATGTGATGATGCCGGAAATGAACGGTTTTGAGGTGTGCCAAAGTCTCAAGGAGACGGAGGATAACATCGCTGTCATTATGCTGACCGCCAAGGATGATGTAGACGATCGGGTAAAGGGTTTGAAAATCGGCGCGGATGATTATGTTGTGAAGCCCTTCAGTTTTAATGAGTTGCTGGCTCGTATTGAAGCGCGCTTGCGCAATCAGTTCCCCGATCTGCTGGGCGAAGTGGTTCACGGACCCTTTCAAGTGGATGATCGACGGAAGGAAATTCGTTATCAGAGTCAGGTGCTGGAGCTGTCGCCTACCGAATATGAACTATTGAAGTTTCTGGTGCTAAACCACGGGATTGTGCTGAGTAAAAGTCGTATACTGGACCGGGTATGGGGGTACGATTTTGGGGGCGAGGATAATATTGTTGAAGTGTACATCCGCTCCTTACGGGAAAAACTCAAAGACAAGGAGCACCGGGTCATTCGTACGCTGCGCGGTGTGGGATACCGGGTGGATCTGCTATGAAGGCGGGAGGGAAAAGTCGGAGAACATATGCGCTCCGTTCTCTCCGGTCCCAGCTTTTAGCCAGAACGTTACTCATTTTGGCTTTGCTGCTCGTATTGATTGGTTTTCTACAATATTTTCTGATGAAAGATTTTCTGTATCGCAGTCGGGCAGAAGCTATGGATACGCAGCTGAATTCAATTCCTGCCGATTTATTGATTAAGGATTCACAGGAGCAGAGTGAGGTAACCGCTCCCCGAGAACAAACCAATCGGAGGAATAATCGACCGGGGCCGTTTTTGTTCTGGCCAGATATGTCGCTCGCTTCTATAGATATAGATGGCACCTTCCAGAGCTTGTCCAACGAAAACGGGCTTAAGCCGCCACGTCTCACCACTGAGCAATATCATGCGATGCAGCAGAGCAAACGTATACGTCACGGCTATCAATTAATCACGGATGCTCAGGGGAAAGAGCAACTGGTTGTATTCCGTCCGCTCGGTCCACCTGACCGTTCGTCCGGTTTACTTCAAATGGGCGTATCCACCAATTCTATGCAAGAGCAGTTGATTAACCAACTCCGCACCTTTATTTTATTGTCACTGATTGCGCTTGCGATTGGGTTGGCGCTTATGCTTCCTGTGCTGCGCCGCACGTTGGTCCCCCTCTCCAGGATGGTCGAGGCAGTCAAACGTATTGATGCGGGCAATCTGGCCGAGCGCTTTGACGCAGAGCAGGGGCAGTATGAGGTGGATCGTTTGGCAGTTTCATTTAACGGGATGCTGGAACGGTTGGAGCATTCGTTTGCTGCCGAACGGGAATTGCAGATGCAAATGAGACGATTTATTGCGGATGCTTCCCACGAACTGCGCACCCCGCTCACATCTATTCACGGTTTCTTGGAAGTGCTGCTTCGTGGAGCAGCATCTAATCCGAAGCAGCTTCAATCGGCACTAGAAAGTATGTACGGTGAATCCAAGCGGATGAATAAACTGGTCTCTGATTTACTATTGTTGGCTAAGCTGGACCGAACACCGGAGTTGAAACTGGAGGACATACCACTAGATGCGTTGCTGTTGGAAATGAAACCGCAGCTCCTTATGCTGGCAGGTACACGTAAGGTAGTTTTTGATATGACGGCAGGTATACGGGTGTTGGCAGAGGGGGATAAAATCAAGCAGGTAGTGCTCAACCTGTTTCACAATGCTGTTCAGCATACTGATATGGAAAGAGGTGTGATCCAGGTAAACCTGTCTGCAGGTAAGAAGTTGGTGGATATCCAAATTCGTGATAACGGACCAGGCATGAGTAAAGAACAGCTGGAGCGGATATTTGAACGTTTTTATCGTGGAGATGAATCGCGTACACGTAGCTCAGGCGGGGCGGGCCTTGGTCTGGCCATTACACAGTCTATCGTGGAAGCACACGGTGGGAACATTACGGCCGAAAGCACACCGGGAACGGGAAGTGTATTCAAAGTAACGCTACCTTTAGCGGGAACAGTATAGTTTTTAAGATTATGGCGTAACATAAAAATAGCCCCCCGAACCGCAGCTTTGGTTATAACACGGCTCGGGAGGCTTTTCTATTGTTAGTTAATCAGCGAAGCTTTTTGTAAAAGCACGTGAAGAACCTTGGCGGATGCCTCACGGGTTGTAGGTGCATTCGGCTGGAAGTAGGAGGAGCCTTTAATCGCTTCTCCGTTGATAATACCTGCTGCACTTACTTTTTCAATACTGTCCTTGGCATAGCCTGCAAAGGATGAAGCATCATGGTACGGTGTGCGTGCAGGGCCATCGGCTGTAGCTTTGATTTGAAGCAGGTCTACAGCTTTACCCAGCACGACAGCAATTTCTTGACGACTGATATTAGCGTTCGGATCAAACTTGTCGCTGCTGCGACCCGTAATCAAACCAGCTTCATAAGCGGCTGCTACATCGCCGGAGTACCAGCTACCTGCCGGGATATCACTGAATGGTGCAGCGGTACCTGGTGTCAGGCCGAGTGCTCGGGTTACCAGGGCTGCAAATTCTGCACGCGTCACGTTCTTCTTCGGTGAGAAAGTCGTGTCAGTCGTGCCGTTAATCAGCAACTTGTTCGCCAGTGATTGAATTTCCGATTGGGCATACGACGATGAAATATCTTCAAAGCTAACGGGACGTGTCGCCGCTGCATACGTCGAGAAGCCCGGACGGCTTACCTTGACGACGGTAGATCCATCAGCCTGCTTAGTGAAGACGGATGGAACGGGATAGACATTTTCATTTGCCGTATAGAGTACACCGGCTGTATTGGAATCAACTTGACCAGGTACGGTAAAGGATCTGCTAATAAACTGTCCTGGAGCAACTTTGAGCGATTGACTCTTGCCACCAGTGACAACATTAGCTTCAAACCCTACCGGGGTGCCGATCACATTGGAGCCTTTCAGCTTACTTGTAAAAGTGCTGCTCGCCTCTGTCTGGCTGCTGATTACCACTTCAATGCCTGCACCAGCAGGAACATTTTTCAGAGCGGATACTGGCAAAGCCATAGAAGAGCCTGTATTGCTTACAATCAAGCTGCTTCCTGCTGAAGCCTTGCCCAACGTTACCAGTTGTGTGGAAGTGAGCGATGCCTTCGTCGTTTGGCCTGCTTGGCTAGTGGCCGACAGTACAATAGCTGTCGGGCTGGAACCTGCTGCTGTCACGGCAGCCTGCAAATCTGCATCGGTTATTGTCAGCGACTGTATATTATTGTTCAATGCAATGGCTGTAGTGATAGTTTTAACAGCCTGTCCTTGTTTCACAACGCTTTGAAGTGAAGGTGCAGATGTAGGGACGGGAGTGGATGTGTTCGTTGTAGCAGAAGGTGTAGTATTGCTTCTGCCGCCACCTCCACCACCTCCGCCTCCACCACTACCGCTGGATGCGGCGCTATTATCCACACGAATAGCTTTAGTGGCGGTGAACAGTTTAGGACCATCGGTATTGCGTTCGACTTCACCCTTTTCATTCAGTTCCGGAGAACTGACTTCCAGCTTGTACACGCCATCTTTCAAGTGTTGAATAACGGGCTGACCGTTAGCATCCAGCACAGGCTTGCCATTGTCATCTAATTCGACGTAACTTCCGTCAATACCCTTAAAGGAATATGCGCCTTGTTTGAGGCGAGCGTTAGGTCCTTGTTCTTTGGAAGTCGTTATTCCATCAATCAGACCGATCAATTTATCATCTACGCCGTATACATAAAGCGCGATCTGGTTGGTTTTATCTGTGGTCAGGCGAAAAGCCAAATCTGTTGAGCGCTGAGCACCTGTCCGACTTGGGTAAATAATCGGATTGGTCACACTCAGGTCCTGCAAGCCGAAGCCAGTTGTAGGATTTTCTTTGCCCACATGAACGACGAACGGCAGATGAAGGGTTGGTAGTCCGGCGCTTTTCAGAATAACTTCCCCTTCATATACACCTGTGGCTGCACCCGAATTTGGTTGTACAGACAGGAAGAACGGTTGAGATTTACCCGGTTCTGCCGAAATTGCTCCATTCGCGCCAACACCTTGCAACTGAACGGCAATGTTGCTCACGTCAGGTGTAGCAATCGGCTTAGTTGGATCAGAGGTTACATTATCATGTAAAACGGTGCTGGCCTCATATTGCACAGTGTTAGCCGACAAATTTTTGAGTTGAAGCTGAATCTGCTTCGCATCACTACCAGGTCGTAACACCCCGAAGCTGGCGGAAGGATTGTAATTCACAACCTCCTGCCGATTAAAGTTTTTGTCGAGAATCGTAATCTTTTCGACGGTTTCCAGCAGGGCTGGCGTCTGAATCGCATTAGCGATGTTTACAAGGCCTGCACCTTGGGAATACACATCATATTGGATTTTATCCTCATCAAAGAGTGTAACCGAAGTGTTTGCCAGAGCAGCGCGGATATCAAACGGTGTCCAGTTTGGATGCTGTTGCTTCAGCAGCACAGCAAGTCCAGCCACATGTGGAGACGCCATACTTGTACCGTTGCTACGTTTGTAAGCCTGCTCATACGATGCATCTGGATAGAACTTGGCGAAAGCAGGGTAGGTTGATAAAATGCCAACACCTGGTGCGCTCACGTCCGGTTTGATACTGAGCAGTTCATCTCCGTTCGGTCCGCGGGAGCTGAAATCGGCCATGGTATTACCTGCATTATCTGTGCGAATATAGTCTGCTCCAAAGGAAACTGAGAACTTTTCTCCAGCGTTGTCTACGATTTGTTTAGCCAGTGCACGGCCTTCCTTACCTTTCATGTCAAAGGTTGGAATAAAGTCAAAGCTGTCACCCAAATTGGAATTAACGTAGTCATCGCGACCTGAAATACTTTCCCCTAAATCAGCTTTGGTGATGTCGCCCGCTTTCGTATTCCCATTAAATACGATAACAGCCCTCGCACCGTTTTTTTTCGCATTTGCGATTTTATCCACGAATGCCAAGTTGCCGCGTGAAACGAGGACGATTTTTCCTGCTACGTCTTTCCCTTCAAAATCATCAGGTTGTCCCAGATTCGCATATACGAGATCATAAGGGGCAGTTCCCAAAATGGAGGCAAAGTCTTCTCTGCCTGTTTCCCAGCCCATCAAATTAAAATCATAATGTGCATAAGCATCATTAGTTACGGTCTTTTTCAATTCACCGTTAGCCTCCCAATAGGTGTCACGGGTGACCGAAGCTGTACCCGAGAAGCTTTTGCTCGGCGAAGTAGCTGCACCGACGGAAATCGCCAGCTGTGATGTTGCGGGAGAACCCATGGAATAAAAATAGGGGCCTTCCTGTGCCGCATTACCATTCGCTATGACCGCGACTACGCCGGAAAGTACAGCATTATTAATAGCAATGGAATCCGGGGAATTCGGGTCCTTTTCGGAATCCGAGCCCAGCGACAGGTTAATGACGTTCATACCATCTTTGACAGCGCGTTCAATGCCATCAATGACCTGTGCGGAGGAACCGGAGGAGCGTCCCGTCTTGGTATTGCGTCCAAGCACTTTATACACGTATAAGTCCGATTTATAGGCAATACCCTTTTGCACAATATCCGAGGATTTATTTGCGGCTTTACCGGCAATCGTGCCGGAGACGTGAGTACCATGTGTCGTTCCGCTAAAACCTGTGCCGTATGGGTCATTTTCTTTTTCAAGGAACGGTTCCTCGTAAGGGTCGTTGTCCTGTTCAAAAGAGTCATATCCGCCTTTATAGGCTTCTTTCAAATCCGGATGCTCATAAT
Organism: Paenibacillus sp. EKM212P; assembly: GCF_011066115.1. NCBI lineage: Bacteria > Bacillati > Bacillota > Bacilli > Caryophanales > Paenibacillaceae > Paenibacillus > Paenibacillus sp. EKM212P. Next base: position 196,822 of record NZ_JAAMNR010000009.1, read on the forward strand.
CGATACCGGTATCAATAACCCCGACCTTGATTCCCTCGCCATTCAATCCTTTGGCCCAGGCTTCAGGAACACCAATCTGGTCCAGCGGTGCGTTATCATAAGTGGCTTCACTGGCTGTAAGTGTTGGCGGATCCTGTACGGGGATGGAATAATACGTTTTGTTTTCATGAATGGATTTTACGCCTGGCAGTTTAGCCAGTTCTGGAATCTTATTGGCTGGCAGTGTGACCTCCAAGCCGTTAAGCACCGTGTTGTACTGGTAATTCACTTGGAGAGAAATACCATGCTCAGCGGCTTGGTCCACGAACGTAGTTTGCTCGGTGGCAATCGCGGATTCCGCTTTTTGCTCAGATTGAGCTGTGAAAGCTTGGATGCCTGTACGTGCCGCATATTTGTCCACGGCTAAGGGCTCACCATCAAGCTGTACGATAACTCTGACCTGGCGGGAAGAGTCTGTGCTTAGCTCTGGCGAAATGAAGGCCGGAGCCGCCTCAATAGTCAATGCTTGCTGAGCTTCCAAAAATGAGTTGAGTTGCAGATCTGCGGTAGCAGCAGAACTGACAGACGGCAGAGACAAGCTTACCGTCAAGGCAAGAGCGAGTGATACGACAGGTATTTTTTTCAAAATGATCGGCTTTTTCAAAGATTTCCCTCTTTTCAATCAAAATATGATATGTCTACATACTAGGATTTGAAGCCACTGCCGTTGTTCTCACGCCTCCCTTAATATCTAAAATAATAAAATTGACCACTGGTGACTAACTTGCCAGTTTTGAGGCATATCTTACCATATTGGTGGGATATATTACTATATGTTTTTTATATTTTTAGAAAAAATAAGGGTAACATCACATATAGATTCCATGGAAATGTTATGAATTTACTAGATTATTTTTGAAAACAATCGAAGGGGAATGGGAGAATGCGAGATTTAATGATATAATCTGCATTGGAATTGTTGAGGTTTCACAATCATGTAAAATGCCTAAGGCAAAGGAGTCGATTATGTTGGCAAAAACATTGATTTTCGGGCATAAAAATCCGGATACGGATACCATTTGCTCAGCTATTGCTTATGCAGACTTAAAAACCAAACTGGGCGCGGACGTAGAGCCGGTTCGTCTGGGCGAGGTGAACGGGGAAACGCAGTATGCACTAGATTATTTCAAAGTGAGCGCGCCACGTCTGGTTGAGCAGGTTTCTGCTGAAACGGACAACGTCATTCTGGTCGATCATAATGAACGCCAGCAAAGCGCCGCTGATATTGACAAGGTACGTGTAACTGAAGTCATCGACCATCACCGGATCGCTAACTTTGAAACAAGCCAGCCGTTATACTTCCGCGCTGAGCCAGTGGGTTGCACAGCCACCATTTTGAACAAGCTCTACAAGGAAAATGGTGTAGCGATTCCGAAAGAAATCGCAGGTCTAATGTTGTCCGCGATTATTTCCGATTCCCTGTTGTTCAAATCCCCAACCTGCACGGATCAAGACGTAGCTGCTGCTCGTGAACTGGCTGAAATTGCTGGTGTGGATGCAGATCGTTACGGATTTGACTTGCTTAAAGCGGGAGCTGATTTGAGTGGTCATACCATTGAACAGTTAGTAAGTCTGGATGCCAAAGAATTTCAGATGAATGGTCGCAAAGTGGAAATTGCTCAAGTGAACGCAGTAGACGTCAACGATGTGCTATCGCGTCAGGCTGACCTAGAAGCTGCATTATCCCAAACCATTGAGGCCAAAAATCTCGATCTGTTCCTGTTCGTTGTAACAGACATTGTGAACAGTGATTCCATTGGTATTGCCCTGGGAAGCCAAGCACAAGCGGTTGAGAAAGCCTATAATGTTCAGTTGGACGACAATAAGGCTGTTCTAAAAGGCGTTGTATCGCGCAAATCGCAAATTGTGCCTGTATTGACTGACGCTTTTAACAGTTTGTAATGATAAATAATAAGCCTCCTGAACCCGACTGTATGATGGCAGTGGGAGCAGGGGGCTTATTTTTATTTCTTCAGTTCTGCCAGGACGTCCCCGATGCGGAATTCAAATGCCAATTTCAACTGATCGCTCATCAGGTGCCAGGCGTTTTCAGCTACAGCGAGATCGCCGCTATGGGTAAAGGCATGTGCGGCACCCATGTATTTTTTATACTTCACAGGGACATCTGCTTTAATCAGCCGTTTGGCATACAACTCGGCTTCGTCAGCCAAGGAGTCCAACTCCGCGGTTATGATCAGAGCAGGAGGGAGATTATGTAGTGATTCTGCAAAAATGGGGGAAACTAACGGATTTCGCGCCTCATCTGGTGAGTTCAGATAACTTTCATTAAAGATTTTTGCTACTCGTGGTGGAATCCCCTTCTCGAATTGGGGCTTCAATTTGGGATTTGTAGCAATATCCAGTGGTGGGTAATCCAGTACCTGATATACAATCGGAAATTCCTTGCGCTCTCGGGCCATAAGACACAGCGCTGCCGCTAGATTGCCACCCGCACTGTGTCCCCCAACCGCAATGCGTTGAGGATCTACGTTAAGCACATCAGGATGCTCGTACAACCATTGGGTCACATCATAGCTTTCCTGTAGCGGGATAGGGAATTTATGTTCCGGGGCCAAGCGATAATCAACATTAACGACGACGCAATTCGCACGTTCAGCAATGACCGGGCACCAGGGATCATCCATTTCGGCGCTGCCCATTACAAAACCGCTGCCATGGAAATTAACGAATACAGGGAGTGGATCAGCAGACCGGTGAGAAGGTTCATATACAATCACCCTGGAGTCACCAACAGAGGTGGGGATGATCCTTTCTTTCCGATGTACTTTGGGAGAATGCGAAGGTTTGAAATCGGACGCAGCTACCATTCTGCCATCCGATATGCGGGCAAGTTTGACGAACAGTTTTTGTCTCAGTCTTCGCACCATTTTTCTCTCTCCTCTCTGGAGTCGGTTAGACGCGAACCTTTAACATCTTCAAACGCAGAACGTACACGTGACAAATAGGTTTGGAACTGACAGATTTCCGACTCACTAAAGTCTGACATCAAACGTGACGCCAGCCCTACGAAAAAGGGATCCATCTGTTGAATTTTACTTCTTCCTTTATCGTTCAGGGACACAAACACTCCCCGCTTGTCATTGGGATCGTCATATTTATTAATGAATCCCTCTTGTTCGAGAGAAATAACCATAGAACTGATTGCTGCCCGGCTTACACCCATCTTATCAGCCAAAGCAGAAGGAGATGACATTTCATCTCTTTGCGCTGAAAGTACACAAAGCGCGATATATTGCCCGTAGGAGAGACCAAATTCACGTGAACGTTTTTCCATATTCTTACGTATTTCATACGTTATGGAAAATAAATCTACCAAAACACCAATCGGTTTATTGCCACCTGGAAAGAGATTATAGGCCAGTTGACGAATTTCGGAGTCCAAAAAAAAGAACATGCGATCCACCTCGATGTAGTTAATTAGTTAACTGTAATTTAATTAACCACTGGTTGCAATGATTTATACAAACTTTGTTCCGCATTTTTTTAAAATATATCTGTAAAACGTCATATCCAGGGACCGATACACTGATCGAGGCCCTGATTCACAAAGGCTTGTATGGAGGGCTGACGCAGGGTACGTCCTTCTTGCCACCGCCACTCACTATATTGAACCTTGGCGGTATACATGGGTTGCACCCAAAACGCATCTTGATGCCGATCCGGTTTATTGCTAAAGGGTCGTTCCGATATGGTATGTGGCAGCAGGCGCTCGGTAAGCTGACGCCAATCTCCCCGAGTCAGCTTACCCGTACCCACATGCCCGATATAGCGCAGCATTCCTTGTTTATCATATTGGCCCAGCAACACAGCGTTGATAATGCCTCCGTTCAGGGTATAGCCACCGATAACGGCAATGATATCGCCATAATTTTTGACCTTGAGCCATCGTCCGTCCTTTCCGCCCAATGTGTACGGACTATCCAGCTTTTTACACACAATGCCTTCCATTCCTTGGCTGCACATGACCTGAAATAGAGCTTGTCCATCAGGATGAGCGGGAGCCAGTTGAATCCGTTCATTCGGTATGATGATCTGATGCAGCAGTTCAAGCCTTTCCTGTAACGGTTTAAGATGAACCCACTCCCCGTTCAGATAAACAATATCAAACAACATGTAAGTAGCGGGTACAGCTTTATAGGCTGACTGAATTCGATCCGTCCGACGAATCAGATCCCGTCGCATAATTTCATGGAACGATGGCTTACCGTCGGCACCGAGTGCGATCATTTCCCCGTCCAATATGACCGAATCAGCCTTACAGTAGGAGGGGAAGAGAGCAAGCTCCGGGTATAAAAGCGTTCGTTCGTGCTGTTTGCGGTTGAACAGACGCGTGCTGCCCTGATCGTGATACGTCAAAATTCTCGTACCGTCCCATTTTATTTCGTAACGCCAAAGGCCTGTTGCATCTACAGGTACTTTTTCGCTCAGTTCCGGTTCAAACGGGATGACAGGTTTTAATTCCGTACGCAACGCAGCACCTCCCTTGCCTTCATTGGAATAAATATAGTGTCGACGATAGATCTTATTTTATGTATGTGATGTTTCGCTGATTCCTAAATAGGGGAATGATAAGGATATCTTGCGTCGGCATGAAGTGATTGCAGTAAATTCGTAGCATGGAGTTGTAACGGGATGTTCTTCAGTCAGAAAGGAGATTGGTTTCATGAGACAAATTCGCGAGGAGGACCATGCAGTAGTCATGGTGGATGATGGACAGGTAGTTGCAGAAGTAGGCTATAAATCCATAGATGACCACTCATTGGTCATTGACCATACATTTGTATCCGAGCAGTTACGGGGTCAAAAAATCGGCAAGGAGCTTATCGACCGAGTGGTTGATATGGCAAGGAATGAGCATAAAAAGGTTATTCCTGCTTGCTCGTACGCGCTTGCTCTGTTCAAGCGCCATCAGGAATACAGTGACGTATGGCAGCAATGAATATGGATCATCAAGGCTGCTTAATTGCATAACCGATACAACACCGGAGCGGGTAATCAGACCTTCCCGGTGTTTTTTGTGTGCATAAAGCTTGTAAAATCAATGCATTCTACCGTTGATATAGGGAAGTAAAGGGCTATTCTCAAATGTTGAAGCATATTTTCTGACAGATGGCTATGAAATTGTTCATACTGTTGTCACTTCACAGGCTGTCCATGAGTTCTATATAATATATTATGGTTATGACTACAACAGTAACGAAAACCTGAATTTAACGAAGGAGACGCTCATGATGAATAAAGCGAGTGAGGACAAGCAGTACGTTCCAACGAGCAATCGTAATTTTACAGCCTTGATTATCACCGTTTCCATTATAGCCAACGTGATTATTTTGCTGCTGTTCTTTTCGCCGATCGGATACCAGGGTAGTGTGAGTTTTGATCTCACTATTTTCCCAAGGCTGAATGCGATTTTTAACAGCTTCACATTTATTTTTCTGGTGGCTGCACTGGTTGCTATTTTCAAAAAGAACATTAAGCTTCATAAGACCTTTGTTTTACTGGCCTTCGCCAGCACCGTTTTATTTTTATTTTCCTATCTGACCTTTCACTACATTTCGCCGGAAACTGCAAAATATGGTGGGGTGGGTATCCTTCGGCCGATTTACTTTACGCTGTTGATTTCGCATAGCATACTGGCTGCGATTATTGTACCGCTGGCCCTGTTCACGGTTGTATGGGGATGGACGATGCAGGTAGCAAAACATCGTAAGATTGCACGCTGGACGATGCCGATTTGGCTATATGTGAGCTTGACCGGGGTACTGGTGTACGTTTTCATGGCCCCATACTATTAATAGATTAAACCCTTTGCGGGTTGATTTAGGGAAATGGCGTCTCTGCTGAAGAGACGTCTTTTTTGTATCCAATAAAAGAAAAATTATTCCTTCTAAATTTATTTTATTGAAAAAACGTTCCTTCTTTAGCGGCATTTCTGCTATAATTTGCCTTAATCAACTAAGAATAAGGGGGTCACCATGTGACAAAGAAAGCGAAAGGCAGGTTACGGTTGCTTGTATCTATGCTAGCGCTGGTTGTACTGCTGAGCAGCTGCGGTGGTGGAGGATCAAAGTCGGAAAAGGTTGACGGAGGGAAAGTAACACTGCAATTTTGGACCATTGCACTACAACCTACATTTACCCCGTATTTCAATCGGGTGATTGCCGATTATGAGCAGAAGAACCCCAATGTCAAAATTGACTGGAAGGATTACCCTTATGACGCAGTAACCAATAAGCTGTTGACAAGTATCGCTAGCAACAGCAGTCCAGATGTAGTCAATCTCAATACAGAATTTGCTAGCCAAATGGGCTCCAAGGGTGCTGTTGTTGATATGAATGAGCATTTGTCGCCCGAGGAAAAGGCTGCTTATTTCGAGGGTATTTATAATTCTACAGTTATTAACGGTAAAGCTTATGCGCTACCCTGGTATACCGGTACAGAAGTGCTTTACATGAATACAAAGCTGGTCAAAGCTGCCGGATTGGACCCTGCCCATCCGCCCAAAACCCGGGAGGAATTGTCTGAATGGGGCCGTCAGATTAATAGAAAAATTGGCAAGGCAGGCTATGCTCAGCAGCTTGTATCCAAGCTTTTCGCTGTGGACGGCATTCCTATCCTAAATAAAGAAAAGACAGCAGCGGCGTTCAACACACCAGAAGCAGTCACTATGATTGATAATCTGAAAAAACAGATGGAAGATGGCATTGTACTCAAGGAAGACGCTGAATTCTCACAACAAGTGAAATATTATGCCGGCGAGCAGGTTGCTTTCGAGCTGGCAGGCCCGACGTTCATCAATTTTATCAAAACGGCAGCGCCGGATGTTTATAAGAACACAATTGCTGTCCCTGTCCCAACCGGCAAAGCCGATGTGCGGCTCTCCAACTCCATGGACCTGGTCGTACCTGCTAAGTCTGCACATGTGGACGAAGCAGTGAAATTTGCCGTTTTCTTGACAAACGCAGAGAGTCAAACAGCTTTTTCTAAAGCGGCGAATACACTACCTTCCACGAAAGACTCCATTAAAGATCCATATTTTACTCAGTCTGACAAATCATTAGAAGCACAAGCCAAGGTAGTATCCGCGCAAAGCTTGGATAAGGCGACAGATTATATGGTCGGTGTGCCTAATGCCAAAGATGTGAACAGTGCCATTGCGCGAGCTTTACAAAATATGGTATTGAACGGCACGGATACGAAGCAGACGCTTACTGCTCTGGAGCAGGAAGTAAACGATATTTTAAAGCAATAGGTTTGACAGGGGAGTAAGTGAATACTCCCCTGTTCATTTATCAAAATCAGGTGGTGATGCAGCATGATCAAATGGTTGAGGTCGGAGTCCTTTACGGCCTGGGCCTTTATGACGCCGGGACTGTTATTGCTTGCCGTCTTTGTATTTTGGCCTATTATTTACAGCATTCCGCTGGCATTGACGGACTACTCTGTCATATCAGACACCCATTTTGTCGGCTTGGATAATTTTGAGGCGGCGTTTAAGGACCGTAACTTTCTTATTTCGATTTGGAACTCATTGTTGTACGTGCTTATTGTCCCCTTTCTTCAAACTTTCTCCATCCTGATGGCTGTGCTTGTGAATAGCCGTATCCCGGGAATTAAAATATTTCGTACGACCTACTACATCCCTGTTGTGACTTCGATGGTAGCGGTAGCCTTAATTTGGAGCTGGCTGTTGGGCAAAAACAGCATAGTGAACTACTTGCTCATGCAGGTCGGCTTGATTAGCAAAGACATACACTGGTTATCGGACAGCAACTTGGCTTTGTATGTACTAATGTTCATCACAATGTGGAAGGGACTCGGGTATTATATGATGCTCTATCTGGCTGGATTACAAAATATTCCCCAAGATCTGTACGAAGCCGCTAGAGTCGACGGAGCAAGCCGATGGCGTCTGATTGTCCATATTACTCTTCCGCTGCTGAGACCCTACGTTCTGTTCTGTACCCTTATATCGCTCATGTCAGCTATTCGCGTATTTGATGAAGTGTATGTACTAACCAAGGGTGGGCCGGGAACGGCCACGTTGACATCCAGCTTGTATATTTTTCAAAAGGGCATGGAGCAGTTTAATTTTGGATATGCTTCCGCGCTTGGCTTAATTGTCGGTGCAATGATTGCCGTACTTAGTATTATCGTATTCCGATTCAATAGGAAAGGCGGTGTCAATCCCTATTGATGAATCTAAAGGATGACAAAATGCTACGCTCATCTCTTCCTAAAAAGGAAAGCAGCCGCATCATGCGCAGTCTTGCTCGAATACTGAGAATGACGGTCATCTACGTGCTTCTAGTGCTACTCGCCCTCTTTTTAATGGGACCGTTCCTATGGCTGCTCAGCGTATCCCTCATGCCAGGCCGCAACATTTTTTCAACGCCACCCGCTATTTTTCCGACCTTTATTGATTTCGACAACTACGTTCAGGTGTGGCAGTTCATGAATTTTCCAAAGTATATGCTGAATACGGTCATCATTACGGTGTTGGGCGTTGTGCTCAATGTGGTGCTCGCCAGTCTGACAGGATATCCCTTGGCTGTATTTCGTTTTAAGGGTAAAAATCTGGTGTTTACGCTGCTGATTGCCACGATGATTATTCCTTCCTACACCGCATTTATTGTGCATTATCTGACCATTCAAGGGCTTCATCTAGGCAATACCTATTTGGGTGTGGTGTTGCCTGGGGCAGTCTCCGTTTTCAACATCTTTCTAATGCGACAGACGTTTATTCATATTCCTACCGATGTGCGTGATTCCGGTAAAATGGACGGCGCTTCGGAGTTCCGAATTTGGTGGCAGCTGGTGCTTCCGCTGGTCAAGCCAGCGCTGGCTGTAATCTCTCTATTGGAGGCGATGTCGTTCTGGAACAGCTTTCTGTGGCCTATCGTTATTTTGAACGATACGGAGCTATATCCGCTGGCAGCTGCGCTCACGTATCTCAACGGTCAATTTGCCTATAACTTCGGCTGGATTGCTGCAGGCACAATGATTTCGGTACTGCCGATCATTATATTGTTCCTGTTTACGCAGCGCTACTATATGGAAGGTCTGGCGGGAGCGGTAAAAGGATAAGCCAGTAGTCACGGCTACGAAGAGCCTGTGAAGGGAAGGAGACGATTGCGATGAAATTGTCCAAAGGAATGGGGCCTCATTCAGGTGAAGGGCTATCACGGCAGGAGATACAATATTATTTTCGTGATGTGTATGACAGCGGGGAAAGGCTGGTTATCTCCGAACCGCGACTGATCTGTGAACTGTCCTCTCGCTTTGCAATGAATCAGGAGTATGAAGGTGTGCTGGACCCTGAGGGACCGATCAAGCTCATTGTACCTCCAGGACCGGGTGTACCGACTGAAACACGGGGAAGCGTACAGTTGGTGCTCGAATATGACGGAACACTTGCTGCAGACGGATATCGGTTGGACATTCAGAAGGACGGGCGGATTGAAATCCACGCTTCCAATAAAAGAGGGCTCAAATACGGTATGGATGCCCTGCATCTCCTGCTTCAGGTGGAACAGGAGCGATGTACTCTGCCGGTGATGTCTATTCGGGATGATCCTTCCTTTCCGGTCCGAGGAATTATTGAGGGCTTCTATGGGAAACCGTGGAGTTTCGCGGATCGGCTGGATGCCGTCCGTTTTATGGCTGCGCATCGGATGAACACGTTCATGTATGCCCCCAAGGATGATCCATATCATCGTGAGCTATGGAGAGAACCGTACCCTGAGGATACGTTTGACCAGATCCGCGAATTAAAGGAAGCCTGCGAACGGCATGAGGTTGATTTTCATTATTGTATCAGCCCAGGGAACGACCTGAGCTTTGGCAGCGATGAAGATTTCCTCAAATTGACGGAAAAGCTGGCGGCCGTGATTGCGATTGGCGTACGTCATTTTTCTGTATTAATGGATGACATTGACTATGTACTCAAAGGGGAAAATCGACATTTGCTGGGCCGCTCGGGTCACGCTCATGTCTTTTTGACGAACAAGGTGCATGCATGGCTGGCTGAACGACTGCCTGAATTTACGCTGACGGTCTGTCCTTCGGAATATTGGTCATATTGGGATACCGAATACAAAAAGGATTTCCGTGAGCGGCTGCATCCGGAGATTAAGGTGTTCTGGACGGGGTACTTTGTTTTTGCCCCACAGATTAGTCGCGAGCACGCCGTTGATAATCATGCATACTTTGGGCATGAGCTGTGGCTGTGGGATAACATCCCGGTGAATGATTGTGACCATGATCGGTTATTCCTTGATCCGCTACGCGGACGGTATTCCGGGCTACCGGACTGCGGACATACCGGTATGGTGGCCAACCCGATGAATCAGTGGGAATGCTCCAAAGTGACGCTCATTACGATGTCCCACTACATGTGGAACAGTGAACGGTATATGCCTGAGCTATCTTGGGAATGGGCTGCGCGGGAGTTAGCGGGAGAGCGTGCGGATGAACTGATGTTTTTCTGTCGTCAAAACAGGAACAGCCGACTGGGCGGCAGCGCGTATGAGGACGTGGACCTTGCTTTGAAAATGCGCGATATCCCTGCGCTGGATATGTACTTTGAGCGGCTGCTTCAGGCGGTGAGCGTCCTGCGGAACGTGCCTGCCGATGATCTAGCCGCAGGGTTCGTGTCCCAGGCTGCACCGTGGCTGGAACGTGCCGAGCTGGATGCGGGCCTGTGGCAGGTGCTGCGTCCAGCTGCGCTCAGCAGCGAGCGACAGGACGATGCACAGTCGGGGGAGAGCAGCACGTCGAGCGAAGCAGTTGACGGGCAAGAGCCGTCGCCTCTGACGGACGAAATCGCAGGAGAACTGCGACGCGGTATCACTGCTTGCTTAGAAGCGGAGGCTCGGCTGGGTAGCAATCCGGCGATCCGTGCTGCCGCGCAGTGGGGTTATGTCGATCAGGATGAACAAGGCAAATATCGGCTGATCTTGTGAGTGTTTGCGATGGATTAAGAAACCAAGGCAGCATAGCTGCCCTGTAAATAATCATTTGCCGTTAGGATAACGGTAATTTTCAGGAGAGGTGGAATGTACGGTGAAGTCAAACACCCGATTACTTTTTATACCGCTGGATGAGCGGCCCTGTAATTATCAATTTCCTTATTTACTGGCACAAGGCACAGACTTGGAAATGGAGCGGCCCCCATTGGAATGGATGGGGCAAAAGAAAACCCCTGGCGATACGACCAGACTATGGGCATGGCTCGAAGAAAGCGCAGCAACTGCTGATGGAGCCATTGTTGCGATGGATACGTTGCTGTACGGAGGAATCGTACCTTCTCGACTACACGGTATGTCGAGCGAGCAGGTCAGAGATAGAGTGAATCGGCTTCGCAGGCTAAAGCAATTATATCCGCAACTGACTCTGTATGCATTTCAACTGATTATGCGTTGTCCGCAATACTCTTTGGCTGATGAAGAACCGGATTACTATGCCGATTGGGGTCGTGAGATATTCAGAAAGGGCTTCATTGAGCATCGTCAGGAACTGGGGATCGCTACCGCAGAAGAGTTGCTTGAATTAGTTGATATTAACGAGCGTTTGCCAATGGAAATACTGGATGATTACTTGGGGCGTCGCCATGCGAATTTGGAGGCCAATGAAGTTGCACTGGATCTCGTAGCAGAAGGTATCATTGATTTTATGATCATCCCACAGGATGATTCGGCTCCCTACGGCTATACCGCCAAGGATCAGCAGCGGCTAAGAAGTCGTATTTCTGAGCTTGGGCTGGATTTGAATGTATACATGTACCCGGGAGCAGATGAAGTGGGTTGTACGTTGCTGGCTCGTTGGGTTAACAAGATGAATAATGTAGTCCCACTGGTGTATCCTCGATTGTCTGCTTTGCAGGGGGCATTCGTAGTTCCGCTTTTTGAAGATCGCTATTTTTACGAAACCTTAAAATATCAGATTATGGCGGCAGGTGGGCTAATAGCTTCCTCAGCAATGGAGGCTGATTTGATTTTGTTGGCTAACACACCCGGTGACACGATGGCAGAAGCTTCATCCCAGCAGCGTGCAATGACCGGATATGATGTACATCGGAATGTAGTAGAGCTGGTTGAGTACGGTTCTTATATGCTGCAATATGCAGGTCAAAATGTTGCAGTTGCTGATGTGGGCTACGCCAACGGAGCAGATCTCAAGCTAATTAGACTATTGAAGCAAAAAGGACTGCTTTTTAAGCTGGCGGGTTATGCAGGCTGGAATACCAGTTCTAACACGCTGGGCACCGTCATTGCCCAGTCTATGCTGTATACCCACTATGGCTCTACGGAGGAACATTTGGATTTTCTGTCGCTGCGCTACGCCGAGGATGCCTGTTATTGCGCTGTGGTACGTACGGCTATGAATAACGGGATTGTGGAGCAGATGGGTTTTACCAAGTTTATGCTCGATGGACCGAGAGGCTCGGTAGCTGCGGTTATTCACGGACGGCTGGAGCAGGCGCTCAATGAATATGTGAACGGGCCGGAAGGCCGCGTGGAAATTACAGATTGCTACATGCCGTGGAACCGCACCTTTGAAGTCGGATTAACCGTACGGCATCATGCCGAGAAGAGAGGGTGATTCCTATGGGAATGGAAGGTGTGTTATCCAAAGTTCAGCACGGACTGATCGTATCCTGTCAGGCGCTGCCAGGCGAACCGTTGCATGGAGCAGATTCTATGGTCAAAATGGCGCTTGCCGCACAGCAAGGTGGAGCTGTAGCGATTCGTGCCAATGGCGCATCGGATGTACGTGCGATTAAACAGGCGATTTCTCTACCAGTCATTGGCTTGATTAAGCGGGATTATGATGATTCTGATATTTACATTACGCCTACCCTTCGTGAAATGGAGGAACTGGTGGAGGCAGGCGCGGATATCATTGCGCTGGATGCCACATTACGACCGCGCCCAGCGGGATGCAAGCTGAAGAGGCTCATAGATTATGCCCATGAGCAGGGAGTTACTTCCATGGCAGACATTTCGACACTGGAGGAGGCGCTTCATGCGGCCTCTCTTGGCGCAGACTGCGTATCCACCACGTTATCCGGGTATACACCGTACTCTACTCGGATTGAGGGTCCTGATCTGGAGCTGGTTCGGAGAGCGTCAGAACTGGTTCCTGTTCCTTTAATTGCAGAGGGCAAAATCTATGATCCGGCGCAGGTTGAGGAAGCATTCCGAATGGGAGCACATGCAGTGGTTGTAGGCTCGGCGATTACCAGACCCCAATTGATTACGCAGCGGTTTGCCGATGCCGCAAGGAAGGCAGTGAAATGCATCTATGGAGATGAACGACCGAATTAACACATATTATCCTTCATTAACGAAATCGGAGCAGAAAGTCGCCTTGTGCGTACTGGAGCATCCCGCAGACATCATATATTTCTCCGTGACAGAGCTGGCGGATTTTGCAGGTACAGGTGAAACGACCGTCATGCGCTTTTGCCGGAAGATTGGTTTCAAAGGCTATCAGGATTTCCGACTGTCCCTGGCGCAAAACCAGACTTATCGTAAAAGTGATATGGGCGAGGAGAACATCGACCCAGATGACGAGCAAGATATTACGCGTACGGTGTATCACAACATGCTCGATATTTTGCACTCCAGTATGGGGCTGCTGGACCATTCAGAGCTTGGTCGTGCGATTGCGTGTCTCGATCAAGCGGGCTATGTTCAATTTTTCGGTGTGGGCGCTTCGGGAATTTCTGCGCAGGATGCTAAAAACCGTTTCTTACGGATCGGGCGTCGCGCCGAGGCTGTGGCAGACGGACATATTCAGTCGATGATGGCGGTGTCCATGAACCCGGGTGATGTGGCTATCGGTATCAGTGTATCAGGAAGTACGCTGGATACGAACGATATGCTGCATAAAGCCAAGCAAAACGGTGCAACGGTTATCGCAATTACAAATTATGCGAAATCACCCATTACCTCCATTGCGGATATCGTGTTGCTGACCGCAGGCAAGGAAGCTCCAATAGAAGGTGGTTCAATCGGCGCTAAAATCTCACAACTATTCGTGATTGACCTCATCTGCGAAGGGCTTGCTCGCAAGCATACGAATCACACCAAACAGATGAAGGAAAAAACAGCGAGGGCCGTTATTGAACGAAGCTATTGAGATTTTTCAGTTGTGAATTGAAAACTTGTGCTCCGACAGTTCAATGACTTGTGTTTGTGGTGCTTATGAATGGCTATTTCAAGTATTGCTATTAATAGAAGGTTTGTACAAAGAGCTAGTAAGCTTTTATGTAGGGCAACAAGGAGGTTGGTGTGGTGGTAGCTGCTGTGAACAGAGTCATTGGAATCGACATTGGGGGCACATCGGTGAAGGCCGCCATAGTGGCACGGGACGGATCGGTGCTTGATGAAATTCGGCTGGATACGGACGCTTCCCGTGGACGTGAATGGGTGTTGTCGCAGGTGTCAGAATCTGTGCTCGGACTGTTGCGTTCTTTTGGGGATACCAGCATCGGTGCCTATATAGATATAGGCGCTCTAGGCATTGCTACTGCTGGCAGAGTAAATGTGGAGAGCGGCGTAGTTGTGTATGCCACAGATAACCTACCTGGCTGGCAAGGTACATCCTTAGTAACGTGGGCTAAAGAAAAACTGGCTTTACGAGCGGTTGCTGATAATGATGCGAACGCCGCTTTACTTGGAGAAGCGTGGCAGGGAGCGGGGAAAGGCAAGCGACGCTTGGTGATGCTCACGTTGGGAACAGGTGTCGGAGGTGCATATATGGAAAATGGCCTCTTGTGCAGAGGGGCTTATTGGAGCGGCGGTGATTGGGGGCACAGTATTCTATACCCCGGAGGACACCCCTGTAATTGCGGAAAAAAAGGGTGCGCCGAGCAATATGTATCGGGGAGCGCCCTGTTACGTCGAGGTAGGGAACACGTCGGTAAATTGTACCGCTCGGGAAACGAGATTGTGAAAGAGGCCGTTCACGGTAACCAGGAGGCAATGCAGGTGCTGGATGATTACACCGCAGATTTAGCTGTACTTCTAGCTAACATCTCGGTGACTCTTGATCCTGAGGGGATCATTGTAGGCGGAGGAGTAGCGGACACGGGAGAGGTCTGGTGGCCTATGCTGGAAAAGCATCTGCACCAATTTGGAGTTCAAACGGAAGTAAGTCGGGCATTGTTGGGCAATCGCGCTGGAATCATCGGCGCTGCACGGCTTGCCTTCGAAATGACCGAGTCCTAGTACAAGAATGAAAGGGGAACGAACCATGACGCAAAAACGGCTTGATACCGACATTGTTGTGATTGGCGGAGGTCTGGGGGGGACATCGGCAGCTCTTGCGGCGGCGAAGGCTGGCATGAGAGTCATCGTGACAGAGGAGACGGACTGGTTAGGGGGGCAGTTAACTTCACAGGCGGTTCCTCCAGATGAGCATCGATGGATCGAACAATTTGGTTGCACAGCAACATACCGTGAGTTCCGTAATCGTGTACGTGACTATTACCGTCAGAACTATCCGTTAACCGAAGAAGCTCGAAATAATCCCATTCTCAACCCTGGGAACGGTTGGGTAAGCCGTCTGGCTCATGAACCACGGGTAGCTCTGCGGGTGCTTGAAGATATGCTCGCTCCTTATTTGAATACGGGGCGCGTTCATGTATACTATCACACCGTGCCTATTGCCGTTCAGACGGATGGGGACTGTATTACTTCTGTAACTGTCCGTACCTCGAATAGCGCTGATCATAAGTGTGGATTTAGAGTGCTGCACGGAACGTTTTATCTGGATGCGACAGAGTGTGGTGATCTCCTTCCGATGGCGGGCGTGGAGCATACGAGTGGAGCGGAGTCGCGGGCTGCTACGGGTGAACCTCATGCACTGGAGTGTGCTAACCCTTTTGATATGCAATCTATCACACATGTGGCTGCCGTAGACTATATTCCCCAGGAAAGCTTCATTATAGAGCGGCCGCAACAATATGATTTCTGGAGAAATTATATTCCGTCCTTTTCCCGTTTTCCGATTTTGAGCTGGTTTGCTACTGACGCGGATGATACCAGTAAACTAAAACAGTTCACATTGTTTCCTAACGATCAGGGTATTGTATCCTTATGGGATTATCGTCGTATTGTAGATCCCTCGATATGGAGCAAACCGCTAAATGATGGTGAGGTAACTCTTTTAAACTGGGCGCAAAATGATTATTACCTAGGGCCATTGATCGGTGTCACCGCTCAGGAGCAGGCAAAACATCGAGAAGGAGCGCGTGAGTTGACTCGTTCATTAATATATTGGCTTCAAACCGAAGCGCCCCGGTTAGATGGAGGGTTCGGCTATCCGGGAATTCGACCACGGGGTGATATTCTCGGCACTTCTGACGGTCTGGCTAAAACGGCTTATATTCGCGAGTCAC
Organism: Paenibacillus sp. EKM212P; assembly: GCF_011066115.1. Lineage (NCBI taxonomy): Bacteria > Bacillati > Bacillota > Bacilli > Caryophanales > Paenibacillaceae > Paenibacillus > Paenibacillus sp. EKM212P. The sequence continues at coordinate 213,290 of NZ_JAAMNR010000009.1, forward strand.
GCCGAATCCAGGCCAATTATATGATATCTGAGTTTGATGTAAGTCGTGAGCTTCGGGGAGAAGAGGGCCCTAAGCGATATACAGACAGTGTAGGTGTAGGTAGCTATCATTTGGATCTTCATCCAACTACGGTATCTCAGCGAACATTCTACATCCCTAACTATCCCTATGAAATTCCATTGGGCTCACTTATTCCGGTGAGGGTACGCAATTTACTTCCTGCCTGCAAAAATATAGGGATGACCCAAATAGCCAATGGCTGCTATCGATTGCATCCTACAGAATGGAATATAGGAGAATCAGCGGGAAGCCTAGCGGCTTACTGTGTCTCCAACGAAGTATATCCCATTGAAGTGAGCCGATCATCAGAGCATCTTGGATGTTTTCAAAATGTTCTTCTTCGCCAAGGTGTGGAACTGCACTGGCCTGCAGAGGTATTTGAGCCAGAGGAAGTCATCAGCTAATGAAGGGGCAACTAGCCCCTCGACTGATTTTAAATGAGCTGAAAGATGAGTGGATTTATGATGAAATAAAAAAATGAAAAAAAGTGCTTGCTAAGTTGCTTGGATTTATGATATATTATTTGAGCTGACAACAAAACAGCAGTTTCAAAAGCGAAAAGCTTGGGTGAAATGATCTTAAAAAAAAGAAAAAAATAACCCTTGCATTTTTGAAACGAACATGATATGATCTTATAGCTGCTGAAAAACGCGGCGAAAGAGAAGTGTTTGATCTTTGAAAACTGAACAACGAGTGAGTAAAACGATTTTGTTCGCAAAATCAAACAAGAGATATTTTATCT
>NZ_JAAMNR010000085.1:0-226 GCF_011066115.1 Paenibacillus sp. EKM212P
CAGAGGACCTGGCGTACGTGATCTACACGTCGGGAACGACGGGCAAGCCGAAGGGCGTGATGATCGAGCACCGCAGCCTGGTGAACACGGCGGCGGGCTACCGGCGGGAATACCGGTTGGATCAGTTCCCGGTGCGGCTGCTGCAGCTTGCAAGCTTCTCGTTCGACGTGTTCGTGGGAGATATCGCGCGGACGCTGTACAACGGAGGCACGATGGTGATTGTGCC
>NZ_JAAMNR010000086.1:0-224 GCF_011066115.1 Paenibacillus sp. EKM212P
GCCGTCTACCACCATATGATGAATAGCCAGTAGCAGATGGTCCCCATCAGCGCAGTGGAACAGGCCCGCTTTCAGCAGAGGTCCTTCATCCAGTCGGATGTTACTCTGAATAGTGCTGGCCCAGGCTTCTATAGCTTGACCCAATGTGGGACCGATCGGCACGTCTTTGAAATCGGCCACTTCCAGATCATACAGCTTCCCTTCCTTCACTCCGCGGTTCCACG
>NZ_JAAMNR010000087.1:0-218 GCF_011066115.1 Paenibacillus sp. EKM212P
TGGTGGAGGCTGAGGGGCTCGAACCCCCGACCCTCTGCTTGTAAGGCAGATGCTCTCCCAGCTGAGCTAAGCCTCCACAATTAAGCACTTCTCATATTATACCATAATGAACTTTTTATTGCAAGCCCTTTTATGATATTTTTATGACCCGTAGGGGATTCGAACCCCTGTTACCTCCGTGAAAGGGAGGTGTCTTAACCCCTTGACCAACGGGCCAT
>NZ_JAAMNR010000088.1:0-215 GCF_011066115.1 Paenibacillus sp. EKM212P
GGGCCATAGCTCAGCTGGGAGAGCGCCTGCCTTGCACGCAGGAGGTCAGCGGTTCGATCCCGCTTGGCTCCACCAATTACTATTTCATCTAAAACTGTATGAGAATCGTTAACTCTTTGGGAATTGACTGATAATCAAACAGCTTTGCACCTTGAAAACTGGATACCGAAACGAAATTGCGTTTTAGAATATTCCTTTAAGCTGATCTTGTGTAA
>NZ_JAAMNR010000089.1:0-214 GCF_011066115.1 Paenibacillus sp. EKM212P
GCCATAGCTCAGCTGGGAGAGCGCCTGCCTTGCAAGCAGGAGGTCAGCGGTTCGATCCCGCTTGGCTCCACCAAAAAAAGATTTATTATTATTGCACCTTGAAAACTGGATACCGAAACGAAATTGCGTTTTAGAACATTCCTTTAAGCTGATCTTGTGTAAACAAGTGAAATAAAGGTAGCTGCCTTGAATTTCATTCACACGTAAGTGTTGA
>NZ_JAAMNR010000090.1:0-212 GCF_011066115.1 Paenibacillus sp. EKM212P
TTGGCCACGAATTTCTCGGCTGTCAGGTCCGCACGGTTCAAGTATCCCCGTGCTACCCCGGCTCCGCCGATGCACAGCTCGCCCAGTACGCCGATCGGCACCGGATTCAACTGGCTGTCCACAATGTAGAAGCGTGCGTTCAGCCACGCCTGGCCAATCGGCACATTGCCGCTGCTTGGCAGCTTCGACAATTCTTCGTCGTAGAAGCTGGA
>NZ_JAAMNR010000091.1:0-211 GCF_011066115.1 Paenibacillus sp. EKM212P
AATCCGTTATGAGCGATGGGGTGACGCAGTAGGGTAGTGACGCGGACTGATGGATGTCCGTCTAAGCAGTGAGGCTGGTGTGTAGGCAAATCCGCACATCGTTAAGGCTGGGCTGTGATGGGGAGCGAAAATTGTAGTAGCGAAGGTCATGATCTCAGACTGCCAAGAAAAGCCTCTAGCCAGGAGAAGGTGCCCGTACCGCAAACCGACA
>NZ_JAAMNR010000092.1:0-210 GCF_011066115.1 Paenibacillus sp. EKM212P
GGAGGGCTTAACGGTCGTGTTCGGGATGGGTACGTGTGGAACCCCTCCGCTATCGCCACCAAACATGAATTTGCTGTACAAATTCTACCTTCAAGGTTACACCCTGAAAACTGGATCCGAAACTCATTTGCGTTTTTTTTAGGATAAGCCCTCGACCGATTAGTATTGGTCAGCTCCATGCATTACTGCACTTCCACCCCCAACCTATCT
>NZ_JAAMNR010000093.1:0-208 GCF_011066115.1 Paenibacillus sp. EKM212P
TACCATCGGCGCTGGAGGGCTTAACGGTCGTGTTCGGGATGGGTACGTGTGGAACCCCTCCGCTATCGCCACCAAACGTTCGAGAGTTTGAGCTCTCAAAACTGAGCAACGAGTGAGTAGTTTTTGAAGCATACGCTTCATATTTGAATGTTTCCGTTGCAGGAAACGATTCTCCATAGAAAGGAGGTGATCCAGCCGCACCTTCCGA
>NZ_JAAMNR010000094.1:0-206 GCF_011066115.1 Paenibacillus sp. EKM212P
GGTTTTGATGAAACGGCCCTGCGCACAGCGATGGATCAAATCGTTAGCCATCACGATGCACTGCGTATCATTTTCCGACCTACGGAGCGCGAATATGAAGCTTGGAACCGCGCGGTCGGTGAGGGCGATCTGTATACGCTGGATCGGGCCGACTTCAGAAATGAGTCTGAGGTATCTGCGGCGATCGAGGCCAAAGTGAATGAAAT